>NZ_JARAUO010000001.1:0-623394 GCF_033792105.1 Streptomyces sp. WI03-4A
GGGCCCGGGCGTCGCGGGCGGCCGTGCGCAGTCCGGCGTCGTCGCCGGGCTCGGCGTCCTGGCCGGCCCGCCGGGCCAGGAGGCGGGCCTCCTGCGCGGAGGGCGTGCACAGCCGTACGCCGGGGACCGGGGGGCCGCCGCGCACGTGCGGGTCCCACACCACGGGTGCGCGCGCGGCCGCCTGCGCCAGGGCCTCGCCGAGGACGTCGGCGGCGCCGCGGCCGTAGTCGGCGACCAGCACGGCGTCCGCCCCGGCGACCGCCGTGCGGGCCCGCGGGGTGGCCTCGCGGGCGCGTCCGTCGCCGTCGTCGAGCCGCAGCAGCGGCCGGTCCCCCGCGAGCACGCGGGTCTTGCTGCTCAGTTCGCCGTCCAGGGGCAGCTCGATCAGGTCGACGCGGCCGGCCAGCAGGTCGCGCAGGGCGCCGCTGGCCTCGTCGTCGCCGAGGGCGGTGACGAGGGTGACCGGGCGGCCGTCGGCGGCGGCCAGGCAGGCGGCGAGGGCCGCGCCGCCCGGGCGTGAGCTGCGCCGGGTGCCGTGCACCACCGGCACGGGCGCGTCGGGCGCCAGCCGGTCGGCGCGGCCGCACAGATCGTGGTCGAGCAGGGCGTCGCCGACGACGAGCAAGGGGGTGCGGGGGGCGGTCATGCGGCTCCTTCCCCGTGGGCGTCCGGGGCGCCGGCCGAGGTTCGGCCGGGCCGGCCCCGGCCGTCGAGGCGTCCCTTCACGCCGCCGCGGCCGTCCACCCGGCCGTTCCCCCCAGCCCGGCCGTCCTCGGCGCGCCCGTCGGCCTCGCCGCGCCCGAGCGCCTCGTCGAAGGCCTCGCAGAGCATGTGCACGGCGACCAGGTGCAGTTCCTGGACGGTGGCCGCCACCGGGGCGTCCACGCACAGGGCCTCGTCGGCGGCGCGGTGCAGCGGGTTGGGGGCCCGGCCGGTCATCGCCCAGACCGTCATGCCGAGGTCGTGCGCGCGGTCGGCCGCGGCCAGCAGGTTGGCGCTGGCGCCGCTGGTGGACAGCAGCATCAGCACGTCGCCCGGGCGGCCGTGGGCGGCGGTCTGGCGGGCGAACACCTCCTGCACGCCGTAGTCGTTGGCGATGGCGGTGGTGGAGGAGGTGTCGGCGTGCAGGGCGAGCGCGGAGAACGGCGCCCGGTCGTCCCGGTAGCGGCCGACGAGTTCGGCGGTGAGGTGCTGCGCCTGCGCGGCGCTGCCGCCGTTGCCGGCGACGAGCAGCCGGGCGCCGGAGCCCAGCCGGCGGGCCAGTCCGGTGCCCCAGCGCTCGATGAGGGCGCCGCAGTCGCGGAACGTCTCCAAAGCCTTCATCAGGTCGTCGCAGTGCGCGGTGTCGGTGGCGGTCTTCATCGGACGACTCCCTGGAGTGAGGGGATCGTGGACACGGCGCCGTACGCCCCGGCCACGCCGTCGGCCACGCGGTCCCAGGTGTAGTGGGCCAGCACGCGGTCCCGTCCGGCGGCCCCGTAGGCGGTGAGCCGGCCGGGGTCGTCGAGGAGCGCGCGGATGACGCCGCTGAGGTCGTGGTGGTCGTCGTCGGCCGGGACCCGTACGCCGGTGACGCCGTCCACGACGGTGTCGAGCTGGCCGCCGACGGCGGTGGCGACGACCGGGGTGGCGCAGGCCATGGCCTCCAGCGGGACGATCCCGAAGGGTTCGTAGCGGGGCAGGGACAGGACGAGGTCGGCGCTGGACATCAGGCGGGGCATCCGGTCCCGGCCGACCCCGCCGAGCAGGGTCACGCGGTCGCCGACGCCGTACTCCCCGGCGATGGTGAGCAGGCGCTCGGCCTCCGGCTCGGTGCCGAGCAGGTCGGCCTCCGGGCCGCCCGCGATGAGGAGTTCGGCGTCCGGCACGCCGGCGAGGGCGCGGATCGCCCGGTCGAAGCCCTTGCGGGGCACGAGCCGGCCGACGGCCAGCAGCCGACGGACGCCGGGTGCCGTCCGGGGCCGGCCGACCGGGCTGAACTGGTCCGGGTCCACCCCGCAGGGGACGACCGTGACGCGGTCCTCGGACAGGCCCATGGCGCGCAGTTCGGCCACCTCGTCGGAGCAGGTGGCGATGATGCGGGCGCACTCGTGGCCGACCGCCTCCTCGATCGCGAGGCGCTCGGGCGGGCTGGTGTCGTCGGCGCCCTGGTAGCGCTTCTTGACGGTGCCGAGGGCGTGGTAGGTGTGCACGACGGGGATGCCGAGGCCACGGGTGCCGGTCAGGGCCGCGAGACCGGACATCCAGAAGTGGGAGTGCACCACGTCGGGCGGATCAGCGGACCACTGCCTGCCGAGAAAGGCCCCGAACTCGGCCATGTGCGGGAGGAGTTCGTCCTTGGGGACGGGGGCGGGCGGCCCGACGGGCACGTGCACCACCTGGACCCCGTCGATGAGGGTCACCCGGTCGGGCAGGCCCAGGGAGTCGCGCCGGGTGTAGACCGTGACCCGGTACCCCTTCCTGGCCAGCTGGCGGGCGACCTGTGCCACGTACACGTTCTGGCCGCCCGCGTCCGGTCCGCCGAGCGCGGCCAGGGGGCTGGCGTGCTCGGAGACCATGGCGACGCGGCCGGCCGTGGGCAGAATGCGGCTCATCGGGTGACCTCCTTGATCAGGCGCTCCCAGTCGTCCAGGAAGCGCCGCTCTCCGTAGCGGGCCCGGGCCGCGGCCCGGGCCGCCGCTCCGGTCCTGCGCGCGTGCTCCGCGTCGGCGAGGAACGTCCGTACGGCGTCCTCCAGGACGTCGAGGCGGTTGGAGACCACCCCGGCGTCCCCGGGCACCGCCTCGCGGACCTCGGTGGTGTCCAGGGCGACCACGGGCATGCCCAGGAACATGGCCTCCAGCAGGGAGAGGCCGAGGGAGGTCCAGCGGACGGGGTGCAGATAGAGCCGGCAGCGGGCCATCGCGCGGTGGAGTTCGCGCTGGGGCAGGTCCCGGGCGCGGCAGCGCTCGGGGGGCAGGTCCAGGTGTCCGGCGAGTCCCTCGGTGCGCATGCCGAAGACGTCGAGGGGCGCGGAGCGGGCGAACCGGGGCAGCAGGTCGGTCCCGGTGGTTCGGCCCCTGCGCACGGGCTCGTTGACGACGACGGCGGCCCGCCGCTCGGTGCCGGTCCACAGCGGGCCCGGGTCGATGATGCCGTGCTCGACGACCTCGGTCGGGGCCCTGCCGTTGTCCCACATCAGCCGGTTGAAGTGGGTGACGTGGACGACGGGGACGCTCGACTGCCCGGCGAGCGGGTGCCGTTGGCGTTCCGGGGACTCGTCGGGGCTGTTGTGCTCGACGTACACGGCGGGTACGTCCACGCCGGGCCGGCGGCCGGTCCAGCGGCGGGCGAGCTCGGGTTCGTGCGGGCGCTGGAGCACCATCAGGTCGATGGCGCAGTCGCGCAGTTCGGCGGGGGTCAGTTCCCGGACCGTGGCGGGCCAGTCCCAGGTCCGTGCCCGGCCGAGGCCGTCGGGGCCGCGGTCCTCGGTGACCGGGACGAGGTAGGTGTGCGGGCCCTGTACGAAGGCGGTGAGCCAGGATCCGTGCACGTGCCAGACGAGGATGTTCATGAGTGCCGCTCCTGGATGAGCTTGTGCACCGCGCGCACCACGTCCTGTCCGGTGACCTCGTCCAGGCAGGGGTGGCCGGGCACCGGGCAGACCAGGGCCCTGGTGTCCGCGCAGGGCGCCGACCGGTCGCCGAGGATGATGGTGGGGACGCCGTACGGTGCCCAGCGGTCGGCCGGGACCACCGGCGCGAACAGCGACACCACGGGGGTGCCGACGGCGGCGGCCAGGTGGGCCGGTCCGGTGTTGGCGCTGACCACGACGTCGGCCATGCGCAGCACGCCGGCGAGGGTGCGGGGGCCGGTGCGGCCGCCGAGGTCCACGGCGACGTCCCCGCTCACCCGGCGGGTGAGCGCGGTCTCGTCCGGGCCGCCGGTGACGACGACGCGGTGTCCGGCGTCGGCGAGCAGTGCGACGGCCTCCTCGCAGCGGTGGGCGCTCCAGGCGCGGGCCGGGGCGGTGGCGCCGGGGTGCAGCACGACGTAGGGGCCGTGGCCGGTCATGCCGCTGGTGTCCGGGGGCGGCAGGACGCGCAGCCGACCGTCGTCGCCCTCGGCCGGCGTGAACCCCATGGCGGCCGCGGTGTCGAGCGCGGCCTCGGCCTCGTGCCGGCCCTCGCGGCGCCGGTGGCGTACGTCCAGCAGCCGGCCGGGGTGGTCGACGCTCTCGGCGCCGATCCGCCCGACTCCGGCGAGCCGCAGCAGCAGCGCGGTCGGCAGCGGGCTCTGGTGGAAGGAAGTGAGAACCAGCGCGGTGTCGAAGGCGGCCGCGCGCAGGCGGTACAGCAGCCGGTCGACGTCGGCCACGTCGACCGCGGGCGGGTCGAAGCCCTCCCAGGGCGCCTCCCACTCCAGCACCTCGTCCACGCCGGGCAGCAGCCGGGCGGCGTCGGCTCCCCGCGGCCCGCACAGCATGGTCACGTGCGAGCAGTGACCGGCGACCGCCCGCACGGCGGGCCCGGCGAGCAGCACGTCCCCGAAACTGTCGAGCCTGACGACCAGGGCTCTCACGACGACCGCCTCCCGGACCGGGTCCGCTCAGCGGCGGGGCTCTCGCCCGCCGCTCGGGCCGCGTTCTTCACACCCGGCGCCTCGCGCAGGGCTCGGCGCACCGCCGTCAGCACATCGGGGGCACTCTCGGAGGCGAAGAGCCGGGCCTCGTCGGGGGCCGTGGCCGTGTTCGGTACGAGTACGCCGTGGGCGCCGGCCGCGCGGGCGGCGAGGACGTCCGCCGCTATGTCGCCGATCACCAGGCACCGGGCGGGCGGGACGCCGAGTTGGGCGGCGGCCTCCAGGATCAGGCCCGGGCGTGGTTTGCGGCAGGGGCAGCCGGCGTCCGGGGCGTGCGGGCAGAAGAGCCAGCTGCCGAGGCCGCCGAGCAGGTGGTCCGCCCGCTCGTTGACGACCCGCACCTGCTCGGTGGTGAGCAGGCCGCGGCCGATGCCCGACTGGTTGCTGACCACGGCGGTGCCCAGGCCGGCCCGGCGGGCCAGCCGGACCGCCGCCGCGGCGCCGGGCAGCAGCCGTACGCGGGCGGGATCGCCGTTGTAGGGCACGTCCGCGAGGAGGGTGCCGTCGCGGTCGAACAGCACGGCCGCGACGGGCGGCCGGTCGGTGTTCACCGGGCACCTCCGAGAGGTTCGGCGTTGCGGTGGCGCAGGACCCCGCGCGTCCAGTGCCGGACGGCGAGCGGCGGGATGAGCACGCTGGTGCCGAGCATCCCGGCGATCTCGCGGGCAGTACGGGGGCCGGGCAGGATGCGCGCCAGGGCGAACTCCGCCGTGCCCAGGGTCCACAGGGCGGCGCAGACGGTTGCGGCGCGGCGACGGCCCGCCAGGGCGCACCCGGCCGCCGCGAGGGCGGCGCCGGTCACCACCAGGTGCCGGGGCAGCCGGCCGCGGGGCGCCTGGGCGCGGCGCCACCAGTCGCGCCCGTGCAGCCGGCTCATCAGGGCGTCGTCGGCGTTGCCGCGCTGGGCCGGCAGCGAGGCCCACCAGTGGGCCGCGCGCACGGGGTGCCGGGTGACCCGCGTGCCCCGGCACAGGGTCCAGCCGGCGCGCTCGATGCGCAGGGCCAGGTCGGCGTCCTCGCGGAAGGCGCGCGGGAAGCGTTCGTCGAAGCCGTCGACCAGGGTGAGCGCGGCGGTCCGGTACGCCATGTCGGCGGTGGCCCAGGCCGCGTTCTCCAGGCCCTTGGTGTTGCGTTCCCAGTCGGTGGGCCGGCGGTCCGGGGGCAGCGGGACGCTGAGCCGCCCCTGGATGCCGCCGACCTCCTCGCCGGCCCCCCGCAGGTCGTCGGCGAGCCTGTGGGACCAGTCGGGGAGCACCTGGACGTCGTCGTCGAGGAACACGGTCCAGGGCGTGCGTACGGTCCGCCACCCGGCGTTGCGGGCCGCGGCCGGGCCCTTGCCGCCGGTGCGCAGGGTCCGGACCCGGTCGAGCAGCGGCCCGGCGGCCTCCAGGGGCAGGTCGCCCTCGGTGCCGGGCCGGTCGTCGACCACGATCACCTCGTGCGGCGGGTGTCCCTGCGCCCCGGCCAGCGCGCGCAGGCACTCGGCGAGGCAGGGGCGGCCGATCGTCGGGACGACGACGGTGTAGGCGGGCGCGGGTGTCATGCGAAGGCCTTTCGTCGCCGGATCGCGAAGGGGCCGAGGACGAGCAGGTCGACGGGGGCGGAGCCGAAGCACTCCAGGGCGTCGCGGGGGTCGTCCACCATGGGCCGCCCGGCTGTGTTCAGGCTGGTGTTGACCACCACCGGCAGCCCGGTGCGCCGTTCGAACCCGTCGATCACCCGGGCCACCAGCGGCTCCTCGGCGCGGTCCACGGTCTGGATGCGGGCGGTGCCGTCGACGTGCACGACGGCCGGGATGCGGGCCCGCCAGTCGGCGGCCACGTCGTGCACGAAGAGCATGTGCGGGCTGGGCAGCGGGCCGTCGAACATCTCGGCCGCGCGTTCCGCGAGGACCATGGGGGCCACGGGCCTGAACTCCTCGCGTCCTTTGACCGCGTTGAGGCGCTCGACGTTCGCCGCGTGGCCCGGGTGGGCCAGCAGCGAGCGGTGGCCGAGGGCGCGCGGTCCGTACTCGGCGCGGCCCTGGAACCAGGCCACGATGCCGTCGGCCGCCAGGGCCTCGGCGGCGGTCTCGGCGATGTCGGCGGGCTCCTCGTAGGGGACGGCCGCCCGTTCCAGCCACGCGCGCAGTTCGCCGTCGCTCCAGCCGCGGCCGAGGGCGGCGGTCGGCATCGGCTCCAGGGTGTCCTTCTGGCCGGCCACGTGGGCGGCCGCGCCCAGGGCGGTGCCGGCGTCCCCGGCGGCGGGCTGCACCCACACGTGCCGGAAGCCGCTCTCCCGCCACAGCCGGGTGTTGGCGACGCAGTTGAGCGCGACGCCGCCGGCCAGGGCCAGGGCGTCCTCGCCGGTGCGTTCGCGCAGTCGGCGGGCGAGGGCGAGCACGGTCTCCTCCAGGCAGAGCTGGGCGCTGGCCGCGAGATCGGCGTGGTCCTGACTCCAGTCGCCGCCCGGCGGGCGGGGCGGGACGAGTTCGGCCCAGGGCACGGGGCGGGCCCGGAAGCCGTGGGGTCCGCCGGTGCGGTCGGTACCGTCAGTGTCGTCGGCGTGCACGTACGCGCGCAGGCGGTCGGCGAACCGCGGGGTGCCGTACGACGCGAGGGCCATCACCTTGAACTCGTCGCTGCTGCGCAGGAATCCGAGGTGCTGGGTGAGGTCCTCGTAGAACAGGCCCAGGGAGTCGGGCAGTTGCTGGGTGCCGAGGACGGTCAGCTCCCGGTTGGTGTAGCGGCCGGCCAGGTGCGAGCCGCACTCGCCGCGCCCGTCGAGGACGAGGACGGCGCAGTCGGGGTACGGCGACATGGGCCCGGCGGAGGCCGCGTGGGCGACATGGTGGGCGACGAAGCGGACCTTGGCCGGGTCGAGGCCCGGCAGCGCCTCGGCGAGGAAGCCGGGGGCCCGGCGGGCGTACTCCTGGCGCAGGTGGTCCCACGGGTCGTCGAGGCCCAGGCGTTCGGCGGGGCGGGCGAGCGCGGGGTCGTAGGAGTAGGCGACGGCGTCCAGGTCGGAAGGGGTGAGCCCGGCGTGCTCAAGGCACCAGCGGGCGGACCGCTCGGGCAGTTCCCAGGCGGAGAAGGGGACGGGCCGCTTGCCGTGCTTACGACGGGAGAAACGTTCTTCCTCCGCGGCCGCCACCACCTTGCCGTCCGAGACCAGGGCCGCGGCGGGGTCGTGGAAGAGGGCGTTGATACCGAGGACGTGCATGCGTCGTCTCCAGGGCTGCGGACGGGCGGGGGGTCAGGACCGGACGGCCGGCTCCCCGTCCGGCGGCAGGCCGGCGAAGTAGGCGATGGTCTGCTTCAGGCCCTCCTCCCAGGGCACCTGCGGCGACCAGCCGAGCAGCTCGCGCGCCAGGCTGGTGTCGGGGCGGCGCCGGCCGGGGTCGTCGACGGGCCGGTCGATGAAGACGATCGGGGAGGGCGAACCGGTCAGGGCCACCACGCGGCGGGCCAGGTCGGCCATGGTGATCTCGTCGGCGCCGCCGATGTTCACGGGCCGCACGGACCGGCTGGCGGCCACCCGCAGCACCCCGTCGACGGTGTCGTCCGCGTAGCACAGCGAACGGGTCTGGCTGCCGTCGCCCGTGACGGTGAGCGGCTCGCCGGCGAGTGCCTGGCTGATGAAGGTGGGCACGGCGCGCCCGTCGTGCGCGCGCATCCGTGGTCCGTAGGTGTTGAACAGCCGGACGATGCCCGCGTTGGTGCCGTGCGCCCCGGCGTGCGCGGTGACGAGCGCCTCGGCGAACCGCTTCGACTCGTCGTACACGCTGCGCGGTCCCACCGGGTTCACGTTGCCCCAGTAGCCCTCGTGCTGGGGGTGCACGAGCGGATCGCCGTACACCTCGGAGGTGGAGGCGAGCAGGAACCGGGCCCCGTCACGCTCCGCGACCGCCAGGGTGTTGCGGGTGCCGAGGCTGCCCGCGTCCAGGGTCTCCAGCGGCAGGCGCAGGTAGTCGGCGGGCGAGGCCGGGCAGGCGAAGTGCAGGACCAGGTCGTACGGTCCCGGCAGCCGCCGCGCGCAGTCCGGGGCGGAGACGTCGCAGTCGACGAAGCGGAAGCCGGTCCTGCCGTCCAGATGAGCCACGTTCTCGCGCCGCCCGCACACCAGGTTGTCCGCGCAGTCGACTTCGGCACCCGAATCCAGCAGCCGCTCACACAGATGGGAACCCAGGAAGCCGGCGCCGCCGGTCACGAGGGCACGCTGCCAGGGAACCGCAGGGGTCTCACCAGTCATGACTCTTCCTCCGTCCGCGCGCTCGCGGTTCTCGCGGCTCTCGCGGTCTTCGCGCGCGGACTCCTGCGGTCTGCGCGGACTTCACGGTGGTCGCGGTCGCGGTCGTCGCGTGCCGCGCGTCCTCGAGGCGCTTCCGCGCGGGTGGCGCGGCGCGTGCGGGGCGGTCCGGCCGACGTCGTCGTCGGCTCCCCGGGGACGGACGATGCTGGGATGACGGCAGGGCCCGGGTCCCCCGCTGGTCGGACGACCGCCCTGGTCGGCCGCCACTGGCTGGACGGCACTGGCACTGTGTTCCCGTGCCAGTCGGCTTCACACGACGATTCCGATTGTGTTCGCGGCCGGGCACTCTCGCGACTCAGACGGTCGCGCCGCGGGGTCGACAATCCGTCCGAGCACACCTCTGACCTGGGCTTTCGTGAGCCATGGACGAGCTGCCGCCGCGCCCGCCCGACCCCCCGGATCCGGCGTCCGCAGCGGCGAGGGCGGGCAGGCGGCTCGCGTGACAGGTTCGGAACCTGTCGGCGACTGGCTGTCGCGCGCGCCGCACCGGCCGTACGAACGGCTCGAGCGCGCGGGGACCGGGCGGGGGCGCGGGACCGGGGCGAGGGCGCGGGACCGGGCCGGGTTGCGAGGCAGGGCCGGGGCACGGACGCGAGGCAGGGCCGGGGCACGGACGCGAGGCAGGGCCGGGGCACGGACGCGAGGCAGGGCCGGGGCGGTAGGCGGGTCACGGGCCAGTGGCGGGTCACAGGCCCGGGGCGCGGGCGGAGCAGGGGCCGGCGGAAGAGCCTGGGGCGCCGCTGAGGGGCCCGCAGCGCGGGGTGGGCCGTACGGCGGGAGACCGTCACCCGAAGCGCTGACGGGCGGAAACGGGCCGTGTAGCGCGCCGGGGACAGGGCACTCGGCGCAGCGACCGGCCGGCCGGCGACGGCCGCCGCGCACATGAGGAGGTAACGACATGGGTCACGGCGGGAACGTCATCCACGAACTGACGACCGATCACCGTGAGGTCGAGGAGATCTTCGGCCGCTTCGAGGCGCTGCCGCCCGGTGCCAAGGACCGCAAGCTGCTCGCCGACCAGGCCACCATCGAACTGGTCCGGCACTCGGTGGCCGAGGAGGCCTACCTGTACCCGGCGGTGCGCGAGCACGTGAAGGGCGGGGACGCGCTGGCCGACAAGGAGCTCGAGGACCACGCCGAGGCCGAGCAGATCATGAAGGACATCGAGGGCCTGGACGCGGACGACCCGCAGTTCGACAACCTCATGACCCGGTTGATGAGCGAGATCCGGTCCCATGTGGAGGACGAGGAGCAGAACCTCTTCCCGATGCTCCAGGCGGCCTGCTCGCCGGAGGCACTGGACGAGCTCGGCGACAAGGTGCGCCGGGCGAAGAAGACCGCGCCGACCCGCCCGCACCCCACGGCACCGGACAAGCCCCCGGCCAACAAGATGCTGGCACCGGGCGCCGGTCTGGTCGACCGGCTGCGGGACGCGATGTCCGGGCGGGGCAAGGAAGGCTGAGTAGCACCCGAAAAAGGCGGAGCACCACCCGAGGAGCCCCGGCGCCGGTCGAGCACATGAGCATGTGCTCGACCGGCGCCGGGGCGTCTTCGTCCACTGAGCACAAACTACGAATGAGCAAGAGCCACGAGCCGGAGGCGTCGGCTCAGAGCCACGGGGTCACCCCGCCGCCGGACGGGGACCGCCGGCGAGTGGCGCGGCAGAGCAGGCGCAAGCCCTGCAACAGGGTCAGGGGCCACAGGAGGGCGAAGCACCACAGCAGCGAGGGGTCCGAGGTGCGGATGCCCACGACGGCGGTGAACACGGACGCGCACACGAGCAGCAGGAAGGCCAGCGGCAGCCACGCGCCCCGGTGGCGGCGGGACCGGCCGGGCGTCGCCCGCATCCGGTGCACGAGCCGCCGGTCCTGCCGCAGCTCGGCCTCGATGATCAGCAGCGCGACGCGCTCGCGCGGCGAGAGCCGTACGTCGTCGGGGGTCTCCCAGTCGTTCACGGAAACGGCACCTCCTCCGGCCGCCCGGCGGCCTCCGTGCTCGCCCCTCCGGGACCCGGGTTCCCCGCCGGGGCCCGGTCCAAGCGGCCGTGCCCGTCCCGGCGCCGGCGTCCGGGCCGGTCAGGACCCCGGCAACTTCCCCCGACCGGGGGGCCGCTCTCCGCCGGACGGGCGGTCCGGCCGCCGCGGCCGTTCCGGATCCGCGGCTGCAGTGCACATGACCTTGACTGCCGCAAGGCCGATACTGAGGAGCAGGACTCCCCTTCCGTCCGTCGCCGAGCGGATGAGGCTTCTTAGGAGGCACAGATGAGGATGCTGATCAACGTCCCGGAGACCGTCGTGGCGGACGCGCTGCGGGGGATCGCGGCAGCGCATCCGGAGTTGACCGTCGACGTGGAGAACCGGGTGATCGTCCGCCGGGACGCGCCCGTCGCCGGGCAGGTCGCGCTCGTCTCGGGCGGCGGGTCCGGGCACGAGCCGCTGCACGGCGGGTTCGTCGGTCCCGGCATGCTCTCGGCCGCCTGTCCGGGAGAGGTGTTCACCTCGCCGGTGCCGGACCAGATGGCCCGCGCCGCCGCCGCGGTCGACAGCGGGGCCGGCGTCCTGTTCATCGTGAAGAACTACACCGGCGACGTGCTCAACTTCGACATGGCGGCCGAACTCGCCGAGGACGAGGGCATCCAGGTCGCCAAGGTGCTGGTCAACGACGACGTGGCGGTCACCGACAGCCTGTACACGGCCGGGCGGCGCGGCACCGGCGCCACCCTGTTCGTGGAGAAGATCGCGGGCGCCGCGGCGGCGGAGGGGCAGCCGCTGGAGCGGGTGGAGTCCGTCGGGCGCCAGGTGAACGAGAACTCCCGCAGCTTCGGCGTCGCGCTGAGCGCCGTCACCACCCCGGCCAAGGGCAGTCCGACCTTCGACCTGCCCTCCGGGGAGCTGGAGTTGGGCATCGGCATCCACGGCGAACCGGGCCGGGAGCGGCGGGCCATGATGACCTCCCGGGAGATCGCCGACTTCGCGGTGCACGCCGTCCTGGACGACATGACCCCGCGCAGCCCCGTGCTGGTCCTGGTCAACGGCATGGGCGCCACCCCGCTGCTGGAGCTGTACGGCTTCAACGCCGAGGTGCAGCGGGTGCTCGGGGAACGCGGTGTGGCCGTGGCCCGCACCCTGGTCGGCAACTACGTCACCTCCCTCGACATGGCGGGCGCCTCGGTCACCCTGTGCCAGGTCGACGAGGAATTGCTGCGGCTGTGGGACGCGCCGGTGAACACCCCGGCACTGCGCTGGGGGATGTGATACGGCGGACGAAGCGGTCAACACCCCTACCACGCAAGGAGATCCAGTGCTCGACGCCGATTTCTTCCGCCGTTGGATGACGGTGGCCGCCGCGTCCATCGACCGGGAGGCGGAACGGCTCACCGCCCTCGACTCGGCCATCGGGGACGCCGATCACGGCAGCAATCTGCAGCGCGGATTCACGGCCGTCAGGGCGACCCTGGAGAAGGAGTCACCGGAGACCCCGGGCCAGGTGCTCACTCTGGCCGGACGCCAGTTGATCTCGACGGTCGGCGGGGCGTCCGGGCCGCTGTACGGCACCCTGCTGCGCCGCGCCGGGAAGGCGCTCGGGGATTCCGCCGAGGTCGACGAGGCCCAACTGGCCGAGGCGCTGCGGGCGGGCGTGGACGGCGTGATGGCGCTCGGCGGCGCGGCACCCGGCGACAAGACCATGATCGACGCCCTGGCGCCGGCCGTGGACGCGCTCCCCGACGGCTTCGCCGCTGCCCGCGCGGCCGCCGAGGAGGGCGCGGTGGCCACCACACCGTTGCAGGCGCGCAAGGGCCGGGCGAGTTATCTGGGCGAGCGCAGCATCGGCCACCAGGATCCGGGCGCCACGTCCTCCGCGCTGCTGATCGCGGCGCTCGAAGAAGCCGCGTCGGGAGCCTGAGGTGAGCGACGACGGCAGCCGTGCGACGAGCGACGGGAAGAACGGGACGGGCGGGCAGCGGGGCGAGAAGGTGGTCGGGATCGTCCTGGTGTCCCACAGCGCGCAGGTCGCCGCCTCCGTCGTGGAGCTCGCGAAGGGCCTGGCGGGCGGGGCGGGCGGTGTCCCCGTCGCCCCGGCGGGCGGCACGGAGGGCGGCGGACTGGGCACCAGCGCCGAGCTGATCTCCGCCGCGGCGGCGTCCGTGGACCGGGGCGCGGGCGTGGCCCTGCTCACCGACCTCGGCAGTGCGGTGCTCACGGTGAAGGCGCTGATCGCCGAGGGCGACGAACTCCCGGACGGCGCCCGCCTGGTGGACGCGCCGTTCGTCGAGGGCGCGGTGGCGGCCGTGGTCACGGCGGCCACGGGCGCGGACCTCGACGCGGTGGAGGCGGCGGCCGCGGAGGCGTACGGCTACCGGAAGGTGTGAGCCGCGGGCGCCGGGCGGCGTGACCCACAGCCACCGGAAGGCGTGAACCTCGGCCACCGGGGTGTGAACCTCGGCGTCGGTAGGCGTGAGCCGTCCGCCGGGAGGCGTCCGAGCCCTCCGGACGGCACCGTCGGGAGGCGTCCGAGCCCTCCGACGGACGCCGCCGGCCGGCGCCGGCACCCACCCGCCGGCCGGCCGGCCGCCCCGCGGCACTGTCTCACTTGGCCCCGACGAACCTCCGGGCCAGCCGCTCCCCCTCCGCCACCGCTGCGCGGTGGTCCTCGATGGGCGAGATCCGGGAGCCTTTGAAGACGATGTAGGTGACGCCGGAGTCGGCACCGCCGCTGCGCGGGTCGGCCTTGATGCCGAGGCCGCGGGCGGTGGCGTAGGAGGCCTCGCCGATGAGTTCGCGCGGGCCGGTGTCGCCGACCACCGCGTACTGCACGCGGCCGCGGTAGACGACGGCCACCACGGAGCCGCCGCGCACGCCCTGCGCCCGGGGGTTCCAGACGCGGCTGGCGGCGGGGATCACGATGTAGGGCAGGGCAGCGGCGTTCAGGTGGCGACCGTCGGACTGCTGGAAGGCGGTGGCGGCGGAGAACAGCGGATCGGTGCGGCGGTTGCAGCGGGCGGTCGGGCGTCCGTCGCAGTCGACGTCCAGGTCCGCCTTCCAGAACACCGCCTTACGGGTGGCGCAGACGGGGACCTTGCGCCGGGTGTCGTCGTCGGTGCGGTACCGGCCCCGGGAGACCTGGGCGCACGTGCGCACCCGGTCCAGCAGGTCGGCCGCCGTCACGGAGCCCTCCCCGCGGCCGACGGGCCCCTGCCGGGGTGGCGCGGCGGCGGCGGCCGGAAGCGTCGTCGGGGCGAGCAGGGCGGCGCCGGCCATGGCCAGCGTCAGCGACTGGACACGCACTCTGAGGGACCTCTCCTCGTGGGACATTCCGGACACCATGCCCAATACCGGCACCAATGGGCGAGCACCTGCCACCCCTATGGGGCCGGATGGAGCAGTCGGCCGACGCCCCCGTGAGAGGTGAACCAGGGGCCGGGGGGCCGGGGGACAACGACCCGAGCCCCCCGGCCGCCCGGGCCGGCGCGGGTCCGGCGACGACAGCGTTTTCCGCGCCTGAGCGTGAACTCCCCTGCGATCACGGGGAGTTCGTCCCGTTGGGAGACCTCAGCATACGTAACTCCCCCGCACGGCGGGCAACACCACCTCTTGCTACGGCCGCCCCGCCCGGGCCATATTGGTCCGGACCTTTGCCGTGATGCCGTCCGCAGGAAGGCGGAGCCGTGCGACACGTCCCCCCGCGGTCCGTGCTGGCCTTCGGCGTCGTGCTGCTGGTCGCGTCCTGCGGCTGGAGCGGTGCGGCCGACGACGAGGGCGGTCGCGCGCCCGGCGCCCCGACCGGTGTCACCGCCACGGCAGGGAGCGCGTCCAGCGTGCACGTCATGTGGAACGCGCTGCCCGACGGTCCGGGGATCCGCTCCTACGAGGTGTACCGGGGCGCGACGAGGGTCGCCGACGTACCGGGTTCCCAGCACATGGTGGACGTCGTCAGGCTCAGGCCGTCCACCGGGTACGCCTTCACCGTGCGGGCGCGCGACACCGGCGGCCGGCTCGGGCCGCCGAGCCGCGCGGTGCGGGCACGGACGCCCGCGGTCACGGTGGCGGACCGCTCGGCTCCCGGCCGCCCGTCGCGGCCGGCCGGGCGGGTGGTCGGCAGCCGGGCGGTCCAGCTCTCCTGGGGTGCCGCCCGGGACGACCGGGGCGTGGTGTCGTACGACGTCCTGCAGGGCGGCGTGAAGATCCACAGTGTCGGCGGCGGCCAGACCGCGACCGTGCTCACCGGACTGCGTCCCGGCACCCGCTACGTCTTCACCGTGCGGGCGCGGGACGCGGCCGGCAACCTGTCGCCCGAGAGCGCCCGGGTGCGGCTCGGCACACCGGGCACCGACGACGGCCGGGCCACCGCGCCGGCCGCCTTCACCGCCACGACCCACCGGTCGGCGGGGGCCTATTACATCGACCTGACGTGGGATCCCCCGCGGGTGGACGGCGTGATCACCGAGTACCAGATCCTGCTCGACGGCACCACGGCCACCTCCCTCGTCTGGGGCGGCGACCCGCCGCGCGGACGCGCGCGCTACAGCTTCTACGCCGGCCGGGACGCGGGGGCCGGGCATCGGGTGCGGCTGCGCGCGCGGCTGCCCGACGGCACCTGGAGCGGCTTCTCGGCGGAGCGGACGGTGACCACCGGCGCGGCCCGCTGAACGGAGGCCCGCACGGGTCCGGAACGGGTTCCGAACGGCCCCGGAGCGGCGCGCCGTCGTCACCCGACCGGGTGCGGTCCGCATGCGGCGGGATCTCGGAGGACGTTTGCTGCCGTTGAGGCAGCACGGACGTTTCCCGACCCTCGGCGGCGCATGGGACGTACCGCCAACCGTGCCGCCGGAGGGCCAGCCAATGCGTAATTCCCGCCTTCTCATCCGCTCCGGCCTGACCCTGGCGGCCGCCGCCGCGCTCCCGGCCACACTGGCCGGGCCGTCGGCCGCGGCCTCGGGAATCTCGGTGAGCACCACCGGGTCCACGGTCTCGGTCGTCACCAGCGCCTGCACGCAGACCAACGGCAGTTGGGGCAACGCCTCGCTCCTCGGCAGCCGCGAGGCGAACTTCGCGCAGGGCCGGCAGGTGGCCCTGTCGGGCACCACCGTCAGCCAGTCCGCGGCCTGGTCCGGGGTGAGCCCGGGGACGTACACCGTCGTCGTGCTCTGCTCCAACGGCCTGAGCGCCGGGACCCAGTCCGTCATCGTCTCCGCCCCGGCCGCCCCGGCCGCCCCCACGATCTCCTCGACGTCCAAGCCCGCGCCCGCGCGCGGTGTCATGGGCGGTCTCGGTGGCGCGGCCCGTGACTACGGCCCGCTCACCGTGGGCGTCGGCGCGGCGCTGGTGGGCTCCGGGGTCATCGCCGCGGCCTGGTTCCTGCGCCGCCGCTCGAAGCCCTACCGGCTCTGAGACGGCGCCGCCCCTCTGAGCCCCGACCCGGTGGGCGCCCCTCCTTCTCCCCCGACCCGATGGGCGCCCCTCCTTCTCCCCCGACCCGGCGGCGCCCCTGGACTCCCGGCCTGGGGGACGCCCGTGAACCCCCGACCCGTCCGGCGCCCCTCGAAACCCCCCGGCCCGATGGGCGACCGGGGACTCCCGGCCCGGCGGCGCCCCTGGGCTCCCGGCCTGGGGGACGCCCCCTCGAAACCCTGCGGCCCGATGGGCGCCCCTCCTTCTCCCCCGACCCGGTGGCGCCCCTAGGCTCCCGGCCTGGGGGACGCCCGTGAACCCCCGACCCGTCCGGCGCCCCTCGAAACCCTGCGTCCCCGGTGGGCGACCGGGGACTCCCGACCCGGCGGCGCCCCCTGAGCCCCCGCCCCGTGGGCGCCCCTCTGCCCCCGGCCCGGCGGCGCCCCCTGAACCCCCGGCCCAGCGGGCGCCCTTCAAGCGAGCGGCCCGGTGAGCCCCGGTCCCGGGGCCCGGGCGGCTGACGGCGGCCCGGGCCGCGGTCAGCCGGGCGTGCCGTCCGCCGTTCGCGGCTCGGGCGCCGGTCCCTCGCCGGGGAGGTCGGCGAGTTCCGTCAGGGCGTGGGTGAGCCACCGGGTCCAGAAGGTCTCCAGATCGATGCCGGCGCGCAGGACCAGGTGGCGCAGGCGGTCCTGCGGGGCGTCCCGGTCCGGCGGGAAGTCGCGCCGCTCGATCTCCTCGTACTCCGCCAACTGCCGCCGGTGCAGCTCCAGATGGCGGCTCAGGTCGGCCTCCAGGCCCCCCGTGCCGACCACCGCGGCGGCCCGCAGCCGCAGCAGGAGGACGTCCCGCTGCGGCTTGGGGTCCTGGGCCGCGGCGGTCCAGCGGGCCAGCTCGGCGCGGCCCGCGGGCAGCACCTCGTACCTCTTCTTCTGCCCACGG
This sequence comes from Streptomyces sp. WI03-4A, assembly GCF_033792105.1. NCBI lineage: Bacteria > Bacillati > Actinomycetota > Actinomycetes > Kitasatosporales > Streptomycetaceae > Streptomyces > Streptomyces sp. WI03-4A. The sequence continues at coordinate 17,238 of NZ_JARAUO010000001.1, forward strand.
GCCGGCTGTTCGGCCGGCAGCGTGCGGATGAAGCCCTCGCCCTCCAGCTTCCCCAGCTCGCGGTAGATCTGCTGGTGCGTGGCCGACCAGAAGTAGCCGATCGACTTGTCGAACCTGCGGGTCAGTTCGAGGCCCGACGACGGCTTCTCCAGCAGGGCGGTGAGGATGGCGTGCGGGAGTGACATGGCCTCATCCTAGGGACGCGCCACGGCCGCTACAGGGCCGCCGCCAGCTCGGTGCCCTGCTTGATGGCCCGCTTGGCGTCCAGTTCGGCCGCGACGTCGGCGCCGCCGATGAGGTGGGCGCTGCGCCCGGCCGCGACCAGTTCCTCGTAGAGGTCCCGGCGCGGCTCCTGGCCGGTGCACAGCACGACGGTGTCGACCTCCAGGACCGTGCTCTCGTCACCGACGGTGATGTGCAGGCCGGCGTCGTCGATCCGGTCGTAGCGCACGCCCGGGACCATGGTCACGCCGCGGTGCTTGAGTTCGGTCCGGTGGATCCAGCCGGTGGTCTTGCCGAGCCCGGCGCCGACCTTGGTGCTCTTGCGCTGGAGCAGGTGGACCGTACGCGGCGGGGCGGGCCGCTCGGGCGCGGCGAGGCCGCCGGGGGCCGTGTAGTCCATGTCGACGCCCCAGTGGCGGAAGTAGGTCGCGGGGTCCTCGTGCGCCTTGTCGCCACCGTCGGTGAGGTACTCGGCGACGTCGAAGCCGATGCCGCCGGCGCCGAGCACGGCGACCCGGTCGCCGACGGGGGCGCCGTCGCGCAGGACGTCGAGGTAGCCGAGGACGCGGGGGTGGTCGGCGCCGGGGATGTCGGGGGTGCGCGGGGTGACGCCGGTGGCGACGACGACCTCGTCGAAGCCGTCGAGGTCCGCGGCGCCGACCCAGGTGTCGAGGCGTACGTCCACGCCGTGCGCGTCGAGCTGGTGGCGGAAGTAGCGCAGCGTCTCGTCGAACTCCTGCTTGCCGGGGACCTTGCGGGCCACGTTCAGCTGGCCGCCGATCTCGCTCGCGGCGTCGAACAGGGTGACGTCGTGACCGCGCTCCGCGGCGCTCACCGCGCAGGCGAGGCCGGCCGGGCCCGCGCCCACGACGGCGACGCGCTTGCGCAGCCGGGTCGGGGAGAGCACGAGTTCGGTCTCGTGACAGGCGCGCGGGTTGACCAGGCAGGAGGTGATCTGCCCGCTGAAGGTGTGGTCGAGGCAGGCCTGGTTGCAGCCGATGCAGGTGTTGATGGCCTCCGGCCGGCCGGCCGCGGCCTTGTTGACGAACTCGGGGTCGGCGAGCATAGGGCGGGCCATGGAGACCATGTCGGCGTGCCCGTCGGCGAGCAACTGCTCGGCGACTTCCGGGGTGTTGATGCGGTTGGTGGTCACCAGCGGGACGTTCACCGCGCCCATGAGCTTCCTGGTGACCCAGGTGTAGGCACCGCGCGGCACGGAGGTGGCGATGGTGGGGATGCGGGCCTCGTGCCACCCGATGCCGGTGTTGATGATGGTCGCCCCGGCGGCCTCGACGGCCTTGGCGAGGCTGACGACCTCCTCCAGCGAGGAGCCGCCCGGGACCAGGTCGAGCATGGACAGCCGGTAGACGATGATGAAGTCCTCGCCGACGGCCTCGCGCACCCGGCGGACGATCTCGACGGGGAAGCGCGTCCGGTTCTCGTACGAGCCGCCCCAGCGGTCCTCGCGCCGGTTGGTCTGCGCGGCGATGAACTCGTTGATGAGGTAGCCCTCGGAGCCCATGATCTCCACGCCGTCGTAGCCGGCCTGCCGGGCGAGGCGGGCGGCGCGGGCGTAGTCGTCGATGGTCCGCTCGACCTCGGCGTCGGTGAGTTCGCGGGGCACGAAGGGGCTGATCGGGGCCTGCAGCGCGCTCGGGGCGACCAGGTCCCGGTGGTAGGCGTACCGGCCGAAGTGCAGGATCTGCATCGCGATCCGGCCGCCCTCGCGGTGCACGGCGTCGGTGACGGCCCGGTGCCGCTCGGCCTCGGCCTCGGTGGTGAGCTTGGCGCCGCCCTCGTAGGGGCGTCCCTCGTCGTTGGGTGCGATGCCGCCGGTGACGATCAGGCCGACTCCCCCGCGGGCGCGGGCGGCGTAGAAGGCCGCCATCCGCTCGAAGCCGCGCTCGGCCTCCTCGAGGCCGACGTGCATGGAGCCCATGAGCACGCGGTTGGGGAGCGTGGTGAATCCCAGGTCGAGCGGGGACATCAGGTGGGGGTAACGGCTCATCGGGCCCTCCGTGCAGGGTGCGGTCGCCTCTTGTTGTAGAGGACGCCCGACCCATTGTGCAACTAGTTGCATAACCGGTGGGGCGTGAGCCCGGCCACTCCGGGACCGCAGGGCCCGTACACGACGACGCCCCGCCCGGCGGGGTGCCGGGCGGGGCGTCGCGAGGGTGGAGGTCCGCTCAGCGGCTTTCCAGGCGCAGGTGCAGGTCGCGCTCCTGGTCCCCGGAGGCCGCGCAGGTCTCCTCGACCTCGAACATCGAGTCCAGGGTGGTGCGGAACCGGTTCACCGCCCAGTAGCCGCCCTGGACGTCCGCCGTGACGGACGCGCCGAGGTGGACCGGCTGACAGCCGGACCCCCGGGCGTCCGCGACGTCATAGGTGCCGAGCCACACCATCGGACGGGTCTCGTGGAGCTGCTGGGGCACCTCTTCGGGGGCCCGGTCCGAGGCGAAGCAGGTGTTCAGCGCGTCGAAGACGAGGCGCGCGTCCTCCTTCGAGCCGCTGATCTCCACCGAGACGGTCTCCTGGTGCGACCGGTCCTCGTTCCTCATGATCGCTCCTTTCGTGGCCGCGCTGCGGTGGAACGGGGGTACCCCGCCGAACCGCGTCCATCCTCAGGAAAGCACCGCGGCCCGATGAGCACACCTCAGCCGCGGGAGAACTTGTACGTCTTGCTGTCCGTGAGGACGCAGAACCCCGGTGACACCACGATCACGCGCAGCACGCCGGTGCGGCGGTCGTAGTCGGTGCCCTCCACCTCGAAGGAGCCCGAGCAGGAGCTGCGCAGCGGGAGCTGCCGCAGGGCCGTGACATGGCCGGTGACGTCCGCCGTGCCGTTCGGGGCGGCCGACAGGTCCACGCGGAGCAGCGGCTTGGTCATGCCGAACAGGGAGCCGTCCGGGTCGTCCGAGGAGCACAGCAGGGTCGTCGGGCCGGAGAAGTCGCAGCCCTGGACGTCGCGCACGGGGTGGTCGAGGTGGACCGTGGAGGCCTGCGGGAGGTTCGCCGAGGGCGAGGTGGCCGGATTGACACCGGGGGTCGGGAAGACCAGCAGGCGGTCCATCGTGCCCCACTCGCCCGAGAGCATCCACTGGCCGTCGGGCGAGATCGCGTCCCACGAGTTGTTCAGGGCCTCGCCGGGGCTCAGCGTGTGCACGTACTCCGACCAGCCGCCGCCCGGCGCCTGCACGCGGTACATCTTCGTGTTCCCGGAGTCCCGCTGGTAGGGCTCGATGTAGTGGCCGTCGTAGGAGGCGTCCGGGTCGCCGACGTGGTTCCAGCCGCGGACGGACAGGCCGATCGGGATGGTGCCGATGCCGGTGTACCGGTTGGGGCTGTTCGCCGGGACCTCGACCGAGGCCAGTCCCTGGCTCTCGGTCAGCGGGTCGGCACGGTCCGAGCCCGTCTCGTTCCAGATCTCGGCGGCGGAGGCCGGCGCGGGTGCGGCGAAGGACACGACGGCGGCGGTGGCCAGGGTGACCAGTCCGGAGAGGACTGCGTGGCAACGTTGCCGGGCGGACGCGGGCATGGCCGACTCCTCGAACGGGGGGTGGGGACACTCGGACGGCGGACAGTCTGGCCGTGTCGCGTGGTCATGTACAGACCAACCGAGCAACATGGGTGTGAACTCTCCCGCCCCGCCGGGACCGCTCCCGCACGGGTCCCGGAGGCGCGGGCCGCGGCGCGCCGTCGGCGGCACCCCCTCGGGGCCGCCGACGGTGTGCGGATTTCGGCGGACGTGCGCCGCCGTGTTGAGAGATGGTGGAGACAGTCGGCGACGGCGTCGGAGAGTCTGGTGTGAGCGCGGTAGAACAAGGGGAGTCGGCACGGGGGACGACGTGCCGTGCGGACGGGCGAAGGCGGTGCGTGGCATGAGTGCAGCCGAGGCTCCGGCGGCCGCGGGCGGCGAGCCCGCCCGCGGGCCGGAGCGGCCGGGCGGGCTGCTCGACGTACTGAGCGTGGCGTCGGTGGTGCTGGACACCGACGGCCGCATCGTGCTGTGGAGCCCGCAGGCCGAGGAGCTGTTCGGCTACAGCGCGCGGGAGGCGCTGGGCCAGTACGCCGCCCGGCTGATGGTGGACGAGCGGCACATCGAACTCGTCGCCAAGCTGTTCGCCGACGTCATGCGCACCGGCCAGAGCTGGGCCGGCGGCTTCCCGATCCGGCACAAGGACGGCACCACCAGGCTGGTGGAGTTCCGCAACATGCGGCTGCTGGACGACCGGGGCGACGTGTACGCGCTGGGGCTCGCCGCCGACCAGTCGACCGTACGGCGCCTCGAGCAGGACGTGGCGCTCTCGGAGCGGATGGTGCGGCAGTCGCCGATGGGCCTCGCCGTCCTGGACACCGAGCTGCGGTTCGTCTCGGTCAACCCGGCCCTGGAGGCGATCAACGGACTGCCCGCCGCCGAGCACGTGGGGCGCCGGCTGCGCGAGGTCGTGCCCCGGCTGGAGTCGGGCACCATGGAGGACGCGGCCCGCCGGGTGCTGGAGACCGGTGTGCCGCTGATCGACCGGCCCGTCGTCGGCCGCACCCCGGCCGACCCGGACGAGGACCACACCTGGGCGCTGTCGCTGTACCGCCTGGAGGACGCGATGGGCAACGTCCTGGGCGTGGCGGCCTCCCTGGTCGACATCACCGAGCAGCACCGGGCCTCCGTCGAGGCCGAGGCCGCGCGCCGCAGGCTCGCGGTGATCGCCGACGCCTCGGCCCGGATCGGCACGACGCTGGAGCTGGAGCGCACCGCCTGCGAGCTGGCCGAGGTGGCCGTACCGGCGCTGGCCGACATCGCCGCCGTGGACCTGCTGGACGCGGTCGTGGAGGGCCGGCCGAGCACGCTGGGCCCGTCGGAGTCCGCGGTGATCCGGGCGCTCGCGGTGCGCCCCGCGGATGCGTCGGACGCCGTGTGCGCCGCCGACCCGCCCGGTCACATCGCCCGCTACGCGCCCGACCGGCTGGTCACCCAGTGCGTCCGCACCGGCGAGGCCGTACTGGTGCCTCAGGTGAAGGACGAGGACCTGCCGCGCATCGCGCGCTCGGCCGAGGCGGCCGAGTCGCTGGGGCGGGCGGGCCTGCACTCCTACCTCGCCGTGCCGCTGATCGCGCGCGGCGAGGTGCTGGGCGCCCTCGACCTCAAGCGCACCCGCACCCCGGAGCCGTTCGGCGAGGACGACCTCCTGCTGGCCCGGGAGCTCGCGTCCCGCGCGGCCGTGCAGATCGACAACGCCCGCTGGTACCAGAACGCCCGCAACACCGCGCTCACCCTGCAGCGCAGCCTGCTGCCCAGCCATCCGCCGGTGACCTGCGGCCTGGAGGTGGCTTCCCGCTACCAGCCGGCGGGAGCCACCAGCGAGGTCGGCGGCGACTGGTTCGACGTCATCCCGCTCGACGGCGGCCGGACGGCGCTGGTGGTCGGCGACGTGATGGGCAGCGGCATCAGCGCCGCCGCCACCATGGGCCGGCTGCGCACCGCGACCACCACGCTCGCCCCGCTCGGCCTCGACCCGGCGCTGCTGCTGGAACACCTGGACAAGACGACCTCGGCCCTCGACCACTCCATCGCGACCTGCGTGTACGCCGTCCACGACCCGCATCTGCGCCAGTGCCGGATCGCCAACGCCGGCCATCTGCCCCCGGCCCGGGTCCGCCCCGGCCGGCCGCCCGAGCTGCTGGACCTGCCCACCGGGGTGCCGCTGGGGGTGGGCGGGGTGGAGTTCTCCACGGTGACCGTCGACTTCGAGCCGGGCGACGAGCTGGTGTTCTACACCGACGGGCTGGTCGAGACCCGCCGCCACTCGCTGGACGAGCGCCTGGACTTCCTGCTGTCCCTGCTCGACGGACCTCCCCGGCCGCTGGAGGAGGCCTGCGACCTGCTGCTGCGCACGCTGCACCACCCCGACAACCACGACGACGTGGCGCTGCTCATCGCCCGCGCGCAGGAACTGCCCGAGCAGTCCCCGCGATAGCCGGCGGCGGGTCTACCCCCGTACGCCGATCACCACATGCGCGTACAGCTCCTCGGACTTGGCGAGACGGGCCGTCAGGCCCGCGTCCCGGAAGGCCGCCAGGGCGGCCGGGGCCTGGCGTTCGCTCGTCTCGGTCAGCAGGCGGCCGCCGGGCGCGAGCCACTCGGACGCCCCGGCGGCCACCCGGCGCAGCACGTCGAGGCCGTCCGCGCCGCCGTCGAGGGCGGTCTTCGGCTCGTGGTCGCGGGCCTCCGGAGGCAGCAGCGCCACCTCGTCGCTGGGCACGTAGGGCACGTTGGCGGTGAGGATGCCGACCCGGCCGCGCAGCCCGGCCGGCAGGGCGTCGAACAGGTCGCCCTCGTGGGCCAGGCCGCCGTACGGGACGAGGTTGCGGCGGGCGCAGCGCACGGCGGCGGGGTCGATGTCGGCGGCGTGCACCTCGACCGCGCCGAGCGCGGCGGCCAGGGCCGCGCCCAGCGCACCGGAACCGCAGCACAGGTCGACGACGACTGGGGTGTGCGGAGCCCGTGCCAGCGCCTGGTCGACCAGGAACTCGGTACGGCGGCGGGGGACGAAGACGCCCGGGTCCACGGCGATGCGCAGCCCGTGGAACTCGGCCCAGCCGAGGACGTGTTCGAGGGGGAGGCCGGCCGCCCGCCGGTCCACCATCGCGGTCAGTTCCTCCGGGGTCCGGGCGGTCGCGAGGAGCAACTCCGCCTCCTCCTCGGCGAAGACGCACCCGGCGGAGCGCAGCGCGGAGACGACGGCGGCGACGACCTCGGGGGTGACGGGGCCGGGGGCGGCGGGCGAGGGGGAGGAAGACGCGGAGGGCGGTGCTGCCATGGAAGCCGGTCCCGTCCCCTCGTGGCGCGCGGCCGCGTACCGTCGGCGACCGGGCGGCCACTTTATCCCAGCGCCACCAGTTGTAGTATGCAACTGAATGGCGAGGGGCGGAGGCGATGCCTCGCAGGTGCCCCGCAGGTGCCCAGGAGGTGATCCCGTGACGGCGGCGCAGACGGCCGTGGAGACGATCCAGCGCGAGATGACGGTCTTCGCCCGCCGGGCCCGGGCCTCGGCGGGGCGCATGCACCCCGAGCTGTCGCTGGTGTCGTACACCCTGCTCGGCCACATGGAGGAGAGCGGCGGCTGCCGGGCGACGGACCTCGCGGCGCACTACGCCCTGGACAAGTCGACGGTGAGCCGCCAGGTGGCCGCGCTGGAGCGGGCCGGGCTGATCGAGCGGCGCCAGGACCCCGCGGACCACCGGGTCCAGGTGCTGCACCTGACCGTGGCGGGACAGGACATCCTCGCCCAGGTGACGCGCAGCCGCCGGGCCGCCTTCCGGGACCGACTGGCCGGCTGGCCGGAGGACGACCTGGTCCGCTTCGCGGCGTATCTGCAGCGGTACAACGCGGGGGCGCCGGGCGCGGGCGCCGGGTGAGCTCGCGGTCCTGCGGGGGGTAGGCCTGCGGCCCGGCGCCGGATGCGCACGCTGGGGTGGCGCCGTGCTCTACGGGACCGGTACGGCGGCTCCCCGCGCGTCGGCCAGCGGCTCGGGCGCCCGCGCGGCCAGGAAGGCGGTGCGGCGGCGCAGCCGGAAGCCCAGGGACTCGTAGAGCCGGATCGCGTTGCCGTTCTCCGCGCTGGTGTGCAGGAACGGGGTCTCGCCACGCTCCTGGATACCGTGCGCGACCGCGAGGATCATCCGGGTCGCGAGGCCCTCGCCGCGGTACGCCGGGTCGGTGCAGACCGCACTGATCTCGGTCCAGCCCGGCGGGTGCAGCCGCTCCCCCGCCATCGCGATCAGCGCGCCCCCGCGGCGGATGCCGAGGTAGGTGCCGAGTTCGATCGTGCGCGGCAGGAACGGCCCGGGCCGGGTGCGCGCCACCAGGTCGAGCATCTCGGGCACGTCCGCGGGACCGAGGCGGACCGCCTCCGGGTCCGGCGCGGCGGCGAGACCGTCGTCCACGAACTGCACGCCCTCCATCCGGAAGGTGACCTCCCAGCCGTCCGGCACCTGCCCGCGGAAGCCGGGCAGCGGCACCTCGGCGCCGGGGCCGGCCAGTGCCGCGAGGTCGGCCCAGTCGTCCGCGTCCGGGTCGGCGGGCAGGGCCAGCCACGGGGAGACGTCGACGGGGTAGCGCAGCACGCGTCCGCGCCGCTCGGCGAAGCGGGCGTGCGGTCCGGTGAGGGAGGCGAGGGCGGGGTTGTCCAGGACGTGCGGTGCGCCGGCCCCCGCCGGGGCCGCGTCGTCCTCGGCACCCCGTGCCGCTTCGGTCAGGGCGATCCGGTTCGCCTCGGGCATCCTCGTTCCTCGCTTCCGTCGGTCCGGGTCCGTCACCGGCACACCGGCCGGCACGTCAGGCTGCAAGGAGGCGCGGGGTGCGGCTATTCCCGGCCCGCCCGCCGTTCATGAGCATGTAACGATCGGGGCGGTGACCTGGGACGGAGCACGCGCGCCGACAGCGTACGGTTGAAGCATGAACGTCACCCGAGGCTTCACGGGTCGCCCGCGCGTCGTCAATCCGGGACTGCCACCGGGGCAGTACGACGCGGGGGACGACTGGCCCGTCCTGTCCGCCGAGGTCACCCCCCGCCTCGCGCCGGCCGACTGGTCCTTCCGCGTCGACGGGCTGGTGGAGCGGCCGCGGACGTGGCACTGGGACGAGGCGCGCGCCCTGCCCGGGTCCTCGTACGCGGGCGACATCCACTGTGTGACCGGCTGGTCGAAGTTCGGGGTGCGCTTCGGCGGTGTCTCGCTGGACACGTTCTTCGAGGCGGTCCGGCCCCGGGCGACGGCCACGCACGCGGTCGCCTACTCCCACACGGGCTACACCGCGAACCTTCCGCTCGCGGACCTCACCGGCGGCCGCGCCTGGATCGCCTGGGAGTTCGACGGTGAACCGCTCGCGCCCGAGCACGGCGGCCCTGCCCGGCTGGTCGTGCCGCACCTGTACTTCTGGAAGAGCACCAAGTGGATCGCCGGCATCACGCTGCTCGACCACGACGAGCCGGGTTTCTGGGAGCAGAACGGCTACCACGAGCGGGGCAACCCGTGGGAGGAGCAGCGGTACTCCGGTGACTGAGACGGTGACGACCTTCACGCCCCCGTCGCGCTTCGCCGTGCCCGGCCGCATCGCGGTCAGCGGCCAGGTGGCGGCGGCGTGGCAGACGGCCACGCTGACGGAGATCCGTCGCGAGACCCCGCGCGCGGCCACCTTCCGGCTCGCGGTGCCGCGTTGGGCGGGGCACCTGCCCGGGCAGCACCTGATGCTGCGGCTGACCGCGCCGGACGGCTACGTGGCCCAGCGCCACTACTCGATCGCGTCCGCGCCCGACGACTCCGGCCACATCGAGCTGACCCTCGACCACGTGCCGGACGGCGAGGTGTCGAGCTGGTTCCACACGCTGGCCAGGCCCGGTGACACGGTCGAGGTGCGCGGCCCGCTGAGCGGCTTCTTCGCCTGGCCGGGCGACCGGCCCGCCCTGCTGCTCGGCGCCGGCTCCGGGATCGTGCCGCTGATGTCGATGGTGCGGCACCACCGGGCCCGGGGGCTCGCCGTGCCGCTGCGGATGCTGGTGTCGGCGCGCGGCCCCGAGGACCTGATCTACGCCCGGGAGCTGGGCGCGGAGACGACGGCCGTGTTCACGCGCAGCGCTCCGCACGGGGTGCCGGTGGGCCGCCTTGCGGCCGCCCAGCTGGCGCCACTGCTGGCCGAGCGGCCCGCCGGCGGCTGGGAGGCCTATGTGTGCGGCTCCAACGGCTTCGCCGAGCACGCCTCCCGCCTGCTGGTCGAGGCCGGCCAGCCGGTCGAACGAATCCGCATCGAACGCTTCGGCTGACGACGAGGCACGGGGCACGGGCCGCGCCTGCCCGTGTCCCTACCGCCCGCAGCACCCGCCCCCGCCCTCCCACGGTGCTTTCCCCGCCCCTGCCCCACAAGGCTTGAAGTCGCGGTGGGCGGTGTGAGCGAGGTGCGCCGTACGGGGTACGTGACGGGTGTGGACGCTCGTGCACGGCGGTGGGGGCGGACGAGCCGGTGACATGGCCCGCCTCTCCCCCGCCTCCGGCGGCGAGGAGGTGGGCATGGGGACCGTGGTGCATGGCTGGCGGTGGCGGCGCAATACGCTGCGGCGGCGGTCGGACGTCGTGGAGGCATGGACGGTCCTCGTCGTCTCCGTGCTGCTGTTCGTCGTCGCGCCCCTGGTCGGGGTGGCGGCCGGGCTGCGTGCCCACGACCGCGCGCAGACCGTCGCGGTCACCGAGCGCTCCGAACGGCATCACGTGCGCGCCGAGGTGATCGCCGACCCGACCCGGCGGCTGCCCGCAGTACAGGGCGACCGTGAACATCCCTACCAGGCCATGGTCCGCTGGACCGAGCCGGGCAAGGGGCCTCGGACCGCGTCGGCCCGGGTGCCGGCGGGCACCCGCCCGGGGGACGAGGTCACCGTGTGGTTCGACACCCGGGGCCGCAGTGTGGCACCTCCCCCGGACGACGTCGCGGTCTGGCAGCACACGGTGACCGTGGGCGTGTGCGCGGCGGGCGGCGCGGCGGCCGTGGTCCTGCTCGGCAGCGCCGTCGAGCGCCGGATCGCGCTGCGGCACCGGCTGGCCGAGTGGGAGCGGGCCTGGGCCCGCACCGGCCCGAAGTGGACCCGGCCGAGGACCTGATCGGCGAGGCGCTGTTCTACGGCTCTCGCCTGATCCTCGAAGGCCGGCCGATGTTCTCAGGCCTCGTCGAAGATCAGATCCTCGGCCGGACGCGTCATTTTCAGTGTCTGCCCGTCGGTGATCTCCACGACGTGCTGCAGGCCCGCGCGCCGCTCACCGGTGGACAGGATGGAGTAGCGGTCCTGGACACCGGCCAGGAAGGCGGGGAAGCAGGCCGGCGAGCCGTTGCCGAGCCCGGACTCCCGTGCCTGCCGGGCCACGGTCGCCAGCTCGGCGCGGAGACTGGTGAACAGGCTCCGGTAGAACGTCGGGTGGGCCAGGCCCGTGGCGACCATGTGGTGGTTCCCCGCCATCCGCAGGACGGACTCGTCGACGTCGATCTCGAGACCGCTGGGTCCGGGGGGAACGCCGCTGCCCGCGAGAGCGATGCAGCGGCCGTGCACGTCGCTGTCCCGGGTGAGGATGAACCCTGGTGCCGCGTCCGGGGTGCCGGCGGTCACGGTCTCGTCCTGGCGCCGGACGTCGGTGAAGCCGAGCCGTGTCGGCGACTCTGACTCCGGAAGAGAGTGGGGAGGTCGAGCGGCTCCGGCGGGGGTCGCCCTGAACGGGTGCGCCGTCGACGGGCGGAGTTCCGAGGCCCCGCCCGGCTTCGGGCTCTAGTTCTTCACGCCGTTGATGCCGCCGGCGAAGGCGACCAGCTCGGCCTTCGAGGTGAAGACGCTCACGTTGGTGTCCAGGGGCTTGTCGGTGTACTGGTGGAACACCCACTTGCTCTGGATGTCGGGTTTGCCGGCGGTCACGCCGTACTCGGCGATCCACAGGAAGTCACCCGCGTTGCCGGTGGTGTCCCGGTGCCGCCAGAAGTCCCGGTTGCAGTACAGCCCGACCTTGTGCTTCGAGCCGCGCAGCCGCTTGACCTCGGCGATGAAGGAGTCCTTCTCCGCACAGGATGCCGCGGTGCCGTCCGGGTTGGTCTCCCAGTCGACGACCAGCATGTCGTACTCGATGCTCGCGGAGCCCTCCACGAAGTGAGCCGCCTGCTCCTTGATGTGACCCGGGTGCAGGAAGTGGTAGAAGCCGACGACGAGTCCCGCGGCGCGGGCGTGCGCGGCCTGCTCCTTCTGCTTGGGGTTGGCGTAGGTACGTCCCTCGGTGCCCTTGATGAACGCGAAACTGATCCCGGCGGTGGGGAAGTTCGCGTCCTGGAAGACGGATACGTCATAGCCTTTGATCATCGCGCTGTTCCTCCCGATGCGTTGATCCGGAGGGAGCGCCGTGGGGCGGCCACGCGGACGACGCCGCCTTGTCCGAGAGGGATACGTCGACGAACTCGGCGGCCGGTGATCTCCACGGTCACCACCGCGTGTGCCTGCCGTGGTGGTCGTGGCTGCTGCCGCTCCAGACACCAGGCGTCCGCGCGCCGGTCCGGCACGGTGCGGTCCTCCACGGTCTCTCTTCCACGATCTGACGAGTTGACGGATCTCGCAACTTGCGGCAGGCGGCCGCGGTGGGATGATGCCGCCGCGCGCCGGGTGTCACGCGCCACGCCACAGGCCGCTCCGGACTTCGGCTCACCAGGGCGACACACCGTCAATTGCTTGACGAGTCAACGTCTGCCCGATGGTTCGAACCGTCCTGCCTGTCCGCGGCGGGAGCACGTATGCCCGAAATGTTCTCAGCCCCTCATGTGCGCCCGCCATGACTTCGCTCCGCCGGCCAGGCGTGATGTCCAGGCGTGGTCTGTGGTGGCTGCGGTGTTGGGGGACGGGCTGCGCCACGAACCGCCGGTCGGCCCACTCATCGTTCGCTAAGGCCGCAACCGCGTTTGCGGTCCGATACGGGCAGTCTCATGCCCTCCGGCCCTCGTGGCCGCAGCCGGGTGCTCGTGGAGGGACGGTTACCCGGGCAGGTCACTCGAGCGGGGGTCGGACCAGAGGAAGTCGTACTCGTCGCCCGGTTCGGCGAGTTGCTCGGCCAGAGGCAGCTCGTGCCCGAACCGCTGTGGATTCGGAAGACCAGCTGGCGCGGCGTCAGCTCGCCGGCCGGCATCCGGGCGGCAAGTGCTCGCACGGCGGCTTCCTGCCCGGCGACACCGCCCACCGAGCGAAAGGTGAGGCCCAGTTCGTCGAGTGCCGGGGGAAGGAGGTCGGGGACGTCGTGATCCGCGTCGCACGGATTCAGATGCGCGAGTTGCGCAGCGACTGCCACGCAGCGCCGGCCAGCGCCCGCGCCGCCCGCGGGACCGACAGGTGCTCGTGTTCGCGGTACAGCGACCAGTTGTACCGCACGAGCGACAGCTTGTTGGAGGACAGGGATCCCGCCTGGTGGGCCCGGTACACCGCGAGCGGCTCGGCCAGGCCCCGGGCGTCAGCGCCGTCCCGCATGATCGACAGCCAGAGGGCGTAGTCCTGCCGCTTGCGCATCTCCGGCATCAGCCTTGTGCCCAGGACATTGCGGTCGTACATGGCGGTGAGGGCACCGATGTGGTCCCGGACCAGCATCGCGCGGTAGTCCACGTGCTCCCGCGCAGGGACCACCCGCCCGTTCGGGACCCAGTCGGTGCTGTCGCCGTCGTGGTCGGCGTCCATCTTGAAGTACGAGGTGAACGTCAGCGGCGCATCACCTTCCACGGCGAAGGCGAGCTGCTTCTCGGTCTTCTCCGGAAGCCACATGTCGTCGCTGTCGAGAAAGGCGATGTAGTCCCCGCGGGCCCGCTGAATCGCCAGGTTGCGGGCCCGGCCCGCACCGCCCCGTTCGGGTGCCGACTCCGGCAGAACGCGCTCGTCCTGCTCGGCGAACTCGCGGAGCAGGTTCATGGAGCCATCGGAGGACTGGTCGTCGGTGACGAGCAGCTCCAGGTCGGTGTGGGTCTGCGTGAGCACCGATCGGACGGCTGCGCCGAGGGTGGTTGCCGAGTTGTACACGGGCATGACGACAGACACCAGGGGCACAGCGCTTCTCCTTGCCAGACCAGGAACGGCGGTCCATTCAAGCACCGCGATCGAGGAGGAGCTCATGCGGATGGTTGTCGCAGGTCATGGCTGCCTGTGGCTGCCACTGGCCGCGTGCGACGCAGAGGCACTGCGCGACACGCCGTGGGACCACTCACGGTCCCTTCTCACGGCCGCCAAGTTTTTCGCGGATTTCCGTCGATGATGTCGAAAACGCCGAGCGTGCTTCTACCTACCCGTGACGGCCCCCGCCCGGGGCGGGTACGACGAACGAGGAGCAGAACCGTGAAGTACATGCTGCTGATGCAGTTCAGCGAGAAGAACGTCGACTTCCCCAAGCTCGAGGAGTGGGGGCCCGAGGAGATCCAGGCCCACATCCAGTTCATGAAGCAGACCAATGCCGGCCTCGCCGCCGCCGGGGAGCTGGTCGACGCCCAGGGCCTGGCCATGCCGGAGACCGCCCGGATCGTGCGCTCCCACAGTGGCGGCGCGCCGGTCGTCACCGAGGGCCCGTTCCCGGAGTCCAAGGAGTGGGTGGCCGGCTGGTGGATCGTGGACTGCGACACCGAGCAGCGGGCGATCGAGATCGCCGCCGCCGTCTCCGCCGCCCCCGGCCCGGGCGGGCGGCCGCTCGACATGCCGATCGAGGTGCGCCAGATCATGGCGGCCCCGCCCACCGAGCTGTGAACTCCCCCTGTGACGACTTTCGATCCGAACGTCGAGGACCTGCTGCGCACGCTCGCGCCGCAGGTCGTCGGCGTGCTCACCCGCCGCTACGGGGACTTCGCCACCGCCGAGGACGCTGTCCAGGAGGCCCTGCTGGACGCCGCCACGCAGTGGCCGGCCGAGGGTGTGCCGCGCAACCCGCGCGGCTGGCTGGTTCAGGTCGCCGGCCGCCGGATGACCGAGCAGGTCCGTAGCGAGCAGGCCCGCCGCCGACGAGAGGAGCTGGTGGCCGGTCATGTCCCGGCCGACCGGCGATCCGCGCCCGGGGCCGACGCCGGGGACCAGGGCGCGCACGACGACACCCTCGCGATGCTGTTCCTGTGCTGCCACCCTGTGCTGTCGCCGGCCTCGGCGATCGCGCTCACCCTCCGCTCGGTCGGCGGGCTGACCACGGGGGAGATCGCCGCGGCGTTCCTCGTCCCCGAGGCGACCATGGGCCAGCGGATCAGCCGGGCCAAGCAGCGGATCAAGGACTCCGGAGTGCCGTTCCGGATTCCGGACAGGGCCGAGTGGCCGGCTCGCCTGGACGCGGTGCTGCACGTGCTCTACCTGATCTTCAACGAGGGCTACGCCAGCAGCACCGGCCCCGAACTGCGGCGGGTCGAACTCTCGCAGGAGGCGATCCGCCTCACCAGGGCCGTCCACACACTGCTGCCGGGCAACGCCGAGGTGGCCGGCCTGCTCGCGCTGTTGCTGCTCACCGAGGCGCGCGGGCCCGCCCGTACCGGCCCGCACGGCGAACTCGTCCCGCTCGCCGAGCAGGACCGCGGCCGATGGGACACCGCCGCGATCGCCGAGGGCGTCTCGCTGATCACCGCCGCCCTGCCGCGTGGTCCGGTCGGCCCGTACCAGGTGCAGGCGGCGATCGCGGCCGTCCACGACGAGGCGCAGACCGCCGCCGACACCGACTGGCCGCAGATCCTCGCCCTGTACGGGGTACTAGCCCGCATCTCCGACAACCCGCTGATCGTCCTGAACCGGGCGGTCGCCATCGCCATGGTGGACGGCCCCGCCGCCGGCCTCGCCCTGCTCGCCGACCCGCCGCCCGCGCTCACCGCCCACCACCGGCTGTACGCGGTCCGCGCCCATCTGCACGAGCTCGCCGGAGACCGGGAAGAGGCCGCCGCCGACTACCGCATCGCCGCCCGCCGCACCGCCAGCCTCCCGGAGCGGCACCACCTCAGCCTGCGCGCCGCCCGACTGGCCGCGCAGCCGGGAGGGTAGGCCACCGCTCGACATTCGGTCAGGCCGCTTCGCCGTCGTTGACGACCCGTTTGAGCGATCTACGAGCGGCTATCCGGAGTCCATGACGGATGCGGAGAGACGGACCGGGCGCGACGAGACCGTGGAAGAGAGGGCCGACCGGAAGTGGGGCGAGCTCATCCAGGAGGTCCGCGTCGCGCAGACCGGAGTACAGATCCTGTTCGGGTTCCTGCTCACCGTGGTCTTCACCCCCAAGTACGCACAACTGGGCCACGTCGAGCAGGTCATCTACATCGTCACCGTGGTCCTCGGCGCATGCGCCACGGGGGCCCTCATCGGACCGGTCTCGCTGCACCGACTGGTGTCCGGTCAGCGGGTCAAGCCCCAGGCCGTACGACTCGCGTCACGCCTGACCTTCGTCGGCCTGCTCCTCCTGCTGGCCACCATGGTCTCCTCGCTCCTGCTCGTCCTGAGGGTCGCCACCCACAACGCCCTCGTACCCTGGCTCGTCGGAGCCGTCCTGCTCTGGTACCTGGTCTGCTGGTACGCCCTCCCTCTCTGGGCTCGCTACCGGTACGCCGGCCGCTGACTGCGGCGCCGCCGCCACGTCCGGCGTTGCGGGGTGCGCTGCGAACCGCGATACCACGTCATTGCGAAGGAATGCGGAACTCGAATTCGGGACGGTCCCACGGCACGGCGGGCGGGTTCGCGAGCGCGGTCCCGGTCCGCACTGCGCCGACCCGGTGGTAGAAGTCCTCGGCGGGACGATGCGACACGACCATGACACGGTCGAGCCCGGCGGCACGGGCTTCGGACTGCATGTGCGCGACGAGCAGTCGTCCGATGCCCCGTCCCTGCGCTTCGTCGGCGACGAACAGCAGGTCGAGTTCCGGTGGATCAAGGACGAGCGAGTAGAACCCGAGGACCCGGCCTCCCTGCTCGTCGGCGTCGACGGCTACGAAGGCGCGGTGGGCCTCGATGTAGTCAGGACCGACCCGGTAGCCCGCGACCGCGGATGCGTACTCACCCTCGTACGCGCCTGAGCCACGCACGATCCGCGTGAGCCGTTTGGCATCCCCCGCGACAGCCCTCCGTATCGTGATCTGCCGGCGGACCGGTGAAGTGCGTGAACCCATCCGGAGAGTATTTCGCAGCGGCAGACGCCTTCGTGCGGCGGGTCGGCTGCCGGCAGCAGCCGGCTGCCTCTCGTGCGCCTGCGAAGAGCAGCGGCTGCGACGTGTTCCTTGCCGCCGACGAGAACTTCGCATGCTCGCGGGGTGGAGCCGCCGACGCCCGTCGTCCGAAGGCGCGGGTGCCGGACACCGCTCACGGCGTCATCATGGGAGCGTGACGGAGATCTTCCCCCCGATGCCGCTGGCGGAGTGGCGGGACACCAAGGAGACACTGCACCGCTTCGCGCAGATCGTCGGCAAGATCCGCCTGGCGGCGAGCGCCCGGTGCAATCACTGGTGGAACGTCCCGTTCCATGTCACCGGGCGCGGCATCACCACGCGTCCGATGCGTGTGGCCGACGGGGATCGGATCTTCACGATCGACTTCGACTTCGTCGACCACCGGCTCGTCGTCGCGACGCTGGACGGCGAGGAGCGGTCCTTCCCGCTTCCGGGCCAGTCCGTCGCGTCCTTCCACGGCGCGACCCTGGCCGCTCTGGCCGCGCTGGGTATCCGGGTGGAGATCGCTCTTCCCAGGCCCTTCGACCTGCCCGACGCCGCCCGGCCGTTCGCCGAGGACACCGAGCACGCGACCTACGACCCCGTGGCCGCCAACCGCTACTGGCGGGTCCTGAGCCAGGTGGCGTCCGTACTGGAGGAGTTCGCGGCGGGCTACTCGGGAAAACACAGCCCGGTGCACCACTTCTGGCACACCTTCGACATCGCCCACACCCGGTTCTCCGGGCGACGGATCGACCAGCCCCCTCAGGCCGACCCCGTCACCCGGGAGGCGTACTCCCGCGAAGTGATCAGCTTCGGCTTCTGGTTCGGCGACGACACCTTCCCCGAGCCCGCCTTCTACTCCTACACCGCCCCCGAGCCCGCCGGCCTGGCCGGGGAGCCGCTCAGCCCCGCGTCCGCGCGCTGGGTCGCGCGCGGCGACAGCCACCTGGCCGTGCTGCGCTACGACGCGGCCCGCGCCGGGACCGATCCCCGTGCCGCCGTCCTCGCCTTCTACGAGAGCGCCTACCGGGCCGGGGCCGGACGCGCCGAATGGGACGTCGCGGAGCTCGCCTGCCCCGGAGGGGTCACGGACCCGGTGCTGCGGCTCTGACGCGCGACCGAACCGTAAAGCCCGACGACAGCGCGGCTCGGCGCGGCGGTCGATGGCGCATGGGCGGGTGGTCGGCGGCCGCGGCTCCGTTCACGACTGCTGATCGGCGAGACCGAGTTGACGCAGCATGCCGAGTTCGTCGCTGCTGCCCCAGCGTTCGACGAGCTTGCCGTCGCTGTCGAAGCGGCTGATCTGCATGCCCCGGTAGCTCACCTTCCTGCCGGTCGCCGGCCACCCCATCAGCGGGCCGAGGTGCGTACCCGTGATGACGTAGGCGAAGGCCAGCTCGTCCTCGGTGGCCATCAAGTGCTCCACCTGGACGTTCAAGTCCGGGAAGGCCGCGCGCAACTGGCCGAACATGGCCTTGTACCCGTCGGGTCCCGGCCCCTGTCCCGGGGCGGGATCGTGGTCGATCGCATCGGGTGCGACGATCTCGTCGAGGGCGTCGAGGTCGCCGGTGACGACGGCCTCTCCGAAGGCGGTCTGCGCGGCGATGTTCGTCTGCTGAGCCATGGGCACTCCCGGGCACGTATCCCGCACCGACCCCTCCGTCGGTCGCGAAGTCCACACCTGCGCCGTACGTCGACCGTACATCGGCCCCAGGCCTCCGGCATGTCTGCACGGCGAGCCCCCGGCGCGGCTGCGGTCAGACCCGATCACCCCCGCGGAGGGGGTCCGTGGTGCGGAAGCGTGCCCGGTAGGCCCCCGGTGTGATGCCGAGGTTTCGGGTGAAGGCCCGCCGCAGCGACTCCGGTGAGCCGAAGCCGGTGCGGCGGGCCACCGCGGCCATGGGGTCGTCGCCGCCTTCCAGCATCGCCTGGGCGGCCTCCATACGGATCTCCTCTACGTAGCGGGCCGGGGTCGTGGCCATCTCGTCATGGAACAGACGCGTCACATGACGGGTGCTCACCCCCGCTCGGCGGGCCATGGCCGCGAGGGTGTGGTTGGCGGACGGGTCCTCGGAGACCGCGTCCATGACCCGGCGCAGCATCTCCCGCTTGGCGTGCGGGGTGCGGGTGCGGACGCTGAACTGCGACTGGCCTCCTGGTCGCTGCATGAAGACGACCATGTCCTTGGCCACCGCGCGGGCGGTGTCCGCGCCGAGGTGCTCCTCCACGAGGGCGAGCGACAGGTCGATGCCCGAACTGACTCCCGCGCAGGTCATGATGTGGCCGTCGCGCACGAACAGGGCGTCGGCGTCCACGGTGACTCGGGGGTACCGCAGGGCGAGTTGGTCGGCGAAGCGCCAGTGCGTGGTGGCCTCGCGTCCGTCGAGCAGCCCGGCCGCGGCGAGGAGGAAGGCGCCGGTGCAGATGGACGCGGTGCGGCGGCCGCGGGCGTCGAGTGCCCGTACGGCGTCGAGCAGCGCGTCGTCTTTGCTCAGGGAGGGCCACTCGGGGCCGCCGGGGATGACGACCACGTCGCTCGTGTACTCCGCCTCCGCTGCGGCCAGGTCGACGCGGAGTCCGGTACCCGCCGCGGTGACCACGTCCGCGCCGTCCGGGGACACCATGCGAACGCGATAGCGGCCACCGAAGTCGTTGGCCGACGCGAACACCTCGATGGGACCGGTGACGTCGAGCAGGCGGACCCCCGGGAACACCAGCACGGTCACCAGCAGCGGTTCCCTGCGGGACGGCCTGCCGTTCATGGTGCGCCTCCTGGCCGGGCCGCATGGACGCCGTTCACCCTAGACGTAGCGAGTTTGATTATCAAACTTACCTGGGGGCGCGCAGGCCGTGTCCCGCTGAGCACCTTCGCCGTGTCCGTCGATGTCCTGCTGTGAGGGCGTCATGGCTCGTCCTGCGCTGGGGCGGCCCCGCACCTCGCCATAGCGTCGACCACGCCACGGACCGACGGTCTCGGCCGCCCCCCGTGAGCCGCTGGGCGCGGGCCCGCCGGTCGGCCGATCACCGCCGCAGATCGACGGCGGTGATGACCCGAGACGAGAAGAGAAGGCGCTCCACGCCGTGACATGCCACTCCAGCACCATCCGCACGGTCCCGTCCCAGGACGGTCCGGGTCCGAGACGCTCCGGCCGGGCACGAGCCGGTCGGGTCGAGGCGAGCGACACCGGACCGGCACGATTCGGCCCGAACTGGTTCGCGGCCGTCATGGGCACCGGGATCATCGCCGACGCGGCGGCCACGCTGCCCAGAGGCTTCGCCGGGCTGGGCGGCGCGGCGACGGTGGTGTGGGCGGGTACCGCCCTGTTGCTGGTCGTGCTCACCGTCGGCTACCTGCGGCAGAGGATGTTGCGGGTGCATGCCGGTGATCCCGTACTGGCCCAGTTCCTGGGTGCGCCGCCGATGGCGCTGCTCACCGTCGGGGCCGGGACGTTGTTGCTCGGCCGACGGCTGATCGGGGAGCGGGCGGCGGTGGACGCGGGCTGGGTGTTGTGGTCCATCGGTACGGTGCTCGGCCTGGCCACCGCGTGCGCGGTTCCGTACCTGATGATCACCCGGCACCGATTCACACCGGACGCGGCGTTCGGCGGCTGGCTGATGCCGGTGGTGCCGCCGATGGTCTCCGCGGCGACGGGTGCGCTGCTCGTCCCGTACGCACCGGCCGGGCAGCCGCGGCTGGCCATGCTGCTGGGCTGCTACGCGATGCTCGGCCTCGGTCTGGTCGCGGTCCTGCTGGTCCTGGCGATGGTGTACAGCCGCCTGGTGCACCATGACGCGCCGAGCGGCGCCGTGGTGCCGACGGTGTGGATCGGCGTGGGAGCGCTGGACCAGGCGGTGACCGCGCTCGGGGCGCTGGCCACGGCGGCGCCGGGCGCGCTGCCCGGCCCGTACGCGCGCGGGGCCGCGGTCGCGGCCCTCCTCGGCGGGATCGGTGTCTGGGGTTTCGCCCTGCTGTGGCTGGTGCTCGCCACGGCGCTGACCGTGCGGGAGGTCCGGACGGGACTGCCTTTCTCGCCCACCTGGTGGTCGTTCATCTTCCCCCTCGGCGCCTGCGTCACCGGGACCGGCGCGCTCGCCACCCGTACCGGCTCGCTGCTGTTCGTCTGGGGTGCCGTCGTTCTCTACGTGTTGCTCGTGGCCGCCTGGCTGGTGGTCGTCCGGCACGCACTGCTTCACGGCCTCGGCCGTCTGCGGGCACCCGTCGGCCGATGACATCGCCCGTATGCGGCGGCCCGGCGTACGGCGGGGCTGCGCGGAGAGCCTCGTCCGAGCCGAACCCACCGTGCCGCGTTCCGGGGTCGGTGGGTTCGCTCGGCGCCGGCACCCGCGTCTACGGCAGCGTCCGGGTGGAGGAGGGCGGGACCGTGTTGCCCTCGCGGTCCGCCCGGGCCGGTCGGGAGCCGGGTCTGTGGCCGGCCGTGGGCCGGGTCCGGAGCCCGGCGGCCACCATGGCGGCGAAGACGACGACCCAGAACGCGGCGGCTGTCCAGATTTCCCAGCGGCCCACGGTGGTCATCCACGAGGTCCCGGTCGCGCGGCCCAGTTCGTGCGTGGCGACCGCGTACATGCCGATCGGGAAGACGAGGTTCCACCAGCCCAGGTCGTAGCGCAGTGGAATCCGGCGCACCGCGTGCCGCCACACGCCAAGAGCCAGCAGCAGCGGGATCAGCCAGGAGGAGAACGCCCACAGGACGACGGCCGACCCGACGATGACCGGACGCGCGAGCATCAGGCTGCCCGGCGGGAGGGAGATCAGTCGCACTCCGGCGAGCACGATGAGCGCGGCCGCCCCCATGAAGATCCAGACGGACGTCATGAGGCCTTCCGGCCGCACCGGCCGGGCCAGCAGCCTCGCCAGCACGATCGCGGCGGTCAGCACGTACTGCATCAGGCCGACGGACCAGCACACCACCGCCAGCGTCGGCAGCACGTGCCCCGAGGTCACCGCGGCCAGCGCGGCGGCGGCGAGCGCCACGGACTCCGATCCCACGGCCCACAGGAACCAGGTGCCGTTCACCTGGTCGATCGACGGGCCCCGTTTCAAGGTGGTGACGAGCGCGAGGGGAATGCCGTAGTCCAGCAGGATCCACCCCAGCACCCCGAACGCCAGGAACGCCCCGGCCACCGCGGCGTGGCCGCTCGGCGCAAGGCGGGCGGCCAGCACGTTGGAGGAGATGGCGAGGGTGAGGAAGGCGAAGGCGCGCGGCCCGAGGAGATCCGCGAGGAAGCGCTGCCGGTGGCGCAGCAGCCGCCAGCCGTAGCCGGGTACCAGCACGGCGAAGCCGGCCAGGGCCACCCAGAGCAGTGCGGTGGATGCGGTGCGGGCGCCGTTGATGTACAGGGCCGTGGAGACGATGCCGGTGCCCATGACGAAGGCGAGCGCCCCCGGGTTGAGGCCGGCCACCGCGGCGGTGAGGGCTGCGCGGGTTCCTTGCGGCCGGGGGCCGCAAGCGTCGGGTCCGGGTTCAGGGGCGTCGGCGGGTCCGGGCTCAGGGGCGTCGGCCGGTCCGGGCTCAGGGGCGTCAGCCGGTCCGGGCTCAGGGGCGTCGGCCGGTCCGGGCTCAGGGGCGTCAGCCGGTCCGGGCTCAGGGGCGTCGGCCGGTCCGGGCTCAGGGGCGTCAGCGGGTCCGGGTTCAGGGGCGTCGGCGGGTCCGGGTTCGGGGACGTCGGCTGCCGGCGGCTTTGGACCGCGGTCCTCAGAAGTGGTGAGCCATTCGGCGAGTACGGCGGTGTGGCTGTGGTCCACGTCCCGCGTGGCGGTCAGCAGGGTGAGGCTGCCGTGTTCGGCCAGGTCACGTAGCCGGGCCGCCGCCTGCCGGTGCGCATGATCGCCCAGTTCGGCGAGATAGCGGCGGCGGAACTCATCGAAGCGCCGGGGGTCGCGGCCGTACCAGCGCTGCAGCCCGGCGGACGGGGCGACATCGCGCAGCCACTCGTCGAGAGGCGCGTCCCGCCGGCGCACGCCCTCCGGCCAGACCCGGTCGACGAGGACCCGCTCGCCGACTTGTCCGTCCTCGGAAGGGACCTGCTCGGAGAGCCTGCGGCAGATGATCTGCTTGCTCATGACGCACCCTTCGGCCGCCCTTGCGGTATGTGCATTTTAGTGGGGTATGACCGTCAAGGTGTGGGCGGTGGCTGCTGCCGTACCACGGAACGATGTTCCTCCGCGCCGACGTACAACCCTTCGGCCCCATGACCGGTCTCCTGTTCGCACACCCCACGCGTCACCCGGGACACCTCCCGGTGAACGACGTGGCACCCCCACGCACCACCGGCCATGCCACCACGCTTCGGCTCGGATCGCCGCCGACCGGGCCCACCGCCTCCGCGACTCCCAAGGAGCCCCAACAGCCATGCCCGTCCGCACAACGGCCACGCTCGCCACCTTCCTGGTAGCGGGCCTCGTCCCCCTCACTCTGCCCGCCGCGTCGGCGAGCGCCGCGCCCGCGAAGTACGGCGACGACTTCAACGGCGACGGCTTCCGCGACTACGCGTACTCGAGCTTCAGTGCCAGAGGGGGCGGCGGCGTCAGCGTGGTCTTCGGGACCGCCACCGGGCCCGGCACCTCAAAGCAGCGCATCACCCAGTCGAGCCCCGGCGTGCCCGGCACCGACGAGGCCGATGACATGTTCGGCGAGGTACGGGCCGCCGCGGACTTCGACGGCGACGGATACGGCGACCTCGCGGTGGCGGCGACCGGCGAGAACGGCTTCCAGGGCGCCGTGACGATTCTCTGGGGCTCCCCCTCCGGTCTGTCCACGGGCACGACCCTCCCGAACAAGAACCCGGGCCGCAACAACTACATGGGCAAGGACCTGGCGACCGGCGACTTCAACGGGGACGGCAAGCAGGACCTGGCCGTCATCAACGAATCCATGACGTACGTCTACCGGGGCCCGTTCAAGCGCTCCGGCACCACCGGCGCGGTGACCAAGCTCGACAAGACGTCGTCCTTCTACGCCACCGCCCTGATCTCCGGCAAGGTCGACGGCGACAAGAAGACCGACCTCGCGATCATCGGTGACGTGGTCAGCCCCGAATACATCGCGTCCGACGTCTGGTTCGTCAAGGGTGGCGCGACCTCGCTCACCCCGGGCAAGAGCCTCCGCCTGGAGTCCGAGTCCGGCAACGGCGGCAGCGCCGAACGCGGCGGCGACGGTGTCATCGCCGACTTCGACAAGGACGGCTACGGCGACATCGCCGTCGGCACGTCCCTCTACTCGAAGCACAAGGGCCGCGTCAGCGTCTGGTACGGCTCGTCCGCCGGCCCGTCCCGAAGCACCCGCCTCACCCAGGCGACCAGTGGCGTCGCCGGAACCCCCGAGAACCGGGACGAGTTCGGCTCATCCGTTTCGGCGGGCGACGTCAACGGCGACGGTTACGCGGATCTCGCGGTCGGCGTGCGGGGCGAGGAGATCGACGGCCAGGAGTACGCGGGCGGCGTGCACGTCTTCAAGGGGCGGGCGGGCGGCCTGTCCGGCGCCGGTTCGCAGTGGTTCGCCCGCAACACCCCCGGTGTTCCTGGTCCGTTGACGGCCGACGAGCAGTTCGGTGGCCTGGTACGGCTGCGCGACACGATCGGTGACGGAACGGCCGACCTGTACGTGAGCGGTCTCGGCTCTCTGCGGCTGCCCGGCTCAGCCGCCGGCATCACCACGGCGGGCGCGGCGGAATACAAGGCGGCGCCCCTCGACAGCTTCCTGGAATGACTTCTCTGGACGAGTAGGAGCCTGTCTTTGGACACCCGTCGTCCGCGGGGAGCACGAGCGCAACAGCGGTCACCCGATCGTCCAGGCGCTTACGACGGTCGCCTGCGACGCCCTCGCCGGCCCGGCCGGTTCCCCCCACTCCAAGGAGCAGTGATGTTCGACCTCATCGTCATCGTCCGAGTGCCCGAGTGCGACGAGATCCCGGCGGTGGCCGACGCCCTGGCCCGGATGCGGCCCCTGTGTCTCGCCGAGGACGGCTGCGTCAGCTGGGAGGCGTACCAGTCGCAGGACGACCCCGGCCGTTTCGTCCTCGTCGAGCGCTGGGCGAGCCGCGCCCACTGGGAGGCGCACGACTCCGGCGACGCCATCCGGAAGATCTACATTCCCGAACTCCTTCCGCGCGTCGAACGCGAGGTGCACCCGAGCAGTCCGGTGGGCAGCGCGCAGTAAGCAGACGCCGGGGCGGGCAGCAGGTTCCTGTGCCGGAACGGTGCACGGCCCGCAGGGTGGCGTCGCCCGGGTGGATGCCGCTGCTCGGCGACGTGGGAGGCTGCGTCGGAACTCGGGCGACGGGCACAGGCCGTGCTCGGCAGCCTGCGGGCGCCTTCTGCGGCATGCCTGGGGCCGCGACGCCCGCCGCGGCCCCGTTCGGGTGACGGCACGCATCCGAAAGCACGCTCCTGGGGGAAGCAAGCCGGGGGACGGGCGTTCCCTGGGGAAGACGTGAGCCGCGTGAGCCGCCGAGAGGAGAACGGGATGACCGTCGGGCGGGCGGCCGGGCCGTGGGACGTGGTCGTCGTGGGTGCCGGGCTGGCCGGACTGGCCTGCGCGCGGGATCTGAGCGCGCAGGGGTTGCGGGTACGGGTCCTGGAGGCCGGTGACCAGGTCGGTGGGCGGATGCGCACCGACCGGGTCGAGGGCTTCGTGCTGGACCGTGGCTTCCAGGTGTTCAACACGGCCTACCCGCAGGTGCGCCGCCGGCTGCCGTTGCGTGAGCTGCGCCTGCGGCCGTTCACGCCGGGTTTCCTGATCCATGACGACGGGCGGCGCATGCGCTTCGCCGACCCGACGCGCGCGCCGCGCCAGGCCTTGAGCGGGCTGGCCGCCGGCCTGGCCGGCCCGCGGGAACTGGCCGCTCTGGCCGCGCTGACGGGTTTCGCCGCACTGGCCCCGTCGGCACTGGTGAAGCGGGTGCCTGACATCCCGACCCGCCGGGCGCTCGCGAGGACCGGTTTCGACGACGCCTTCGTGGAGCGGTTCTTCCGCCCGTTCCTGTCAGGGATTTTCCTGGAGGACGAGCTGGCGACCTCCAGCCGGTTCTTCCATCTCGTGTGGCGCACCATGGTGCGCGGGACGCTGTGCCTGCCCGCCGCGGGAATCGGTGCCGTGCCGGCTTTGCTGGGGTCTGCGCTGCCGCCCGGGGTGGTCGCCCTGGAGTCGCCGGTGGCGGCGCTCACCGAGGACGGGGTGCTCGACGACGACGGCCGTACGGTGGCGGCCCGGGCCGTGGTCGTGGCGACGGACGCGCGGACGGCGGCCCGGTTGCTGCCCGGTCTGACCGTGCCGCCGTACCGGACCGTCACCACCTACTACCACGTAGCCGGTCGTTCCCCGTTGAACGAGCCCACTCTGGTGACCGATGTGCGGCGGCGGTTCGTCAACAGCGTCGTGCTGAGCGAGGTGCACGCCTCTCACGCGCCGCGCGGGTACGCGCTGGTGGCGACATCCGTCCTCGGTGGCGACCGTGAGGGGCGCGAGAAGAACGTCCGGGCGGCGCTCGCGGAGGCCTACCGCACCGACACGGCCGCCTGGGAGCGCCTGACCACGCGAACGGTGGCCGCGGCCCTGCCCGCCATGGAGCCGCCGCTGTCCTACAGCAAGCGCAGCCGGGTGGCCGCGGGGCGCTTCGTGTGCGGGGACCACCGGGCCACGGGATCGGTGCAGGGGGCGTTGGCCTCGGGTGCCCGGGCCGCACGGGAAGTGGCCGCGTACCTTCGCTGACTCCACCACGTCTGTGCCGGCAGGTCGCCGCCGCCGGCTCTCCGCTCGCCGCGGACGGCGGACACGGCGGACACGGCGGACACGGCGAATCCGACGCGCGGGCGGTGCTCGACCGTACCGTGGTGAGTCAGTCATGGGCCCAGCTCAGCGAGCCGCAGCGCACCGTTTTGACGCTCCCCTTCTTCGAGGACCTCACGCAGGCGCAGATCACCCAGGTGACGGGCTGGCCCCTGGGAACGGTCCAGAGCCGTGCGCGGCGGGGCCCGCAGCGCCTGGGTCACTGCCTGAAGGGCGCATAGCCCGGTGACCCGCTCCGGCTGAACGAGCTCGATGCAACGCGGTGGGGGCACCGCATCCGCGGACAGGGCGACGTCGGAACCACGTGCATGGTGAACGGTCGGGTCGTACCCACGGTGCAGCACGGTGAGCTCACTTCGCAGGCATGGATGACCACCGGTCAGCTCGCCCGTCTGCTCGGGGTCTCCCCTACGACGTTGCGGTCCTGGGACCGCCGCTACGGACTCGGGCCGGCGGTGAGGCCGGACGGCCGCCATCGGCGCTGGTCGCCCGACGACGTGGCGATGATGCGGAAGATGTGCCGCCTCACCGCCACCGGTGTGTCACCGGCGGAAGCCGCCCGCCTCGCACAGCGACAC
Organism: Streptomyces sp. WI03-4A; assembly: GCF_033792105.1. NCBI lineage: Bacteria > Bacillati > Actinomycetota > Actinomycetes > Kitasatosporales > Streptomycetaceae > Streptomyces > Streptomyces sp. WI03-4A. The sequence continues at coordinate 44,543 of NZ_JARAUO010000001.1, forward strand.
GCACGTCTCGCGGACCCGGCCGGGGCACCGGGCGGAACCACTCTGGTCGCTGCTCACGATGACGAAGGCGAAGCCGTGGCCTGTCACGCGCGGGCCGGCAGTGGGCTGCCGCTCGGGCGGGTCCGGCTCGAGTGCAGGGGGCTGGCACGAGCCGCGGTGCGCATGGACGGCCTGGAGGTGCAGCAGCGGCTGCGCGAGGCGGTGACCGCCCACGGCCCCGCTCTGGCCTGGGAGGAGGTGATGGCACCCGCGCTGCGGGCGGTCGGCCGCAAGTGGCAGTCGTCCGGCGAGCGGTACGTCGAGATCGAGCACCTGCTGTCCTGGCACATCTCGGCGACGTTGCGCCACCGGTACGTCGAATCCGCGGCTCACGGCGATCGGCGTGCCCTCGCCCCTCCCCTCGTGCTGGCCTGTCCGGCCGGGGAGTACCACACGCTCCCTTTCGAGGCGCTGGCCGCCGTGCTGGCCGACGACGGTCTGACCGTGCTCACGCTGGGGGGCGCGGTACCTCCCGACGCGCTGATGAGCACGGTGCAGCGCGTCGCGCCCGCGGCAGTGGCCCTGTGGTCCCAGACCCGCCCGACGGCTGACCTCCGTCTGGCACGTCGTGTCGCGGCGGCCCGGTGGGGTGTCCGCGGCGCGCGCAGCGGTTCCCCGGTGCTGCTGTGCGGCCCCGGGTGGCGGTGCCGCTCCCCCTCGGACGGTTCGGCCGACCGTTCGGCGGACCTGAGGCAGGTGAAGAGCCTGCGTGAGGCCGTGCGTGTGCTGACCGATGTCCAACGGCGCTCGGCACCGGTGCGGTGAGAGACCGATGCTCCCTGCGCGCGTCCGACGCGGAGTGGTGTTCCGCTCACGACCGTTCGAGGCCGTGTGCAACCGATGGGGGCTCTTGAGCGGAAGTACGAGTGACGGTGATGGTGTGAACGGTCGCCGTCGTTCGATGGGGGGTCTGGGTCTTGGCTCCGAAAGGATCAGACATGAGGCTTTACGACGAGCTCCCGGTGGACCACAGGCTCGCGTCCGTCTACCGGTACGGCGCCGGAGTGTGCGGCGGCCTCCTCCTCGCCTTCGGCTGCCTGGGCTTCGCCGACGAACTGAGTCCTTTCGACACCCAGGGCGCCCACATCGCCGGGATGTCGACCAACGGCCTGCTGAGCCTGGTCTCCGTGGTCTTCGGACTGCTGCTCGTCTGCGGAGCGGTGGTGGGCGGGAGCGTCGCCTCGACCCTCAACATGGTCGTCGGCGCCCTCTTCGTCCTCAGCGGTCTGATCCACCTGTTCATCCTCGACAGGCCCGCCAACGTCCTCGACTTCGGTATGCCGAACGTCGTGTTCTCCTTCGTCATGGGACTGCTCGTCGCGACCTTCGGCATGTACGGACGTGTCTCGAGCAGGCTCCCGCACGACAACCCCTACTGGCGTCGCCGCCACCCTCGGCAGGCGGCGCGCGAGGCTCTGGCCATCCGTCGTCGGCCGGTAGGGACTCCTGTGGGGACCACCCCTCGCCACCCCTCCTGATCGACTGAAAGCGGTCGAAGGGGGCACCTGTCCGGGTGCAGCGCCTCAAGGCCGACCTTGAGGTTTACATTCAGCAACAGTTGACCGCTGCACCGGATAGTCTCGACAGGCGAGTCCGACGTCGTCATCTCCTTGCCTGCGGGGAAGAGGATTCGCTGTGTGTGAGTGCAGGCCGCAAGCGATCGTGGGTCGAGGGGGAGACGCGGTGGACGGCGGAACGGTCAGACGTGACGGGAGCCGGCGGCATGCCGTGGTGGCGTAGCCGTCAACGGGGTGCGCCCCGCGAGACCGCCGCTCCCGCGAACCACCACCGGTCGCCCGGTGACTTCCTGGCGGTCGAGTTGATGCCGGCGGACTTACAGGTCCTGGTGCGGGTGATCGAGCACTCCAAGCTCTGCCTGGAGGCACACAGTGGCAGCGACGCGGCCACGATCCGCAACGCGAGTGGCGCCGAGTTACCACCGCTCCTTTATCCGCGTGCGGGCCTGGCCCTTGCGTGGGGCTCCGCGGGCGTCCCCATGCTGGTCTCCGAGATCCAGCATGTGGAGGCTGCGGTGATCAACCTCGAGTCCTACGGCGGTCACGAGACCGTGCTCTGTGAGGGGTACGGCCTCCTCGAGCGGCTCGCGGAACTCAAGGGGCGGGCCCAGGAGGCGCAGACGGTGGACGGCGTCCTCGTACTGGGTGCGGGGCCGCCTCGTACCGCTTGTCCCGGTCACCCGTAGCGGAGTTCCGTCAGTGCCCGGAGGAAAGCGCGTGGGCAACCCTGTGAGCAGGTTGTGAGTCTCCTGATCGCGATCACTCCGTGATCGGGACCTATGAGGAGACCGTCATCAACGCCATACGCAAGACCCTGACCGCCACCGCCGTCATCGGTGCCGTCCTCGCAGGCTCCGCCGCCTGTTCGACGGTGGAGCAGCTTTCCGCCGGCAAGAAGCTCGACCATGCCTTCGAGGAGCTCGGCAAGAAGAAGACACTCTCCTTCGAGGTCGACCTGGACACCGACGTCAGGTCCCTGAAGGCGCTGGACGCCCAGTCCGATCCCGCACCCGGTGAGGAGATGCCGGATGAGGCCGCCAAGTTGATCAGTGGCGCGCGGATCAGGGTCACCGTGCAGTCGAGGAAGCCCATCGACGAGTCCGGTGAGAAGGACCTGGTCGGCATAGCCATGAAAATCAGCAATTCGGACGGCGGCCTCGTCGAGTACCGGGTGATCGGCGACTACGCCTACATGCGGGCCGACATGACCGCCTTCGGCAAGATGACGGGCGCTCCCGTGCCCGCCGCCTCGGACCTGCCCCCGGAGGCCGGGGCGTTCAAGAGCCTCATCGCCGGCAAGTGGGTGAAGTTCGGTACGAAGGAGATGGAGAAGGCCGGCGCCGGCGGCCGGAAGGGCAGCCCTGCGCCCGCCCCGTCCCTCGACGCCAAGACGCAGCAGAAGCTCGTAGCGGCCCTGCGCGAGGTCGTCGCCCGTGAGGTGCACTTCAAGACAGCGGACGGCTCGGACGGCACCGAACACGTCACCGCCACAGCGCCCTTCCGCACGCTGATCACCAGGTTGTTCGGCAAGATCCGACCGCTGGTGAAGGACCTGCCGCCGGGCATGGAGCTGCCGACGGACAAAGACCTGAAGGACGCCCCCGCCACCGACGTGAAGGCGGACTTCACGCTCAAGGACGGCCAGTTGAACAAGGTGCGCATGGACCTCGCCGAGCTGGCCGAGGACACCAAGGTCAGAAAGCTGGGTCTGACCCTGCGGGTGGGACATGGCACCAGGCCCACCGTCCCGGTCGGTGCCACAGAGCTGGACCTGGGCGAACTCATGCAGGGCTTCTTCGGCGGCCCGGCGGCAAGCGATGCCGACGCTCTCGATTACCAGGACCTTCCGCAGGATTAGCGCTCATCGCGCGCCCGGCGCGGAGGAAGCGGGCGGCGCATCGGCACGGCGAGCAACCGTGCCGATGATCCCCTGCGTGCGGATCAGCGGGCGATCGAGATGGCGAAAGGCGCGAATCCGCTGGACCGGATCACGTGCGGTACGAACAGGATCGCGGCCTCCGTGGCGCGGGCTGTCTGGATCCCGCCGAGATCGGTGATCCACTCCGTGTGCCAGCCGAGGCTGACGAGCAGTTCGCGGACGGTCTGCTTGGCCTGGGGGTCCTCGCCGGAGAGGAAGGCGTCGGGCGCCTGGGTGAGCGTGTCCGGCGCGGTCATCACCGGGTAGAGCATGGTGTTGAGGGTCTTGACGACGCGTGTTTCGGGGAGCGCGTCCTGGAGGTGTTCGGCGAGGCTCGAGCCGGGGTGGATCAGGTCGGCGGGCAGTCCGTCCGGTCCGTCGAGGGTGGCGTTGGAGACGTCGACGAGGATCTTGCCGCGCAGTTCCTCGCGCAGGGCGACGAGCCGGTCCAGCGAGCCCGCGCCCGGCGTGGCGTTGATGACGATCCGGGCCGTGCGGGCCGCGTCGGCGGCGGCGCCCGGCGCGCGGCCGGCCACTCTCACCGCATGTCCGGCCCGGGTGAGGGCTGCGGCCAGGTTGCCGCCGACGCGGCCGTTTCCGAGAACTGCGATCTCAGGCATGGTGATCTGGTTCCTCCGTGTGTGCGGGGTGTGGTGCGCGGTCAGCGGGAGAGGGTGGCGACGGCCTCGGCGTGGACGCCGGGCGCGGCGGCCAGGAAGCTCTCGCTCCGCGGGGTCCAGGGGCGGCCCTCGGCGTCGGAGATCCGGCCGCCGGCCTCGGTGACGAGCAGCGCCCCGGGCAGCAGGTCCGCGCGGGCGCCCGCGAACTGCCAGAAGGCGTCCGTCCGGCCGGCGGCCACGTGCACCAGGTGCAGGGTCGCGGGCACGGCGGTGCGCACGACGAGTGCGTCGAAGAGCATCGCGGTGATGGACGAGCCCACGCGCCGCACGACGTCGTCGTCCTCGTCCGGCCGGGCCTGGCTGGTGGCCACGATGCTCAGGCCGAGGTCCGCGGTCGGGGAGACGCGCAGCGGCCGGCCGTCCAGGTGGGCGCCCGCGCCGGCGAGCGCGGTGTAGGTATCGCCGGTCAACGGCAGGTGGACCACGGTGAGCACCGGCTGGTTCTCGCGTACGAGGGTGGCGGTCACCGCCCATTCCGGCAGGGCGTGCAGGTGGTTGACGTTGCCTTCGGCCGGATCCACGACCCACCACTCGCCGGGCGGCAGCGCCCCGCCGTCCAGCTCGTCCTCCACCCACCCCGCCTCCGGACGCAGGTGGGTCAGGCGGGGGCGCAGGATGTCCAGTGCCGTGTCGTCGTTGACGGCGAGGGCGCGCATCAGCTCTTCGCGGGTCTCGTAGCGGACCACCTCGCCGAAGCGCTCGCGCAGCGCGGAGCCGGCCGCGCGTACGGCGGCCGCCGTCCGGTCGAGCAGGTCGGCGTCCGAGGTGGCGGTGTCGGCGGCGGCAGCCGTGGTCCGCAGGGTTTCGGGCATGGTCAACTCCCTTGTGGGTGGGGGGTGGTGAGGCCGTTCGGGCCGAGCTGTGTGCTCTGTGCGGCGCTCTGGTGTCGACGGTATACAGCCCCTCGATTAACCTCAAATGCATGTAAAGCACGGCTAGGATTACTCGCATGCAATTGGACCTGAACCTGCTGGCCGCGCTCGACGCGCTGCTGGAGGAGGGCAGTGTGGCCGGGGCGGCCGCACGCCTGCATGTCACCGCCCCCGCGATGAGCCGGAGTCTGGGCCGGATCCGGCGCACGACCGGGGATCAGATCCTGGTGCGCACCGGCCGCACCATGACCCCTACGCCGTACGCGATCGCCGTCCGGGAACAGGTGCATGAGCTGCTTCACCAGGTCCAAGGGGTGCTGGCACCGAGCCGTGAACTCGATCTGGCGACCCTGGAGCGCACGTTCACCCTCCGCTGGCACGACTCCCTGGTCGCCCTGAGCGGCCCCGCGCTGCTCGCGGCCGTACGGGAAGAGGCGCCGGGCGTGCGCTTGCGCTTCGTCGCGGAATCGAGCACCGACACACCGGAGTTGCGGCGCGGCGAGGTGGACCTGGAGGCGAACGCCAACCACCCGGGCGCACCGGACGTCCGCGCCGAGAAGGTGGGCGAGTCCCGCCTCGTCATCGTCGTCAGGCAGGGGCACCCCCTCACGGGCGGCGGGAGAGTCACGGCAGATCAATACGCCGCCGCCGAGCACGTCACCGTCTCGCGAAGGGGAAACCTCGGCAACGCCCTCGACGACGCCCTCGCGCGGCTCGGCCTGGCCCGCCGCGTGGTGGCGACCGCACCCACGGAGGCCGCCGCGCTGGAGTTCGCGCGCGGTTCCGATCTCCTGATCAGCGTCCCCGAAGCCACCACGCGGTCCGCGGTCGCCGACCTCGGCCTGGTCGTGCTCCCCCTTCCGCTCGAACTACCGCTCGCACCGGTCTACCTGTCGTGGCACCAGCGCTACGACACCGACCACGCCCACACCTGGTTGCGCGGACTGGCGCGAACCGCGCTGACCCTGCGCGGGGCGTCATAGCCGTCCCGGACGCGTGTGGGCGGGCATGAAGTAGGGTCGCCGTATCGGAGTAGAAACGTGCTCCGGCCGGGCGGACAGCCGGACGGGGAGTACGCGCACACGCGGTATCGGACGATCCGCCACTCCTTCCACGGAAGGAGTGCGTCATGAAGGCCGTACGGTTCAGCCGGTTCGGCAGCCCGGAGGTCCTGGAGATCGTCGATCTCCCCGATCCCCGTCCCGGTGCCGGAGAGATACGGATCAAGGTGCGCGCCGCGGGCGTCAACGCCGGCGACTGGAAGAAGCGCCAGGGCCTGATGGACCAGGAACTGCCACAGACCCTGGGCTACGAGGCCGCGGGGCTCGTCGACGAGATCGGTGCCGGTGTCTCGGGTGTCACGGTCGGCGACCGGGTCTTCGGAGCCTCGCCGTACGGAGCCGCCCAGGCGGAGTCGGCCGTGCTGTCGCACTGGGCCCCGATCCCGGACTCGCTGGACTACGCGAGGGCTTCGGCGATCCCCGCCGCCGCCGAGACCGCGGCGCGTTCGCTCGACCGGCTCGGCGTCACAGCGGGCAGCCGCGTGCTCGTCAACGGGGCATCCGGCAGCGTCGGGAGTGCCGCCGTCCAACTGGCCGTGGAGCGCGGCGCGCGCGTCATCGGCACGGGCAGTCCAGGCACGCATGAGGCCCTGCGCTCGCTCGGGGCCGAGCCGGTGGCATACGGCGAGGGGATGCCGGAACGAGTCCACGCGATCGCGCCGTCGGGGGTGGACTTCGCCCTGGACGTCGCCGGCAGCGGTGTCCTTCCCGAACTCGTGGGACTTGTGGGCGCTCCCGAGCATGTGATCACGGTCGCCGACTTCCGTGGCGCGCAGCAGACGGGCGTCCGCTTCAGCCGCGGCGACGACGGCCGCGCCACCTACGCGCTCGCCCAGGTCGCCCGCATGGCCGACACAGGACGCTTCTCCATCCAGGTCGGCCGGACCTTCCCCCTGACCGAGGTCTCCCACGCGCATCGCGTCGGCGAAGCGGGGAGTGTGCGCGGCAAACTCGTGCTCCTCGTGGGCTGACCGGCCGCTGCACTGTGGCCGTGCCTCCGGCCTCGGACCTCGCCGATCAGCGCCGCACGCGGCTGGGAGCTTCACTCGACCGCGCCCCCACCAGCACCGGCTCCACGGGCACGACACGGTCCCATCACCGCCGTACGGTGAGAGGACGCTTTCTCCCACTCCCCCCTGCTCCCACCCGTGCTCCCTTCCCGAAGGCGGTCGCCGATGGCCCTGTTCGACCTTCCGATCGACGAACTGCGCGCATATCGCGGCCAGTCCGGTGCGCCCGAGGACTTCGACGCCTTCTGGGGCAAGACGCTCCAGGAGGCGCGGGAGCACGAACTGGACGTGCGTTTCGAGTCGGTGGAGACCGGGCTGTCCACCGTGCGGGTCCTCGACGTGACGTTCGCCGGGTTCGGCGGCCACCCGGTCAGAGGCTGGCTGCGGCTGCCCGCGGGAGCCACCGAACCGCTGCCCCTGGTCGTGGAGTTCATCGGCTACGGCGGCGGGCGCGGGCTCGCGCACGAGAAGCTGCTGTGGGCGTCGGCGGGCCGGGCGCACTTCGTGATGGACACCCGCGGACAGGGCAGCGCCTGGGGCGGCGGTGGCGGCACGACGGACCCGGTGGGCGCCGCGCCCGCCTACCCCGGGTTCATGACGCGGGGTGTCGACGCGCCCGAGAACTACTACTACCGGCGCGTGTTCACGGACGCCGTGCGCGCCGTCGAGGCGGCCCGTTCGCACCCGCTGGCCGACGCGGCGCGCACGGCGGTGATCGGTGAGAGCCAGGGCGGCGGGATCGCCCTCGCGGTCGGCGGGCTCGTCCCGGACCTCGTCGCGGTCGCCCCGGACGTGCCGTTCCTGTGCGACTTCCCGCGCGCCGTGACGGTCACGGACCGGCATCCGTACCGGGAGATCGGCCTCTTCCTCAAGACGCACCGGGGCCGGGCGGCCGACGTGCTGCGCGTTCTCTCCTATTTCGACGGCGTGCACTTCGCGGCGCGCGGCCGGGCCCCGGCCCTCTTCTCGGCGGCCCTGGAGGACCAGACCTGCCCGCCGTCCACGGTGTTCGCCGCGTTCAACGCCTGGGCCCACGCGGACAAGGCGATCGAGGTGTACGAGTTCAACGACCACGAGGGCGGCGGCCCGTTCCAGGAGGAGCGCAAACTGCGCTGGCTGCGGTCGTACGCCTGAGGGGGCGGACGGGCCGGGCGGCTCGCGCGAGCCGTACATCCGAGGGGCGGGGACCGGCCGCTCGCTCCGGTCCGCCGGCGGGCTTTCGGACACAACCGGTCCGGTGCCGACGACGGGTTCGCCGACCCCGGACGGGGTCCGGCGGGCCGCACGAGGGGCCGGCGGGCCCCTGACTGACGGGCGGCCGCAGGGGGGCGGCGCGGATGACCTCGGCCCCGCGACCCGCTGTGACGGTTGGATCGCGCAGGGTGTGTTTCGGCCGAACCGGCGGACCGCTCTTCCCTTGTGGTTTAGACCAATGCTAGATCTGGTCGCGCAATGAGCCTGTACGGCTACGTCTTGTCACCGACAGGAGGCGCGGCATGGCCCGCACCACCCCGCACGACCCCCCGCAGACCGACGGCCGGCCCCTGTACTGGAGGGTCGCGTCCCTGCTGCTGGACGAACTGCACGACGGCACCATCCCACCCGGGGAGCGGCTGCCGGGCGAGCGCCATCTGGCCCGGCACTTCGAGGTCAGCCGGGAGACCGTCCGGCAGGCGCTGGAGGTGCTGCGCCGCGGCGGCGTGGTCGCCACCGACCGGCGCGGCAGCCACGCCACGCTGCCGGGCGCCCCGGTCGAGGACCCCGCCTCGCTCACCTTCCCGGTGGGTGCCCGGCCGGCCGACCCCTGGGCGGTGGACCGGGCCACGGTGGCCTGGGAGGCACCGCCGCCGGAGCACGCGACGGCGCTGCGCCTGGCGCCGCGCCGGCCGACGCTGGTGCACCGCTACCGGTCGGCCACGCCGGACGGCCGGTCGCTGCGCACCGCGGTGACCTCGTTCTCCGCCGTGGCGCTGGCCGAGGTCGCGGAGCTGGGCCGGTACCGGGAGCGGGCCGACGGCGCCACCCCCGCGCAGTTGCGCCGGGCCTACGACTGGATGCGCAGGGCCGGTCTGACGCTGCACCACCGGGACTCCATCACCCAGCTCGGCGACACCTCGGCGGTCCGGGTGACCCGCCGGGTGCACGACCAGTACGCGCGCCCGCTGGAGATAACCGAGCTGGTGGTCGACGCCGAACAGGACGCGCTGGTCTACGAGTTCACGCTGCCGGCGGCGGGCTGACCCGGGCCGTCCCCGGCCGCCTACCCGGCCGTCCGCCGCGCCAGCACCACCCGGGCGCGCGGGCTGCCGTCGGCGCGCCGCCCGAACTCGGGCAGTGCCCGCAGCTCGACCGCGAAACCGGCGCTCCCCAGCTCCGCCAGGACGTCACCGAGCCGGAAGGCCCGGTAGTACATGACGAACGGCGGCCGCCACAGGGCGTTGCGCACCCGCATCACCGTGTCGAAGCCGAGCAGCGTCCAGTAGCCGAGGCCGGTGGGCCGGGGCGGGGCGAGGACCGGGAAGGCGAACCGGCCGCCGGGCCGCAGCACCGAGTGCACCTGGCCGAATAGTCCGGGCAGTTCGCGGGGCAGGAAGTGCCCGAACGCGCCGAAGCTCACCACCAGGTCGAAGGCGGCGGTGAACGGCAGGGCCCGGGCGTCGCCGCGCACCCAGGCGACGTCCGGGCCCGCGGCCGGTGGGTACCGCCGGGCGACGTCGAGCATGCCCGCGCTGAAGTCGAGGCCGGTGACGCTGCGGTGGCACAGCCGGGCCAGGACGTCCGTCCCGGCGCCGGTACCGCAGCACAGGTCGAGTCCGTCGTGGAACGGGCCGAGCGGGCGCAGCGCCTCGGCGACGGAGCCGAGCAGGCGCCCGGAGGTACGGAAGGGGGTGTGGTCGAACTTCGGGGCCAGCAGGTCGTAGCCGTGCTCGACGGACGACATGGCCTGGACGGCGAGTTCGCGCAGCGTGGGGCCCTCAGGGGTGAACATCACGCCGCTCCGGGGGTGGTCCGCTGTTCCAGGATCCCGAGAACGCGCTCGCACCAGCGCAGGATGTCCTCCTCGAACGCGATCCCGGCCATGAGGGTCAGGTAGGGACCGATCCGGTCCGCCGTGCGCAGGTACTCCTCCTCGGTCCGCCCGTCCAGGAGGCGCCGGCGCACCCGTTCGTAGCGGTCGCGCTTGCCGCGCGCCCAGCCCCTGCGCTCCTCGACCAGGGCCCGGGTCGCCGCCGGGTCGCCGCCGTCCATGGCCTGGATCTTGACGAGGAGTTCGTCGCGCACGGCGGTGGGCCGCTTGGGCGGTGCGGCGGCGAAGGACCGCAACGCGGTCCGGCCGGTCTCGGTGAGGGTGAACATGCGCTTGTTGGGCCGGCGTTCCTGCTGCACCGTCCGGGCCTCGACGAGCCCGTCCTGCGCGAGGCGCTCCAGCTCCCGGTAGAGCTGCTGCGGGGTGGCCGGCCAGAAGTTCGCGAGCGAGACGTCGAACACCTTGGACAGTTCGTAGCCCGAGGCCTCGCCCTCCAGCAGGGCTGCCAGGACGGCGTACTTCAGCGACATGTGGACACGCTAGCAGCAGGCGACTAATCTCCTCCGCACCTATTCAATTTGTTGACTATGCGAGGTGATCCGATGCGCGCGTTCCGCGAGGCGGTCGAGGCGGGCGACCTGGACGCCGTCGAGGCGCTGCTGGCCGACGACGTCGTCTTCACCAGCCCGGTCGTCTTCAAGCCGTACCACGGCAAGGCGATCACCGCGGCGATACTGCGCGCGGTCTCCGAGGTGTTCCAGGACTTCCGGTACGTCCGTGAGATCGGCGTCCCGGACGGGCCGGAACACGCCCTGGTCTTCACGGCGCGGGTGGGCGACCGCGAGCTGACCGGCTGCGACTTCCTGCGGGTGAACGAGGCCGGTCTGATCGACGACTTCATGGTCATGGTGCGTCCGCTGTCGGGCGCCCACGCCCTCGCCGAGGCCATGGGCGCGCGGTTCGAGCGGATCGCCGAGGAGGCGGCGGCCCGGCCGGTGTGACCGGTGACGGGCCGCCGCCGTCGGCGTCAGTCCTTGAGCTGTTCGAGGGTGGCCCTGGTGTCCGTCTTCAGCCAGTCGGAGACGTCGCTGAGCCCGGGCGGGGTCTTGTCCTGGGAGTAGGTGCTGAGGTAGGCGCTGTAGCTCATCGTGTACGTCACCCAGCCGTCGCGCACGGCGAGGGTGGCGTAGCGCGAGCCGCTGGAGGACCCGCTGGTGGTGTCCTGGCTGACCAGGTACGCCTCGTCACCGATGCCCTTGACCTCGTTCACGTCGTAACCCGTGTGGCTGTCACCGTAGTTCTTCCAGGTGGCCGTGAACTCCGGCCCCGGGTCGGTGCTGCGGTGCAGGTCGACCTGGATGGACAGATAGGCGTCCGCGTAGGAGGAGCCGGTCTTCTTCAGGTTGACGCTGCAGAAACTCTCGTCCAGCGCCTTGTCCTTGAGGGAGTTGTGGGTCGGCGAGGAGTCGCTCTCGGGGTACTCGTCCTTGAAGGACGAGTAGTCGGCCCTCGAGCACATGTCGGCGGGCGCCGAGTAACCACGCAGGTCCGCGCTGTCGCCCCGGCCGCCGATCAGGAACACCCCGGCCGCCCAGGCGACGGAGGCCACGACCGCGCCGACGGCGACCCACAGCACGGCCCGCCCGGCCCCGCCGCCCGCGGACGGCGGGGCCGGCACCTGCGCGTACTGCGGCGGCTGCGCGTAGGGATTCCCCGGCACACCCACCTGCGGCTGACCGGGCTGACCCAGCTGACCCGGCTGCCCGACGAGCGTCGGCTGCGCGTAGAAGGCCCCCGCCGGGGGCGACTGCGGATGCGGGTAGGAGTAGGCCGCCGGCTGAGCCGGTATCGCGGGCTGGGGCGCGGGCTGCCCCGGCTGTGCGGCGGGGTGCCCCGGCTGCGGCGCGGGTTGCCCCGCCTGTGGTGCGGGCTGCGCCGTGGGCGGTACGGGCTGCGGCGCAGGCTCCGGTGTGGAGGGCCCCGGCTGCGGGGCGGGCTGCGGCGCGGACGCCCCGGGCTGCGGTGCGGGCTGGTCGGCCGGCTGCGGGGGCTGGGGTGGCGTGGACATGTCCTGACAATAGAGCAGGTCCACCGGTCAAGTCCCTTCCCGCCCGGGATCGTTATGGTGTGCGGACATCTGATGCGGACCGGTGACACCCCGGGACACGCGGCCCGGTAAAGCCGCCCCCTCGACGCCCCGGGAACAGGACGCGCACCAGCGGTGTTGACATGGTTCCAGCGGGGCCGTGCCGCGCAGTGGTACGGTGCTTGCGGTACTCGTGCTCGCCCCCTTGAGGGCGCCGGTGCCGTTCTCCTCTCTCCGCGTTGACCCGTCCGTCGTTCCGCGACCCGGCGCGTCAGCCGCTTCACACCACCTCGTCTCACGGGGTGCCGTTCCCGTGGCCGCCCGGAGGCGCGTACGCCCTCCCGTCGCGCGGCCCGCTTCCCTCCCCCCTTCTGCCTGCTTCCGTATCCGAGTCCGCGAAAGGACCACCATGACCACCACACTCGAACCCCCGCACGTACAGCGGGCACCGGCCGCGGCGCCCGTCGTCGGCGTCCTCGACGTCGACGCGCACGGGAAGGGGCACCTGCGGGCCGTGACCTGCCTGTCCTCCCCCGCCGACCCGCAGGTGCCGCCCGCGCTGATCCGCCGTCACGGCCTGCGCAAGGGCGACCTCGTCGAGGGCGTGCGCGGGGCGCAGCGCACGCTGACCGAGGTCACGCGCGTCAACGGGGGCGACCCGGACGGCTCGCGGGGCCGCCGCCGCTTCCAGGACCTCACCCCGCTCCACCCGCACGAGCGGATCCGCCTCGAACACCCCGCGTCCGGCGCGGCCGGCCGGGTCGCCGACCTGTTCGCGCCGGTCGGCAAGGGCCAGCGCGGGCTGATCGTGGCCCCGCCCAAGAGCGGCAAGACCGTGCTGCTCCAGCAACTGGCCGCCGCCGTGGCCGGCAACCACCCGGAGTGCCGGCTGATGGTCCTCCTGCTGGACGAGCGGCCCGAGGAGGTCACCGAGATGCGCCGCTCGGTGCGCGGCGAGGTGTACGCCTCCACCTTCGACCGGGCACCCAAGGAGCACATCGCCCTCGCGGAACTGGTCGTCGAGCGGGCCAAGCGATTCGTCGAGGCCGGTGAGGACGTCGTCGTCCTGCTGGACTCGCTGACCCGGCTGTGCCGGGCGCACAACAACGCGGCGGCCGCCGGCGGCCGCACCCTGAGCGGCGGTGTCGACGCGGGCGCGCTGCTCGGGCCCAAGCGGTTCTTCGGCGCCGCCCGCGCGGCCGAGGAGGGCGGCTCGCTCACCATCCTCGCCACCGTCCTGGTCGACACCGGCTCCCGCGCCGACGGCTACTTCTTCGAGGAGCTGAAGAGCACGGGCAACATGGAGCTGCGCCTGGACCGGGAGGCGGCAGCCCGGCGCCTGTTCCCGGCCGTGGACATCGACGCCACGGGCACCCGCCGTGAGGAACTCCTCCTCACCCCGGCGGAGTTGACGGCCACCCGGGGACTGCGCCGGGCGCTGCGCTCCCGGGACGGCGCGCCCGCCGCCCTGGAGACCCTGCTGGAGCGGATGCGGGAGACGCCCGGCAACGCCGCCTTCCTGCGTCGCGTCCAGCCGACGCTGCCCGCGGGCTGAGCCGCGCCCGGGGAGGCCCGCGTGCGGCGTCCCGCATCCGCATCCGGCGTCCGGCGTCCGGCGTCCGGCGTCCGGCGTCCGGGGAAGGTGCCGCGTGCGGCATCCGGGTTGCTCCACTGGGCCGTCCGGCCCGGGCAGCGCGCCACTTCACGCCACCCTTCTTAGGTTGATCGTATGATCACCGGAATCTCTCGTCGGACGGCCGTCTCCGCCTGTTCCCTGTGTGTGGCGGGCGTGCTGGCGCTCGCGCCGGCCGCCGCCGCGACCGCGCACCGTGCGGGGGATCCCGCACCCCCGCGCCCCCGGGCGGCGGTGCCGCAGCCGTCCTTGCTCTACCACTCGGGCCCCCAGGTCAGGGCGCGCCGCGGCGCCCCCGAGGTGCCGGAGGTCTCCGCGCTCTCCTGGGTGGTGGCCGACGCCGGCAGCGGCGAGGTGCTGGCCGCGAACTCCGCGCACCGCAGGCTGCCGCCCGCCAGCACCCTGAAGACCCTGTTCGCCCTCACCGTGCTGCCCGGCCTGCCCGCCACCCGGCAGCACACGGTCCGGTACGAGGAACTGGAGGACGTGGGCGAGGGCAGCAGCCTGGTCGGCGTCGAGGAGGGCCACACCTACCAGGTGGCCGACCTGTGGCGCGGCGTCTTCCTCAGCTCGGGCAACGACGCCGTCCACGTGCTCGCCTCCCTGGGCGGCGGCTGGCAGCGGACCGCCGCCAGGATGCAGACCAAGGCCCGCGCGCTGGGCGCCCTGGACACCCATGTGGTCTCCCCCGACGGCTACGACGCCGACGGACAGGTCTCCTCGGCCTACGACCTGGCGGTCTTCGGGCGCGAGGGGCTGCGCAACCCCGACTTCGCCCGGTACTGCTCCACCGCGCACGCCCAGTTCCCCGGCGACGGATGGCCGTACGCGATCGAGAACACCAACCGGCTGCTGACCGGCGAGGACGGCGTGGCGCCGTACCCGGGGCTGATCGGCATCAAGAACGGCTACACCAGCAACGCGGGCAACACCCTCGTCGCCGCCGCACGCCGGGACGGCCGCACCCTGGTCGTCACGGTGATGAACCCGCAGGACGGCGGCGGGTTCGAGGTCTACGAGGAGGCCCGTCAGCTGCTCGACTGGGGCTTCGCGGCGGCCGGGCGGGTGGACCCGGTCGGCTCGCTGGACGCGCTGCGCGCCGCCTCGGCCGCGCCCGCGTCCGCCGCGCCCGTGGCGGCGACCGCCGGCCCGGCGCCGGACGACGACTCGGACTGGCCGGGCACCGTGGCCGTCGCGGGGCTCGCCGGGCTCGGCGCATTCGCCGTGACACGGGCGCTCAGGGCCAAGAACGCCCGGGGCGCGGACGGCTGACCGGCCGGCAGGCCCAGCAGCAGGCCGAGCGTGATCCAGGTGTAGGCGTTGCTCCCGAGGAACCCGCCCGGTCCTGAGGCGTCGTCGAACCAGAGCCACACCACGCTGGTGCACAGCACCGCGTACAGGGCGCCCGCGAGCCGCGGGTGCCCGGCGCGCGCCAGGACCGTGAAGGCCGGCAGCAGCCACACCAGGTGGTGCACCCAGGTGATCGGGCTGACCAGGCAGGCCGCCGCGCCGGTGAGGGCGAAGGCCGCCGCCCAGTCCCCGGCCGCCACGGCCCGTCCGGCGCGCCACGCCCACAGGCCGAGCACCAGCAGGACCGCCGCGGCCCACGGCGCGCGGTCGGGTTCGCCGAGGCGGGCGAGGACGCCCTGCAGCGACTGGTTCGAGACGTAGTCGAGACGGCCGACCCGGCCGGTGTCCCACAGCGCCTCGGTCCAGTAGTAGCGCGACGCGCCCGGGTCCGCCCAGGCGGCGAGGCCGGTCGCGGCGAGCGCCACGACGGCCGCCACCGCCGCCGCGCGCCACCGACGGGCGAGCAGCAGGAGGCCGATGAAGAGCGCCGGCGTGAGCTTCACGGCCGCCGCGAGCCCGATCCCGGCCCCCGCCCAGCGGTCCCGCCCGGCCGCGAGCAGCCGGCAGTCGCCGAGGACCAGGGCGAGCAGCACCAGGTTCACCTGGCCGAAGCTGAAGGTGTCCCGCAGCGGCTCGAACAGGGCCAGCGCGCACAGGGCGAGCGACCACCGGTACCAGCCGTGGCGCCGCCACCCCGGCCCGGCCAGGATCCGCAGTACCACCGCCAGCGCGGCCAGGTTCACCAGCAGGGACGCGGCGATCGCGGCCGGCCTGCCCAGCGCGGCCAGCGGCAGCAGCGCGAGGGCGGCGAACGGCGGATAGGTGAAGCCGTACGCCGTCCCCGGCACCCGGTAGTCGTAGATACGGCCGCCGTGGGCCAGCCAGGTGTGCACGGTGCCGTAGTAGACGCGCAGGTCGAAGAAGCCACGCAGCAGCGGCACGGTCGCCGTGAACGCGGTGACGGCGGCGGCGAGCGCGAGGACGAGCAGCAGCCGTCCCCGGTCGGTGCGCGGCGCCGGACGGACGCTCACGCGGTGCGTCCCGGCGCGGGTGTGCGGGCGCTCTGGCGGGCCTGCCACAGGACGACCAGACCGAGCAGCGCGCCGGATACGGCGAGCACCAGCAGGCCGGGGTCGGCCGGTCCGCCGCTGGGCAGCACGGCGAGGGCGAGGACGCCGGCCAGGGCGGCCACCCGGTGCCGTACCGGGGCGCTGGGCCCGGCGGCCGCGATGAGGAACAGGCCCCAGAGCACGTACCAGGGGCGGATCGCCGGGCCGAGGACGGCGACGGCCAGCAGGCTCAGGCCGAGGGCGTACACCGGGTGCGGGCGCAGTTGCAGCCAGATCAGCGAGACGGCGGCCGCGGTGGCGGCCAGGCCGAGCAGGTGCCAGGCCGGGACGGCCAGCGGGGCCAGGCCGCTGCCGAGGTGTTCGAGCGCGGCGCGGGTGGCCCGGCCGAGCAGGCTGGTGAGGGCCCAGTTGTGCGGCGAGACGGGGGTGGTCAGGGCGTGGATCCAGCCGTACCCCGTGCCGGCCACGGCGGTCGCGGTGACCGTGGTGGCCGCGGCGGCGGCCGTGGTGAGCGCGATCGCGTGCGCCGGGCGGCGGCCGGAGCGGACCAGCAGGGCCACGACGGCGACCAGGCCGAGCGCGGCGGGCGCCTTGACCAGGGCCGCCGAGGTGACGAGCGCGGCCCCGAGGACGGGCCATCGGCCGCACGCGGCGACCAGGCCGAGCCCGAGCAGGCCGAGCATGAGCGCGTCGTTGTGGGCGCCCGCGACGAGGTGCAGCAGGACCAGCGGGTTGAGGGCGCCGAGCCACAGCGCGGCGGCCGGGTCGGCGCCGCTGTGCCGGGCGAGACGGGGCAGCGCCGCGGCCATGAGGGCCACGCCGAGCAGCGCGAGCAGGCGCATGCCGAGCAGTCCGGCGGGCAGCCGGCCGTGGGTCAGTCCGGACAGCGCGGAGGCCAGGGCCAGGAAGGCCGGCCCGTAGGGGGCGGCCGTGTGCTGCCAGACGGGGGCGACCTCGTCGGCCAGCGGGCCGCCGAGCTGTGCCGGTCCCTGGGTGTACACGTCCATGTGGGCGTCGACCATGGCGCCCTGCGCGAGGTAGCTGTAGACGTCCCGGCTGAACAGCGGCGGGGCGAGCAGCAGGGGCGTCGCCCAGACGGCCAGGACCAGCAGCAGGGACCGCTGGGACGGTGGGCGCGGGCCGCGGACCAGCCGTCCGAGCAGCATCCAGGCGGCGGTCAGCAGCACGACCCCGAAGTAGACCGCGACCAGTCCGAGCGCGGCCTGTGCGGAGGCGGGCGCGAGGTGGTCCCGGACGGGCAGGGCGCCCGCGGTCTCACCGCCCAGGGCGAGGAAGGCGGTACCGGCCAGGCCCAGCACCTGGCAGCGGCGGAGGTCGACGGGGTGGTCGACGGGGATGGTCTTGGCCGGCACGCGGGCAGCGTGGCAACGCGGGATGGCCGCGAGACGACGCGGGACCTTCCTGGCCTGGGCCGCCGGGTGACCGGTCGGTGGCCCGTGCGGTCCGGCGACGGGCCGGGACGACGACGGCAGGCCCCGGGACGACGAAGGCAGGCTCCGGAACACCGGCCGGCCCCGCGAGGACGTCGGGGTCTAGAACACCGACAGGCCGGTCAGCGTCGTGAACCGGTCGAGGGCAGCCACTCCGGCCACCGAGTTGCCGCGCTCGTCCAGCCCCGGGCTCCACACGCACAGCGTGCACCGGCCCGGCACGACCGCGATGATCCCGCCGCCGACCCCGCTCTTGCCGGGCAGTCCGACGCGGTAGGCGAAGTCGCCGGCCGCGTCGTAGGTGCCGCAGGTCAGCATCACGGCGTTGACCTGCTTGGCCTGGCTGCGGGTGAGCAGCCGGGTGCCGTCGGAGCGGATGCCGTGCCGGGCGAGGAAGGTGGTGGCGAGGGCCAGGTCGCCGCAGGAGGCGGCGATGGAGCACTGGCGGAAGTACTGGTCGAGCAGGACGGGCACGTCGTTGTCGATGTTGCGGTAGGACGCCATGAAGTGGGCGAGGGCCGCGTTGCGGTCGCCGTTCGCGGTCTCGGAGGCCGCGATCTCCTTGTCGAAGTCCAGCGCGGGGTTGCCGCTCTCGGCGCGCAGGAAGGCCAGCAGTTCCCCGGCCGCGTCCCCGGTGCGGGTCTGGAGGCGGTCGGTCACGACGAGCGCGCCCGCGTTGATGAAAGGATTCCTCGGGATGCCGTTCTCGTACTCCAGCTGCACCAGCGAGTTGAACGGGTTGCCGGAGGGTTCCCGGCCCACGTGCTCCCAGAGTTCGTCGCCCTCGCGGGCCAGGTCGAGGGCGAGCGTGAAGACCTTGGTGATGGACTGCGTCGAGAAGGGCTGCCGCCAGTCCCCCACCCCGTAGACCGTGCCGTCCAGCTCGGCGACGGCCATGCCGAAGCTGCGCGGATCGCGGGCCGCGAGGGCCGGGATGTAGTCGGCGGGACGCCCGCGGCCGGGCGTGCGCTCGATCTCCTCGGCGATGCGCTCCAGGACCGGCAGGAAGGCGAGGGACGACGTCGTTGTCATGATCACCATTGTGCCTCCGGCCGGTCCGGGCGCGTAACCGCACGGGCCCCGCAGGGGTCAGGCGGCGGATGCCCCGCTGCCGGCGACGATCTCGGGACGCAGCAGGTCGGCCAGCCGCTCGGCGGGCAGCAGGCCCTTCTCCAGCACCAGCTCGGCCACTCCCCGGCCGGTGGCCAGGGCCTCCTTGGCGATGTCGGTGGCGGCCGTGTACCCGATGTACGGGTTGAGCGCGGTGACCAGGCCGATGGAGTTCTCGACGGTCGCACGCAGCACCTCGGTGTTGGCGGTGATGCCGTTCACGCAGCGCTCGGCCAGGACGAGACAGGCGCGGCGCAGGTGGGTGATCGACTCGGACAGGGAGTGCAGGATGATCGGCTCGAAGGCGTTGAGCTGGAGCTGCCCGGCCTCCGCCGCCATGGTGATGGCCACGTCGTTGCCGATCACCTCGAAGGCGACCTGGTTGACGACCTCGGGGATCACGGGGTTGACCTTGCCCGGCATGATCGACGAACCGGCCTGGACCGGCGGCAGGTTGATCTCGCCCAGGCCCGCGCGCGGGCCCGAGGAGAGCAGGCGCAGGTCGTTGCAGCTCTTGGAGAGCTTGACGGCGATCCGCTTGAGCACGCCCGACATCTGCACGAAGGCGCCGCAGTCCTGGGTGGCCTCGACCAGGTTGGCCGCGGTGACCAGGGGCAGTCCGGTGATCGCGGCGAGGTGCCTGCGGGCGGCCTCGGCGTAGCCGGCCGGGGCGTTGAGTCCGGTGCCGATGGCGGTGGCACCGAGGTTGATCTCCTGGACCAGCTCGACGGCCTCGGCGAGCCGGCTGCGGTCCTCCTCCAGCATCACGGCGAACGCCGAGAACTCCTGGCCGAGGGTCATCGGCACCGCGTCCTGGAGCTGGGTGCGGCCCATCTTCAGCACGTCGCGGAACTCGACGGCCTTGTGCGCGAAGGAGTCCTGGAGGACGGCCATCGCCTTGAGCAGGCCGCGCACCGCGAACACCGTCGCGATCTTGACGGCGGTGGGGTAGACGTCGTTGGTCGACTGGCCGAGGTTGACGTCCTCGTTGGGGTGCAGGTGCGCGTAGTCGCCCTTGGCGTGGCCGAGCAGCTCCAGCGCGCGGTTGGCCACGACCTCGTTGGCGTTCATGTTGGTGGACGTGCCCGCGCCGCCCTGGATGACGTCCACGACGAACTGGTCGTGGAGCTCGCCGGCGCGTATCTCGCGGCAGGCGGCGACGATCGCGGCGGCCTTCCGGGGCTCCAGCAGGCCGAGTTCCTCGTTGGCGAGGGCGGCGGCCTCCTTGACGGCGGCCAGGGCGTCGATCAGGTGCGGGTAGGCGGAGATCGGGGTGCCCGTGATCGGGAAGTTCTCCGTCGCGCGCAGGGTGTGGACACCCCAGTAGGCGTCGGCGGGTACGTCTCGGTCGCCGAGCAGGTCGTGCTCGCTACGGGTGGCGGCGGTCATGAGGGTGCGGGACCACTTTCTGGTTTCTGGGGTACGGGGGTGCCGGCGCCCCGGGCGGGGGGCGCCGGGCGTCACCGGCGGGAGGTCAGGCGCAGGCCGGCAGCTCGACGGGGTCCAGCGCGCGCACCGGCCGCACGGAGCCGACCGGCTCCCCGCCGCCGAGCAGCGGCTCGCCGGCGAACCCGGTCAGCAGGGCCGGGTCGACGCCCACCCGGGCCAGCGCGGCCGCCGCGACCGGAACGCGCGCCCGGTTCGCGCCGTCGGCGATCTTGACGGCGACGGCCCGGCCGTCGGGCAGCGCGGCCACCTGGACGCCCTCGAAGCCGTCCTTGGCGAGCAGCCCGGGGACGGCCCGCATCAGCGCGGCCACGTCGCGCCGGGTGCCGGAGGCCGTCTCGGGGTGCTCGCGCATCGCGTTCGCCACCCGGGCCTCGGGCGTGCCCGGGGCGGCCGAGGTGATGCGGGACAAGGCGCGGGCGAGCCCGTGCAGGGATATGGCGAACAGCGGCGCGCCGCAGCCGTCCACGGTGACCCCGGCCGCTCGCTGGCCGGTCAGGTCCTCGACGGTGTCGGCGACGGCCCGCTGGAGCGGGTGCGCGGCGTCCAGGTAGTCCGTCAGCGACCAGCCGTTGAGCTTGGCGGTCCACAGCATGGCGGCGTGCTTGCCGGAACAGTTCTGGGCGAGGCGGGAGGGCTGCCTGCCGTCGCGGACCCAGGCGTCCCGCTCGACGGGGTCGTACGGCATGTCGGGCACGTTGCGCAGGTCGTCCTCGGTGAGGCCGGCGAGGTCGAGGATCCGCCGGGTGCCGGCGAGGTGCCGTTCCTCGCCGGAGTGGCTCGCGGCGGCCAGCGAGAGCAGGTCACCGTCGAGCGGCAGCCCGGCCCGCAGCATGGCCACGGCCTGGACGGGCTTGAGGGCCGAGCGCGGGTAGAACGCGGCCTCGATGTCGCCGAGCTGGAGCTGGACCCGGCCGTCGGCGTCGAGGACGACGACGGAGCCGTAGTGGATGCCCTCGACGACCCCGCCGCGGACGAGGTGGGCGACGGGGGCGTGGAGGGGCTCGCGGACCAGGGGTGCGTCCACGGGGGAACCGTTGTACATGGCTGCCTGCTTGTCGGGGGTCGCGGCGCGGATCACGCGCCGCCGCCGGTGGGGTACGTGCGCGCCGGAGCCCGGTGATGGCTCGTGCGCGCGGGGTTCTGAGGAGTCGGGCCACCCCTCCCCGCCGGGTGCGGGACGGGGCCGGTGGGGTGTGGGGCGTGGCTGGTGGGGCGGGGAGCGCGGCTGCTGGGGTACGGGCTCGGGCCGCCCGTCGCCACCGGGCGCGGGGCCCGGCCGATGGGGTGCGGGGTCGGGCCGCCCGAATCCGCCGAGCGCGCACCGCGACCGGTGAGGTGCGGCCCGCGGCCGATAGGCCACCGGCCCAAGCCGCCCGACGCCGCCGAGCGCGAACCGCGACCGGTGGGGCGCGGGGCGCGGCCGATGGGGTGCGGGGTCGGGCCGTCCGTCGCCATCAGGCGCGAAGCACGGCCGGTGGGCCGCGGGCCCAAGCCGCCCATCGCCGCCGGGCGCGCGGCGCAGCCAGCGGGGTGGGGAGCGTGGCTGGTGGGGTACGGGCTCGGGCCATCCGTCGCCACCGGGCGCGAAGCACGGCCGGTGGGCCACGAGCCCAGCCCACCCGTCTCCGCCGGCCGCGGGGCGCGGCCGGTGAGGTGCAGGGCGCGGCCGCTATGGCGGGAAGCGCGGCCGATGGGCCACGAGCGCAGGCCACCCATCGCCGCCGGGCGCGAACCGCGACCGGTGAGGTGCGGCCCGCGGCCGATAGGCCACCGGCCCAAGCCGCCCGACGCCGCCGAGCGCGCACCGCGACCGGTGGGGCGCGGGGAGCAGCCGGTTGGGTGCGGGGCGCGGCCGGAGCGGTCCGGGCCCGGGCCCGCCGCGGGCCCCGTCGCGGTGCGCGGAGCGCTCATGCTCCGGTTCCGGCTTCCGCCGAGTCCGGGCGGCCGGCGCGCACGATGTCGGTGAGGGTCGTCTCGACGCGGTCGAGGTGGTGGCTCATCGCCTCGGCCGCGTCGTGCTCGGAGCCGTCGACCAGCGCCTCGACGATCGCCCGGTGCTCCCGGTTGGACTGCTCGCGGCGCCCGCCCAGCTCGTTGAGGAAGGCCGACTGGCGCGCCAGCGCGTCGCGGATCTCCTCGATGACCCGGCGGAAGACCGGGTTCTGGGCGGCCTCGGCGACGGCGAGGTGGAAGAGGCTGTCCATCGCGACCCACGCGGTGGTGTCCGTCTCCCGCTCCATCCGGTCCAGGAGGTGGGCCAGGCGGTCCAGGTCCTCCGGGGTGCGGCGCACGGCGGCGTACCCGGCGACCGGGATCTCGATGTGGCGGCGCACCTCCAGCAGGTCGCTGGCCGCGTAGTCGCCGAACGTGGGGTCCTCGACCGCGCTCGCGACGACGAAGGTGCCCTTGCCGGTCCGGGAGACCGTCAGGCCCATCGTCTGCAGCGCGCGCAACGCCTCCCGCAGGACGGGCCGGGACACCTCGAGGGTGCGGCACAGCTCGGCCTCGGACGGGAGCTTGTCGCCGATGGTGTAGTCGCCGCGCTCGATGGCGCCGCGGAGGTGTCCGAGGACCGCTTCCATGGCGCTGACGCGCCGCGGTGCCGGCACACCTGTCTGGCTGTCTGACAGGTTCACGGGAGTGATCCTGCGTCGCGCGGCGGCGGACTGTCAAGCCGGTCGTATGAAAAAATTCACGGGGTGCGGTACCTGAATGCAGGTATCCGCACCCCGTGGGTGATCAGCGGTCTTCGCTCAGCTGCTGAGCGTGCCGGTGGCGAGCAGGCCGAGGAGCGCGCCGCCGATGACGATCCGGTAGATCACGAAGGCGTTGAAGGAGTGCTTGGCGACGAACTTCAGCAGCCAGGCGATGGAGGCGTAGGCGACCACGAAGGACACGATGGTGCCGACGGCGAGCGGGGCGGCGCCGACGCCCGCGCCGAGGGCGTCCTTCAGCTCGTAGATGCCGGCGCCGGTGAGGGCCGGGATGCCGAGGAAGAACGACAGGCGGGTGGCGGCGACGCGGTCCAGGTCCAGGATGAGCGCGGTGGACATGGTGGCGCCGGAGCGGGAGAAGCCGGGGAACAGCAGGGCGAGGATCTGCGAGCAGCCGACCCACATCGCGTCCTTGAACGAGGTGTCGTCCTCACCGCGCTTGTGCCGGCCCATCTGGTCGGCGGCCCACATCACGCCGGAACCCACGATCAGGGAGGCGGCGACCACCCAGAGCGAGGCTAGGGGGCCGTCGATCAGCGGCTTCGCGGCGAGGCCGACCACGACGATCGGGATGGTCGCGGCGATCACCCACCAGGCGAACTTGTAGTCGTGGTGGTAGCGCTCCTCGCGGTTGGTCAGACCACGGAACCAGGCCGAGACGATCCGCTTGATGTCCTTGAAGAAGTACACGAGCACGGCGGCGATGGCGCCGACCTGGATGACGGCCGAGAAGCCGACGACGGACTTGTCGTCGACGGGGATGTTCATGAGCCCCTCGGCGATCTTGAGGTGGCCGGTGGAGGACACGGGGAGGAACTCGGTCACCCCCTCGACGACTCCGAGGACGACGGCTTGACCGACGGAGATGGCGCTCATGGGATCCAGTTCTGAGGAGAGTTGGTCGACAGTGCTGTAGACAGTACTTACTATGCCCGGCCGTACGCCAAGCGCCTAGCTCCAGAGGGTGCCGGCGAGGGCGACGCCCGCGAAGGCGGCGGCAAGCCCCGCCACGAGACTCGCGACGACGTTGGCGGCAGCGTAGAGCCCCGCGCCCGCCTCGGTCAGCCGCAGGGTCTCGTAGGAGAAGGTCGAGTACGTCGTGAGGGCTCCGCACAGACCGGTGCCGATCAGCAGCTGGAGGTGCGGACCTGCGGCTCCGGCCGACACGGCACCGGTGAGCAGACCCAGGATCAGGCTGCCGGTGACGTTCACCACGAAGGTGCCCCAGGGGAAGACCGAGTCGTGCCCGGCCTGGACGGCGCGGTCGGTGAGATAGCGCAGGGGCGCGCCGACCACGGCCCCGGCGATGACCAGCAGCCAGTTCACTCCGACTTCTCACCCTTCGGCTTCCGGCCCTTCGCCTTCGGGCCCTTCGTGTCCCCGCCCGGGCCGGGCGGGCGGCCCACGTAGCGGATGACCTCGCACTCGTCGAGGGTCACCAGACCCTCCGTGACCAGTTCGTCGAGCTGCGGCAGGAAGGCTCGGACACGCTCCTCGGTGTCCACCACGACGATCGCCACCGGCAGGTCCTCGCTCAGGGAGAGCAGCCGGGCAGTGTGGATGCGGGAGGAGGCGCCGAACCCCTCGATGCCGCGGAAGACGCTGGCCCCGGCGAGGCCGGCCGCGTGCGCGCGGTGCACGATCTCGGAGTAGAGGGGCTTGTGGTGCCAGGTGTCGTCCTCGCCGATGTGGACGGTGAGCCGCAGGGCCCGGCCGCTGAGCGATGTCATGGCTGCCTCCGGACGAGGACCGTGCGGGCGGCGGCCGAGGCCAGCCACACCGCCGCGAGCGCCGCGACGAGGGTCGCGGCGAGGTAGGCGAGGCCGGTGCCGGGACGACCGGCGCCGACCAGCTTGCGGATGTCGACGGCGTAGGTGGAGAAGGTGGTGAAGCCGCCGAGCACACCGGTGCCGAAGAAGGGGCGCAGCAGGCGGTGCGCGGCCCAGACGTCGGTGATCAGCACCATGAACACACCCATGACCGCGCAGCCGATGACGTTGGTCCAGAAGGTCGCCCAGGGGAAGCCGCCGGCCGGTGTGGGCCAGGCCAGGGTGAGCCCGTAGCGGGCCACGGCGCCGAGGGCGCCGCCCGCGGCGACCACCGCCACGACGGGGGCCTGGGCGCGCCACTCGGACCGCCGTGCGGAGGCCTGGCGGGCGCGGAGGCTCTCGGCTTCCGGGGCTGTCATGGTGTGCGTCTCCTGTCCGGCCCGCCCTCTCGGGTGATCACGGCCGGGCACCAGCGTACCGCCGGGTCAGCGGACGGCGGGCAGCGCGCAGACGGCGACGCCGGGCTCCCAGAGGCTGCCGAGCACGAGGTGCCGGCCGGCCCGGCAGACGCTGGTGACCATGCGGAAGCCGGACCGGCGGCGGGTGAGGCGGTGGACGACGGTGCCGTCGTCGTTGAGAGCCATCACCCCGATCGTGCCGCCGGGCCGGAAGGGGGCGTGCACGGCGGCCCGGGCGGCGGTGCGGCGCACGGCGGCGGGGGCGCGGTGCAGCAGGTCGAGCGGGGGGACCCGGGGGCCGGCGAGGGCCACCCAGACGGGTCCGTCCGGGCCCTCGCGCCACAGGTTGTCGGGCATGCCGGGCAGTTCGGCGAAGGGTTCGGCCCGCCCGGCGCGCGGCCCGGTGAGGTGGTAGCGGGTGAGGCGGCAGGCTCCGGTCTCGGCGATCACCAGGAACGAGCCGTCGGCGCTCGGGGCGAGGCCGTTGGCGAACTGCAGCCCGTCGAGGAGGACTTCGGGTGCCGAGGCGTCCGGGGCGAGCCGGAGCAGGCGTCCGCTGCCGGAGTGTTCCACGATGTCGCCGATCCAGTGGTCCAGCGGGTGCCGGCGGCTGGAGACGGTGAAGTACACGCTGCCGTCGGCCAGGGCGACGACGTTGCTGCAGAACCGCAGCCGCTCCCCCGCGACCGAGTCGGCGAGGACGTGCACGGCGCCGCCGGGCTCCACGCGCAGCAGGCCGCGTTCGGCGTCGCAGACCAGCAGGGCGCCGTCCGGGAGGAGTTCCAGGCCGAGCGGGCGGCCGCCGGTGTCGGCGAGCGTCTCGACGCGGGCCGTGTCCGGGTCCCCGAGGTGGCGGAGGCGCAGGATGCGGCCGTCCTCCATTCCGGTGAGGACCCGCCCTTCGGGGTCGGCCACCACGTCCTCGGGGCCGCGGCCGCCGAGGGCGACGTAGTGGAGGGGGACGAGTGCGGTCGTCATGGGTTCCTGTCCTTCGCCGTCCGTGCGGTCCGTCCTCGTGGCCGGCCGTGTGTTCACGAGGCCGTTTCCTAGCAGGCGGCGCCGGTTGTCACCACCCCTTCTCGAACATCCTGGCCACCTCGGCGATGCGGACCTCGTCGCGCCGGTAGTGAGTGCGGCAGCGGATCCGGTGGGTGCGCAGCAGGCCGAGGCGGACGAGGAGGTCGAGGTGGGCGCGTGCGGTCCGGCGCGGCACCCCGAGCTTGGCGGCCAGGGGCCGCGCGGTGACTCCCCGCCCACCGGGATCGCCGGGTCCCGGTCCGGGGAAGTGCACCGCGGGGTCCTTCAGCCAGTCCAGGATGTCCTGCCGCGTGTGTCCCGAGGGAGTCCTCAGCATGGGTCCCGCCTCCGTCCGGCCTCCTCCTGCGCGTGCTCCCACTGTGTCGCAGCCGGGGCGGTCGCGTCCGGGAGTCGGCGTCCCTTTGTCCGGTAGCGAACGGGCGTACGGCCGAGGCCGGCCGGGCCGTCCGGCCCGGAGCAGCGGGGAGGGCCCGGCCGTCGCCGCAGGGCCGGGCCCGTGGGGGTTCAGCGGTGGCCGAACCACGTCATGGAGGACGGCGCCCGGTCGTCGTAAGAAGAGGACACCGAGGCCGCGGCCGTTCGGGACCGCCTCCACGATGCCGGCCATTCGTGGCCTCCGACCTGATGGCGCAGGGCGTGCCGCGAATCGGCGTGAGCGGGCCCGGCACGGGGAGAGCCCTCCGCCGCGACCGGTCAGGATCGGAGAAGCGGCCGGGGCCCGCCCCGTCCTAGCGTGGAAGCACCGACGGGAAACCCGTCGGCACCGCACCGCGAAGGAGAGTCCCATGACCGCCGGCCTGCAGACGATCATCTACCCCGTCAAGGACCTGGAGAAGGCCAAGTCGGTGTTCGCCGCCCTGCTCGGGGTCGAGCCGTACGCCGACGAGCCGTACTACGTCGGGTACAAGGCCGAGGGCCAGGACGTCGGCCTCGACCCGAACGGGCACGCCAAGGGGCTGACCGGGCCGGTGCCGTACTGGCACGTCACCGATCTGCGCGAGCGGCTCGGGGCGCTGCTGGAGGCGGGCGCCGAGCTGCTGCAGGACGCCCAGGACGTGGGCGGCGGCAGGCTGATCGCCTCCGTGAAGGACGCCGACGGCAATCTGGTGGGCCTGCTCCAGGACCCGTCCGCCTGAGCCGGTGCGGCGCCTTGCACCCGCACTAGTTGCACACTCAACGATTGGCCGGTTCGGTGCTACGGTGCGGGTATGGCAGTCAAGACGGCCGACGCCCGGCTCGAGGAGCGCTGGCGTGACATCCTCTCGGTCCACGCGCGCACGATGTGCGAGATAGACCGCGTACTGCACCCGCACGGGCTGGGCGCGAGCGACTTCGAGGTGCTGGACCTGCTCGCCGCCGAGTCGCCCGCGCACGGCGACCAGTGCCGGGTGCAGAACCTGGTCGGACGGGTCCATCTCAGCCAGAGCGCGCTGTCCCGGCTGATCGGCCGCCTGGAGAAGGAGGGCCTGGTCGAGCGCTCGGTGTGCGCGGAGGACCGGCGCGGGGTGTGGGTCGCCCTCACCCGCAAGGGCCGCGACCTGCACGCCGAGGTGCTGCCGCTGCAACGGGCCGTGCTGGAGCGAACGCTGGCCGAGCGGGCGGACCAGGGCCTGTCGCGAAGGTGGCCCTAACAGGTCAGCTCCGTCCCGTCCGGCAGCACCTCCACCCCGAGAGCGGCCACCCGCGCGTGTTCCGGTGAACCGGGGTCGAGCAGCGGATTGGTGTTGTTCAGGTGGGTGTAGACCCGGCGCGCGCCGGGACGGCGGGCCAGTGCCTCCAGTGACCCGCCGGGGCCGCTGACCGGCAGATGGCCCATGGCCGCCTGCCCGGCACCTTTGCGCACCGCCGTGCCCATCTCGTCGGCCGCGAAGAAGGTCCCGTCCACCAGCACGCAGTCGGCCGACGCGCACAGGCCGTCCAGCACCGGGCTCCAGGCGCCGACGCAGGGCGCGTACACCAGCACTCCCCCGCTCGCCAGGTCCTCCACCCGGTACGCCGTGACCCACGGGCCGGGCGCTGACGCGCCGGACGGCACGTACTTGGGGATCTTGCCGCCCACCTGGTGGGCGGTGACGACCAGTCCGCCGGACAGCACGAAGCCGCCGTCGGCCAGGCTGTCGGGCCACTCCCAGGCGGCGTAGCGGCCCAGGGCCGCGCGTGCGGGGGCGAGGACGGAGCGGACCGGCCGGGCCGCGTAGACCGTGAGCCCGGCCGCTCCGCGCAGTTCGGACAGTCCGGTGACGTGGTCGGCCTCGGCGTCGGTGAGCAGCACGCCGCGCAGCGGGGTGTCGCGCGGGCCCGGGCCGGGCCACAGGGCCGGGGTGGCGGTGAGCTGGGCGCGCAGGTCGGGCGAGGCGTTGAGCAGCCACCAGTCGCGCCCGTTGCCGCTGACGGCGGCGCACTCCTGGGTCCGGGAAGGCAGTTCGCCCCGCCGGGCCGCCGCGCACAGCGCGCAGGCGCAGTTCCACTGCGGGAAGCCGCCTCCGGCGGCGGTGCCCAGCAGGACGATCCTCACGGCCATCGGCTCCTTCGCACGCGTGCCCATCCTCCGCCGGGGTCTTCCCGGCTGGGGGTGGGGAACTACTCGAACACGGGGGGCAGTTCCGGCCGTCCTGGGCCGGGCCTGCGGTCCACCGGGCGCCGGGGCGGGATCGGCGCGGCGGAGAAGTCGCGGGGGCCGGTCCACAGCGCGGGCACGGCGTCGCAGCGACGGCACAGCTCGTAGGCGACCGCCTCGTAGTTGACCCGCCAGCCCCGGAAGTGCGGCCATGCCTCCCGCGTGCCGCGTTCCGCACGGAAGCCGGCCTCGGTCATCATGGCCACCGCCTCGTCGAACTCGGCGAAGGTCAGCAGGATCGGGCTGCCGGGAGAGGGGTCGGCCTCGAAGGGGATGCGCAGCGCGCGGGCAATGTCGCGCAGGGCGCTGAACCCGGCGCGCAGCACCAGGCGCGCCTCCGGCGGTGCCTGGCGCGGGTCCAGCGCGAGCTGGAGCGCGGCCGCGTCCATGACGGCGACTAGACCGACCAGCCAGCTGCGGTGCGGGCGCGGGGAGCGGAAGGTCAGCAGGATCGGGTAGGTGGAGTGGCTCTCGCCCATGTCCGAGGCCAGGCGTTCCCAGTCGCGGTACAGCTGGGGCAGCGCGGTCTCGGTGTCGACCAGCCACTGCCGGGCGAGGATCTCCGGCCCCCAGGCGGGTTCGCCGGCCCGCGCCTGGAGCAGGGTGACCTCAAGTTCGCGGCGGTTGTAGGCGCCGTACAGGGTGGGCAGGTAGGCGATCTGGAGGGCGATCAGCACAGGTCCGGTGGCCGCGGCGACGAAGTCGAGCACGGACAGCTTCAGCCGGGCCCCGCCGGCGAAGCCGAGCGTGAACAGGCTGGATCCGGCCTCGCGGAACGCGGTCGCCCAGGAGAGCGGGGACAGCGCGTAGAGCAGGAGGCCGTATCCGAGCAGCGCCCCGCCGAGCCAGGTGCCGAGCATGCCGATCAGCATCAGCGGGGCGAGCCAGGTCTGCACGCGGTCGATCGCGTCGTACCCGCCGCGCGGGGCGGTGAGCCGCAGGACCCTGCGCAGCAGCCACCACAGCCGGAAGACCAGCACGGAATAGAGGCCCCTGGGCACCACCAGGGTGCGCAGGACACTGCCGAACACCAGGACGAGGACGACTGCGCCGAGTCCGCCGGTCACCCCGGAGATCCATTCCATGGGGGCATTCTGACGCCTGCGCGCGGCAGGCGGCGGCTCACCTCGCCAGCAGGGTGCGCACCCCCTGGGAGGTCAGCGTCAGGCCGTGCTCGGAGCTGCCGTCGATGGCCAGCGAGAGGTCGTCGGCCGGCCACTGGGAGGCGAGGGCGCCGAGCGGGATCAGGCGGTAGCGGGAGACGAACGGCAGCAGGTCGGCCATCGTCCCCTCGGAGGTGAACACGGGGACGACCTGGTCGCCGTCGCTCTGTTCCAGGACGGGCAGGGCGACGGTGGTGGGTTCGGCGCCGTCCCCGTCCAGCGCGTCGTCCGGCACCGGGACGAGGACGTCGCTGTGCGCGAGGGTGTCCAGGGCGGCCTGGTCCTCGGCGTTCACGGCCAGCGCGTCGAGCGCCTGCTGGGCCGGCGTCGGAAGGTCGTCGTGTGCGGGTGTCTCCATGGCAGGTCCCCAGGTAGCGGTGGTCGTACGGTCACGCACAGGCAGAACACACCCGGGCGTGCTTCCGCGTCGCGTACCCAGGGGGGAGGGGGGCATGCGTGGGGATCCGGCGGAGGGACGGTGCCCACCGCACACACCGTCCCGGGACGGCCGAACGGCCCCTACCGGTGCGGGCAGCGCCGGTCACGGTGAGCAAGGCCGTCGCGACCAGAAAGCCGGGCCGCCGGTCAGGCCGGGGCCGGCAAGGTCGCCCGAAGCCGTTCGAAGGCGGTGGGGCGCGGGCGGTCCGCGAGGAGGTCGCGGACGCGCAGGGCGCACTCCTCGGGGGACAGCAGGGCGGTGTCCACGTCGAGGTCGTGCGGACCGTGCGCATGCACGACCGCGTACTGCATCGCCGCCAGACCCGGCTGCCGGTCACCGCGCTCGCGTTCACGACGCTCCAGCTCGGGCAGCGGGCAGCGGACACCGACCAGGACGGTGTCCTCGGGCACGAGCAGCCCGAGGAGGTCGAGCAGCCGCCAGCGGCGGCTCAGCGGGTTGTCCACGACGACGTTGTTGCCGGCCTGAGCCATCCCGGCGACGGCGCGGTTGAAGCCCTTCACGGTGCGGTCGATCTCCGGCTGGAGGTCCTCGGCGCTGATGGGCCGGTCGCAGCGCATCGCGTGGAAGGCGTCGACGGGCAGGTGGAACCAGGTGCCGTCCAGCAGGTCGAGCAGGGCCCGGGCGATGCTGGACTTGCCGGAACTGGACGTGCCGTTGAGGACGACGACCGTGCCCCCGGCCGGGGTGCCGGGGATGCGCGCGTGGTCCGGGCCGGCGGTGCCCGGTGACGCCTCGGCCGCCATGGCGCTGTCCTCTCCGTCGGCGCGGGTCCGGCCCGCAGGGTTTTCGCGATCATCGCACGGATGGTGTGCCACGGCCCGGTCCTCTTCTGCCGGCGGTGAGCGACGTGCCGTCAACTCCCCTCATGACAGGGTTACTTGACGCGGTTGGTGCAGACCTTCTAGGTTCCAGCTCGCCGCCCGACAAGGAGCCCCCATGCGCCGTCCGTCGTCCCTGGTCCATGCCCTCCTCGGTGCGCTCGGGGCGCTGACGCTCGTCGTCGCGGTTCCGGCGAGCGCCCACGCGAACGTCCTCCAGCCGCTGCCGCAGAACGCCGACGGGCTGGAGCAGACCTTCTCCCCCGCCTACGACTACGACGGCGACGGCTGCTACGCGACCGCGGCCATCGGGGCCGACGGCACCCTCAACCCCGGTCTGAAGCTGGGCGGTGACGTCAACGGCCACTGCCACGACTACGCCCAGCTCGCCAACGCCAACACCTACGCGCGCGAGAAGTGCGACCACGACTGGTGCGCGGTGATGTACGCCAGCTACTTCGAGAAGGACCAGGCGACGCTCGGTCCCGCGGCCATCGGCCACACCCATGACTGGGAGCACGTCGTGGTGTGGGTCCACGACGACGCGGTCCAGTACGTGTCGGTGTCCCAGCACAGCGGCTACCAGGTGGCCGCCCGCTCCTCGGTCCGCTTCGACGGCACCCACCCGAAGGTCGTCTACCACAAGGACGGGGTGTCCACCCACTGCTTCCGCTTCGCGAGCAGCCACGACGAGCCCCCGGAGAACGCGACCGGCGGCTGGTTCCACCCCCGCCTGGTCGGCTGGAACGGCTACCCGGCCGGTTACCGCGACAAGCTGCTGAGCGCGAACTTCGGCGCGGCCACCATCAAGATCAAGGACGGCGACTTCGCCTACGCCCTGGCGCACTCCATGCCGTCCGGCATCCCGTTCGACCCGAACGCCTGACGCCCGGCACGCGTCGGGGCCCGTACCCGCCGGCGCGTACGCTGATCACCGTGCCTGAGTCCCGCCTGCGCCGCGTCGCCGTTCTCGTGCTCGAAGGGGCCAAGCCGCTCGACGTCGGCATCCCGGCGCAGGTCTTCACGACCCGCGCCAGCATGCCGTACGAGGTGCGGGTCTGCGGTGCCGCCCCCGGCCTCGTGACCGGGGGTGACGGGCTGTCGTACCACGCGGCGCACGGCCTGGACGCGCTGGCGTGGGCGGACATCGTCTTCATCCCCGGCTACCGGTTCCCGGACCGCGAGGACCCGCCGCCCCCCGTCGTGGACGCGCTGATCGCCGCCCACCGCCGGGGCGCACGGCTCGCCGCCATCTCCACCGGCGCCTTCGCGCTCGCGGCCACCGGCCTGCTCGACGGCCGGCGCGCCACCACCCACTGGCACTACGCGCGGGCGCTCGCGGCGAAGCACCCGCTCGTCCGGGTCGACGAGAACGTGTTGTTCGTCGACGAGGGCAGCGTGCTGACGTCGGCGGGCGCCGCGTCGGGCATCGACCTGTGCCTGCACATCCTGCGCGGCGACCTCGGCGTCGCCGCCTCGAACCACGCGGCCCGGCGCCTGGTCGCGGCCCCGTACCGCAGCGGCGGCCAGGCCCAGTACGTACCGCGCAGCGTGCCCGAGCCGCTCGGCGAGCGGTTCGCCGCCACCCGCGAGTGGGCGCTGCACCGGCTCGGCGAGCCGCTCGGTCTCGACGCGCTGGCCCGGCACGCCGGGGTGTCGGCGCGCACGTTCTCCCGGCGGTTCGCCGAGGACACCGGGTACACGCCCATGCAGTGGGTCATGCGCGCCCGCATCGACATGGCCCGGGAGCTGCTGGAGCGTTCGGAGCGCAGCGTCGAGCAGATCGCCGCCGACGTCGGTCTGGGCACCGGCGCGAACCTGCGGCTGCACTTCCAGCGCATCCTCGGCACCACCCCGAGCGAGTACCGGCGCACCTTCGCCCAGGGCGAGTAGCCGGCGGCTGGCGCGATCCTTTCGAACCATGGCGATCGCGCCGCTGTCCCGTCCGGGGCGCCGCGCGCGACCCTGGTGGCGAACCGAAGGGACACCATTCATGACGCGTATCGCCATCAACGGATTCGGCCGCATCGGACGCAATGTGCTGCGCGCCCTGCTCGAACGCGACAGCGACCTCGAGGTCGTGGCCGTGAACGACCTCACGGAACCCGCCACCCTCGCGCGGCTCCTCGCCTACGACACGACGGCCGGCCGGCTCGGCCGCCCGGTGACCGTCGACGGGGACACCCTCGTCGTGGACGGCCGTCGCATCAAGGTGCTCGCCGAGCGTGAGCCGGGCAAGCTGCCCTGGGCCGAACTCGGCGTGGACATCGCGCTGGAGGCGACCGGCCGCTTCACCTCGGCCGAGGCCGCCCGCGCCCACCTCGACGCGGGCGCGAAGAAGGTGCTCGTCAGCGCGCCGTCGGACGGCGCCGACGTCACCCTCGCGTTCGGGGTCAACACCGACGCCTACGACCCGGACCGGCACACGGTCGTCTCGAACGCCTCCTGCACCACCAACGCGCTCGCGCCGCTGGCCGCCGTGCTCGACGAACTCGCCGGTATCGAGCACGGGTTCATGACGACGGTGCACGCCTACACCCAGGAGCAGAACCTCCAGGACGGCCCGCACCGCGACGCCCGCCGGGCCCGCGCCGCCGCGGTCAACATCGTGCCCACCAGCACGGGCGCCGCGAAGGCGATCGGCCTGGTGCTGCCGAACCTCGACGGCAAGCTGTCGGGCGACTCGATCCGGGTGCCGGTCCCCGTGGGCTCCATCGTCGAGCTGAACACGACCGTCGCGCGCGACGTGACCCGCGAGGACGTCCTGGCGGCGTACCGCGCGGCGGCCGAGGGGCCGCTCGCCGGGGTCCTGGAGTACTCGGAGGACCCGCTGGTGTCGGCGGACATCGTCGGCAACCCGGCCTCCTCGATCTTCGACTCGGCGCTCACCCGCGTCGAAGGCCGCCACGTCAAGGTGGTCGCCTGGTACGACAACGAGTGGGGCTTCTCCAACCGGGTGATCGACACCCTGCGGCTCCTCGCCACCCGCTGACCGCCCGGGACGGCCCCCGCACGCCGGGGGCCGTCCCGCTGCGTCACGGTCCCCGCGCCCCCTGCGCACGCTCAGGTGCCGGTCGCGCCCCCGGCCGGGCGGCCACCGCCGTCGCCCAGCGGCAGCGCGCGGGCGACGAGGAGCGCGACGTCGTCGTGTCCGGCGGGGTCGCGGAGCTGGCGCAGGAGCCGGTCGCAGGTCTCCTCCACGGAGGAGTACGGCGGTGACAGCAGGCGCAGCAGGTCGGCCAGCCGTTCGTCGATGGGGTCGTGGCGGGTCTCGACCAGTCCGTCGGTGTACAGGACGAGATGGTCGCCCGGTCGCAGGTCGAGCGTCGTGGTCTCGAAGGGCACGCCGCCGACGCCGAGCGGGGTGCCGGTGGGCAGGTCGAGGAGTTCGGGCGGCTGGCCCGCACGCACCAGCACCGGAGGCAGGTGCCCGGCGGAGGCCACCTGGATGCGGCGGTGGTCCGGGTCGTAGACGGCGTAGACGCAGGTGGCGATGTACGGGTCGAGACCGTGGGTGATCTTGTCGAGGTGGGTGAGGATCTGGGCGGGGTCCAGGTCCAGGTCGGCCAGGGTGGACGTGGCGGTGCGCAGCCGGCCCATGGTGGTCGCGGCCGGGATGCCGCTGCCCATGACGTCGCCCACCGTCAGAACGGTCCGGCCGCCGTCGAGCGGGATGACGTCGTACCAGTCGCCGCCGACCTCGCTGAAGGCCTGCGCCGGCAGGTAGCGGGCGGCGACCTCCAGGCCGGGGTGGTGCGGCGTGAGCTGCGGCAGCAGGCTGCGCTGGAGGGTCTCGGCGGCGCTGCGGATGTGCTGGTGCAGTACGGCGTTGTCGATACTCAGCGCGGCGGACGAGGCGAGCTCGCAGGCGAGGGTGAGGTCGTCCTCGTCGAACGGCAGCGGATTGCGGGCGCGGGCCAGGCCCATGACGCCGATGACCTGGCCGCGGGCGATGAGCGGAACCGCCATGTCGGTGTGCACCCCGGCCTTGGCGAGCAGGCGGGCGGCGTCGGGGTCGGTGGCGATCCGGGGGATGTCGCGCCGCTCCAGATGGGTGATCAGCTGGGGGCGGCCGGTGCGGATGCAGTAGGCCGCCGGGTGGTCGGCGTGGTAGGTGGTGAGGCTGCCGGGCGGGACGATCGCCTCGGTGGCGTCGGTGGGGTAGGCGGTCTTCACCGCCAGGGCGCGGAAGAGCGCCGGACCCTCGCCGACGTCCCCGCGGCCCGTCTGCAGGACGGAGTCCAGGAGGTCCACGGCGACCATGTCGGCCAGGTCGGGCACCACGACGTCGGCGAGTTCCCGGGCGGTGCGCCCCACCTCCAGGGTGGTGCCGATCCGTGCCGAGCCCTTGGCGATCAGGCGCAGGCGCTGCTGGGCCTGGTCGGCCTTCACGGCCGCCCGGTAGCGGTCGGTGACGTCGACCACCACGGTGGCGAGGCCCAGGACGCTGCCGTGGTGGTCCTCCAGCCGGTAGAACGACGCCGCCCACGCGTGGTCCTGGTCCGGGTCGGCGGCGGTGCGCCCCACCACCTGCTGGTCGACCACCGGCAGGCCCGAGACCAGGACCTGGCGCATCACGGTCTCCGCGCCGAGGAACGGTGTGCCGGGCAGGATCTCGCGGAAGCCGCGGCCGATGTGCTCGTCCTCGGGGACGCCGTGCATGGCCGCGAGCGCCGGGTTGATCGCCAGGTACCTCAGGTCGGGGTCGAGGACGGCCAGCCCGATCGGCGCCTGGGTGACCAGCCGGGTGGACAGGGCCAGGTTGCGCTCCACCTGGCGCAGGGTGGTCCGGTCGGTGGCCAGGCCCAGGGCGTAGTGGTCGCCCTGGTTGTCCGTGAGGCGCATGTTGCGGAATTCGACCATCCGGGTGCCGCCGTCCTTGTGCCGGACGGGGAACGCCCCCGCCCAGCCGCGTCCGGTCGCCATCACCTCGGCGAACAGCGTGATCGCCGCGTCCTGGTGTTCGGGGTGCAGGAGCAGCGGGGCCGCGTACTGCCCGACCGCCTCGCCGCGGGTGTAGCCGAACAGTTCCTCGGCCTGCGGGCTCCACATGTCGACCCGGCCGTCCGCCTCCAGCAGCACCGCGGCGACGCCCAGCAGGTCCATCAGCCCGCTCGGCTCGACCGGGCCGGCCTGCGGAAGCTCCGCCGGCCCCGGGCGCTGCTCCGTTCGCCTCATCGCACTCGCTCCTTCCACCTGCCCCGCCCCAGCCGGTGTACCCGCTCACCGCGCGGATCAGGTGAAACGCTTTTCCCGCAGGTCAGCACCCCCCATCCACCATGCGGCACGGGGGCGTCGGCGGCCACGGGAGGGCCGACCCGGATTCCGTACGGCGGCGTACCGCGGCGTGGCGGGGGCGAGTGGCGGCGCACTGCGGCCCGGCGGGGACGTGCGGCGGCGTACCGCGGCGTACGGCGGGTCGGTCAGGCGGGAACGCGCACGGTCTCCACCCAGCCCGGCGGCTGGGGCGCGCCGGGGCCGATCAGAGCGGCGATGACACGGCAGGGCGGCCGCTCGTCGGGCCAGGGGGTGTGTCCGTCGGTGAGGACGACGACGACGCTCGGGCGCTCCCGGGCCGTGAGCGCCGCCTCGATGCCGACGCGCATGTCCGTGCCGCCACCGCCGCCCAGGGTGATCTGCTCGGCGGACGTCACCCGGGACACCGCGTGCACGTCGGCGTCGCAGGCGAGCACGGTCACCCGGTTGCCCCGGATGCCCACCTCCCGCAGGACGCCGGTGACCTCCGCGAGCGCGGCGGCGAGTTCCGCGTCGCCCATGGAACCGGAGGTGTCGACGACGACGGCGACCCGGGGCAACGGGCGGCGCAGGCTCGGCAGGACGACACCGCGCAGCGCCGGGGTGCGGCGCGAGGGGCGGCGGTAGGTGTAGTCGACGGCTCCGCCGGCCCACGCGGCGGCCTCCCGGACCGCGCCGGTCAGCGCCCGCCGCCAGTCGATGGTGGGCTCCAGGACCTGGTCGGCCCAGCGCTGCCAGCCCGCGGGCAGCGAGCCGCGGGCGCGCCGGTGGGCGCGCATCGCCTCGGCGGTCCGCCGGCGCAGGGCCTCGGCCTCCACGTCGCCCAGCCGTGCGGGACCTGCGGACCCGGGGAGCTCCCAGGGCACGGGGGTGCCGTGGGCGCCCGAGCCGCAGTCCGGCGTGCGGACGTGCGGCGGCAGCAGGTCAAGGTACGCCTCGAACAGGCCGCCCGCGGGGAGGCCGAAGAGGCGGGGCTCCATCCGCCCCTCGGGCAGGCGCAGGCCGTCGGCGAGGAGGTCGTCGTTGATCTCGCAGTCCTGTGCGACGTTGACGCGGTGCGGGTCGCGCTGGGCGGCGGCCGGGAGCCGGTCGGCCCGGCCGTGGTGGTCGCGCAGCAGGTGTGCCGCCTCGTGCGTCCACACGCCCGCCAGCTCCGGCACCGGGGTCGCGTCGACGAAGGCGGGCGACACGTAGCAGCGCCAGTGCCGGTCCACACCCATCGTCGGGACCTCCGTGCTCGCGACGACGGTCAGCGCGTACAGCGCCGAGGCCAGGTACGGCCGGTCGGTCGCGGCCCGGTAGCGGGCGGCGAGCAGTTTGGTCGTGTCCAGGGCGCGGCGGGCGTCCTCCGTCATCCCCGGCGCCTCAGCGGCCGGCGCCGGGCAGCGCCCCGGACATCTGGAGCAGGTCGAGGAACCCGTCGATGCCGGGCGGTACGGGCCAGTCGAGCCGGCGCATCGCCGCGAGGTCGGTGGCGGCCCGGGCGGCCACGTCCGGTACACCCGCGTCCACGGCCTTGGCCAGGACCGCCCAGCCGGCCTCCCAGCGGGGCCGGGTGAGGTCGCTCTGGATCGCGGCGACCACCGCGATGAGGAACGCGAGCTGCCGGTCGCCGCGTTCGGGCAGCGCGAAGGCGTCCGGGTCGGCGAGGACCCGGTCGGGGTCGGGCAGGTCGAGGTGTTCGAGGTAGGACAGCAGCTCGAGGCCCGCGCCGTCGCCGACGGCGCCGGTGAGCGCGGCGGCCAGCGCCTCGCGGCCGGCCCCGGCCGCGTAACCGGCGGCGAGCAGGGTGAGCGCCATCTCCCAGGTCCGCGGGGACGGCCAGGACCGGCCCCGGCTCTCGGCGTCGCCGGGGATGTGGTGGACCAGGCCGGGCCGGGCGGTGAGGAAGCCGGAGACCGCGCCCCGGGCGCGGGCGACCGCGCCGGGCACCCTGCCCGGGTCGACGACCGGCACGGCCGCCTCGGGCCAGGTGCCGGCCATGCCGCGGGCGACGGTCCGGGGGTCGTGGGTCCAGTCGAGGTGGACGAACCGGTTGGCGAGCGGCGGGCTGAGGTGCCAGCCGTCCGCCGCGCTGGACGGCGGGTTGGCGGCGGCGACGATGCGCACCGGCTCCGGCAGGACCAGGCTGCCGACCCGGCGTTCCAGCACCACCCGCAGCAGCGCCGCCTGCACGGCCGGCGGGGCGGAGGAGAGTTCGTCGAAGAAGAGCAGGCCCGTTCCGGCCCGGGCGAGGCGGACCGCCCAGTCCGGCGGGGCCATGGGTACGCCGGTGACGGCCGGGTCGTCGCCCACGACGGGCAGTCCGGCGAAGTCGGAGGGCTCGTGCACGCTGGCGATGACGGTCTCCAGCGGCAGGCCGAGCCCGGCGGCGAGCTGCTCCAGTGCCGCCGACTTGCCGATGCCGGGCTCGCCCCACAGCAGGACCGGCTGATTGGCCGTCACCGCGAGTGCCAGCGCCTCCAGTTGCGGGTTGGCGGCCGGTTCGGTGCGCCGGGTGCGCAGCCTGCGGTTGAGTTCGTCCGCGGCCGCCAGCGGTCCGGGGGCGACGGTCGGGGCGGTACGGTCGGTGCTCAGAACGGCAGCTCCTCCTTGTCGTCGCGGCCGTCCGCCGCGTCGGCGTCGTCCGTCCGGTACTCCTCCTGCTCCTCCATCCATTCGTCCCACCAGTCGGCGCCGACGTCCGGATGTTCGCGCTGGACGCGTTCGCGGAGGAAGGCCAGGTCGGGCCGCTGGTAGCGGCGGACGAGCTGGGCGAGCGACAGCTCGGAGGCGTCGGTGACGTCGAGCCGCGCGCCGGCGGCGACGAGCGCCTTCACCAGTGCCGTCGAACCGAGGTCGTTGACCGCGACGAACAGCGGGGTGCGCTCCCGCTGGTCGCGGGCCTCCAGGTCGAGTCCCGCGGCCAGCAGTCTGGGCAGCAGCGCCTCGTGGTCGAGCTGGTTCAGCACGTGCAGCAGGGTGCGCCCGGCGGCGTCCCGCACGCGCGGGTCGACGCCCGCGTCCAGGAGTTCCAGCACGCCGGGTGTGTCACCGTGCTGCGCGCGCAGGAACAGCTCCTGGCGCTGGGCCCGCAGCGCCCTCGGCAGGCGGCCGGCTCCGGAGGTCCACGTCTGCTCCACGGCGAAGCATCCGGCGACGGCGCCGCCGAAGGCGCGCAGGGCGCGCTCGCGCTGCTGTTCCTCGTCGGTGTGCGGCATGCTCAGCAGGCCGCCGGGCCGGAAGGCCACCTCGTGCCATGCGCCCCGGCACCGGACCCGCACGGGGGCCGGAGCCGTCGGCGCGGGCGGACCGCTCCGGTCTTTCGGTGCCCGCAGGGCGGGGAACAGGGCCTCGCGGACGAGGGGATGCAGCGCCCCGGCGGTGACGCCGCCGACGCGCAGCAGGTCGAGGTCGGGGAGCCTGCGCCAGAGGGCCTCGGCGAGGAAGGGCTCGTCCTGGACCTCGTCCTGGTCGACGGCGCGTAGCCGCAGGGTGCCGGTGTCCGTGGGCTCCAGCAGGACGTGGGTACGCCAGTGCGGCGTGGCGATCAGGAAGCGCCGGCCCGCGCCCACGGCCGTGAGCCGGCGGACCTCGGACTCCAGCCGGCTGTGGTCGAGCGCCATCCGGGGCAGCAGATCGTCCGGCCCTGCCCGGTACCAGCCCTTCCGCTGCGGGGGTGTCGGGTCCACCTCGATGCCGGCGGCGGCGAACGCGCCCGCCGTGTCACCGTTCTCGTGCAGCAGGGTGGTCCACTCGGCGCGCGCCGCCGGGTCGCCGTCGCCGGGGTCGGCCGCCGGGAGTTCGTGCGCGGCCCGGGGGGTGGCGTCGGCGTGGAAGAACGGGGGCCGTCCGGCGCCGCCGCCGCACCGCTCGGCCAGCTCGCCGGTGTGCCGTGTGTCCCACAGGTGCCGTGCGTGGCGCCAGTCCTCGGTGTTCCGCCCGAAGACGCCCGGGCCGCGCTCGCCCCGGAGGGTGCCGAACCGCAGGACGACGCGCTGCGGTCCCTCGGTCATCGGCGGGGTGGTGCAGTACAGGTAGGGCGTGGTGCCGGGGCGCTCGTCCGGTGCCGTGGGGCGGTAACGGGCGAGGACGACCGTCGTGTTCGTGGCGAGTGTCGTGCGTCCGCCGAGCAGCCGCGGCAGGTGCCAGCGCAGCAGGTCGGGTGCGAGGTGGCGCAGGTCGTCCGCCAGCGCCTCGGCGACATCGTCGCCGCAGTGTTCGGCCACCTCGGCGAGGTCGAGGGCGATGTGCACGTTCGCCGCCGCGCAGGCGCCCCGCCAGTCACCGGCCAGCCGGTGTGCGGTGGCGCGCTCGATCATCCAGCGGGGCACCGCGTAGCGCCGGATCCGGCGCCGGCACGCCGCCTCCTCCGGGGACAGCGGGGGGACGTGGGCACGGGTGCTCAACGGTAGACACTCCCTATCGCGCGCAGGTCGGGGTGCGCCCGGCCGGCGGGCCGCAGCCGTTCGGTGAAGGACCGCTTCACCCGGCGGGGCAGGCCCGGGCCGAGACCGACGTACTCCAGCGGGGTGCCGTCGGGCACCGCCGCCAGCAGTGTCTTGGCGCCCCGGCCGGTGAGGCCGGTGTGGCTCAGCTCAAGGCGGCGCAGCGGGCTGCCCGGCAGGGCGGCGGCCAGCGCGTGGGCGCCTTCGTCGCCGGTGGTGTTGGCCGGGGCGCCGAGGCTGCGTTCGGAGGGCGGCCGGCCCAGGTCGAGGGCCTCGATGCCGGCGAGCGAGCCGGCGAGGGCGCGGGCGCCGGCGGGGCCGATGCCGTTGCCGCCGAGGCCGAGGCGGAGCGGGG
This sequence comes from Streptomyces sp. WI03-4A, assembly GCF_033792105.1. Classification (NCBI taxonomy): domain Bacteria; kingdom Bacillati; phylum Actinomycetota; class Actinomycetes; order Kitasatosporales; family Streptomycetaceae; genus Streptomyces; species Streptomyces sp. WI03-4A. The sequence goes on from NZ_JARAUO010000001.1 coordinate 85,892, forward strand.
CGGTGGGGTCGGCGGCGGCGGCGAGGACCGCCGCGCCCTCGTCCCCGAGGTGGTTGGCGGGCAGGTACAGCTCGCGCACGCCCGCGTCCCGGACCAGTGCCGCGAGCAGCGGGGCGGCCTCGGCGGTCAGGCCGTTGCCGCCGAGGAAGAGGCGTTCCACCGGTGCGGGCCGGCCGGTGAGGGCGTCGTACAGGGCGCGCAGACCTCGGATGGTCAGACCGGTGTTGACGAGGTCGAGGGTGCGCAGGGTGGTGTTGCGGCGGAGCATCCCGGCGAGCGCGCGGGCGCCTTCGTCGCCGACCGGGTTGCGCTTGAGCCACAGCGCGCGGACGGTGCCGTCCGTCACCAGCGCGTCGGCGAGGGCGGTGGCGCCCTCGGGGCCGATGCGGTTGCAGCCCAGGTAGAGCGTGCGCAGACGGTGGGCGGCGGCGCCGGTGAGTGCGCCGGCGACCGTGCGGGCCCCGTCGTCGCCGATGGCGTTGGTGCCGAGCAGGACGTGCGCGGCGTGCGCCGAGGCGGTGGCGACGGGCATCAGCCGGGCGGCGCCGGCCGCTCCGAGGCCCTGCTTGCACAGGTCGATCCGGCCGTCCGCGCGCACCGTGCCGAGCGGGAAGGCCTCGTCGGTCTCGACCGGCCGCGCGGACCGCAGCCGGGTGAGCAGCGGTTCGAGCGCGGCGGGGTCGCTGATCGGGATGTCCGGGTGCTCGATCGCGGGGCAGCGTACGGGTGTCGGCTGCGTCATCACCACTCCACCGGTCCATCGCCGGTGCCCGGCCCGCCGAGGGCGGCACCGCCCTCCGCCCGCCCAGGACGAACCGACGCCAATCGACTTTCCTCCACGACAAGGGCGGCAAGACTGGTCGGATTCGAACCGACGTCCTCCAGCTTGATGCGTGGGCGCGACGACCTCTGCGCTACAGCCTTGCCGCGGAGATCATAGCGGCTCTCGGTCTTGTGTTCGGTCACGGATGATCTCGCTTCAGCCGGCCGTGCCCGTGAAGCCGGCGACCGGCCCCTTCATCCCCTCGCCGGGTTCCTGGACCAGCCGGGCGGTGACGACGAGGCCCGCCCGGCCCAGGAGTTCGGCGATCCGGTCCGGAGGCAGCCGGTAGGAGGTGTAGGACACGGGGTGGCCGCCGTAGGCGTGGGACGGGCGCGTGTGCTCGCCGTTTCCGGCGTGGCCGACGACCATGAACGGTCCGCCGGGCGCCAGGGTCCGGTGGAACTCGGCGAAGACGGCGGGGAGCAGTTCGGGGGGCGTGTGGTGGGTCGAGTAGTGGGCGAGGATGCCGCCCAGTTCGCCGTCCCCGAAGGGCAGCGCGGTCATGGAGCCCACGACGAACCGCAGTTCGGGGAAGGCCCGTCGGGCCAGTTCGGCCATCTTCGGCGACAGGTCCAGGCCCAGCGCCGGGACGCCGAGTGCGGCCAGATGCGCCGTCACCTTGCCGGGGCCGCAGCCCAGGTCCGCCACCGGCCCCAGGTCGGCGGCCGTCACCACCTCGGCGAACGCGGACAGCATGGCCCGCGACAACGGGTCGAGCTCCGAGGGGGGCTTGACGTGTGCGGCGTAGGCGGCGGCGACGGTGTCGTACGACTCCTGGACCGCGGCCAGGTGGGCGGACTCGGTCATGCGGTGAATCTAGACGGCGGCACTGACAACGGCCTTGCCGCCGACGGCGTTCGGGGCCTCGGCCGGCTCAGGGCCCCGGCCCGTTCAGGGCAGGGCGCGGGCGATGAGCAGGGCGACGTCGTCCTCGCCGCCGGGGGGCCGCAGGATCTCCAGGATGCGGTCGCAGGTGTGCTCGGGATCGTGGCCCCGGGTCGTGGTGAGGGCGTCGAGAAGGGTGTGGAGGCGGGCGTCGATCGGTTCGCTCCGGGTCTCCACCAGGCCGTCGGTGTAGAGGACCAGTTGGTCGCCGGGCCGGAAGGCGACGGTGGCCGCCTCGAAGGGGACTCCGCCGACGCCCAGCGGCGCCCCGGTGGGCAGGTCGAGGAGGTGCGCGGCGTGACCCGCGCGCATCAGCACCGGGGGCAGATGGCCGGCGAGGCAGATCCGGCACTCGCCGCGGTGCGGGTCGTACACGCAGTAGATGCAGGTGGTGATGGACTGCTCGATGCCCTGAGTGAGGTGGTCGAGGTGGCGCAGGGCCTCGTCCGGCGCGAGGTCGAGTTCCGCGAACGCCCGTGCCGCGGTACGGAGTTGGCCCATGGCGGCGGCGGCGTTGATGCCGCTGCCCATGACGTCCCCGACCACCAGGGCGGTCTTGTCCCCCTGGAGGGGGATGGCGTCGAACCAGTCGCCGCCGACCTCGCTGGTGGCGCCCGCGGGCTGGTAGCGGCATCCGACGCCGAGCCCCGGCAGGCGCGCGGGCGGCTCCGGGAGCAGGCTCCGCTGGAGGGTCAGGGCGGCGTGGCGCTGGGTCTGGTAGCCGCGGGCGTTGTCGATGCACACGGCGGCGCGGGCGGCCAGTTCGGCGGCGAGGAACGCGTCGTCGTCGCTGAAGGGCACGGGGTTCCCGGTGCGTCTGAGGTCGAGGGCGCCGAGCACCTCGCCGCGGGCCACGAGCGGCACCGCCAGGTAGGAGTGCACGCCCGCCGCCGCGAGGAGGGCGGCGGACTCGGCGTGCCCTGCTGCGGCGCCCGGCTCCCGGCGGGCGGTGCGGGACACGAGCACCGGCCGGCGGGTGCCCACGCAGTGGGCGATCAGGCGGTCGTCGCCCGGGCCGTCGAATCCTCGGGACGGACCGGCCGCCGGGGTCGCCCCGGTCGGCCCGGTGCGCTGGACCCCCCGGACGGCGAGGGCCCGGAACACCGGGGAACCGGCCGGCGGCGCGCCGTGGCCGTGCGGGGCGCTGTCGAGGACGACGACGGCGGCCTCGTCGGCCAGGACCGGCACGACGACGTCGGCCAGCTCGCGTGCCGTGGTCTCCAGGTCGAGGGTGGTCCCGACCCGGGCCGAGGCGGCGGCGATCAGGTCGAGCCGCTGCCGGGCCCGCGCGGCCTCGGTGGCGGCCTGGTAGCGCTCCGTGACGTCGATGACGGAGTAGGCCATGCCCAGCACCCGCCCGCTGGGGTCGTCCAGCCGGTAGTAAGAGACGGACCAGGCGTGCTCGTGGTCCGGGTCGGCGGGCGGACGGCAGACGATGTCCCGGTCCACGACCGACTCGCCCGTCTCCAGGACGCGGCGCAGCCGTGCCTCGGGGTCCGTGTCCAGGAAGGTCAGCACCTCGCCCGCCGACCGGCCGATGCGGTCGGCCGCCGGCTGCCCGGTGATGCGTTCCAGGGCCGGGTTCATGGCCACGTAGCGCAGCTCCGGGTCGAGGATGGCCAGCCCGACCGGGGACTGGGACACCAGGCGCATGGCCAGCGCGGCGTCCCGCTCGACCTGTTCCACCGTGGCCTGGTCGGCGGCGAGCCCGAGGACGTAGGTGTCGCCCAGGTCGTCCAGCAACCGCATGTTGCGGAACTCCACCAGCCGCGTGCTGCCGTCCTTGCGCCGGACCGGGAAGGCCCCGGCCCAGTCGGCGCCGGACTCCAGCAGCTCGGCGAACAGCCGGACGACCTCGTGCTGGTGCTCCTCGTGGACGGTCAGCCGGGCCGCGTACTCCCCCAGCGCCTCCTGCGAGGTGTAGCCGAACAGCTCCTCGGCCTGGGGGCTCCAGAAGACGACGCGGCCCTCCGCGTCCAGCACCACTGCGGCGACGCTCAGCAGGTCGAGCAGACCGCTGGGCGGCGCGGCACCCGCCGCCACCCGGCCCGTACCTGTGCCCGTACCCGTGCCCGCGGCCGTACCTGTGCCGGTACCCGTACCCGTGCCCGCGGCCGTACCTGTGCCCGAGCCTCTGCTTGCACCCGTGTCTGTGCCCGTCCGGGAGGAGTCCGTCGTGCCCATACCTCATCCTCCTCCCGGCCGTCCCTCCATGGTGGTCCCGCGGTGGCGGCGGCGCACGCCTCGGGGTGCGTCCCGCACCGGTCCCCGCACCGGTCGCACCGGCGCCGGCGCGGGTGATCGTGTGTGCGGTTGTCGTCCGTCGTGCGGCACGGGATGCTGAGGGGGCACGAAGGGAAGCGGTGTCATGGATCGTTTTCCGAATGCGGCCAACGTCGATTTCCACAGTCCTCTGGACCTCTCCAAAGCGGCCGCCGCGGTACTGGACGCGGACGGCCGGATATCCGGGTGGAGCTCCTCGGCCCAGCGCCTGCTCGGGCACACCCCCGACGACGTGCTCGGCCGGCCGGCCGAGCACCTGGTGGCGGCGTCCCGCGGGCAGCGGCTGTCCGGACTGTGCAGGGCGCGCGCGCCCCGCGGCACCGTCCTCGACCTGTGCTGTCTGGACGGGCGCGCCCTGCGCGCGGCCGTGACATTCAGCCCGCTGGCGCACCGGGGCGCCGCGGCGACGGTGGTGGTCGCCGCCGAACTGGAGGCGCAGCGCGGCTGGGAGGCGCAGCTCGCGATGCTCCAGGGGCTGGCGACCGAGTCCTCGGTGGGACTGACCATCTTCGACACCGAGGCACGCGTCGTGTGGGGGAACGTCTCCACCGATCTTGAGCTCGGCGGGATCGCCCAGTATGTCGGCCGCCCGGCCGGGGACCTCTTCCCCGAGGGGGAGTTCGTCTCCCGCCACCACCCCCCGGACGAGGACCAGATCATCGAGCACGTGATGGCGACGGGCGAGCCGATCACCGGCATGCACTACCGCGGGCGCGCCCCCGCCGACCCGGTGCGCGAGCACGTCTGGTCCTGCTCGTACCACCGGCTGCTGGACGCCCGGGGCGAACCGCTGGGCCTCTTCGAGGAGTCCCTGGACATCACGGATCGCTACCGGGCCCAGGAACGCCTGTCGTTGCTGGTGCGGGCGGGCAAGCGGATCGGCGCCTCGCTGGACGTGCGGCGCACCGCGGCGGAGCTGGCCGACGTGGCGGTGCCGCAACTGGCCGACGAGGTGCTGGTGGACCTGCCCCCGGCGGTCATCGAGGGGCGGCAACCACCGACGGGCTCCGCCCCGGGCCACAGCCTGCTGCGGATGCACGGCCGCACCCCTGAGGAGTTCCGGACCAGCCCGGTCTCCTACCCGCCCGCGTCACCGCAGGCCCAGAGCCTGGCCTCCAGCCGCCCGGTCCTCGACGCCCCGCCGCCCGGGACACCGGACGGGGCGGGGCCGGCCGCGTCGGACCACAGTCTGTTCGTCCCGCTGCTCGCCCGGGACGCGGTCCTGGGGCTCGCCACGTTCCGGCGCAACAGCAATCCGGACCCCTTCGGCGCCGAGGAGCAGACGCTCGCCGTGGAACTGGCCGAGCGGGCGGCCGTCGGCATCGACAACGCCCGCCGCTACACCAGCCAGCACGCGGCGGCCCTGGTGCTCCAGCGCAGCCTGCTGCCGCAGCACCTGCCCGAGCTGAGCGCGCTGGACGTGGCGTACCGCTACCTGCCCGCCGACAGCCGGGTGGGCGTGGGGGGCGACTGGTTCGACGTGATCCCGCTGTCCGGGGCCAGGGTGGGCCTGACCGTCGGTGACGTGGTGGGCCACGGCGTCCACGCGGCCGCCACCATGGGCCGGTTGCGCGCCACCGTACGGACCCTGGCACTGCTCGACCTCGACCCGGCCGAGCTGCTCACCCGCCTCGACGACCTGGTCGCGCAGGACTCGGAGACCGAGCCGCATGACGGGCTGAGCGACGAGGCGCTCGGGGTGACCTGCCTCTACGCGATCTACGACCCGGTCAGCGGCCGGTGCGTCTGGGCGAGCGCGGGCCATCCGCCGCCCATCGTGGCGGATGCCAACGGCGCGGTGGCGCTGTCCGCGCTGGCGCCGGGGCCGCCGCTGGGGCTGGGCGGCCTGCCGTACGAGAACGTCGAGCTGAGCCTGTCCAGCGGCAGTCTGGTGGCGCTCTTCACCGACGGTGTGGTGGAGGACCGGCGCACCGACATCGACAGCGGGATCGACCGCCTTGCCCAGGTCCTGTCCTGGCAGCGGTGCCCGGTGGAGGAGCTGTGCGACCGGGCGCTGTCGGCGCTGCCGCCGGGGCCCCAGGCGGACGACGCCACGCTGCTGCTGGTACGCACCCGGCGGCTCGGCTCCGGCCGGGTGGCGGACCTGGAGCTGCCGCCGGACCCGGCCATGGTGGCGCGGGCCCGCACGGTCACCGAGCGGCAACTGGAGAGCTGGGGGATGTCCGAGCTGGCGTTCACCGCCGAACTCGTGGTGAGCGAACTGGTCACCAACGGCATCCGGTACGCCACGGGGCCCGTCACGCTGCGGCTGATCAGGGACCGCTGTCTGCTGTGCGAGGTCTCGGACAACGCGCACACCGCGCCCCACCTGCGACGGGCCCGCCGGGACGACGAAGGGGGCCGCGGCCTGTTCCTGGTGGCCCAGGTGTCCCAGCGCTGGGGCACCCGGTACACCGCGTCGGGGAAGACGATCTGGGCCGAGCTGGCCGTCCCCTGAGGGCAGGGCCGTTCGGTGGGCCGTTCCCCTGGTGAGGCCGGCCCGTGCGGTCAGGGCAGCGTCCACCACCGGATGGTGACGAAGTAGAAGACGACGGCCCAGACGACGATCGCCGCGACGACGACGGCGAGGCCGCGGAGGTTGTCCCTGACCGGTTCGTCCGGCGGTGGCCGAAGCCAGCGCCCGAGCAGCGGGTTCACGTAGAACGGCATGGTCAGGAAACTCATGAGGAAGCTCGACAGCAGGTTGCCCACGAGCAGCCCGATCCAGAGCTTCAGGTGCAGCGGGGACAGGGCCAGCGTCAGCAGGACGACGGTCGGGTACAGGCCGACCCACACGGCGAGCGACGTCCTGGTCTCGGAGGGCGGCGGCGGAGCCTGCGCGCCGTTGCCCTCGAAGGCGAACCAGCTTCCGAACGAGTTGTCGATCGTGTGCAGCCGGAAGTCGCTGAACCTGGCGCCCTCGGCCAGGATCCGGTGCCGCTGCGGCGAGGTCAGCCAGGCGTCGAGGTGCTCGGCGCTGTCGTAGCGGTACAGCGTGGTCCACTCCTCCTGGAGCCCCTCGATGGGGCGGAAGAGCTCGGTGCCGCGGAACCCCTCGAACTTGCCCTCCTCCTCCACCATGCGGTGCTGCCAGTCGAGGAAGTCGCCGACCTGGTCGGGGTGGACGCGGTGCGTGACCACCACGGTGACCAGCGGGTCCAGCATCTGGGTCCCGCTGCTGACCACCTGCTGGGTGGCGGGGCCCGCGAAGTACTTGGAGCCGACGTCGAGGTACGTCTGCCGGGTCGCGCTGTTGATCCACGCCTGGAGGTGGGCGACCGAGTCGAACCGGTACACGACGACCCAGTCGGCCTGCAGCCGGGTCGGCGGGGAGACCTCGGCGCCCAGGAAGCCGGGGTAGTAGGCGGCCGCGGCGTTGAGGTCCTGCTGCCACGACTCGAAGTCCCGCTCCATCCCGGGCAGGACCGCCTGGCCGATGATCGCCGTCGCCGCGGCGGCGATGTTCCGCTGGGTCTTCTCGGCGTTCATGGTGCTCGGCCCGCCGGCACCGACCGCTCCGCAGGGAGTCGGCCGTACACGCGTTCAGGAGTCAGCGGCAGCGCGCGGAAGCGGACGCCCGTGGCGTCGTGCACCGCGTTCGCCAGGGCGGGGGCCACCGGGTTGATGCAGCACTCCGCCATCCCCTTGGCCCGCATGGGCCCCACCGAGTCCGCCGAGTCCACCAGGAGGACGTCGGTACGGGGGATGTCGGCGTAGGTGGGGATGCGGTAGTTCCTCAGGTTGGGGTTGGTCATGGCGCCGTGGTCGTCGACGTGGTGGTTCTCGGTCAACGCGAAGCCGATCCCCTGGGCGACACCGCCCTCGATCTGTCCCCTGACCTGCGCCGGGTTGATGATCACCCCGGCGTCCGCGGCCTGCACGCTGTACAGGACGCGGATCTCGCCCGTCACGCGGTGCACGGCGACCCGGAAGCCCTGGGTGTTGGAGGTGACGCTCCGGGGCGAGCCGTACGCCTTGCGTGCGGCGGTGAAGCGGATCCCGCGCCCGCGGGCCAGCGCGACGAGTTCGGCGAGCGGCACCCGCCGGTCCCCGCAGAGGACTCCGTCGTCGTCCATCGCGCACATCACGACGTGGACGCCCGTGTGCGCCGCGGCGAACTCCAGGATGCGGTCGCGCACGGCGCCGGCCGCCCGCAGCACCGCGTTGCCCGCCACGAAGAGGCCCGCGCTCGCGAAGGCCCCGGTGTCGAACCCGGTGCGGTCGGTGTCGGACTGCACCAGCCGGATGCGCGAGGGCGTCGTGCCGAGCTGGCCGGCAGCTATCTGCACATGGGCGGTGGAGGTGCCCTCCCCGAACTCGACCGTTCCGACGGCCAGTTCGTAGATCAGGTCGTCGCCCAGCGTGACCCATGCCTCGGAGAGGTGCTCGGTCGGTGGCGCGGTCTCGTGCAGGGAACTCGCCACGCCGGTGCCGACGAACCACTCGGGTCCGGGAGCCGCCTGGCCGGCCGTACGGGCCAGGGCCTCGCCCACCAGGTCGATGCACTCGGCGAGCCCGTCCTCGGTGAAGACCACGTCGTCGGGACCGTCGTGCAGGGCGACCAGGGGGTCGCCGGGCCGGACGATGTTGCGCCGGCGCAGTTCCAGCGGGTCGAGGTGGAGGGCGCGGGCCAGTTCGTCCATCGCCGACTCCACGGCGAACGCCGGCTGCGTCATGCCGTAGCCGCGCAGCGCCCCGCTGGGCACCGTGTTCGTGTAGACGGAGTACGCGTCGTACTTCTTGTTGGGGCAGCGGTAGATCATGACGGCGGCTCCGCCCGCGTACAGCGTCTCGCCGCCGTGGTTGCCGTAGGCGCCCGTGTTCGACACGTTGCGCACCTGGAACGCGGTGAGCGTGCCGTCAACCTTCGCGCCGAGCCTGACCGTCAGACTCATCGGGTGCCTCGGCGAGGCCGTGGTGAACTCCTCCTCGCGGGTGAACTCGAGGCAGGTGGGCCGCCCGGTGTCCAGGGTGGCGAGGGCGACGAGGTCCTCGGTGATCACCTCCTGCTTGCCGCCGAATCCGCCGCCGACGCGCTCGCAGAACACCCTCAGCTGGTCGGAGCGCAGCGCGAACAGGTACTCCAGTTTGACCTTGGCGATCGACGGCGACTGCGAGCTGGTGCGGACGTTCAGCCGACCGTCCTCCACCCAGGCGATCGAGCCGTGGGTCTCCAGGTGCGCGTGCTGCACCCGCGGGGAGAAATAGGTGCCCTCGTGGATCACGTCGGCGGCGGCGAACCCCGCGTCCACGTCCCCGATGTGCGTGTGCAGCTCGACGAGGATGTTGTGGACGGGGTCGCGGACGAACGGGTCGTCGGGGCCGTGCAGTTGGGGTGCGCCGTCGGCCATCGCCGCCTCGGGCTCGAACACCGCGGGCAGCACCTCGTACTCCACCGCGAGCCGCCGGCAGCCCTCCTCGGCCGCTCCGACGGTGTCGGCGAGGACCGCGGCGACGCGCTGGCCCGCGAAGCGGACCGTGTCGTCGAGGACGTAGGTGTCGTCCGGGTCGACCAGGTGGTCGGTGTGGATGGCCGTGGTGAAGCGCCGGCGGGGCACGTCCCGCCAGGTGTAGACCCGGTGCACGCCGGGCACCGCGAGGGCGGCGCTCTTGTCGATCGAGCGGATCAGGGCGTGCGCGTGGGGTGAGTGGAGCACCTTGAGGTGCAGCATGCCGTCGACGTGGGTGTCCATGGTGAACTCGGCGTGCCCCGTCACCACGTCGCGGGCCGCGGGGGCGCCGACACTCGTGCCGACGGCCCTGCCCGGTGCCGCCGTCTCCACGGCACCGACGCCCTTCACGGCGTCCTCGATCGCCCGGTAGCCGGTGCAGCGGCAGAGGTTGCCCTTCAGGGCCCGTGGCAGGTCGGCCTTCTGCTCCTCGGTGAAGGTCGCCGACGTCATGATCATCCCGGCGGTGCAGAAGCCGCACTGGAACCCGGGGGCGTCCTCGAACTGCCGCTGCACGGGGTGCGGGGCGCCGGGCCGTCCCAGGCCCTCGATCGTGGTCACCTCGCGGCCGTCCGCGCGGAACGCGGGGGTGATGCAGCTGTGCACCGGCGCGCCGTCGAGCCACACCGTGCAGGCGCCGCAGTCGCCCGCGTCGCAGCCCTTCTTCACGCCGAAGTGGCCGAGTTCGCGCAGGAAGGTGCGCAGGCACTGGCCGGGGGCCGGCTCCCGGTCGAATTCCCTGCCGTTGACGAGGTAGCTCATGCGAGGTCCCCAGCCGTGAGTTCACGGCAGATCTCCTCGGCGAAGTGCCGTGTGAGGTGCCGGCGGTGGTCGGGGGTCCCGTTGGGGTCGGCGAACCAGACGTCGGCCGGCACGGCGTCGAGGCGCTGCCGCAGCGCGCGGGTGTCGGGCAGGGAGTCGAAGGCGATGCGCAGCGGCCGGGTGGTCCCGGCGGTGATCGTCAGCAACAGGTCGTTCCCGCACGGTCGTTGGGTGCCGACGAGGAACACCGTCGACCGGCCGAGCCGGGTCAGGGTGAACCGGCGGTGCGCGGTGCGCTTGCGCAGCGCGTGCTCCGGGACGGTGATCCGCCGCAGGATCTCCCCGGGGGCGAGCACGTTGCGGTGGTCGCCGGTGACGAAGTCGAGGGCGTCGACGAAGCGCACGGAGCCGTCGGGCGCCCAGAGTTCGTAGCGTGCCTCCAGCGCGACGGTCAGCGTGATCATCGGCCCGGCGGGCAGGGACGTGCAGATGTTGCCGCCGACGGTCGCCGCGTTCCAGACCTTGAACGAGGACAGGAATGCCTCGCAGCTCACCCGGACGAGGATCCCGGCGGTCCAGCGCAGTGGCCATCGGAAGGCGTACAGGTCGTGGATGGTGCAGGTGGCGCCGATCTCCAGACCGTCGTCGGTCGGGACGAGCGGTTCCCAGGGCAGCGCCGTCAGGTCGATCAGCCGTCGCAGGTCCGGTTGCTCCGCGGAGTAGAGCCACGTTCCCCCGGCGAGCCAGGCGTCGCCCTCGTGCCAGTCCGTGCCCGGCCGCTCGGAGGGCCGCCGGACTACGTGGGTGATGGTGTTGAGGTCCATGAGAACCGGCCTGGAGGACGGAAACAGGCGCTCTGGTCACTTCGGTCGTATTTTATCCCAGCCGGTGGGCGCGGGCCCGGGGAAGCGGGATCGCCTCAGGCGGAAGCGGACCGCCGGAAGTAGCCGGGACACTCCCGACAGTCACCACTGCTCCTGGACCCGGGCGGCGACGGTGAACTCCTCGTCGCCGCCCGGGTAGCTCTTGGTCCCGGGGGACCGGGGCGCGGTCGGGGGCCGCGCCGGTGGGTCAGGAGACGCTGACCGCGCTCCAGGCCGCGGCCGTGGCGGCGTACTCGGGACTCGAGGCGCCGTACAGGTCCTTCGCCGCGTTCAGGGTCGCGGTGCGGGCGCCCTTGTAGTCGGTGGTGGAGGTCATGTAGACGGTCAGCGCCCGGTACCAGATGGCGGAGGCCTTCTGGTTGCCGATGCCCGTGACGGTGGAGCCGTTGCAGGTGGGGCTGTTGTAGGCGACTCCGTTGACGGTCTTGGCGCCGCTGCCCTCGCTCGCGAGGTAGAACCAGTGGTTGGCGACGCCGGAGGAGTAGTGCACGTCGAGCCGGCCGACCGACTTCGACCAGCAGTCGGCGGAGCGGCCGTCCAGGGACGGCTTGTCGAAGCGGCGCAGCCACGGCGGGGTGGACTGGTCGCTGAAGAGGTAGTCGGGGGTGTCCACCGGGTTGTCGGCGTACCACTCGACCATGGTGCCGAGGATGTCGCTGGTGGCCTCGTTCAGGCCGCCGGACTCACCGCTGTAGCGCAGGTTCGCGGTGGCCGAGGTGACGCCGTGGGTCATCTCGTGGCCCATGGTGTCGAGGTCGACCTGCTCGGGGTCGGTGACGCCGTCGCCGTCGCCGGTCATCATGCAGAAGCAGGAGTCGGACCACTGGGCGTTGTCCCAGTGGGTGCCCACGTGGACGAAGACGGTGGCGCCGCGGCCGTCGTTCTTGATGCCGTTGCGGCCGAAGGTCTTCTTGTAGTAGTCGAACGTCTCGGCGGTGTTGACGTGCGCGTCGACGGCGGCGGTGGCGCGGTCCGTGGAGAACTTCCTGCCGTCGCCCCAGATGTCGTCGGCGTCGGTGAACAGGGTGCCGGAGGAACTCTTCACGGACGAGGACGAGAGGTTGTGGGCGTCCTTGGTGACGTGGCCGCGCACCGGGTCGATCAGGGCGAAGGAGCCGTCGGCCTGCTGGGTGGTGTCGATGGCGACGTCACCGGTGTACTCGGAGTGGCCGGTGCCGGTCGCCTCGCGCTCGGCGTCGTAGTTCTCGATCGCCTTGCCGGTGGTGGCGTCGGTGACGAAGACCTCGCCGTGCGGCTGGCCCTGGTCGCCCACGCCCTGCACGGTGGTGCGCCAGGCCAGGCGCGGGGTGCCGTCGGCGGCCCACACGATCAGCTCCGGGGTGGACTTGGCGTCGCGCACCAGCCCGTGCGCGCGCTTCAGCGCGCCGGCCGCGGTGCCCTTGGCGCCGACGGCCGGGGTGACGGAGGCGAGCTTCACCGCGTGGGCTCTGGCGCGGGTGGATCCTCTGAGCGAGCCGTCGGCCTTCTGGTGGACGACGAAGTCGCCGCCGACGACGGGGAGTCCGCGGTAGGTCCGCTCGAAGCGGACGTGCTGGGTGCCGTCCGCGTCGATGACGACGTCCTTGACGTGCAGCCGCTGGCCGGCGCCGAAGCCGAAGGTGCCGGCGTGCCGGGTGACGTTCGCCCTGGCGTGGGATATCGCGGTGTCGCGGACGGATGCGTGCCGCACGGTGTCGGTCTGCGAGTGCGCCGGCAGGGCCGTCGCTCCCGTGGTGATGACGCCGGCGGCGACCATCGCGGAAAGGGCAAGAAGAGGACGGGACATGAGGGGGAGATTCCTTCGCTCGTCGTGGGGTGACGACGTCCTGGGACGTTGACGCGAAGTGTTCACCCGGTGACATGTTCCTGACGCGACTCCAGCTGGGATATAACCGCGGGGTTATAGGGGTCCGGGGCACGCGCCCGGGCGGGTCAGTGATCCTCGCCGCGGGCGAACTCCTCGCCCCCGGCCTCCCACCAGGCCAGGTACCGCGGCCGCTGCCGCACCAGCGCCAGATAGGCGGCCAGCAGCCGCTCGCCGGCCGCGTCGGCGAGTTCGGCGGGCACCGTACGGGTGTTTCTGGCCAGCAGCAGCCGCCGGTGCAACGGCACGCCGGTGAGGGGCCGTTGCACGGTTCCCGGGGCGGAGACGTCGGCGGTCGGCCACACCCCGCAGACGGCGCGCCGGCCGGCGACCAGGAGCTGGGCCACGGACAGGTCCGGCGTCACATGGGCGATGCGCGGCGTGAACCCCGCCGCCCCGCAGGTGAGTCGCAGGTACGCGTGCACACCGCTCTCGTCGGCCTCCGGCATGACCCACTCCTCGTCCGCCAGTTCGTCGAGGCCCACCGTGTCCTGACGCGCCAGCGGATGGTCCTCGGCGAGCAGGACGAAGACCGGCTCACGCAGCAGCGTGTGCGTCGCCACCGACTCGCCCACCGTCAGGGGGAATCCGGGGAACTCGCCGTACACCGCGATGTCGCACTTCGACAGGCTCAGCGACTTCACCAGGGCGTGCACGGAGCGGCGGGCGTCTATGGTGAGCCGGCGCTCCGGGACGAGTTCGAAGAGGGCGGAGACCAGCAGGGACACCAGCGGGCCCGCGGTCCCGCCCGCCCGCAACGGCGCGGCGGCCTGCCGGTCCGCCTCGGCCGCCGCCCGCGCGTACTCGCGCAGCCGGTCGAAGCCGCCGACCAGGTCACGGGCGCAGCGCAGGACGTACTCGCCGTTCTCGTTCGGCGTCACCCCGTCCGCGCCGCGGACGAACAGCGGCCCGCCCAGCTCGTGTTCGATGCGTTTCAGCTGGGCGCTGGTGGCCGGCTGGGACAGCTGCAGCCGGGCGGCGGCCTTGCGGATGCTGCCGGCCTCGGCGACGGTGAGCAGGACACGGAGGTGCCGGAACTCCAGGTGCATGACACTCCCCCGCTCCACGCGGAGGGACCCCGTCGCACCCCCCGTGACCAGCAGAACCCGCTGCCCGAGGGCATGGTGACCAAGAATCCGACGGACCTGCGGGGGCGACAAGCACGGGACGGTAAAACCTCGGTGCGAACCCGTGAGCCCGGGGACCGGGTGTGACGGCCTCCGCCTCCTGCTGCGGGGCAGCGCCCCATGAGCCCCTCATGATCCGACGGCCGCACCGGGCACCGGCGCCAGGGGCCGCCTGGTCCCGCGGCTCCCGCCCCGTGACGCGCCCGCCCGGCGTCGCGCCGTCGGCCGTCAGGCGAGGGCCGACCCGTGCGCGTCCGGCAGGCCGGCGTCGAGATCCTGGGCCAATGGGCCGCAGGGGCCGCACGACCCCACCGGAGGCCGGGCGGCCCCACCGGAGGCCGGGCGGCCCTTTGCCCGCCCCCGCCTTCCGGCGCACCCTGGAAGGAGCCGGACACCCCTCGACGCTCCCCCGGAGTCACCATGTACGGCGCTCCCCACCTCGTCAGCGACGTGATGACCGGGACGGTCGCGACCGTCGGCCGCCGGGCACCCTTCACGGAGATCGTGCACCTGTTGCGGGACTGGGAGATCAGCGCCCTGCCCGTGATCGAGGACGAGGGCCGGGTGATCGGTGTGGTCTCCGAGGCGGACCTGCTGCCGCCCGCGCAGGAGTGCCCGGACGGGCCGGACGCGGGCCGTCCGGTGCCGCGCGGGCCCGTCGACGCGGCGACGGCCGGTGCGCTGGTCGCGGGGGACCTCATGTCCTCCCCCGCCGTCACGGTCCGGGCCGACGCCACCCTCGCCGAGGCCGCGCGCCTCATGGCACGCGAGGGGGTCAAGCGGCTGCCCGTGGTGAACGACGCCGATCTGCTGGCGGGTGTGCTCAGCCGGGCCGACCTGCTCAAGGTCTTCCTGCGCGACGACGAGGACATCGCCGAGGAGGTACGCCGCGAGATCGTCCCGTTCCTCTTCCCGCCGCCGTCGTCGGCCGTCCG
Source organism: Streptomyces sp. WI03-4A (assembly GCF_033792105.1). NCBI lineage: Bacteria > Bacillati > Actinomycetota > Actinomycetes > Kitasatosporales > Streptomycetaceae > Streptomyces > Streptomyces sp. WI03-4A. The sequence continues at coordinate 100,905 of NZ_JARAUO010000001.1, forward strand.
GGTGGAGGTGCGCGACGGTGTGGTGACACTCACCGGCCGGGTCTGCGACACCGCCCTCGTCCCGGTGGCCGCGCGCCTGGTCAGGGCGGTCGAAGGGGTGGTGGACGTCGAGTTCGACCTCGCGCACGCCGGCGCGACGCCCTGACCGGCGGCCCGGCCGGCCGTGCCGGGACGGCCACGGAATCGGTGGCGGCGTCCTTCGGCGCCGCCACAGGAAGGAGACGAGGGCGATGCCCGCACCCGCACCCGCACCCGTGAGAAGGAACGACCCGGCCGGACCGGCCACCCGCTCCGAGGCGACCGGAGGCGACCGTGTCCGGGCCCGGTGACCACGGCCCGATCGTGGTGGGCGTCGATCCCGATCCGGCCCACCGGACCGCACTGGCCTGGGCCGCCGACGAGGCGGACCGCCGGCACCTGCCGTTGCGCGTCGTCCACGTCGAGGGCGTGCCGACCAGGGGCTACCGGGGCCGGGAGGTCCCGCCGTCGTGGGAGGAGTGGAACGAGTCGCTGCACAAGACCGGGCGCCGGGTGCTGGAGGAGGCCACGGGGTTCGTCGCGCTCCGGCGGCCGGGGCTCGATGTCGAGTCCCTGCTCGCGGAGGGCGATCCGGCCTGGGTGCTGCGCGAGCAGAGCCGCGACGCCACCGCCGTCGTGCTGGGAACGCGGCGGCCCGGCCGCAGGCAGGAGGTGTTCGGCTCGGCGTCGGTCGCCCTGCCGGTCATGGCCCACACCGAGTGTCCCCTGGTGGTCGTGCCCGAGCCGGCACACGTGGCCCAGGAGCCGGCGCACTTCGTCGTCGGCGTCGACGGCAGCGAACGCTCCGGGGCCGCGGTGGACGTGGCGTTCGAGGAAGCGGCGCTGCACGACGCCGCGTTGTGGGCGCTGCTCGTGTGGGAGCCCGGGCCGCTGCGCGTCTTCGACGAGCACGAGCCGCAGGAGGAGCACCGGCGGCTGCTCTCCGAGATCGTGGCCGGCCGCCACGCCCGCTACCCGGAGGTGGAACTGCGCCAGGAGGTCCGGGTGGGGCACCCCGTCCAGGTGCTCGCGGAGGCGTCGGCGCGGGCGCTGGGGCTCGTGGTCGGCACCCGCGGCCGCGGCGGCTTCACCGGCATGCTGCTGGGCTCGGTCAGCCAGGGCGTACTGCACCACGCGGACTGCCCGGTCATCGCGGTCCCGACCCGCGGGTGAACCGCTGGACGGGCGCGCGAACCTGGCCGCGCGAAGAGCGCGCAGAGCGTGAGGAAGAGGAGGTGGGCGGTCATGTACGGGTACGGCGGCTGGGGCTGGATACCGTTCATGCCCCTGCTGTGGATCGCCCTGATCGTCATCGCCGTGTGGGCCGTGATCCGCCTGACGCGCGGCCCGTCCGGCGGCGCCCACGGACGCGGCCACGGGTGGACGGGCGGCACGCCCCCGGGGACCCCCGGGAGTCCGGAGAGCCCGGAGGAGATCGTCGACCGGCGCTACGCCTCGGGCGAGATCGACACGGACACCTACACCGAGATGCGCGAGCACCTCGCCGCCCACCGCCCGAAGCCCCGCTGACCGGGCACGGGCCAGGCCCCTCGCCACCGCTGACCGGGCACGGGCCAGGCCCCTCGCCACCGGTGACCGGCCCGTGCGGCCCGGCCACCGGTGGTGCGGGGATCCGCCGCCTACGGGGCCATCTCGTAGGCGCCGGACAGCGCCTCGACCCGCTGCCAGACGCGCTCCGTGCGCCCCTCGTCGACGACCGGCCGCCGGACCGCGCCGAGCGCCCACGCCTGCTGCTGCTCGGTCGCCGAGTCCTTGCCGTGCAGTTCGACGGCGTGCGCGGAGAAGTCGCGTACGAGGACGGCGAAGAGCTCGTCGAGCACGTCCTCGTCGAGTCCGGTCAGGGCGGCCTGCTCCAGGACGAGCTGCCCGTGCACGACGAGGGCGAAGAGCTGGCCGACCGCGAGGACCAGGTCGAGGTCCCGGCTCTGCTCCGCGTCGGGGGCGGCGGTGGCGACGAACGCGCAGAGCTCGTCGGCCTGTTCGCGGAAGCGGGCCACGTTGGGCAGGTGCGTGTACGTGTCGTAGGCGGGCCGCCAGTCGTGGAAGCGCACCGAGCCGAGGCCGCGGGCCGGCCCCTGCCGGAACAGGAAGTCGTCGTCGGCCGCGTCCAGCCGGGTCGGCACGGCGGGGTGGTCGGCCGGGTCGAGGAGGTGGCTGCGCAGGAACTTCAGGATCAGCGCCAGGTTGACGTGGACCGTGCCCTCCAGCTTCGGCAGGCCGCGGATCTCCACGGCCGCCTGGCCGAAGTAGTTGTCCCTCTCGAAGCCCTTGGCCGCGATGACGTCCCACATCAGGTCGATGACCTTCTCGCCCTCCGTGGTCACCTTCATCTTCGTCATCGGGTTGAAGAGCAGGTAACGGCGGTCGTCCGGGCCGGCGGAGCGGAAGTAGTCCACGGCGCGGTCGCTGAAGTGCTTCATGCCGACGAGCCTGACGTAGGCGTCGGTCAGCTCCCGGCGCACGTGCGGGAACGCGGTGACGGGGCGGCCGTAGAGGACGCGGTTGTGGGCGTGCGTGACGGCCTCGTACATCGCGTGCTCGCAGATGCCGATCGAGGCGGTGCACAGGTTGAACTTGCCGACGTTGACGGTGTTGAGGGCGGCGTCGAAGGCGGCACGCCCGGTGTGCAGGACGTCCTCGGCCGCGACGGGGTAGTCCTCCAGCCGGAACTCGCTGACGAACTTGGAGGAGTCGACGACGTTCTTGACCAGGTGGTAGGCCGGGTGACGGCTGTCGGCGGCGAAGAAGACGTAGCCGTCGGGTCCCTCGACGTCGGTACGGCGGCCGAAGACGGAGACGAGCCCCGCGGCGTTGCCGTTGCCGATGTAGTACTTGGAGCCGGTGGCCCGGAAGCCGCCGTCGGCCTCGGGTTCGAGCAGCATGTCGGTGGAGTAGATGTCGGCGCCGTGGGCCTTCTCGGACAAGCCGAACGCGAACACCTCTCCCTGGTCGAGGAGTTCGGCGGCGCGGGCGCGGGCGGCGGCGTTGTCGCTCTGCCAGACCGGTCCGAGGCCGAGGATCGTCACCTGCCAGGCGTACCAGTAGTCCAGGCCGTAGAAGCCGAGGATCTCGTTGAGCGCGGCGATCCGGGCCGTGTCCCAGCGCTTGTCCGGTTCCCCCTCGCCCGCGGCGGACGACGGCGTCAGGAAGGTGGCGAACAGGTTCTCCTTCGCCGCGAAGGCGAGGAAGTCGGCGAGCCAGGCGCGGTTGCGGTAGTCCTCGAGCAGCCGCCCCTTGCCGCGCTCCTCGAACCAGTCGACGGTGGCACGCAGCAGACGGCGCGTCTCGGGGTCGAAGTGCGCGGGGTCGTACGTACGCGGGTTGAACAGCAGCTGGTCAGCCATGCTGAGTCGCCTTTCGGCTGGTGGAGGGTGGGAGTCGGGAGGACCGGCGGAGGGTGCGGCGGTCAGCGGTCCGGACCGAACCCGGCCAGCGTGGCGAGCACGTCGTCCAGCCAGTCGATCATCATCCGCTCGTACGCGATGCCGCCGCGCAGCACGACGTGCTGGAGCTCGCGCTCCGCGTCGGGCGGTGCCGACGGACCGGCCGCGCCCGCCTCGGGCGCGCTCGCCCCGGCCGCCGCGGAGCCCGGCGCCCCAGAGCCCGGCGCCGCGAAGTCCCGTGCCTCTCCCGCGAGATAGCGCGCCAGCCGGTCCCGGTGCGCCTGCCGGTGCCGCTCCACCTCGCGGATCAGTGCGGCGGGGTCGTCGAAGGCGGCGCCCCGGATCTTCACGGCCAGGTCGTGGCGGACGCTCTCGGGCTCGATGGGGTCGTGCAGCCAGGAGGACAGCGCCGCCCGGCCGAGGTCGGCGACGCTGTACTCCTTCTTGTCCGGCCGGCCCTGCTGCGGGACGGTCCGGGCGTCGACCCAGCCGTCGTCCTCCATGCGCTTGAGCACGCGGTAGATCTGCTGGTGCGTCGCGGTCCAGAAGTAGCCGATGGACCGCTCGAAGCGCCGGGCCAGCTCATAGCCGGATCCCGGCTTCTCCAGAAGCGACACCAAGATCGCGTGTTCGAGCGCCACGGCACGGATCCTGCTATGCAACTCGTTGCATAGCAAGCCCCCGCCGCCCCGGTGCGACGCGGCTCACCCTCCGCCCGTGGTCCGGCCCCGCCTCTCCCGGAACCCCCTCAGACCGCGACGGGCGCGCCCGGGCCGGGGACGTTGCGGAAGCGGAACGGTTCGGGCTCGCGGCCGGCCTGGATGAACCAGCACTCCCCCGTGCCGTCCCCGGTGAGGATCCGCAGCACCGTGTCGGCCACGGTCTCGGCCGGGATGACGGGCATGCCCTGCTCGGAGAGCATGCCGCGCAGCGGGTCGATGATCCGCGACTCGGCGAACCCTGGGCAGACCGCGTTGAAGCGCACGTTCGCCGGCGCGAGAGCCGGCCCCAGGGAGCGGGCGAGCCCCACGACCGCGTGTTTGTTGGCCGCGTACAGGGGATCGAGCGGTACGGCCGCCAGGCCCGCCAGGGACGCGGTCGCCACGATCGATCCGCCGCCGCGGGCCCGCAGCGCGGGCAGCACCGCGTGGGTGCCGAAGACCACGCCGTCGAGGTTGGCCCCCATCGCCCGGCGGTAGAGCGCGGGGTCGAAGTCCTCGCCGACGCCGCATCCGGTCGCCACGCCCGCGTTGAGCAGCGCGATGTCGACACCGCCGTACGCCTCCTGGGTGAACTCCACCAAGGCGCGGTTGGCGTCGAGGTCGGAGACGTCGCAGGCACGGAACCGGCCGCCGACCAGGTCGGCCACTTCCCGGCCGCCCCGCGCGTCGAGGTCCGCGACGACCACGCGCGCGCCCGCCCTCGCCAGTCCCAGCGCCGTGGCCCGGCCGAGCCCACTGGCGGCGCCGGTGACGATCGCCACCTTCCCCCGGAGCACGCCGTCGCCGTCCTGTTCCCGCCGCGGGGCGCCGGCCCCGCCCTCACCGGCGGTCACGCCAGCTCCAGCACGAGCTTGCCGACGTTCTCGCCGCGGAAGAGCATCTGGAAGGTCTCGGGGAAGTCGTCCACGGTGCCCCGCACCACGTGCTCCTTGACCTTGACGCGGCCGGCGCCGATCCAGCCGGAGATCTCCCGCGCCGCCTCCGCGTAGCGCTTGGCGTAGTCGAAGACGACGAAGCCCTCCATCCGGGCGCGACGCACCAGCAGCGAGAGGTAGTTCGAGGGGCCCTGGACGGGTGTCGCGTTGTTGTACTGGCTGATCGCGCCGCAGACCACCACGCGCGCGTGCATCGCGAGCCGGGTCAGCGCGGCATCGAGGATGTCCCCTCCGACGTTGTCGAAGTAGACGTCGATGCCGTCGGGGGCATGCTCGCGCAGCGCCTTCCTGACATCGTCGGCCCGGTAGTCGATCGCCGCGTCGAATCCGAGTTCGCCGGTGAGCATCGCGCACTTCTCCGGACCTCCGGCGATGCCGACGACCCGGCACCCCTTGGCCTTCGCGATCTGCCCCGCGATGGTGCCGACCGCGCCGGCGGCGCCGGACACCACGACGGTCTCGCCGTCCTTCAGCGCCCCGACGTCCAGCAGGCCGAAGTAGGCGGTCATGCCGGGCATGCCCAGCGCGCCGAGATACGTCGAGGGCGGGGCGAGGGAGGTGTCGACCTTCATCGCGCCCCGGCCGTCGGAGACCACGTACTCCTGGACGCCGAACGTGCCGACCACGTGGTCGCCCGGCTGGAAGTCCGGGTGGCCGGAGGCGGTGACCTCGACGACCGAACCGGCGCGCATCACCTCGCCGATGCCCACCGGCGGCAGGTAGGAGGGGCGGTCGTCCAGCCAGCCGCGCATGGCCGGGTCCAGGGAGATGGCGCGGGTCCGGCCCACGAACCGGCCCGGGCCCGGTTCCTCGAGGGGCACACCGCGGTGCTCCCAGTCCTCGGGCTTCACCTCGCCCACGGGGCGGGCTGCCAGACGGATCTGCCGGTTGGTCGCGGTCATCGCGCCTCCTGTCGTCAGCGGTGTCCCGGCGACCATACCGACCAGTAGGTACGACTGCGGGCGTGATGTTCCCCACACACCACCCCCATGGTCCAGGGGCTACGGTCCCGGAGCCGGGATCGCCGATCGCCGGACGATCACCGTCCGACGGCGACTGCGAACGATCACCACTTCGACCTCGAAACGTGACACTCGGCGGCCTTACCAGGCATTCCAACCAGTCGGTATCGTGCGCCGTCGCACTCAGCTTCACCGCCGACCTCCCACGCACCCTCGCCGCCCCGGAAGGCCTTGCGATGACACTTCCCGACGACGGCCCGTACCCGCCACCGGCACAGCCGGGATGGCCACGGCCGCCTGCCGAATCCCCCGCCCACGCCCCCTGGCGCGCGGCACCCGAGCGGCAGACGCCGTACGGGCACAGCGTCGCGCAGGGGCACTCGTACGGCTACGACGCCCCCTGGCCCGACCCGTACGGGCAGCCGGCCCGGCACCGACCGCCCGCGCCCGACCGGTACGACGGGGACCTCGACGCCCTGCGCTCGGCCTACCGCGTGCTGCGCCGCGTCTCCACGCTCACCGCGCTCGGCTCCTTCGTGGTGTACGTCCTGCTGTCCTGCTGCGCTCCGGACCTCATGGGGGCCGAGATCGCCGGGGACCTCAGCCTGGGCATGGCCGTGGGGATCCTCCAGCTCGTCGTCACCTTCGCGGCGGTCCTCTGGTACGGCCGCAGCGCCCGGCGCTCCGTGGACCCGCTGGCGCGGGCCGTGCGGGAGCGGTCGGTCAGGCGGCCGGAACGGGAAGCCGGGGTGGCGAGATGAACGACTTCGGCTCGGGGACGCAGACCGTCGTCCTGGTCCTGTTCACCACACTGGTGACCCTCACCCTGCTGATGTGCGTGATGGCGGGACCGGACCGCGACGACCTGACGAACTTCTACACCGGGTACCTCTCGCTCACCCCCCTCAAGAACGGCCTGGCGATCGCGGGCGACTACATCTCGGCGGCCACGGTGCTGAGCACCACCGGCATCATCGCGCTCGCCGGATACGACGGTTACGTCCTGGCGGTCAGCACCGCCCTGTCCCTGGTGCTGCTGATGTTCCTGCTGGCCGAACCGTTGCGCAACGCCGGCAGTTTCACCATGGGCGACGTGCTGGCGCGCACCCTGCCGGGGCGTGCGACCCGTATCGCCTCCTGCGCGGTGACGCTCTGCGCGACCCTGCCCTTCCTGGTCGTCCAGCTCTCCGGAGCCGGGTCACTGCTCACCTTCATCCTGGGCATCCCGCACGTGGCGGGCGCCCGGACGATCTGCATCGTCCTCGTCGGCAGCCTGATGATCATCTACGCGGCACTCGGCGGTATCAAGGGCACCGCGCTCATCCAGATGATCAAGATCGTCCTCCTGCTCGGCACCAGCGCCACCGTCGCCCTCCTCGTCCTGAACCGCTTCCACTGGAGCCCGGACGCGGTGCTGCGGGCCGCCCGGCGCGGCAGCGGAGCGGGCCCCGCCTTCTTCCAGCAGGGCCTCCAGCTGGGCACCTCGGCCGTCGACCGGCTGGACTTCGCCAGTCTCCAGATCACCGTCATCCTCGGCGCCGCCTGTCTGCCCCACATCACGATGCGCCTGTACTCAGCGCGGGACGTGCCGGCCGTGCGTCGCTCCATGTCCTGGGCGGTCGGCACGGTCACCACGTTCTGCCTGCTCGTGATCGTCATGGGGACGGGCGCGGCGGCGCTGGTGGGCTCGCGGTACATCACCGCGGCCGACCCGCACGGAAGGACGTCCGTGCTCATGCTGTCCCGGGCACTCGGCGACGGAGCCGGCACCGTGGGCACCACGGTTCTCTACGCGGCCATGGCCGGAACGGTGTTCATCACGCTGCTGTCCTCGGTCGCCGGGATGACGCTGGCCGCGGCCTCGTCGCTCGCCCACGACCTGTTCGCCCACGTCGTGCGGCGGGGCCGGGCCGAGCCGCGTACGGAGATGACGGTGGCGGCCTGGACGAGCGCGGCCGTGGGTGTCGCCGCCATCGCGCTCTCCGTCCTGGTCCAGGGCTGGGACGTCGCCGTACTGACCACGCTGGCGATCTGCATAGGGGCGTCGGCCGTGGCCCCCGCGCTGACGTACTCCCTGTTCTGGCCCGGCTTCACGCGCACGGGCCTGCTCGCGAGCCTGTACGGCGGCACGGCCTGCGCGCTGGTGCTGATGGCCTTCTCCAAGGCCGTCTCGGGCACCCCGGCCGCGGTCTTCCCGCACGCGGACTTCCACTGGTTCCCCATGCAGTCCACCGGACTGGTATCCGTCCCGGTCGGCTACCTGGCGGGCTGGCTGGGCAGCCGTCTGGAGCACCGGCGCCGCGCCGCCGACGGCCTGGAGAGCCGGCGCCGGTACGAGGAGAGCGAGGCACGGCTGCTCGCCGCGGCCGAATGACCACACCGGCCCGGGCGGGCCACGCGGGCGGCCTGCGGGTCGCCGCCGTGGTCCGCCCGGTGGCCAGGACCCGACGGTCCGGGGCGCGCTCCTCGCTCTGCGGGAGGAGTTCCGGGAGGAACAGGAGCACCGGACCGCGGCCACGCTGACCGCCGAGCGCGGCCGACGTCATCGGAGGGGCGGCGCGCGAGCAGGTCAGCGTCATGGCCTGCAACGCCTTCGTGCCCGGCGAACCGACGTCAAGTTCAACTGCGTCCTCGCGTACGCCCCTGCGTGCGTCACGCCTTGACAGGCGACCCTTCCACCTGAAGGCTACCGACCAGTCGGTATGAGCGGTACGAGGAGGCGGAGGGCGTGCGCGAACTGAGCATCTCCACCGACGCGGGCGTGTTCGACGCGATGGTGGCGGGTCCCCCCGAGGGCCGCCCGGTGCTGTTGCTGCACGGGTTCCCGCAGACGGGGCTGGTGTGGCGACGGCAGATCGCGGCGCTGGCCGCGCACGGCTACCGCGTGGTGGCACCCGACCAGCGCGGATACTCCCCCGGCGCCCGCCCGCGGCGGGCCGAGGACTACCGCATGAACCTGCTCGTCGACGACGTGGTCGCGATCACGGAGGAGCTCGGCTGGCCGGCGTTCGACCTGGTCGGCCACGACTGGGGAGGCGCGGTGGCCTGGTGGACCGCAGACGCCCACCCCGGCCGCGTACGCACCCTGACGGTGGTCTCGACGCCGCACCCCGGCGCCCTGGCCACCGCCCTGCGCGGCGACGAGGACCAGCGCGAGCGCTCGCGCTACATGCGCGACTGGCGCGAGACGCCCGCCACCGAGGAGCGCATGCTGGCCCACGACGCCCAAGAGCTCCGCGCCCTCTACGCCGGGAAGGTCCCGCGGGACAGTGCCGAGGCCTACCTCCGGCACCTGTCCCGGCCGGGGGCTCTCACCGCCGCGCTGAACTGGTACCGGGCGGGCCGCCCCGACCACGCGATCGGCGTCGTCGAGGTGCCCACGCTGTACGTCTGGAGCACGCAGGACAGCGCGTTCGGCGCGGTGGCGGCACAGGGGACGGGGCGGTGGGTCGACGGGCCGTACCGGTTCGAGACCCTCCAGGGCGTCAGCCACTGGGTCCCCGAGGAGGCGCCCGAAGCGCTGAGCCGCCTGCTGCTCGACCACCTGCGAACGCACGGCGCGTACCGGACCGCGACCTACACCCCGACCGCCGACTCCCCGAAGAGGTGACCCGTGAAGGCAGCGCACGCGGCCTGGCGCCGGCTCGAGGCCGTACACGGCATGATCTATTTCGTCCCCGAGGCGAGGCGACGGTACCGGGACCTCGGACTGAGCGGACGCGCCGGGTACTTCACCTCCCGGAGCGCCGCGTTCGGCCGGGCGTCCGCCGAGCTGATCATCGCGACCTTCTACAACTTCCACCCCGATCTCGTACGGCGGACGGTCGAGGGGGCCTGGGACGCGACCACGCCGCAGCAGGTGCTGGACGCCCGGTACGCCGCGGCGGAGGAAGCCCTGCGGCGGGCGGGGATCCACGAGCTGCCCGGCCTGGACGAGGTCGTGGCGCTGACCCGTTCCGCCGCCGAGGCGGCCTGCGAACACGCGCAGGGCCGCCCGCTGTTCGCCGCGCACGCCGCGCTGCCCTGGCCGCAGGAGCCGGTGCTGCGGCTGTGGCACGCCCAGACGCTGCTCCGGGAGTTCCGTGGAGACGGCCATGTCGCCTGCCTGCTCAGTGAGGGCGTCGGGGCCGCGGAAGCCCTGGTCCTGCACGCCGCGACCGGCGAGGTCCCCGGCGACTTCCTCAGAGCGAGCCGCGCATGGCCCGAGGAGGAGTGGGCCGGTGCCCGGGAGCGCCTGCGCGAGCGAGGTCTCCTCGACGGCGACTCCCTCAGCCCGCAGGGGTCCGTCCTGCGCCGGCACATCGAGGACCGCACCGACCGCCTGGCCCTTCCCGCCTACGCCGTCCTGGGTGACACCGGCTGCGAGCGGCTCGCGGAACTCGCGAAGCCCTTCGGCCGCGCCGTGGTCGAGGCCGGCCTGCTCAGGACCGGCTGAACGCCGACTCACGGTGCCTGTCGTGTCGCCCCGTAAGGTGAGCTGTGGGGAACGAAGATCGACGCGGGTGAGCAGGTCACCGGTCGGGCGGGGGGCGTCAGCGTGGCGGGAATGGTGGGCAGGTCGGCGGAACTCGCCCGGCTGGACGCCCTCTTGACGGACCTGGGCCGGTCGGGTCTGCCGAAGGTCGTCGACATCGTCGGTGAACCCGGCATCGGGAAGAGCAGGTTGCTCGACGAGGTGTGCGCGCGGGCCCGCGCGGCCGGGATCACCGCATTGCGCGGCCGGGCCACCGAGTACGAACAGCACGTCCCCCACCGCCTGTTCACCGACGCGTTGGCCGACCCCGGCCCCCTGGACGCCGACCCCGCCCTCGCCGAAGCGCGCTCGGTGCTGTGCGGCATCGGGAAGGAGCCGGGCGACGGCCGCGCCGAAGGCACCGCCGCCCGGTTCGGGCTGCATCGGGCGATCGCCGCTTCCCTGACGCACCTGGGCGAGCAGGGGCTGGTGCTGGCCCTGGACGACCTGCACTGGGCGGATCCCGCCTCCCGCGAGCTGGTGGACCACCTCATCCGGCACCCCCCGCGCGGACCCGTCCTGCTGGTGGTGGCCCGCCGGGACCGGCAGACGCCGGCCTCGCTGACCGCGGCGCTGACACGCGGCGCGGTCGGCGGAGCCGTGCTCCAGCTCGCCCTGGAGCCGCTCTCCGAGCAGGAATCCGTCCTGGCGCTGGCTCCCGACATACCTGGGGAGCGGGCCAGGCGGCTGCACGCCGCAAGCGAGGGCAACCCCCTGTATCTGTTCGCCCTGGCGCACGCCCACCGCACAGGGGGCCTACCGCACGGCCCCACGCCCGACGGACACGGCGACGCCGTGGAGCCGGCCGGCCTGCCCCGAGGGCTCACCGTGCTGCTGCTCGACGAGTTGACCACGCTCACCGAGCCGCAGCGCCGGCTCGTCGAGGCGGTGGCGGCGCTCGGCGACCACGCGACGCCCGCCCTGGTGACCGCGGTGACCGGGCTGTCCCTCAAGGACGTCGAGAACGAGACCGGTGCCCTGGTCGCGCGGGACCTGCTGCGCGCCGGGCCGGGCGGCCGGTGGGCGCTGCGCCATCCCCTGCTCCGGACCCTGGTCCACGAGGGAACCGCGCCGGGGTGGCGGGCCGAGATCCACCGCCGTGCCGCGCGCGAACTGGCCCGCGCCGGCGCTCCCGTCACCGACCGGGCCCGGCACGTGGAACGGTCGCTGACCGGCTGGGACCCCCAGGCCGCCGAGGTGCTCGTCGAGGCCGCCGCACGGTTCACCTCGACCGCCCCGGGCACGGCCGCCCATCTGCTGGACGTCGTCCTCACCCACCTGCCGGACACCCCCGACCGTTTCGCGCGGCGCGGCGAACTGGTCCTGGCCCGCGCCCGCGCACTGGGCGTCAGCGGGAACCTCCAGGAGAGCCGGGACCTGCTGCACATCCTGATCGAGACGGCCGGCAAGGACCATCCCGAACTGCGCACGCAGGCCGTCGCGCAGTGTGCCGTGATGGAACGGCACCTCGGCCATTCTCCCGAGGCCACCGCGCTGCTGCGCCGGGAGCTGTCCCGCGATCCGGGCCCGTCCCCCGCCCAGGCGGTCTCCCTGCGGCTGGCTCTCGGGATGTCCGCCCTGCTGACCGCGTCCTACCCGGACGCACGCGAGGACGTCGCCCAGGCCGTCGCCCTGGCACGCTCCCACGACCATCCGACCGGCGAGGCGGCGGCGCTGGCCCTGGCGGCCCTGGGCGAGGCGTACGAGGGGGAGACCGAGGCGGCGGCCCGGTTCGCGGACGCCGCCGGTTCGCTGGCGGACGCGCTGACCGATCCCGGTCTCGCGGATCCGTGCGAGGCACTGGTCTGGCTGGCCTGGGCGGAGACCCTGCTGGAGCGCTACGACGACGCCGAGCGGCACCTCACCCGGGGGCTCCGCATCGCCCGCCGCACCGGACAACTCCACGTTTTGCCCCACCTGTTGACGAGCCGGGCCTTCGTCCACCTCACCACCTGCCGGCTGCCGTCCGCGCTGGAGGCCGCGGAGGAGGCGGAGTCCATCGCCCGGGCCGCGGGCAGCGACGAGCTTCTGGGCTTCACCCTGGCGATCAAGACACTCGTGCTGTTGCTGGTGCGTCCGCTGGGGGACGCCGGCGCGCTGTCCACCGGCGAGGAGGCCGTCGCCGCGGCCGGCCGCAGCAGGGGCTGGTGGTCGTCCCTGGCCTGGTGCATGCTCGGGCACGCGGCCTACGCGAGCGGCGACCCCCACCGGGCGCGGGAGGCCATCACGACGGCGGGCGGCGGCGCCGCGCTGCCGCTGCTGCAACCCTCGATCCGCCCTGGGCAGCTCGACACCCTCGCGGCCGCGGCCCTCGCCGCCGGTGACGCGGACGCGGCCGGTGACTGGATCGACCGGGCGACCCGCGAGGCCGACCGGCTCGGCCTCGCCGGCCAGCGCGCCGCCGCCCTGCGCGCCCAGGCGACGCTGGCCGAGTACCACGGCGAGCCCGCCCTGGCCGTGCGGCTCCTCGAAGCGGCGGCACAGGAGTACGTCCGCTGCGGCCAGTCCCTGTGGGAGGCGTACTCCCTGCTGCGGGCGGCACCCCTGGCGCGGCGCACCGGGCAGGGAGCACATGCCGCCGCGATGTGGCGCCGGGCGCACCGGATCGCCGTCGGCGGCGGCGCCCGCCTGCTGGTGGACCTCGCCGAACTCATCCGGCCCGAGGTGACGGAGGAGACGCCGACGCTGCCGGCACAGCTCGCTGAGCTGACGGCCCGCGAGCTGGAGGTGGCGGAGCTGGTGGCGCGGGGGCTGAGCAACCAGGACATCGCCGGCCGGCTCCACCTCAGCCGGCGCACCGTGGAAACCCACCTGTCCTCGGTCTACCGGAAGGCGTCGGTGCCCTCCCGCGCGGCCCTGGCCGGACTCATGACCCGCGTCGGGCTGGGAGCCGGATCCTGAACCGTGCCCGGTGAGCGGTCCACCACCTCACCTCCCATCCGGCCACTCGGGACGAGGCGGAACACGTAGGGAGTTACGTGTTTCCACGGAGGCCCCTCGTCCCGACGGCGTCTACCTTCGGCAGTCGGACGGGACGAGTGGTGCAGAGGGGACTGCGTGGAGAGCAACACCCGGGGGAAACGGGGAAGTTGGGTGACGCTCATGGTGGCGGGGAGCCTGCTGGCCGGGTGTTCGGCGCAGGGGGCGGACGGCGGCTCCCCGCCTCGGGAGGGCTCGCGCACGCACGCCGCGACGCCTGGAGCCGCGGCGCGTCCGTCGGGCGGCCCTTCCGCCACTCCCGTCTTCACACCCGACGCCGGCCTCGTGCCCAGGACTTCGAAGGAGGGGCGGGGCCTGGTGGGCGCCGTGGTGTTCGCTCCACAAGACTGGGGCCGGCGCTTCGTCGCGCAGGACCCGGCCGAGAGCACCCCGGGCACCTGGGCCGTGCTGGACGACGACTGCCGCTGGGAGCGGCGGAAACTCCCCCCGGGCGTGCTGGCCAGCCTGTCCCGCTACAGCAGGCTGCCCGCCGGCCAAGGCAAGGGTGCCGTCAAGGTGACGGCCGCGGCCACCGCGCACTCCTCCGTCCTCGGCGCCGACGAACAGCTCAGCACCACGCTGGAGGAAGTCCTGCGCTGCCCGGAGCAACAGCCACGGGCCGACGCGCGGATCACGGGCCTGAACTCCCTCGGCACCCCCTTCGGTGCCCGCGAGCAGGACTACGCCGACGACTCGGTGCTGGAAGCCGGTCAGTACGTGAGGAAGGGCGGCGACGCCCAGCCGTACCTGTGGATGGTCGCCCGGCTGGGCACCGTCGTCGTGGCCGTGTCCGTGACGGGCGGCACAGGGCACACCGAGCCGGAACTCCAGCAACTGGGAGCCACCGCCCTCGGTCAGATGCTGGGGCGCGTTCAGCAGCGCCTGAAGGAGAGCAAGTGATGGAGCCGCTGCGCACTTCGGATCCGTCCAGCCTGGCGGGCCACCGGCTGCTCGGGCGCCTCGGCGCGGGCGGGATGGGCGTGGTGTACCTGGCCCGCTCGGCCGGCGGTGCCCTGGTCGCGCTCAAGGTGATCCAGGCCGAGTACGCCGAGGACGCCGACTTCCGGGAGCGGTTCCGGCGGGAGGCGGAGACGGCCCGCCGGATGACCAGCCCGTGGGTGGCGTCCCTGGTCGACGCCGACCCGGAGGCGTCGCAGCCCTGGCTGGCCACGGACTTCGTACCGGGGCCCTCGCTCGGTGAGGCCGTCGCGGCGCACGGGCCGTTGCCCGTGCGCGGCCTGCGCGTGCTGGGAGCGCGGCTCGCCGAGGCGCTGCGGGACCTGCACGGGGTCGGGCTGGTGCACCGGGACGTCAAGCCCGGCAATGTGCTGCTGGCGCTCGACGGACCACGTCTGATCGACTTCGGTGTGGCCCGCGATCCGCGGGACACCGGGCTCACGTCGACCGGTGTCGTGGTCGGCACGCCCGGCTTCCTGCCTCCGGAACAGGCGGGGGGCGGCCACGAGCCGGGTCCGGCCGGCGACGTCTTCTCGCTGGGCTGCGTACTGGCCCACGCGGCCCACGGCCGCCCGCCCTTCGGCACCGGCTCGCTCGACGCGATGCTGTACCGCACGGTGCATGACGCGCCGGACCTGGACGGTGTGCCGCGGGAGCTCGCCGAGGTGGTGCGCGGCTGCCTGGAGAAGGATCCGCGGCTGCGGCCCACCGCCGAGGAGTTGTCGCGAACGCTCACGGCCACCCCGCCCGCTGCCCCTGCCGACCCGCGGGAGGCGCTGCGTGCGGACCCCCGGCCGGCGCGCGAGGAACGCGAGCCCGGTGACCGGGCATGGTTGCCCGAGCCGCTGGTCCGGCTGATCGCCGAACGGGCGGCGGCCGGGCTCGCGCTGCCCGCCGTGGACGAGACCGAGGTGGACCCCGGGTCCGCCGGCACCGCGCGGGACGACACCGCCGGACAGCCGTCGGACCGTGCCGTCGGCAGGCGCCGTCTCCTCGTCCTGGCCGGTGGTGCGCTGGCCGTGGCCGCGGGCGGCGGTGTGGCCGCCTGGGCCGCGCTCTCCGGTGACGGCGAGGGGAACGGCGGCACGGGCGCCCCGACCGGGCCCGTGCACACGATCGGCCTGCACGCCGATCTGAGCGGTGACCACCGGGCGGTGGGCCGGGCTCAGGAGCGGGGGCTGCGGCTCGCCGTCGAGGAGTTCAACTCCCGTACGGACAGGCCCTTCACCCTCGCTGTCCGGGCCGTGGACGACGGCGGCGACCCGGCCGGAGCAGTCGCCGCGGCCAAGCGGCTCGTCGCCGACCCTTCCGTGCTGGCCGTCATCGGCCCCACCACGGACGACACCGCCCTGGCCGCGCTGGCCACGTACGACGCCGCGTCGCTTCCCCTGATCGCGGTGTCGCCCGGCGCCACCGTGCTGACCGTCACGGGCAGCCGGTCCTTCCTCCACGCCCGCGTGACGGACACCGTCCTGCCGTTCTACCTCAGCGCCTATCTGCGCGGCACCGCGAAGTCGCGCACGATCGGGATCGTCGACGACCGGGCGGCGGACGCGTACGCCTGGGAGATCAGCAGTTCGCTCAGCCGGGCTCTCCGGGACGCCCGGCAACCGGCCGTCCCGAAGGTGGTCAGCGCTCTGCGGACGGACTTCGGGCCGACCCTCGACGCCCTCCTCGACGGCGGCGCGGACTCCGTGGTCTTCGCCGGCTACCACGACCGGGCCGCGCTGCTGGCCCGGGAACTGAGGCACCGTGGCTTCCCGGGCGCACGGGCCGCCGCCCAGGGGGTGCTCGACAGCCGGTTCCTGACCGCCGCCGGCGACGCGGCCGACGGCTGGGTGATCGTCGCTCCCGTCATGGACGCCTCCGTGGCACCCGAGGCCAAGGCGTTCGCGGCCGCGTACCGCAAACGGTTCGGCACCGAGCCGGAACGGTACGCCGCCGAGGCGTACGACGTGGCCCGGCTGACCGCGCGGAGCCTGAGCTCGTCGGCCGCCGGACGCGCCACCCGGCACGACCTGACGACGGCGCTGCGGGGAGCCTCCTACCGGGGGATCACCAAGAACTTCGCCTTCGACAGGAAGACCGGGGCCCTGGTCATCGACGGGCGCGGGGTCTACCTGTGGACGGCCGGCGGCGGCCGGTTCCGGTACCAGGGCGCGGCGCCCTTCCGGGTCTCCACCTGATGGGGCGCTGATGGAGCCGCTGCGCGGCGCCGACCCGGCCGGGATCGCGGGCTACCGGCTGCTGCGCCGGCTGGGCGCGGGCGGCATGGGCGTGGTGTACCTGGCGCGTTCCGGCGGGGGCTCGCTGGCCGCGCTGAAGGTCATCCGAGCCGCGCACGCGGACGATCCGGGCTTCCGGGCCCGTTTCCGCCGTGAGGTGGAGACGGCGTCCCGGGTCGTGAGCCCCTGGGTCGTACCACTGCTCGACGCGGACCCGGACGCCGAGTCGCCCTGGCTCGCCACGGCGTTCGTGCCGGGCCCCTCGCTGGCGGAGGCGGTCGAGGAGCGCGGGTCGCTGCCGCACGGTTCGGTGCGGTTCCTGGGGGCACGCCTCGCGGAGGCGCTGGAGGCCGTGCACGAGGCGGGTCTGGTGCACCGGGACGTCAAGCCGGGCAATGTGCTGCTCGCGGTCGACGGGCCCCGGATGATCGATTTCGGCATCGCCCGGATGCCCGAGGACACCGCGCTCACCGCCAGCGGGATGGTGGTCGGCTCCCCCGGGTTCCTCTCCCCCGAACAGGCCCAAGGGCGCGGCCGGGAGATCGGCCCGGCCGCCGACGTCTTCTCGCTCGGCTGTCTGCTGGCGTTCGCGGTGACGGGCGAACGCCCCTTCGGCCGGGGCTCCGCGGCCGAGGTGCTGGTGCGTACCGTCCACGACGAACCGGACCTGGACGGCGTACCGGCGCCGTTGCTGCCGCTGCTGCGGGACTGCCTGGCGAAGGAGCCCGGCGCCCGCCCCACCGTGGCCGAGGTGCGGGCGGCGCTGGACCAGGGGCACGAGGCCGGGGGCTGGTTGCCGGAGTCGCTCACCGGGCACATCGCGCGCCGTTCGGCCGCCGCGCTCGCGCTGCCCGCGGTCGAGGCGACCGAGGTGTCCGGCGCTCCGGCGGACGTCGCCACGGTGCCGGTCGCGGAGGGGACGCCGAGGGGCGCCGTACGACGCCGTTCCCTGGTGCTGGGCTCGGCCGCCGGGGTGGTGGCGGCGGCCGCCACGGCGGCCTGGTGGACGGCGGACCGACCCGGCCGCGCCGCGGCGCGCGGTACCGGCACACGGCTGCCACGCCTGGCCGTCGCCCTGCACGCCGACCTGACGGGTGGTCAGAAGTCGACCGGACTGGCGCAGCGCGACGGTGTCCGACTGGCCGTCGACCACGTCAACTCCCGGGCCGGCCGCGGCTTCGACCTCACGCTCCAGGTGCACGACGACGCGGGCAGCACGACCCGGGCGCGGCAGGTCGCGCGGCGGCTCGCGGCCGACGACCGGGTCCTGGCCGTGATCGGCCCAACCACCGACGCCTGCGCCGGAGCCGTCCTCAAGGACTATCTGAAGGCGCTGCTCCCCATGGTCTCCGTGTCGGTCGGGCTCGACGACTTCTCCGCCCTCGGGTACCGGACGTACGCGGCCACCCGGCCCCCCGACCGCGACCTGGCGGCACCGCTGGTCGCCTACCTCGTCCGCACCGTCGGGGCCCGCCGGACGGTGCTGATCGATGACGCGGCCGAGGGCGACTTCAGCTGGGAGATCTGTGCGGGCGTCGCCGACGCGGTCGGCTCGGGACGGGCCACCACGACCCGGCGCACCCTCGCCGCCGGGGACGACGGGGCCGCGGCCTTCCGTGCCCTCGCCGCGTCGGTGACCGGCGCGGACGCGGACGCGGTGGTGTTCACCGGAGGACCCGCCCGTGCGGCGGAACTGGCCCGTGCGCTGCGCGCCGCCGGCTACTCCGGTGCGCGACTGGCCACCCAACGCGCCTTCGAGCCACGCTTCCTCACCTCGGCGGGCGACGCCGGGGAGGGGTGGGTCTTCGCCACCGCCTTCCTCGACCCGACCCGTGTGACGGCCGCGAAGCCTTTCGTAAGGGCCTACCGCGAGCGCTTCGGCGGCGCCCCGCCCCGGTACTCCGCGGAGGCCTACGACGCGACGCTCTTCGTGGCCCGGGCGATGACGGCGCTGGGCGCCTCCCGCGCGGAACGGGGCGCGCTCGTGGGGCGGCTGCGCGAGACGGACTACCGGGGGATCACCAAGCGGCTGAGCTACACGTCGTCGACCAGGAGCTACTCCACGAAGGCGCTGTACCTCTTCCAGGCGTCCGGTGGCCGCTTCCGCTTTCTCGGCCAGTACGAGGACGCCACGGCGTGAGCCGGCGCCGGGCCGGGAGCCGGACGGACCGGACCGACCGTCCGCCCCCCTCAGGCGTCCCCCGCCGACGGCACGCAGGTCCAGCCGTGCCGGACGTTTCCGCGTTCCCCGCCCTCGACCCGGGTGACGTCGGGCCCTCCGTCGCCGCGCGAGAGCAGTGCGCTGACCAGCGTGCGGTACGCGAAGAAGAGCGTCGCGGCGACGGTGACGGCGAAGGCGACCCCAGGCCCGTACCCCGTGCCCGTCGAGGTGCGGATCACGTGCAGGAAGCCGTAGCCGCTGAGGACCGTCGCCACCGCGCACACCTTCCACCACCAGCCGTGCCTGCGGCGCTCACCGCGCACGTCGGCGAACGACGGGAGCGCCACCAGGAGCCGGGCGCCACAATGGTCACACGTCGTACGGGTCTCGTTCCTGCCCTCCTCGAAACGCTCCAGACGGCCCGCGTCGGCGTTGGTCAGGGCGATCGTCCGTGCCTGGTAGGGACCGCCCTCCCGGCTGACGATGTGCGTGATCCTGTACTCGAAGGTCCCCGACACCTGTGCGGCCACGGCTCCCGCTCCTTCCCCCTGGTCCGGTTCACGTCCGATTGTCGGTGCGCCATGGCTCCGTACCGCCGCGAACCCACCACCCGGGACCGCCTTGTGACGCCCTCGGGAACTACCGCTGACGAACGACTTCGCCGCTCGGTGAGCCACTGCCGGTGGGAGAGGGGCTGACGCTGCCGGAGGCAGTGGCGGAAGGGCTGGCGGAGGGCCGTGCGGAAGGAGCCGCCGTCCGCGGGGGCGAGCTGGGGCGGCGGCCGCTGGTGGCGCGTGGGGTCGGCCTCGCCTTCGCCGAGGGGGGCGCACTGGTGGGGGCGGACGACCGGGGGGCCGGCGACGTGCCGCGAGTCGCGGGCAGCGGCCGCCGGGTACCGTCGCCGTCACGGTCCTGGACGCCCTTTCGCGCCGGGTGCGTACTCGCTCGCTCCGGTGACGCCTGCACATCGGGAAGGCGGACCTCGGGCCCCTCCAGGGACGGCTGTTCCGGGGTCGACGCCGCCCGTGGGGCCGCCGCATGGGGGAACACCGACGCGGTGGCCAGACCTCCGAGGAGCGTGAAGGTGGCTGCGGCGAGAGACCGGACGGCGTACTTCCTCAGACGCGCGGGACGGCCGTTCCGGTCGGCCGCCGGGTCCTGCGAGGCAGTCGGCGCCCCGGGAATAAACGGCCCGGAGGAGCTCGGCACGCCGTTCGAGTGGACCCACGGTATCGCGGTCTCGACGGTCGGAGCACTCTCCTTCCCCTCGCTCGACTGCGCCGCGCCGGGGTCATAAGCCCCGCACTCCGGGCAGGTCACGGCGCCGTTGAGCGTGCGGCTGCACGGGCTGCAGTAGTCCATGAAGCGACCCTTCTCGGTCCTTGAATCGACGGGAGCGCGGGGGCACCCAGCCCGGAGAGCGGGTGGGCCACCGGTTACTGGGGCCAACGGGGCGCGTAGCGGGGACGCTCACCCGCAGGCGGAAGAGTGGGGTATGTAACTCCGCCCGGCCGGGTGTTGACGACCGGGGCGGGGCGGTCGGGCGGGGAGTGCTCGCGGGCGGAGCGAGTGACTGGTCTACACCCTTGACTGGTACAGACCAAAGCGGTTGAGTGTGCCTCCACACCCCCACCACGGCCGCGCCCGCGCCATGGCCGATCCGCTCGGCACGTGCGCACAAGGCCCGGCTTCGCGCTGCCCTCGTCCGGGTACGGCCGTGCTTCGCCTAGGAGTTGATCCTGTGTCGAAACGCCGTCTCTCCGCCGTGCTGACCGCACTCGTGCTGGGAAGCACCGTGCCTGTCCTGCTGCCGGCCACGGACGCGTCCGCCGCCGCGTGTTCGAGCTACCCGAACTGGGTCGCCGGAAGGTCGTACAAGACCGGCGACGTCGTGCGTTACTCCGACGGCAGGGCGTACATCGCCGAGCACGACAACCCGGGCTACGACCCGGTCATCAGCACCTGGTACTGGGACCCGTACGCCTGCGACAGCGGCTCCGGGACCCCCGTCGGCACCTTCGTGGTGAGCGAGGCCCAGTTCAACCAGATGTTCCCGAACCGGAATTCCTTCTACACCTACAGCGGCCTCACCGCCGCTCTCAGCGCCTACCCCGCCTTCGCGAACACCGGCAGCGACACGGTCAGGAAGCAGGAGGCCGCGGCCTTCCTCGCCAACGTGAACCACGAGACCGGCGGCCTGGTGTACGTGGTCGAGCAGAACACCGCCAACTACCCGCACTACTGCGACTGGAGCCGGCCCTACGGCTGCCCGGCCGGCCAGGCGGCCTACTACGGGCGCGGCCCCATCCAGCTCAGCTGGAACTTCAACTACAAGGCCGCGGGCGACGCACTCGGCATCGACCTCCTCGACAACCCGTGGCTGGTGCAGAACGACGCGGCCGTGGCGTGGAAGACGGCTCTCTGGTACTGGAACACCCAGACCGGGCCCGGCTCGATGACGCCCCACAACGCCATGGTCAACAGCGCCGGCTTCGGCCAGACGATCCGCAGCATCAACGGCTCCCTCGAGTGCGACGGCAAGAACCCGGCGCAGGTCCAGAGCCGCGTGGACGCCTACCAGCGGTTCACCCAGATCCTCGGGACGTCACCCGGCGGCAACCTCTACTGCTGATCGCCTCACACGAGGTCGCCCGGTGATGTGAAGCAGGAGCCGGACCGGCCTGGTCGGAGCCGCCGCGGGGAAGCCGTGGGCATGGGGAGACCAGGCCGGAGTGCCGGGGCGCGAGGTCATGGTGGCGGCACACACAGCCACCACATCACCGTGAGACCAGGCACTCTCGGGACAGCCATATCGACCGTGCCGTGGCTGGGGGTGCGTCGCGGGTCGCGCGGCAGGGGAACCGGCCGCGCCGCCGGCTCGTCCGGAGTCCGGGTGTACAGGGAAATGACGCGCGTCCGGCCGGCGAAAAGACCGGGGCCCGGCTCTTCGAGGGGCCCGGAGCGGTGCTCCCGGTCCTCGGGCTTCACTTCGCCCACGGGGCGGGCCGGCCGGACCGGTCAGCGCGCCGCGGCCTTCCGCTCGGACCGGCCCTTGCGGTTTCGGTCCTGCAGCAGTCGCGCGGTCTGCGCGGACACCGGCGTGGCCAGCAACGCGGTGACCAGGTCGACCAGCCGGCTGGTGAACAACCGGTCGTCCCTGCGAGGGCGTCCGGCGGCCCGGGCGGCGAGTTCGGCGTGACAGAACCGCATGACGGTGAAACGAGTATGGAACACCGCGACGGACTCGGGAGCCAGCAGCGGCTCCACCAGGCGCCGCCAGGGATAGATGCTCGACCCCTCCGTCACGACAACCTCGACCAGGGGTTCGGGGCGGTTGAGCAGTTCGGCCACGATCTGCAGGAACTCGCGGCCGCCGTCGGGCTCGGCGAGTTTCGCGGCGGCGGGCAGCACCAGTGCGGCGGCAAGGGTCCGGAGATCCACGGCGCCACTGTCCTCGTACTGCTGCAGCAGTACCTCCCGGCGGCCGTCCACCGCGGGAAGGTGCTTGTCGAGTACGGCGCGCAGCAGACCCGCGCGGTCGCCGAAGTGGTACTGCAGGGCCGTCGCGTTGCGCTGGCCGGCGGCCCGCTTGATCTCGTTGAGCGACGCACCGTCGATGCCCTTCGCCGCGAACAACTGCTCGGCGGCCCGGATGAGTGTGGCGCGCGTGTCACCCGCCTTCCGGCTCCGAGGCGACGTGGCATGCGTCTCATGTGCTGTCACGGATGCCCATGCTAGCGTCGCCCCGCCGAAGTAATACACATGCATTAATGACTGATGAAGGCGCCTTGGCGCCCGCGGGAGTCAATCCAGTGAAGGCACTGACCTACCACGGCCCCCACGACATCCGTTTCGAGGATGTCCCCGACCCTGCCGTCACCGACCCCACCGACGCGGTCATCCAGGTCACCACGGCCGGCATCTGCGGCAGCGACCTGCACATCTACGGCGGCCACGGATTCAGCCCGGAGACCGGTTACACCCCCGGGCACGAGAGCGTCGGCGTGGTCGCCGACACCGGCGCCCGGGTCACCCGTTTCAAGCCCGGTGACCGCGTCCTGGTTCCCGCCTCGGTCGGCTGCACCCTGTGCGCAACCTGCGCGAGGGGCCTCACCGCCAGGTGCGAGCGAGCCCAGACACCGACGGACCTCTGCTACGGAGTGAGCCCGCACCTTCCGGGAAGTCAGGCCCAGTTCCTGGCCGTGCCCCATGCCGATGTCAACCTGGTGCACCTGCCGGAAGGCATATCGGACGAAGCGGCCATCGTCCTGACGGACAACGCCCCCACGGCCTGGTACGGCTGCCGCCGAGCCCGTATCCAGCCCGGCGAGACGGTTCTCGTCATCGGCCTGGGCCCCGTCGGCCTCATGGCCGCGCAGTCCGCCTTCACGATGGGTGCAGCCCGTGTGCTGGGCGTGGACCTGGTCGCCGAGCGTCGGGCCTTCGCCGAAACCCTGGGCGTCGAGCCCGTCGAGGGCGAGGACGCACGAACGGCCGTACGGGAGATGACGGCGGGGCGCGGACCGGACGCCGTGGTGGAGGCCGTGGGCTCGGACGCCACCATCGGGCTGGCCCTGAAAGCCGTCCGGCAGGCAGGACGGGTCAGCGTCATCGGCGTCAGCCAGAGCAAGGCCTTTCCCTTCCACATGGGAATGGCCCAGATCAAGGAGCTGGAGTTCGCCATAGGGCTGTGCTCGATCCATTACGAGCTCCCCGCACTGATCCCCCTCACCCAGGCCGGCCGGATCACGCCGGAGGCCGTGGTCTCCCACCACTTCGCTCTCTCCGACGGCGCCGCCGCATACGAACTGTTCAACAGCCGCACCGCCGGTGTCCGTAAGATCCTTCTCGACCCCGCACGTTGATCCGCCGAGGGAACCGCATCGTCCCCGCACCGTGACCCAGTGCTCAACGGATGACCCGACGGAGTACGTCCTGGTCGAGGCCTTCCGCGACGACCAGGCCGGTGCCGCGCATGTGCAGTGCGTGCGCTTCAAAGCCAGCGGTCGGTCAGGTGAACATGCCGGCCAGTGACTGTTCGGTCCACACGGTCTTGCCGTCGCGGGTGTAGCGAGTGCCCCAGCGTTCGGTCATCTGGGCCACCAGGAACAGGCCGCGGCCGCCCTCGTCGGTGGTGCGGGCGCGGCGCAGGTGGGGTGAGGTATGGCTGGTGTCGCTGACCTCGCACACCAGAGACCGTTCCCGGATCAGCCGCAGGGTGGCGGGGCCACTGGCGTAGCGGTAGACGTTGGTGACCAGTTCGCTGACGATCAACTCGGTCGTGAACGCCAAGTGCTCCAGACCCCATTCGGTCAGCTTGGCCGAGGTCAGTTCCCGGGCCCGCGCGGCGCTGGCAGGCTCCGGTGGCAGACACCACGAGGCGACATCGTCCGGTGGCAGCATGCGGGTGCGGGCGATCAGCAACGCGACGTCGTCTGCGGGGTGCGCCGGCACGAGCGAGTCGACCACCGCTTGGCATGTCCGTTCCAGCGCGTCCGCGGGGCGGGTGAGCGCCTCGCACAGCTTGGCCAGGCCGGTGTCGGCATCGATGTGGCGTTCGCCGATGAGTCCGTTGGTGTACAGGCACAGCAGACTGCCCTCGGCCAGTTCGACGTCCCGAGCCTCGAACGGCAGCCCGCCCAGGCCGAGCGGTGGGCCGGCGGGCAGCTCGAGCGGAGCCGGCTGTCCGTCCGGAGAGGTCACCACGGGCGGCGGGTGGCCGGCTCGGGCCATGGAGCACCGCCCGGAGACCGGGTCGTACACGGCGTACAGGCAGGTGGCACCGACGACCTGCTCGCCCACGGGCCGTTCGGCGGCCTCTTCCTGTTCGGCGGCCAGCAGGAGGACCAGATCGTCCAGGTGGGAGAGGACCTCGTCCGGTTCCAGGTCGAGGCTGGCGAGCGTGTGTACGGCGGTACGCAACCGGCCCATGGTGGCGGCGGCGTGAATGCCACGTCCCACCACGTCGCCCACGACGAGCGCGACCCGAGCCCCGGACAGCGGAATGACGTCGAACCAGTCGCCGCCCAGGCCCGGGGCCGCGCTGGCCGGCAGATACCGCAGGGCCACCTCCACGGCCGACTGGTCCGGAACCGCCCGGGGCAGAAGGCTGCTCTGCAAGGTGAACGCGGTCTGCTGCTGCTCGGTGAAGCGCCGGGCGTTGTCGACGGCCACGGCGGCGCGCGAGGCCAGTTCCTGGGCGAGGGTGAGGTCGTCCGCCTCGAAGGGATCGGGGCGTCGCGCACGCCACAGGGTCATCACGCCCAGCACCAGGCCCCGTGCGGCAAGAGGCACCACGATCAGGGAGTGGACGCCCAGGTCCGGAGCGTGGATCCCCTGACGGCCTTCCGTGGAGAACCAGTCGGGCGTGAGCACCGGTTCCAGGAACGGCCTGCCCTCGGCCAGGCATCTGGCCTGCGGCGTGTCCGGCGCGAACTCCACCGGCTCGCCCTGGGGGTGGGGCGGACCGGGCTGCTGGGCACCGACGCTGCTGGCTCCCACGCGCACCAGGGGCCCTGCCAGCGCGCGCGCCAGTTCCTCACCGCGTGTCACGGGCTGCAGCAGGTCCACCGACGCATGGTCGGCGAGGTGAGGCACCATCACCTCGGCGAGTTCCCGGGCGGTCTCCGCCACGTCGAGGGTGGTTCCGATACGGCTGCCCGCCTGGTCGAGGAGCGCGAGCCGCCGCTGGGCCTGATGGCGTTCGGTGATGTCCTCGATCATCTCGGCCACACCCAGGATGCGGCCGGAGGGATCCTCCATCGGGAAGGACGAGACCATCGCGACCCGCTCTCGTCCCGGATCCCACTCCAGGCGGACGAACTGCTCGGAGTAGACCGTCGGCCTTCCGGTCGCCATCACCTGGCGCACACGCTCCACGGCCCTGCGCGCGTCGTCCGAGAGGAGGAAACTGCCGGTGGGCAGCCCCCGGAACTCCGCTGCCGGGACGCCGCTGAAGCGTTCGATGGCCCGGTTGACCCGGAGAAGCCTCAGGTCGGGACCGTGGACGACCAGGCCGATCGGGCACCGGCGGTACAACCCGTCGAGCACCGCGCGGTCCCTTTGCCACTCCAGCACGTCCACCGCAAGGGCCGCGGCAAGAAGCCACTCACGGACCCGGCCGTCGCGGGAGAGCGCGTGGGCCCTGAGCCCCACCTCCACGAGCCGCCCGTCGCGGTGCCGCAGCGTCAGCACCCCTGACCAGCCGCCGGTTCTCCTGCACTGCGCCGCGGCCTCCCTGGCAGCCGGCAGATCGCGGGGATCGACCAGGACCTCGAATGCCCGGCGACCGATGACGGATGCGTCCGGATGGCCGAACAGTTCCTGCGCCCGCCGGCTCCATCCGACCACGACTCCACGGTCGTCCAGCACCGCCAAGGCGGCGAGGTGCAGGGCGAAGGGACCGTCGTGGCCTTCGCTGAGCTCCGTCATCCGCTTCTCCACCGCTGGACACCGCTCTGACCTGCTGCTGTAAGCCTATTGAAACCCGGCGGGAGCCGGGCCGCGTGGCGGAGTGCCCAGCTCGCGCGCCGCCACGGCCCCGCTGAGCTCCACCGCGGTGTCCGGAGCGTCCAGGCTGGTGCCGGTGAGTTCCTCGAACGACGCAGCCGGTAACGGACAGCGTTGACGTAGACATGTCCACTGCGGCGCCCGCGCGGACGTGCCGTCCCGTCTCCAGGTATCCCCGCGCCGACTCCTCGATGAGCGCACCGAACTCCCCCTCCGCCTCCAGAGGGCGCAGACAGCGGTCGAGCAGCAGCTCGGCGTCCGGTTCAGCGACGACCGCCACCCGCCAGGACAGGTCACTCAGGTCGTGGATCGCCGCACCGCTGTGGATCTCCGTTCCGCGGGGCGGGGGCGGTCCCGGAGGGCCGGGTGTCGACCGGGACCGCCCCGCCGGCTCACTTGGTCAGCGGGCCGAACTCCTTGCGGGTGTCCACCGGCTTGCCGAACAGCCGCCAGCGCTCGCCCTTGAACCGCATGAGCTGCATCGTCTCCAGCGGGAAGGCGTCGCCGGGGCCGGTGGACAGCGTGACACCGGGCAGCAGCATGCCCACCCGCACGTCCTTCAGGTTGCGCACCGCGTCCCGCAGCCCTTCCCTGGTCGGGCACTTCATCGCGGCCAGCGCCTGGTGCAGGCTGGCGGCGACGGCCCAGCCGTAGGCGTTGAACTGGTTGGCCGGGTCGGCGTCGGGGGCGTACCTGTGCAGGGCCTCCTTGTACGTTTTCACATCGGGGTCGTTCGCCCACCGCGGGTCGGCGGGGTCCTTGAAGTAGGTCGCGGAGACCACGCCCTGCACGTTCTTGAACCCGACGGGCTTGAGCACCGCGGCGGACGACGCCACGTTGTTCACGATGTGCAGCGGGTTCCACCCGGTGTTCCTGGCGTCGGCGGCGAGGGCCTGACTGCCGAACTTGGGGGTGGTGACGTCGAGCAGCACGTCCGCCCGGGAGCGGGCGAGGCTCGCCATCTGGGCCGACACGGACGGGTCGGTGACCTCGTAGCTCTCCGCGGCGACCACCTTGACGCCGCTGCCGGCGACGGCCTTCCGGAACCCGCCGAGCAGGTCCTTGCCGAAGTCGTCGTTCTGGTAGAGGACCGCGACCTTGGCCTTCGGCCTCGTGTCCTTGAGGTACTTGGCGTACACCCGGGCCTCGGCCACGTAGTTGGGCTGCCATCCGATGGTCCAGGGATGCTTGTCGTCCGTGCCCCAGACGGAGGCGCCCGTGGCGACGAACGGCTGAGGCACCTTCCGCTGGTTGAGGTAGTCCCACACCGCTGCGGTGGACGGGGTGCCCAGCGTCTGGAAGACGGCGAAGACCTTCTCCTGCTCGACGAGTCTGCGCGCCTCCTCGACCGCCTTGGGCGGCTGGTAGCCGTCGTCGCGGACGATGAACCGCACCTTGCGGCCGTCTATGCCGCCCTTGTCGTTGACGTGCCGGAAGTAGGCGGCGACCCCCTTGCTGATCGTGCCGTACGCGGAGGCCGGTCCGGACAGCGGGTAGATCCCGCCCAGGGTGATGGTCCTGTCGGTGATGCCGGTGGTCTGCTGGCCCTTGCAGGCACCACCGGCGGCGGTGTCCGTGTCGTCCTGCCCTCGCCGGCTGCTGCAGGCGGTCACGGTGAGCAGGGCGGCGGTCGCGGCCGCGGCCGCCCGCAGAACGGTCGTCTTGCGCATGTGGATCATTCCTTTTCCGTGCGGGGCGGTGCGCCCACGGGTTCGGCGTCGGCAACTGCGGGGTCCGCGGGAGTGAGGATCGCGGAGGGTTCGGACGGGGCCTGGGCCTTCGGCTCGGCATCCGGCGCTGACACGGCCTGGGACGTCGACTCGGTATCCGGTGCGGATACGGCCCCGGGCGTCCGGTCGGGCACGGCCGTGGTGGTGCGGGGCAGGCGACGGGTGACAGGGCCCAGGACACGGCCCGGCAGACCGGCCAGTCCCGTCGGGGCCACGAACATCACCACGATGATCAGCAGGCCGAACACCACGCCCGGTGCCGCCTCGCTGAGGTCCTGGGACACGCTCGGCACGTACATCACGAACGCCCCACCCAGCAGGGGCCCGTACAGCGAGCCGAGCCCCCCGACCACCAGGCCGGCGAGCAGCGTGATGGACAGCACGAAGCTGAAGGAGTCGGGCGAGACGAAGCCGATCACCCAGGTGTACAGACACCCGGCGACTCCCGCGAACATCGCGCTCCACGCGAAGGCGAGGGTCTTGTGCAGGGACAGCCGTACGCCCATGACCTCGGCGGCGCCCTCGTTGTCCCGCATGGCGCGCAGTGCCCGGCCGACCCGGGACCGCAGCAGGTTGCGGCCGAGCAGCAGGATCACCGCGGTGACGGTGAGGACGACGAAGTACGTCCACTGGTCTGCGGCCAGCCCGCTCCACGCGGGCGGCCGCAGTTTCTCCACGGTCAGGCCCATGGAGCCGCCCGTCACCGGTTCCAGCCGCTTGAGCAACGGCGGCAGGAACACCGCGAACGAGAGGGTGACCAGCGCCAGGTACAGCCCGCGCAGCCGCAGGGCGGGCACGCCGAACCCGAGGCCCAGCAGGAAGCATCCGGCAGCCGCGACCGGCAGCGTGGCCAGGTGGCCGGTGCCGTACCGGTCGAGCATGACCGCCGCCGTGTAGGCCCCCGCCGCGAAGAACGCGCCGTGCCCGAGCGAGATCTGCCCGCCGAAACCGACCAGCAGGTTCAGGCCGGCCAGCGCCACGGCGTACACCAGCACCATGGTCAGCTGGAAGACCTGGAACGGGGCGAAGTAGAACGGCGCTCCGACGGCGACCGCCGCCGCGAGCAGCACGGTGAGCGCGGCCCGCAGGCGCCGGGCGCGGTCGGTGCGGAGGGTTGCGACGATCGTGCTCATGCGCGCTCCACCGCCGCCCGTCCGAAGAGGCCCTGGGGCCGTACCAGCAGCACCGCCAGGATGATCACCAAGGGGACGCCCACCTTCAGATCGGGACCGATCACGTCGACGTAGGCCCCGGTCAGCGTCTCGGCGACGCCCACGACCAGGCCGCCGACGACCGCTCCGACGGGGCTGTCGAAGCCCCCGAGGGTGGCGGCGGCGAACGCGTAGATCAGCACCCCGCCCATCATGTTGGGCTCCAGGAACAGCACCGGGGCGACGAGCACGCCGGACACCGCGCCGACCGTCGCGGCCAGCCCCCAGCCGAGCATCAGCACCCGGCCCACCCGGATGCCCGACAGCCGGGCGGAGACGGGGTTGCAGGCGACCGCCCGCATCACCAGGCCGAGGGAGGTGTGCTGGAACAGCAGGTACAGCAGGCCCATGACGACGGCCACCACGCCGAGGATCCCGAGCGTCGACCAGTCCAGACGCACCCCCGCCAGGTCGAGGCCGCCGTCGGGGAACGGCTGCGGGAAGTCCTTCACGGCGAACGACCAGACCAGACCGGCCAGCGCGTTGACGAAGATGAACAGGCCGACCGTGACGATGACCACCGTCAGCTCGGGCGCACCCTGGACGGGGCGGATGACGATCCGCTCGACCAGCACGCCGCCGGCGAAGGACACCGCGAGGGTCACCGGCAGCGCCAGCCAGAACGGCATCCCCGACGCCACCAGTTGCCAGGCGACGTACGTCGAGAGCATGGCCAGCTCGCCCTGCGCGAAGTTGACGATCCCCGTGAACCGGTGGATCAGCACCAGGGCCAGCGCCAGGCTGGCGTACACCGCCCCCGCGCCCAGTCCTTCCACCACTTGCTGCAGAAGATCGGTCACGGCACTCACCCGGTCTTCCGGGCGTGGACGGAGACACCGAGGTACACCTCGGCGACCTGCCCGTCCTCGCGGATCCGTGCGGCCGGTCCGGACAGCACCAGGCGGCCGGCCTCCAGTACGTGCGCCCGGTGGGCGATGTCCAGCGCGAGCTGGGCGCTCTGCTCGACGACGATCACAGTGGTGTGTTCCTCCTCGTTGACGGCACGGACGATCTCGAACAGCTCACGGGTGACCAGCGGTGCGAGCCCCAGGGACGGCTCGTCCAGGAGCAGCAGGGAGGGGCGCAGCATCAGTGCCCTGCCGATGGCGAGCATCTGCTGCTCACCGCCGCTGAGGCTGCCGGCGGCCTGCCCCGACCGCTGGCGCAGTCGGGGGAAGTAGCCGTAGACCCGTTCCAGATCGGCCGCCACGGCTGCCCGCTCGGCGCGGCCCCGCCGCAGGTGGCCGGTGCGCAGGTGGGCGCCGATGCGCAGGTTCTCCTCGACGGTCAGGTCGTTGAAGGTGCCCCGGCCCTCGGGCACATGTGCCACTCCGAGCCTGGCGGCCTGCTCGGGCGAGCGGCCCAGCAGCTCCGTCCCGTTCAGGGTGACCGAGCCGTGGCCGCGGACCATGCCGCTCAGCGCCCGCAGCGTCGTGGTCTTGCCCGCGCCGTTGGGTCCGAGGATCGCGCACACCTCGCCGCGGGCGACGGCGAAGTCGAGGCCCTGCAACACGCGGGCCTGGCCGTATCCGGCATGCAGGTCGGCAACCCTCAGGAACTCCTCCGGCTCCGCGCTCTCCTGGGCCTCGGTGCGCTCGGGGGTGAGCTCGCTCATGCGGCCACCCCCAGGTACGCCTCGACGACCGCCGGGTCGCGCTGGATCTGCTCCGGGGAGCCCTCGGCGATCGTGCGGCCGAAGTCGAGACAGACCACCTTGTCGCACAGGCCCATCACGAACCCCATGTGGTGTTCGACCACCACGAGGGTGAGGTCGAACTCCTGACGCACCGAGCGGACCAGATCCGCGAATTGCCCGACCTCGCCGTGGCTGAGCCCGTTGACGGGTTCGTCGAGCAGCAGCAGCCGGGGCCGTACGGCGAGTGCCCGGGCGAGTTCGACGCGTTTGAGCGTGCCGAACGGCAGCCCGGAGGCGGGGTGGTCGGCAACGTCCGCCAGGTCGAGCCGCCGTAGCAAGTCGTCCGCCTGGTCACGCAGTTCCCTTTCTTCCCGCCGGACGCGGGGCAGCCGGAGCGCCGCGGTGAGATGTCCGGTGCGCCCCCGGCTGTGGGCGCCGACCATGACGTTCTCCCGGACCGTGAGCTGCGGGAACAGGCCCAGGTTCTGGAAGGTGCGGGCGATGCCGCGCCCGGCCACGGCGTGCGGCGGAAGGGCGAGCAGGTTCTCACCCTCGAACCGCACCGTTCCCGCATCGGGGGTGCAGCGCCTGGTGAGGCAGTTGAACAAGGTGGTCTTGCCGGCTCCGTTGGGCCCGATGAGCCCTACCGCGGTGCCCGGCTCGACGGTGAATGCGACACCGTCCAAGGCCGTGATTCCGCCGAAGCGCACGGTGATCCCGTCGACCGTGAGCATGAGTGACGCCCTTTCCGACGTGCTGGGGGGTGGGCGAGCGTCACAGTAGGCGGGCGTGTTCCACGCGCACATTGGGTGCGAGCACCCAACTTCCAGGGCGCCGCACTGTGCGCCGCGCACAGTCCGCCGGAAATGAGGCCGCGGAGGCTGTTGACGGAGCACGAGGCGGAGGGCGACGATCGGTCCCATGCCGCACGGCCCCGCCCTGGGCACCCCCCGACTCTCCGAACCGCTCCAACGGGAACGGTGGCGGGTCCTGCACGCCGTCCACGACCGGATCGAGGAGGTGGCGGACACCGCCGTCGCCGTGATGCGCGCGGAGATCCCGTCCTACGCGCTGCAGGACGACCCGTTCTTCGTCGAGGTACGGGAGCAGGTGCTCGAGCACTACCGGATGCAGTTGGCGGCACTTGCCGGCGACCGCGACATCGCCGCCGAGGACCTCGTCTTCAGCCGCGCGGCGGCCATGCGCCGGGCGCGCGCGGGGTTCGCCCTGGAGGACTGGATCAGTGCGTTCCGGGTGGGCCGTCAGGTGATGTGGGACGCGCTGCTGGACTGCGCGGGCACGTCCGCCGAGGCCCAGCAGGCCGCGCTGTCCCTGGTCACCCCGCTGATGCGGTACGTCGACTACGCCAGCACGCATGCCGCGCAGGCGTACGTCGAGTACCAGCAGCACGTGGTGGCGGACGCGGACCGGGAGCGAAGGGATCTCCTGGATCAGCTCCTGGCCGGTGTGGCGCCGACGCGCGGTGCCCTGTCCGCCGCCGCGCAAGCGTACGGCATCGGACCGCGCTCACCGATGATGGCGGTCGTGGCGGTGTGCGTCGGCGACACGCACGCGGGCGACCACGGCTGGGCCGCGAACGGGTATGCCACCAGCGCGTCGATCAGCGTCGCCGGGCCCTGGGCCGGCAGAACCCTGGTCGTGGTGCGCCACGGCGAGGTGGTGGCCGTGCCCGTGCTACGGGCCGGCATGGACGCGGACGACATATGCGCCCACTTCGAGGCCGTGCAACGGCGGCTCGCGCGGGAGGGAACCATGCTCTCCATGGGCATCAGCACGGTCGCCCAGGGCGCGTCCGAACTGCCGCGCGCCTACGAGGAGGCAAGGGCCGCCCTGGACCTGGTGCCGAGCGGGGGCGGGGTGGCGGCGCTGCCGCGGCTGTCCCCCTTCGACTACCTGGCGCTGCGCGCCGACGACCTCGCCCGCCAGCTGGTCGATCCCCGCGTGCGGGCGATGCTGGCGGAGGACCGCGGACGCGGCGACACACTGGCCGCCACCATACGGGCCTTCGCGGAGGCGGACCTCAACCTGCGGCTGGCCGCCGACCGGCTGCAAATACATCACAACACGGCGCACTACCGGCTGCGCCGGATCGAGGAACGCACCGGCCGCAATCCGCGCCGGATCGCCGACCTCCTGGAACTACTGGTCGCCCTCGCCATCCGCGACGGGGACGGGGAAAGCGAGGATTGCTCGTGAGCGGCATCGTGGAGTCCGCCGGGACCGAGACGGCACGTCAACTGCCGCAGGGGCAGGGGCACATCGGCCTGCCGGAGGAGCACGCCGCGCAGGACCGAACGGTCCGGGGCGCGCTTCTGGACGCCGCGCTGGACGTGTTCACCGAGCGCGGTTACACCGACGCCGGCCTCACCGAGATCGCGGCACGCTCCGGGATCCCGGCGGGCACCCTCTTCCAGCACTACGGCGGCAAGCGGGGGCTCTACCTCGCCCTGTGGGAGGAGTTCCGGGAGGAACAGGAGCACCGGACCGCGGCCACGCTGACCGCCGAGCGCGGCCGTGGCACGGCCGACCCCGTCGCCCTCTTCATGGCGGGAGCCAGGGCGTACCTGGAGGGCGCCTGGGACAACCGGAAGCTCGGCAGGCTCCTCGCCCGCGACGACGGCCCCGCGAGCTTCGACGCGCTGCGCCGCCAGTGGGACCGCGCGTGGGTACGGCGCAACGCCCGGCTGCTGGAGGTGGACGAGCGGCGACGCGCCGGCCGGGTCCGGGTGAGCGTGCTGACCACCGTCATCGGAGGGGCGGCGCGCGAGCTGGGCGACTGCGGGGACGAGACGGAGGCGCGGGAGATCATGGACGAGGTGTGCGGCATCCTGATCCATCTGACGGCACCGCCGGGCTGAACCGCCTGACGCATGCCTCGACGCAGCGCCTCACCTTCTGGGGTCCGTCGGCGCCTTCTGAGCCCTCGACGGCGCACGCGCCGCTGTGCGCCGGGGAGGGCCCGTGTGCGCCGGGCTCCGAAAGGCCGCTGTGGGGAAGCGATGTGCGCGCCGAAAAGTCCCGGCCCACCGCGAGTGGCGCACGACCCGCCCGTGCCGGGCGGCCGGCGGCGCCCCCGCTGCGCCGCGGAAGGCCGCCGCCGCAAGACCGGCTCGCTCGGCCACCCCACAAGGCCGGGCTCCGACCCGTCGAGCCGGTGTCGCTTCCGCCACTGTCCGGGCTAGAGACCGACTCCGGCTTGTTGTCTGAACGGCAGCGCGTCACCGAGCAGTTGGCCGCCGTCGATCACCATCGTCTCGCCCGTTATCCAACTCGCGGCGTCCGAAACAAGGAAGGCGACCGCCGAGGCGATGTCGGCCGGCTCCCCTATGCGCCCGAGCGCCATCGAGGCGGACACGGCCTGCTCGTGCTCCTTCCACAGAGCCTCGGCCAGCTTGGTGCGCACCACACCCGGTGCCACCGCGTTGACCCGGATCTTCGGCGAGAGTTCCAGGGCGAGTTGCTTGGTGAGATGGATCAGTGCGGCCTTCGACGCGTTGTACAACCCGATGTTGGCCTCGCTGGCCAGGCCGCCGACCGACGCGGTGTTGACGACCGCGCCGCCGTGCTCGCCCATCCAGGCCCGGGTGGCCAGACCCGTCCACAGCACGGGAGCCCACAGGTTGACGTCGAAGGTCTTGGCGAACCGACCGTGGTCCTGGTCGATGACCGGACCGAAGGCCGGGTTGGTCCCCGCGTTGTTGACGAGGATGTCCAGGCTCCCGAAGCGCTCGAGCGTCAGATCCACACAGCGCCGGGCCGCGTCTTCGTCGACCGCGTGCGCACCGACGCCGACCGCTGCGCCGCCGACCTGGGCCGCGGCGGCGTCCGCCGCCTCCTGGGAGCGGGAGGTGAGGACGACGTCGGCGCCGGCGGCGGCGAGAGCCCGGGCGATCGCCAGCCCGATACCGCGCGAGGCACCCGTGACGACGGCGGTGCGACCGGTGAGATCGAGTCCCGCCATCTCAGTTCACCGCCGCCGTCGCGGCGTCGCGGTACTGCCGCAGTTCGTTCTTGGCGATGGCCCGCTTGTGAACCTCGTCGGGACCGTCCGCTATCCGCAGCGTCCGCAGGTACGCGTACATCATGGCCAGCGGGAAGTCGTCGGTAACGCCCGCTGCTCCGTGCACCTGGATCGCCCGGTCGATGATCTTGAGCGCGATGTTCGGGGCCGCCACCTTGATCGCCGCGATCTCGGTGCGCGCCTGCTTGTTCCCGACGGTGTCCATCAGATAGGCGGCCTTGAGCGTGAGCAGGCGGATCATCTCGATGTCGATACGCGCTTCCGCGATCCAGTCCTGGATGTTGGCCCGTTCGGCGACCGGACTGCCGAAGGTCACCCGTGACTGCGCGCGCCGGCACATCAGCTCCAGCGCCCGCTCGGCCGCGCCGATGGCCCGCATGCAGTGGTGGATACGACCGGGCCCGAGCCGGGCCTGGCTGATCGCGAAGCCCTCTCCCTCACCCTTGAGGAGGTCCTTGGCGGGCACCCGTACGTCGTGGAAGTCGATTTCGGCGTGCCCCTCACGGTCCTGGTAGCCGAACACCGGCAGGCCGCGCAGTACCGTGATGCCGGGAGCGTCGATCGGGACGACCATCATCGACTGCTGCCGGTGCGGAGCGGCGGTGGGGTCCGTCTTCCCCATGACGATGAGCACCTTGCAGTTGCGATGCAGGGCATTGGACGCGAACCACTTGCGGCCGTTGAGCACGTACTCGTCGCCGTCGCGCTTCATCCGCAGCTCGATGTTGGTGGCGTCGGAGCTGGCGACACGCGGCTCGGTCATCGCGAAGGCCGAGGCCATGGTCCCGTCGAGCAGGGGCTTGAGGTACTTCTCCTTGTGCTCGTCGCTGCCGAAGAGGGTGAGCACCTCCATGTTGCCGGTGTCGGGAGCGTTGCAGTTGCACGCTTCGGACGCGATGTGGCTGCGCCCCATGATCTCCGCCAGCGGCGCGTACTCGAGGTTCGTCAGCCCCGGGCCCCACTCGGGGTGCGGGTGGAAGAGGTTCCACAGTCCGCGCCGGCGCGCCTCCGCCTTGAGGTCCTCGAGGATCGGCGGGTGGAAGTGCGGGTCGCCCGACGCGAGCATCTGCTCGTGGTAGACCGCCTCGGCGGGGTAGATGTGCGCATCCATGAACTCCAGCAGATCAGCCCGGTACTTCTGGGCGCGGTCCGACATCTCGAACAGGGACATATGAACTCCTGACGGTTGACTGACCTTCTTCATACTTGAATCTGGCGTCAAGTTCAATACAGGGGTATGCGGCAGCCCGCGGCGAAGACCGTGGAATCACCCGGCGTTACCGGGCCTGACAAGGCGGGCGGATCAGCGGTGACCGGGGAACCGCAGGGCGTTCGCCCAGAGCCGGGTGACCGTGGACACAAGTTCCTCGAAGTCCACCGGCGTACCTTCTTCCTGCCCTTCACTGACAACGAAGGCGTTGTACGCCATGACGCTGACCATGCCCGACAGCGCACGGGAGGCCATCATCGGATCGACCTCACGGTCCGCGACCCCCCGCGCCTGCAGGTCGGCGATGCCGCGGGCGTTGCGGCGGATGAAAGCGTCCCCGCGCCGGCTTCGGAACTCACGGAACTCGGGCTCCACCTGTGCGACCTGCTCGAGCAGGGCCATCAGCTTGGCGTTGCGCCTGTACGCCGCGAGATACGCGCGATTGCTCGCCTCGAGTACCGCATAGGGATCGTCGGTGCTCTCCACCCGGCCCATGCCCGGGTGCATCATGTCCTCCTGCGCCTCCAGGAGGACGGCGGCGAGGACCTCTTCCTTGTTGGCGAAGTAGGTGTAGAAGGATCCCGCCGCGCATCGGGCCTCTTTGGTGATGTCGGTCAGGCGGGTGTCGAGGTAGCCGTCCCGTTCGAACACTTTCCGCGCGGCCTTCACCAAAGCGGCCCGCGTCCGCGCTCCGCGCTGCGTCGTCGGCGGCTCGCGAAGTTGTGAAAAGGGCGCCACGGGCGGTGCCGTCTCGCTGTCGATCTCCTCGGGCACAGTCCTGTCCATCCGCGCAACTCTAGTTGAATCCGACGCCACAGTCACAAGCGCTGCGGCGCGCGGGCATACCGGCCGCGCCGGTGGATGTCCCGGTGTGCGAGGTTCAGGGGCGGCGGGTGGCAACGTCGCCCAGCGCGGGGTCGCGGGTCAGAGCGGTGCGGTCGATGGACCGCTTGAGGATCTTCCCGGTCGGGCCCTTGGGCAGCGCGTCGACGAACCGGACGATGCGCGGGATCTTGTAGGCGGACAGCCGCTCCCGTGCCCAGCTCGACACCTCGGCCGCATCGAGCTGCGAACCGGGCCGTGCCGCGATCAGCGCGGCGACCTCCTCGCCGTAGTGGTCGTCGGGAGCGCCGATCACAGCTGCCTCGACGATGTCGGGGTGCTCGTAGAGAACCTCCTCGACCTCACCGGGGTAGACGTTGTAGCCGCCGCGGATGATCAGGTCCTTGATCCGGTCGACGATGCGCAGGTCGCCGTCCGTGTCGGTTTCGCCGAGGTCGCCGGTCCGGAGCCACCCGTCGGGTGAGAGGGCCGCGGCGGTGTCCGCGGGGCGGTTCCAGTAGCCACGCATCACCGTGGGCCCCTTGATGTGGACCTCGCCGACCGTGCCCGGCGGGCACTCGTGGCCGTCGTCGTCCCGCACCTGGACCTGCATCCGCGGGACCGCTCTGCCGGTGTACCCGGCCTTGGCGCCACGGTCGAGGTCGTTGAACGTGCCGAACGCGGCGGTCTCGGTGAGCCCGTACCCTTCGAGGAGGGTGCAGCCGAAGTGGGCCTCGAAGGCCCGGGCGATCTCACCGGGCAGCGACGCGCCGCCGGAGACGGCGACCCGGAGCCCGGCGAAGTCCGCCGGGCTCGCATCGCCCGCCGCGTGCAGCATCGCGTTCCACATGGTCGGCACGCCGGCCATGATGGTGAGCCGGTCGCGGCGCAGCATCTCCAGCATCGACGCCGGATCGAACCGGGCCAGCAACGACATCGAGGCGCCCACGGTCAGGGCCGCCATCAGGACCGATGCCTGGCCGAACACATGGAACAGCGGGAGTCCGGTGCCGATACGGTCGGCGTTCGAGACGCGGCTGCACTCGGCGCCGATCTCCCCGGCGGACAGCAGGTTGCCGACGGTGAGTTGGGCGCCCTTCGGCCGCCCCGTGGTGCCCGAGGTGTACAGGATGGCCGCAGTCTCGTCGCGGTCGCGGTCGACGACGTCGGCAGGAGGCGCACCGGCGACCGAGGCGCTCGGGGACAGCGTCCAGAAGGGCGCCTCGAGCGCTGCGGCCGCCTCCGCGACGGCGGGGCCGAGGGCGTGCCATGCGATCGCCAGGGAACACCCGGCGTCACCGAGAACGTACTCGGCCTCGGCCCGGGTGACCATCGTGTTGACCGGCACCACGACACAGCCCGCGGCCTGGATCCCGAGGTAGGCCACCACGAACTCGGGCACCGACGGGGCTGCCACCAGCACCCGGTCGCCGGGGGACAGCCCGGCGGCGGCCAAGGCGCCCGCGTACCGTGCGCTCGCGTCACGCAACTGACGATAGGTCCACTGGTCCACGGCGCCGCGCAGCGCGACGCTCTCGGGAGCAGCGGCGGCGTGGCGGCAGACGGGATCGAAGACGCTGGTCATGGGCGGTGCCTTCCGGGGAGGTGAGCAGGTGGCGATGTGGGGCTCCGCTTCGCCGATCGGTCGACTCGGCCCGGCCTGGACATCGGCCGTCGTGGCCGTAGGTGCGCCGACCGGTCAGGTGGTGATCGCGAAGCGTTCGGCGAGTTGGCGGCGGGTGTCGGCGGCACTCGTGTGCAGTACGCCCCCGATCCCGAGCCGTGCCGCTCCGTCGAGGTTCTGCTGCAGATCGTCGATCATGACCGCCTCCTCGGGGTCGATACCGAGGCGTTCACAGGCGATCGCGTAGATCCGCCGGGACGGCTTGCGGATCCCGACCTCGGAGGAGATGACGACCACATCGGCGACAGCGGCGAGGTCGACGCCGTCGTAGGTTCCGGTACCGAACGAATTCGATACCAGCCCAAGGGGACGGCCCGCGGCCCGAAGATCAGCGAGCAGCGTGAGCATGTCCTGGTCGATCGATACGCTCGCCAGCATCCGGGCCGTGAGCCCCTCGGCCGGTACGTCGGCTCCGTGGGCGCGGAGCCGTTCGGCGAATCCTCGCTCGAAGGCCTCGGCGTCGATACGGCCGCGCTCGTGGTCGGCCAGGAGGGTGCGCGCCGGCTGGTCGCGGGCGAGGAGGTCCAGCGGCAGGCGCGGGTCTCCGCCGAGTGAGGCGCCGAAGTCGGTGAAAGCGTGCAACACGCTGGAGGTGATGACCCCGCCGAAGTCCACCAGGACCGCTGTGCGATTCCTTCCCATCAGGCGACCTCGAACAGTCCGGCTGCGCCCATTCCGCCGCCGACGCACATCGAGATCACCACATAGCGGACACCGCGGCGCTTGCCCTCGATGAGGGCATGCCCCACCAGACGGGCACCGGTCATTCCGTACGGATGGCCGACCGAGATCCCGCCGCCGTTGACGTTGAACCGCTCCGGGTCGATGTGCAGTTCGTCGCGGCAGTACAGCGCCTGGGAAGCGAACGCCTCGTTGAGTTCCCACAGGCCGATGTCGTCGATGGTGAGGTTGTGCTGCTTCAGCAGTTTCGGGATGGCGAACACCGGGCCGATGCCCATCTCGTCCGGCCCGCAACCGGCAACGGTCATGCCCCGGTAGACGCCCAGCGGTTGAAGTCCGCGGCGCTCGGCCTCCTTCGACTCCATCAACACCGACGCCGAAGCCCCGTCCGACAGCTGCGAGGAGTTGCCCGCCGTCACGCTGGAGTGCGTGGTCACCTGACCGTCGGGCAGCACCGGCGCCAAGCCGGCCAGGCCCTCGAGCGTGGTCGACGGGCGGTTGCCCTCGTCCCGGGTCAGGGTGACCTCCTCCTCCCGCACCTCCCCGGACTGCTTCTCGCGCACCTTCTTGACGCTTTTCAGCGCGACGATCTCCTGGTCGAACCGGCCGGCCTCCTGCGCCGCCGCGGTGCGCCGCTGTGACAGCAGCGCGAACTCGTCCTGTCGTTCCCGACTCACGCCGTAGCGTTCGGCGACGATCTCCGCCGTCTGCAACATCGGCATGTAGACGCTCGGCTTGTGCTCGACCAGCCAGGGATCCGATGCGCGGTGGGTGTTCATGTGCTCGTTCTGCACCAACGAGATCGACTCGACACCGCCGCCGACAGCCACCTGCATGCCGTCCGCGACGATCTGTTTGGCGGCCGTCGCGATGGCCATGAGGCCCGACGAGCACTGCCGGTCGATCGTCATCCCCGACACGGTGTCCGGAAGTCCGGCACGAAGTGCGGCCTGCCGGGCGACGTTGAAACCGGAGGCCCCCTGCTGCGCGGCGCAGCCGAAGATCACATCCTCGACCTCGCCCCCTGCCAGTCCGGCGCGCCGCACCGCGTGCGACAGCGCATGAGCGGCGAGTTCCTGCGACTGGGTGTCGTTGAACGCGCCTCGGTAGGCCTTTCCGATCGGCGTCCGTGCCGTCGAAACGATGACTGCTTCTCGCATGGCGTCTCACTGCTTCCTGTGGGTCCGGTGCAACCGGGAGCTTCGGGGCCGCAACTCCGAGCTCCGCCAGCCGGGCTCGGCGTCGGTGGCGGGGCCGAACGCCGACTGGCGCCTCTGTGCGCGGTCATTGACCGTCTCCTGCGTCGACGAGGACATGAGCCGGGGCCGCAGGAGTGACGGGAGTCGGCCTCCCGACTGGTTATAGTTGAATTCGGCGTCAGGTTCAACCATGGGTCTCGGGCCCCGCGGTCTTGACAGCCGCCCCTGCGACTGAAGGCTACCGACCAGTCGGTACGATGGCTGGTCGTGGCAGCGCGGGCACCTCCCCTGCGGCCCGAGGACACGGCATCGGCACCTCGTCGACGACGTAGTCGCGATCACCGAGGAACTGGGCTGGGCAGTGTTCGAGCTCGCTGCACTACATGATCGACCGGCGTGACACACCCGCGACCGAAGAGCGCACGCACGGAGGACAACGCGTTCGGCCCGGCGGCAGCGCAGGACACAGGGCGGTGGGGCAACGGGCCGTACCGGTTCGAGACCCTGAGGGGCGTCAGCCACTGGCTCCCCGAAGAAGCACCCGAAACGCTCAACCGCCTGCTGCTCGACCATCCGCGCGCCCACGGCGCGTACTGAGCCGCGGCGCATACCCCGTTCGCGCAATCGAATGACATCGATCGCCACAGCCGTCCTCGCCCTTGAAGGGCAACGCCGGGAAATCCCGGAGCACCATGGAAAGAGAGTGCCACTACTTAACAGCAACCGACGGCCGGCGGCACCCGATATGACCAATGAGGTACACCTGATTCGGATGCGCGCGAAATGAGTGACGAGTTTGCCAATTGATGGCCTGAGCGAGCTCACCTCGCCGATAGCGGGGGTATTCAATCTTGAATGGACGAAACGGGGTTGACAGGGGCGCGGCAGCGGCCCCACAACCCGGTTGTGAGGGTCCGGCACATTGGTGCCGTGGGCACTCTGTGCCAGGTGAAGGTCCTTCCACGGGAGGGGGGTGGTCGGCAGGCTCGAGGTGTCGACCACTGCGGGTCGCCTCCGTCGAGCCCCTCCGGGAGAGACCAAAATGGACATCCGGCAACTCCGAACATTTCACCGTGTGGCCGCGCTGGGGAGCTTCACCCGAGCCGCGGCCGAACTGAACTACGCGCAGTCCTCGGTGACTGCGCAGATCCAGAGTCTTGAAGTGTCCCTGGGGGGCGAGCTGTTCGAGCGGTTCGGGGGCAAGGTGAAGCTGACCCCGGCGGGGACGCGGCTGCTGCCCTACGCCGGGCAGATGCTGGCCCTGGCGGACGAGGCGCGAGGCGCTGCGTCTCCGGACGCGCAGCCCGAGGGTGTGCTGACCATCGGCACGATGGAGAGCATCACCTCCTACCGGATGCCGCCGGTGCTGGAGTTCTTCCACCACCGCTACCCCCGGCTGCAGATCGCGCTGCGACCGAGTCTGTGCGCGGAGACGCTGCACTCTCTGCGTCAGGGGCTGTTCGACGCCGGCTTCCTGATGGAGGCCGAGACGCAGCACTCCGGGGTGCACAGCGAGGTTCTCGGCGTGGAGCGGCTCGTCGTGGTGGCCTCGCCGGGGCATCGGCTCGCCCGGGCGTCGAAGGTGGAGACCGACGATCTGCGGCAGGAGACGGTGCTGGCCCCGGAGGCGGGGTGCGCCTACCGGGAGTTGCTGGAGGCGGAGCTCAACGAGGGCACGGGGGAGCCGGTGCCTTTTCTGGAGTTCGGCAACATCGAGGCCATCAAGCGTGGTGTCGGCGCCGGCCTCGGGATCAGTCTGCTGCCGCGGATGGCGGTCGGCCAGGAGCTGTCGGCCGGGACGCTGGTGCCGCTGGCGTGGGAGCCGCCCTTCGAGCTGTTCACGCAGCTGGCCTGGCGCAAGGGGGCGCAGCTGTCGCGGGAGCGGCGCGTGTTCGTGGAGCAGGTCATCGACTTCCTGAGCCGGGAGTACCAGGAGTCCTGAACGGCATCCGCAAAACGGGGAACTGTCGGGATTCCATGAGCGGCCTGCATGCCGCACATGAATGTATTGGTTTTATCGATCGATGGAGTCGATAAAGGCCATCTGCAAAGCCGAATGGGATGTGTGGACTTCCAGGTCGGACGGCACGAAGAATGTTTTGCAGTCCCAGTATTCGGCAAGGAGAGGTTCCTATGTCACAGGTCATGCTCCCGGCTAAGCGGTTTGTCGTGTCGAGCGTGTCGTCCGACGCCCACATGTGGAATCTGGTTTTCCTCCAGCTGATGCTGGAGGAGCAGGGCGCCCAGGTCACCAATCTCGGCGCTTGTGTGCCCGACGACCTCATCATCGAAGAGTGCCGAAGGTCGCGGCCGGATGCGCTCATCATCAGCACGGTCAACGGACATGGCCACCTCGACGGCCTCCGGCTCATCCGCCGTATCCGCAGTGAGCCGGACCTGATGGACCTGCATGTTGTCATCGGCGGGAAGCTCGGGGTGCGGGGAGCGGAGAACATCGTGTTCGCCGA
The DNA here is from genome assembly GCF_033792105.1 of Streptomyces sp. WI03-4A. NCBI lineage: Bacteria > Bacillati > Actinomycetota > Actinomycetes > Kitasatosporales > Streptomycetaceae > Streptomyces > Streptomyces sp. WI03-4A. The sequence goes on from NZ_JARAUO010000001.1 coordinate 143,973, forward strand.
GGAGCTGGCGCTCAGCGGGTTCGACGCGGTGTTCGAGGCAGACGGCGGGATCGAGGCCTTCCAGGAGTTCCTGGGCTCGCTCGACAGTGGCGAGCGCCCCGCGCTGGAGTCGGCGAGGGCAGCCGCATGAACAGTCCCGCCAGGATTCCCGAGCGGTACGCGCCCCAGGTCGCTCCCAACGGACGTTTCTCGCGTCACGTCCGACGGGCACATGCCCGGGGCCGGCTGGTGGTGCAGCCTCGGATGGGGTTCGCGGATCTGGCCACCATGCGTGAAGGGCTGCTGGGCGTGAGAGGCGCCGAGGCCACGGCGATCGGCACGATCACCCTGGACAGCTACACGCGTGTCAACGACCACGACTCCGCCCGTCAGGCCCTGCGTACGGGAGCCGAGCTGAACGGGTTCCCGTTGGTCGCCCATGGTCCTGACGCCACCCGGCAGCTGCTGGGTTCGGTGTCGGGGCCGGACTTCCCGGTGCAGGTGCGCCATGGCTCGGCATTGCCGTACCCGCTGTTCCGGGCGATGGTCGAGGCCGGCGTGGATGCCACCGAGGGCGGGCCGGTGTCGTACTGCCTGCCTTACAGCCGGGCGCCGATCAGTGAGGCGGTCAAGGCCTGGGCACAGTGCTGCGAGCTGATCGCGGAGCAGCCCGATCCGATGCATCTGGAGAGCTTCGGCGGTTGCATGCTGGGGCAGTTGTGCCCGCCCAGTCTGCTGGTGGCTCTCAGTGTGCTGGAGGCGTTGTTCTTCCGGGAGCACGGACTGAGCGACATCTCCTTGAGTTATGCGCAGCAGACCCATCCGGGGCAGGACATGGAGGCGATCGCCGCGCTGCGGCGGCTGGCCGGCGAACGGCTGGCACAGGCCGACTGGCATGTCGTGCTCTACACCTTCATGGGGGTCTTCCCCCGTACGTCGGTGGGTTCGTACCGGATTCTCGAGGAGAGTGTGCGGCTTGCCGTGCGCACCGGCAGCGAGCGGCTGATCGTGAAGACACCGGCGGAGGCGCACCGCATCCCGACGATCACCGAGAACGTCGACGCGCTGGAGTTCGCGGCGTCCATCGCTCGGGACGAGGCGGAGCGTCCGCCGGAGGTCGTGGCGACCGACTCGGGGATCTACGAGGAGGCGCGGCTGCTGGTGGACAGCACGCTGGAGATGGCGCCGACGGTCGGCGAGGCGTTGGTGCGGGCCTTTGGCCGAGGTCATCTGGATGTGCCGTACTGCCTGCATCAGGACAACGCCAACAGGTCCCGGGCCTACGTCGATCCGGCGGGCATGCTGCAGTGGGCGGAGCCGGGCCGGATGCCGCTGCGCGTGGTACGCGGCGCCTCGGGACGGCCGGTCAGCGCGAAGGGGCTGCTGACGATGCTCGGCTTCAACGAGCGGCGTTTCGACCGGGAACAGATGACGCAGGGGCATCTGCGCGGGCTGCAGTACGCGGCGCCCGAGAGGCGAAGGAGCCTGCGGTGAAGCCCCACACCGGGCTGCCCTCTCCGGCCCTGCACCGTGTCCGCCGTCCGCGCATCCCTGCCCTCGACAGTCTCGTCCGCAGTGCCTGTTCTCGACCGAGGAGCGTCCTGTGACCATCACTCCCACTCTCGATGCGGTACGGGAGCGCGGCGCCCTGCGTGCCGTGGTGAGCCGCGGTATTCGTGGGTTGTCGCTGTGCGGTGACGACGGCCGCTGGCGCGGGCTGGACACCGATGTCGCCCGGGCCGTGGCCGCCGCCGCCGTGGGTGACGGCGAGGCGGTCGAGTGGGTGCCGTCCGATCCCGCGGACCGGTTGACGCGGCTCGCCGGGGGCGAGGCGGAACTGACCGTCGCCAACGTGAGCTGGACCCTGGGCCGCGAGGCGTCCCTGCCGGTGCTGTTCACCGGCGTCACCTGCTACGACGGTGAGGGTTTCCTCGTGCCCGCCGAAAGCGGCGTGACCCGGCCCGAACAGCTGGCCGGGCGGCGGGTGGCCGTGCAGGCGGGCACGACCAGCGCGGCCAACCTTGCGGCCTGGTTCGGCGGCCGGGGCCTGGCCGTCGAGCCGGTCGCCCACGCGACGCCGGCCGAGACGCTCGCGGCGTACGCGGCGGGTGAGTGCGCCGCCTACGTCCTGGACCGGGTCGCCCTGGCCGGGGAGAGGGCCGGGCTCGACGATCCGGCGGCGCACCGGATCCTGGACGAGGCGATCTCCCGCGAGCCGATGGCGGCCGCCGTGCGCGACGGTGATCCGGCGTGGTTCCGGCTGTGCCGGTGGGTGCTTCAACTGCTGGTCTCCGCCGAACAGCACGTCGTCGAGATGGGCGAGCGGGACAAGGCGCTGGCGCAGGCCGCCGAGATGGCCGGCGCCCACGGGCCCGCCGTCGGCCTCGACCACGACTGGGCGGCCCGTGTCCTGGCCGCCGTCGGCACCTACGCGGAGGTGTACGACCGCAACCTCGGACCGGCCACGGGGCTGGCCGTGCCGCGAGGACTCAACGACCTGTTCACGCGAGGTGGCCTGCAGTACGCCGTCCCCCTCCACTGACCCCTACCCCCTCCCCCCTTGGAAAGGCATCTCACCATGAGCATTGGCACCCGGCCGGCGAGCACCGAGACGAAGGGAGCGATCGAGCTGACCCTAGCCATGGTGCTCTCCGGCACCCTCGGCGTCTTCGTCATCGAGTCCGGCGCGTCGCCCTTCAACGTGGTCTTCTTCCGCTGCCTGTTCGGCACCGCCACACTCGGCCTCTACTGCCTGGCGCGCGGCTTCTTCAAGAACCACGGCTTCACCCCGAAGAAGCTCGGACTCGCCGCACTGGGCGGTGTCTTCATCGTCTTCAACTGGGCGTTCCTCTTCCAGTCCTACGAGGACACGTCGATCTCCGTGGCCACCGTCGTCTACCACACACAGCCGTTCTACGTGATGCTGCTGGGTGCCGTGCTCTTCCGCGACAAGCTCACGGCCGCGAAGTTCGGCTGGCTGGGTGTCGCGTTCGTCGGTCTGGTCCTGGTGGCGGGAGTCTCCGCGGCCGATCTGACCGGCGGTGGGGACAGCACCTATCTGACAGGCCTGGGGTACGCGCTGCTGGCGGCGGTGTTCTACGGGATCTCGACGGTCATCACCAAGCGGGTCACCGGGGTACGGCCGCATCTGGTCGCGCTGGTGCAGCTGGTGCTGGGCATCTTCCTGCTGCTGCCGTTCACCCGGTTGGGTGAGATGAAGGGGCTGGGCGGTGACTGGGGCTGGCTCGTGGGCCTCGGCGTGATCCACACCTGCGTGATGTACGTCCTCATGTACTCCGCGTACCAGAAGCTGCCGACCCCGAAGATCGCCGTCCTGGCATTCGTCTATCCGGCGGTCGCCATGCTCATGGACTGGGCCGTGTACGGGCACCGTGTGAGCCTGCTGCAGGCCCTGGGCATTCCGCTGATCGTGGCGGCGAGCCTGGGCATCAACCTCGGCTGGTCCTTCGGCGGGCGCCGGACGTCCGTCGTCTCCGCCGAGGAGCCCGCACCGGTCGCCGGTGCGGTGGCCGCGTCCAAGACCGAGATCAAGACCGGAGGAACCCGATGACCCTCGTGACCGACCCCGCGGCCCCGCGGATCGCGATCGTCGGCGCTACCGGCGCCGTCGGCAACACGCTGATCGAGCTGATCGAACAGCGGGGTCTGCGCTACCGCGACATCCAGTTGGTGGCGTCGGCGCGTTCGGCCGGCACGGAGCTGAGCGTGGACGGCGTGTCCTATCCGGTGCAGGCGGTGGAGGAGTTCGACTTCGCCGGTGTGGACCTGGCGTTCTTCTCCGCCGGCACCGAAGCCAGTGAGCAGTGGGTGCCCAAGGCCACCGCGGCCGGTGCCGTCGTCATCGACAACACGATCGCCTTCCGCATGGACCCGGACACGCCGCTGGTGGTGCCGCAGGTCAACGCTTTCGAACTGGACGCCCGTCCGAGGTCGGGTGTGATCGCCAACCCGAACTGCTCGACCATTCCGCTGGTGCGGCTGCTGCACGGCATCGAGCGGCGGTACGGCGTCCGCCAGGCTGTGGTCAGCACCTACCAGGCGGCCTCCGGGCTGGGGCATCCCGGTGTCGAGGAACTGATGGACGCAAGCCGGGCGACGCTGGAACATCCCGAGGAGGTCTACCCCAGCAAGGAGTTCTCGCCGTCGCTCGCCTTCAACGTCATCCCGAAGATCGACCGTTTCCTGGACTCCGGCTTCACGCTGGAGGAGCAGAAGATGCTCCAGGAGTCCCGCAAGATCCTCGGCATGCCTCATCTGGACGTGACCACCACGTGTGTGCGGGTGCCGGTCGTCAACGGCCATTCGGAGGCCGTGTGGATCGAGACCCAGGGTGTCGTCGACCGGGAAGAGCTGGTGGAGTTGCTCGCCGCGCTGCCCGAGGTGACCCTGCACGACCGCGGGTCGCGGCATGAGTTCCCCACGCCCGCCACGATCGACGATCCCTACCGGGTGCACGTCGGCCGGGTCCGGGTGAACCCCAACAACCCGCGCGCCTTCTGGCTGTGGCTGGTCGCGGACAACCTCACCATCGGCGCGGCACTGAACGCGATCCAGATCGCCGAGGAGCTCATAGCCCGGGGGACGCTGTGACGCGACCGCCGCTGGACCCGTCCCAGCGCCCGCCGGCGGTGGTGAAGTTCGGCGGTTCGAGTTTCCGGACCCTGGCGGCGTACGGGCAGCTGGCCGAGGCGCTGTCCCGACGGGTCGAGGAGGAGAACACCCGCCTGGTGGTCGTGGTGAGCGGCCAGCCCGGCGAGACGGAGCAGTTCCGGGACCGTCTGAGCAAGGTGAACCCGCATCCCGAGGACGAGACCGTCGCGGGTCTGCTGACCCTGGCCGACACGGTGGGCGCGCAGCTGCTGGCGACGGCCCTGCACCGGGAGGGGCGTAGCTCAACGGTCCTGGCGGGGCACCAGTTGGGACTCACCACGGACTCCTCGTTCATGTGGGCCCGCCTGGAGCACACCGATCCCGAGCCGTTGCGCTCGGCCGTGCGGGACCACGACGTGGTCGTGGTCCCGGGCGGCCAGGCCGCCGACAGGGAGGGCCGGCCGACCTGGCTGGGCAAGAACAGTTCGGATCTGTCGGCGGTGGCCGTCGCGGCGGCCGTCGGATCATCTCGCTGCGAGATCCACTCCGACGTCGACGGCATCTACAGCTCCGACCCGCACCTGATCACCGGGGCCCGGCTGCTGAACGAGGTCTCGTACAACACGGCGGCGCTGATGTCGCTGTACGGCGCGAAGGTGCTGCACCGCCGGGCGGTGCGGCTGGCGCAGCGCAACCGGATCGAGATCGTCTGCCGCTACAACAGGCCGCCGTTCCCCACCGGTTCGGTCATCGGCAGCGCCGGCTCCTCGGTGGCCGCGGTGGTGCTCAACCAGCGTTCCGTGGCTCTGCGTTACGCGACGGAGGAACTCGCCGACCGCGCGTACACGGCCTTCCACGGCGCCAACATCGATGTCGTGCGGCTGACCGCGGGACCGCTGGTCGCGGTCACCGGGGGGTTCGTGGACCTTCCGGAGTTCCAGCGGCGCAACGGTCTGGTGCCCGGCGAGTACGCGGGGGTGCCGGTGACCGCGGTGCGCGGCAGCCAGGTGGTGACCCAACTGGCGGCCGACGAGGAGGACGCGCTGCATCTGACGCAGCGCCTGCACGACCACGTGAACCGTCCCGGCGCGGGGTCCGACCCGAACGCGCCACTGCTCGAGTTGCAAGGAGTGTGAACACCATGACCGCCACCACCGACCACGGTGTGCTCGCCACGGCCGGCGCCGCCACGCCGACCTTCAGTGAGATCGTCCTGCCCGACGCGGTGCGGGACGCACTCGGCGAACAGTTGCGCGGCCTGCCGGATCCGAACATCGACATCGACCGCTCGTCCGCCGGCCTCCTGCAGATCTTCGCCACGCTGCCGACCGATCTGCTGCAACAGCTCCTTGACTTCGGCCGACACATCGACACGCCGGGGGTCAGCCTCGTCAGCAACCTTCCAGTGGATCCGGTGATGCCGGACACGCCGTCCGACGGCGGCCCCAGCACCGAGAAACGGTCGTTCGTCGCCGAAGGGGTGCTGCTCGGGCTGAGCGGTCTGCTCGGCGAGCCGATGGGGGTGCTGACGGAGAAGGCGGGACAGCTGATCCACGACGTCATCCCCGTCGCGGGGGGCTCACGGACCCAGACGAACCAGGGTTCGGAAGTCTTCCTCAACTTCCACAGCGACATCATGCACGACGTGATCGGCCGCTACGACGTCGCCAACCCCGACTTCCTGGTGCTGTCCTGCCTGCGTGCCGACCACGAGGGCGTCGCCGGCACCTACTACGCCGACGCCCGTGACGTCTCGGCCGCACTCGCCCCCGAGGTCCTCGAGACACTGCGCAGTCCGCTGTTCCGGCTCAACGCCCCGGGCAGCTATGTCCGTGACGTCGCCGGCGGTCAGGACGTGCTGTCCGAGCCCGTGCCGCTGATCAACGGTCACTTCGACTACCCCGAGATCGCGATCTCCGCCAACGGGGTGCACCCGCTCACCAGCGGCGCCCGCGCGGCGATGGACACCCTGCAGACGGTGTGCGGCGAGGTCGCGCACCACGTGCGACTGCGTCCCGGCCAGGCCCTGCTGATCAACAACCGCAAGGGAGTGCACGCACGGTCCACGTTCACGGCCCGCTACGACGGCAGGGACCGCTGGCTGCAGCGCACATATGTGCGCCGCAGCCTGTGGAACGTGCGCTACCGGGTCACCGAGGACAACCGCCGGGTCCACTACTGACCGGCCGTCCCGGCCCTGGCCGTCCCGCGTCACCGCACGGATCCGGTGACGCGCCGGGCACCGGAGAGCCCCGTGTCACGCCGAGCGACCCTCGGCGCGCCACGGGGCTTTCGCGTGCCCTGTCCCGGCCGCCCCGGCCACCGACTGGCCGGGACCGGTCAGGCCCCACACGGCCACTCGCCGGCCCGTGCCTGCGGCGTCCACGCGTCCGATGATCGACGTGTCGGCAGCAACCCGCAGCGACGTGAGGGAGACCATGGGCAGGACACTGGCGCAGAAGACGTGGGACGCCCACGTCGTGCGGCGCTCCGGTGGCGGCGACGATCTGATGTACATCGATCTGCAACTGCTGCACGAGGTGAACACGCCCCAGGCGTTCGACCGGCTGCGCGCGGCGGGTCGTACGGTCCGCCGCCCGGATCTGACGGTGGGCACCGAGGACCACAACACACCGACGCTGGCCCTGGACCGGGTCATCAGGGACCGCGAGGGCCGCCGGCAGGCGGAGCTGATGCGCTCCAACTGCGCCGAGTTCGGCATCCCGCTGTACCGCTTCGGGGACCCGGACCAGGGCATCGTGCATGTCATCGCGCCCGAACTCGGTCTGGTGCGGCCGGGGATGACGATCGTGTGCTGCGACTCGCACACCACCACGCTCGGCGCCTTCGGCGCGCTGGCGTTCGGCATCGGGTCCAGTCAGGTGGAGCACGTGCTGGCCACCCAGACGCTGCCCATGCGGCCGCTCAAGCAGATGTCCGTGACCGTCGACGGCGTCCTTCCGGCCGGGGTGAGCGCCAAGGACCTGGTGCTCGCGCTGATCGCCGAGGTGGGCACGGCGGGCGGCCAGGGACACGTCATCGAGTACCGCGGTGAGGGTGTGCGGGCGCTCTCCATGGAGGCGCGGATGACACTGTGCAACATGTCGGTGGAGGCCGGATCCCGTGCCGGGATGGTCGCCCCGGACGAGACGACCTTCGCCTACCTCGCCCGCTGCCCCGGAATGCCGCGCGGCGCCGACTGGGAGCGCGAGGTCGCCCACTGGCGCGGGCTGGCCGGTGACGCGGACGCCCGTTTCGACAAGGTCGTCACCCTGGACGCGCGCACCCTGAGTCCGTACGTGTCGTGGGGCACCAATCCCGCGCAGAGCGTCCCGCTGGACGGGCGGGTGCCCGCGCCCGCCGACTTCGCGCCGGGCGCGCAGCGGGCCGCGGCGGAACGGGCGCTGGCCTACATGGATCTCAAGCCGGGGACGGCGCTGCGGGATGTCGCCGTGGACACCGTCTTCCTCGGGTCGTGCACCAACAGCCGTATCGAGGACCTGCGGGCCGCCGCGGACGTCCTGCGGGGCCGGAAGGTGGCGGACGGCCTGCACATGATGATCGTGCCCGGCTCGGCGCGGGTGCGTCGGCAGGCCGTCGACGAGGGTCTGGACCGGGTGTTCGCGGAGGCGGGCGCGGACTTCCGGGCGGGCGCGGGCTGTTCGATGTGCGCGGCTCTCAACGAGGACCGGCTGCTGCCGGGGCAGCGCGCCGCCTCCACCAACAACCGCAACTTCGAGGGCCGGCAGGGTCGCGGGTCGCGCACCCACATCGTGTCGCCGGCGGTGGCCGCGGCCACCGCGGTCACCGGCACCCTGTCCTCCCCCGCCGACCTGTAAGACGAAAGGCCCGCCATGGAGAAGTTCACCGTGCACGTCGGTACGGCCGTCCCGCTGCGCCGCACCGACGTCGACACCGACCAGATCATCCCCGTCCGGTTCTGCGCGAGTACCCGCCGCACCGGGCACGCGGACGCACTGTTCGCCGACTGGCGGGCCGAGCCCGGCTTCGTCCTGGACCGGCCCGAGCGGGCGGGCGCCAGCGTTCTGGTGGCCGGCCAGGACTTCGGGACGGGTTCGTCGCGCGAGTACGCGGTCTGGGCCTTGCAGGACTTCGGGTTCCGGGCCGTCGTCGCACCCCGCTTCGGTGACATCTTCCGCGGCAACGCGCTGATGAACGGCCTGCTCACGGTCGTGGTGCCGACGGAGGCGGTGGAACGGCTGTGGGAGCTGACGGAGAGTGATCCGCGGGTCGGGGTCACGGTCGACCTGGAGCGCCGGGAGGTGCGGTGCGCCGGTCTCGTCCAGGCCTTCGACATCGACCCGGAGGTGCGGCGCAGGCTGCTGGGCGGCCTCGACGGCATCGCCGACACTCTGCGGTACGAGGCGGACATCGCCCGCTACGAGGCCGGGCGCCGGCCCGCGCTGCCGGTGACGCGCCCTGCGGTGACGGTGGCGCCGTGAAGCTCAACCAGTGCGCGGCGTTCGTCGCGATCGCCGACACCGGCAGTTTCACCAACGCCGCTCGGGCGCTGGGCGTCAGCCAGTCCGCCATCAGTCACGCCATCGCCGGTCTGGAGACCGAGTTGGGGGTGACGCTGATGGTGCGGGACCGCTCCGGTGTGGAGCTCACCGACGCCGGGCGCCGTGCCCTGGAGCCCGCGCGGGGCGTGGTGACGCAGGCGGACCGGGTGCGGCGGGCGGTGCGCGGCACGGACACCGAACCCGAGGGCACCTTGCGCATCGGCACCAGTCAGAGCTTCGCGGCACGGCTGCTTCCGGCGCTGATGTCGGAGTTGCACATGCGCTATCCACGGCTGCGGATCGAGTTGCGCGAGGCTGGTGACGCGCAGATCGCCCAGTGGCTGCGCGCTCGTGGCATCGATCTGGGCATCGTGTCGCTGCCCAAGCGTGGCCTGGCCACGGCGCCGCTGCTGCAGGACGAGATGTTCGCGGTGCTGCCGGCGCACCATCCGCTGGCCCCCCGGCCGGAGCTGCGGATCGCCGAGCTGGCCGGGGAGCCGTTCCTGATGCCGGTCGGGGGGGTCGAGACGATGGTGCGCGCCGCGTTCCGTACGGCCGGCCTCGAGCCCGAGGTCAGCCATCACGTGCGGGACACCAACGCGCTGCTCGCGATGGTCGCCGCCGGGCTCGGCACGACGGTCATTCCGTGGCTGGCCCTGCCGCCGTCGCTGCCGGAGGTGCGGCTGGTGCCGCTGTCCCCGGCGGTCGTGCGCCATCTGGGCATCGGCACCCGTCCGGGGGCCGAGGACTCCCCGGTGGTGGGGGCCTTCGTGCACGCGGCGCGGTCCCTGGCGCTGCGCAGCGACTGGAGGAGGCTTCCCCTTGCCGCGTAGCCGGGGTTCGCGCGGGCCGCGGGCAGCGGGGGCGACGGGCGGGCGGTCAGCCCACGAGGCGGGTCGGCGCGTGCCGGACTCCGAGCACGGTGCAGCCGGTCTCCGTGCTGACCCGGTGGACGCTTCCGGGCCGCTCGATGACGAGGTCACCGGGACGGTAGCGGTCGCCGTTGTCGTTGAGGAGCTCCCCCTCCAGGACGAGAATCAGCTCGTGGCCGAGGTGTTCGTGCAGGTCGCCGTGGGCGCCGGGAGCCATCCGGGTGATCATCGCCGCGCCCGCTTCGGTGCCGTCGGTCACGTAGAGGCGGTGCAGGTCGACGCCGACGCGACCGGGTTCCTCCCAGCGCTCCCAGGGCAGGGCGTCCAGGCCGACGGGGTCGAAGATGTCGCGCAGGACGGTCACTTGGCGTATCTGGGGCGAGGCGGCGGGAGCGGCGGAGCGGGTGACGACGGACATGGGGGCGCTCGCTTTCGGGAGGCTGGGACGGGACGTGGTGCGGGGGCGGGTGCCTGGCGGGCGTCAGCCGGTGCGGGCCGGGAGCGGGGGTGCGGCGGCCAGGGCCGGGGCGACGATGTCCGCGGCGACGGCGTCCGCGTTCTGGACGAAGTCCGTCCAGAAGCCGGGCCTGCTGCTGCCGCCCTGCATGAACCAGCGGGTGTGCTCGGTGGGGATGCCGAGGACGTACAGGCCGCGGTCGGGCCGGCCGGCACGGTCCACGGGGTGGAAGGGGGCGCCGGTCACGGCGACGCCGCCGGTGTCGAAGCGGTCCCCGTCCGTGCCGTGGTTGACGTACGACGTCCAGATGCCCTGTTCACGCAGACTGCGGGTGAGGGGGTGGGGGTCGAGACGCATGTCGGGAGTGGGGACGCGGGCGTCGATGACGGTGTCCACGAGGATCTCGGAGCCGCTCACGTAGGGCGAGTGGACGCTGAAGCGTCCGGAAGGGTGCGGGCGCAGGCGGGTGTCGGGGCCCACGACGCGCAGGACGCCGCAGCGCAGCAGGGCGTCGGCCTGCCGCAGCCGCCTGCGCGGGGGCCCGGCGGCGAGGAAGGAGCTGCGCGGGACGTACCAGCCGAGGAACTCCTCGCGGTGCGAGACGGGGGTCAAGCCGGCGAAGTCGACGAGGGAGCGGATCACGGCGCGGGAGTCGCGGATGACGTCGAGGGCGGCCTTGAGCGGGTCGTCGACGTTGCCGGCGTCGGCATGCGCCAGGTCCTCGGCGAGCGCTTCGGTCAGCGCCCTGGTGAACTCCTCGGGTCCGGCGAAGTGCCTGCCGGCGAAGGGGCGGGCCTGGGCGTCCAGGTCGATGCGGGGCACGTCGCCGAGGCCGTATCCGGCGGCGACCGCGGGGACGTCGGGGACGCCGCTCTCGGCGGCGGCGACGACCTCCGCCTCGAACGCGGCGGCCTTCCCCGGCTCTCCGCGGGCGGTCAGCGTCGTGGCGTAGTAGACGAGTTCGACCTCGGCGAGCAGCCATGGCAGGGCGTCGTCGGCGAAGGAGAGAGCGCCGTGGCGGCCGCGGGCCAGGACCCGTTGGGTGGTGAACAGCACGTGGCGGTGGCGGTGGTCGTGGTGTTTCTGGTTGCGGCCCCGGCCCGGCAGGGGCATACCGCTGCGGGAGCCGGCCACGATGACGGGTTCGCTGCCGGTGGGCCGGTAGACGAGCCGGCCGCCGTCCTCGTCGTAGTGTCCTCCGCGGCCCTCGGTGAGCGCGGCCATCACGTCGTAGAAGGACAGGCCGAGTCCGAGGACGCCGACCGCCGACCCGGCGGGTATCTCGTCCAGGGGCATGTCTGCGGCGCTGTCACCGGCGATGTGGCGCAGGCCGGGGTGACGGGCGGCGTGGGCGGCGAGGCGGCGCTGGTTGCCGGTGAGTTCGGGCGTGGTGTGACCGGTGGTCAGCACGACGCGGTCGACCGTGAGACCGGAGCCGTCCCGAAGCGTGAGCCGGTATCCGTCGCCGGTGCGTTCGAGGGCGTCCACGGTCGCGTGGACGGGAATCAGCCGGACTCTTTCGGGAAGGTTCTTCTCGATCGCGTCGAGGAGAAAGCGCATATAGCGTCCGTGAAGGGCGCGCGGCGCGTAACTGTTGGGCCCCGGGTATTCCGGGTCGACGGAACTCCACCACTGGGCGAGCGACGGGCCGGCGCCCGGTCTGGCGGGTCCGCCGTCGGGTGGTCCGGAGAACGCGGAGACCTCGTCGGCGACCGTGTTCATCAGGAACCACCGTGGCTGGTCCGTGCGCCAGATGCGGCCGGTGCCGACCCGGTGGGAGTCGATGAGGTGGATCTCCACCACCTCGTGCACGGGCCCCTCGGCGAGGCGCGCCGCCATGCGTTCGAGGACGGACACCCCACGCGGACCGCTGCCGATTATGGCCACCTTCATGTGTACCCCTTCCGGGAATCGAATTTCCGTCCTTTGGCATTCCGAAGGTAGGAGTTCCGGCTTCCGGGTTCAACACTGATTCATTGATTCATCGCATGAGTGTTTCTCATGCAATTCACGAGCGGAAGGAAAGAGAAGGAAATGGACTGGGCTGGGACTCCGGAACAGGGCTCGGGCGAGCGCCCCGCGCTGCTCGTGCTGGACCTCATCAACGAGATCGTCCATCCGGACGGCAAGTACGCGGCCGACGGTTATGGCGCGCAGGCGCGTGAACGGGGTGTCCTGGCACGGGCCGCCGAAGCGATCCGCAGGGCCCGTGCCGCGCGGATACCGGTGATCTACGTCGTCGTCGGCTTCTCCCCCGGTCATCCGGAGTGGCCTGCCGGGTCCCCGGTCTTCGAGAAGGCGAAGGACGACGGCCGTCTGGTCCTCGGGACGTGGGCGACGCGGGTGCACGACGCGCTCGCACCCCGGCCGCAGGAACCGGTGGTCGTCAAGCACCGCATCAGCCCGTTCCACGGCACGAACCTGGAGGTCCTGCTGCACACGGCGGGCATCGACACGCTCCTGCTCACCGGCGTCTCCACGGAGCTGGTGGTGCTCACCACCGCCCAGGCCGCCCATGACCGGGACTACCGCGTGCGGGTCCTGGAGGACGCGACACTCGCGGGCGACGCCGAGGTCCACGAAGCCGCGCTGAAGATCCTGTCCCGGATCTCGACCGTCACCACCGTCGCCGAGGCGCTGCCCGCCGGGCCGGTCTCCGTCACCGAGCCGCAGGGCCCCCGGTCATGACGGCGCGAGCCGCGGCCCGCTTCCACGCGATCGAGGAGTCGGCGACCTACGCGGTCTTCGACATGGTGGCGCGGATGCGGGCGCAGGGCCTTGAGGTGGTGGACCTGGGCGGCGGTGAGCCGGACTTCGACACCGCCGGCCACGTCGTGGACGAGGCGGTGGGCGCGCTGCGCGACGGTTTCACGCACTACACGCCGAGCCGCGGGCTGCCCGCGCTGCTGCGGGCGGTCTCCGCGAAGCTGGCCGAGGACAACGGGGTCGTTGCGGACGCGGCCACCGACATCGTCGTCACGCCGTCGGCGAAGCACGCCCTGTTCGCCGCGCTGGTGACGGTGCTCGATCCCGGTGACGAGCTGCTCGTGCCGACACCCAGCTGGGTCAGCTACACGGAGATGGCGCGGCTGATCGGCGCACGGCCCGTGCAGGTCGCGCTCGACGGCGCGGACGGCTTCCGGATCACGGCGGAGCTGCTGGAGCGGCACGTCTCCCCGCGGACGAAGGCGCTGCTGGTCAACTCGCCGAACAATCCCACGGGCCGGTCGCTGACCGCCGAGGAGGCGGCCGTGATCGCCCGGTTCGCGCAGGAGCACGACGTCCTGCTGATCTCGGACGAGATCTACGAGAAGATCCTCTACGACGGCCGCGCCCATCTCAGCCTGGCCGCGCAGCCGGGCTGCGCCGACCGCACGATCACGGTGAACGGCTTCTCCAAGGGCTACGCGATGACCGGCTGGCGCCTGGGCTACGCGGCCGGGCCCACCGATCTGATGGCGCAGCTGCTGAAGGTGCAGCAGCACACGGTGGGCTGCACGGCGTCGTTCGTGCAGCGGGGCGGGATCGCCGCGCTCACCGGCTCGCAGGAGCCGGTCGAGTGGATGGGCGCGCAGTACGCCGCCCGCCGGGATCTCGTCGTGCAGGGGCTGAACTCGCTTCCGGGGGTGTCCTGTTCGCCGCCCGACGGCGCGTTCTACGCCTTCGCCGACATACGCGGCACGGGGTTCGCGGACTCGGCGTCGTTCGCGCAATGGCTGCTGCGGGAGGCCGCGGTGGCGGTGATGCCCGGTTCGGCGTTCGGGGCGGGCGGCGAGGGGTTCGTCCGGCTGTCGTTCGCGACGTCGCCGCAGGTGCTGCGGACGGCGCTGGACCGCATGGCGCGGGCACTGGCCGCGCGGAGCTGACGCTCCGCGCGCGGACCGCGGGTCACGTGGTGCGTCCGGCGGCACGCCGCCGGACGCCCAGGGCCAGCACGGTGCCCGTGGCGAAGGCCGCCGCCGCGATGCCCGCCGAGAGCCGCAGCCCCGAGGTGAAGTCGCCGGCCGCGGCGGCGAGGGTGCCGAACAGGGCGACACCGACGGCGCTGCCGACCTGCCGGGCGACGTTGAAGACGGCGGATGCGATGCCCGCGCCGGAGGCGGGGGCGCTCTCGATGATGGCGGCGGTGGCGGCGAGGGCGGTCATGGTCTGACCCAGCCCGGTGGCGATCAGGGCGAACAGCAGGACCGGGTACGGAGTGTCGGGCCGGGCCGTCAGCCAGCCGAGGAAGCCCACGGTGCCCAGGGCGAGGCCCCCGGCCATCGGGACGTAGGGGCCGGTGCGGGCGGCCAGGCGGCTGAAGAGCGGGGCCGCGACGAGCCCCATGCACACCGAAGGCAGCAGGGCGAGGCCGGTGGTCAGGACGGTGAAGCCGCGCTCCTGCTGGAAGTAGAGGGTGGTCAGGAAGAGCATGCCGTAGTAGCCGAGGCTGATCAGCAAGCCGATCGCGGCGGTCGCGGTGAACGCGCCCGAGCGGAACAGGGACGGCGGCAGCAGCGGCGCACGGCGGCCGCGTCCGGCCTGTTCGCGTGCTTCCAGGGTGCGTTCGACCAGGGCGAAGGCGGTCAGGCAGGCCGCGCCCGTCCCGAACGCCGCCAGGACCAGCGGGGAGGTCCAGCCGTGCGAGCCGGCCTCGTTGAGGCCGCCGGCCAGGGCGACGAGGCCGACGATGCCGAGCACCTGGCCGGCCGGGTCCATGCGGCGGACGGGCGTCTTGCGGGCGGTGGCCGGGACGTGGCGGAGGGTCAGGGCGACGGCGAGCGCGGCGACCGGCAGGTTCAGCCAGAACACGGAGCGCCAGTCGAGCCCGGAGACGAGAAGGCCGCCCACCGCGGGCCCGGCGCCGAACGCGATCGACGCGACGGCTCCCCACACGGCGATGGCCCGGGCCCGCACCGCGCGGTCGGGGTAGGTGGCCTGGAGCAGCGCGAGCGAGGCGGGCACGAGCAGGGCGGCGCCGGCACCCTGGGCGAGGCGTCCGGCGATCAGGGTGCCGGAGCCGCCGGCCAGGCCACAGACCAGGGAGGCCGCGGTGAAGACGCCGAGCCCGGTGAGGAACGTGCGACGGTGGCCGAGCCGGTCGGCGAGCCCGCCGCCCAGGAGCAGCAGCCCGGCGAAGACGGTGCTGTAGCCGTCGACGATCCACTGGAGGGCCGAGGGCCCGGTGTCGAGGGCGGTGCGGATCTCGGGGACGGCGACGTTGACGACGGTGACGTCCAGCATCACCAGGAAGTAGCCGAGGCTGAGGGCGATCAGCGGGGGCAGGAAGAGGGCGGGCCGGCCGGCCGGGGCGGGCGAGGAGACGGCGGCGGCGCGCGGTGCGACGGCCCGCCCGTCTTCGGGGGTGAGGTCGGTGGTGGTCATGGCACCAGCTTCGACGCCGGATACTTCGCCACACGACGAAGTGTCGTTGTCGTACGGTGGTGTCATGCCGAACACCAGCCGTACCACGGGGACGTCCGCCCGAGGCGCGGGCGCGTCACGGCGCCCGGGCCCCGCATCCGATGAACACACCGATGCGCCGCTCAAGCACCAGACCGACATCGCCCGCGCCGCGGCCCTCATCGCCGATCCCTCGCGCGCCCGCATCCTGAAGTGCCTGGCCGACGGCCGCGCCCTGCCGGCGAGCGCGTTGGCCGGTGAGGCGGGAATCACCGCCGCCACGGCCAGCGCGCACCTCGCCAAGCTGGTCGAGGGAGAGTTCGTCACCGTCGAGGCACGGGGCCGGCACCGTTACTACCGACTGTTCGGGCCGGACGTGAGCGCCGCGCTGGAGGCCCTCGCCCTGATCGCCCCGCCGCTGGCCATCACGTCCCTGAAGCAGAGCAGTCGCACCAACGCCCTGCACCGCTCCCGCACCTGCTACGACCATCTCGCCGGACGGCTTGGCGTCGCCCTGATGCAGTCGCTGCTCGACCTCGGGGTGCTCACCGGCCACGACGGCATCCACCGGCCCGCCGAGGCCGTACGGGACCGGCCGTCGTCGTACGGCCGCGACATCGTCTACGAACTCTCCGACGAGGGCCCGTCGATCCTCGCCGAACTGGGCGTGGACACACGCCGGTTGCCACCGCGCCGGCCCGCGGTCCGCTACTGCGTCGACTGGAGCGAGCACCAGCACCACCTCGCGGGCGGGCTCGGCGCGGCCCTCACGGCGCGTCTGTTCGCCCTCGGCTGGGTGCGCTGGGGCGCCGCGCCGCGCGTGGTGCACCTGACGGACGAGGGCGCCGTCGGCCTGGAGCGGACTCTGGGGCTCGTGGTCGGGTGAGCGGGCCCGGCCTCCACTTCGGTGGAGGCGCCGTACGACATCGGCGGACGCGGTGGACGCAGCCTCCTCCGAAGGCCGATGTGCGGCTGCGGCGCGGCGGCGAGGCTCGGGGTATGGAACCCATCTACGAACTGTCCGGGCCCGAGCGCGAGCAACTGACCGCAGTGCTGCGCTCCGTGGCCAAGAACCCGTACGAGGACTACGAGGGCTTCTCGCGTGCCGTCGGCGACCTGATCGCACGGGGCGAGGTGCCCGCCTTCTTCGCCGACGTCTGTGCTCGTATCCACCACGACCGGACGACGGGCGCCTCCGACGCGCACGTGCTGCGCAACTGCCCGCTGGACGAGGACATCCCGCTGCTGGACCTGGACGACCCGGTCGCGGACAAGCACGCGCGGAAGAAGACATTCATCGGCGAGGCGTTCCTGGAGCTCTTCGCCCAGTTGGTCAAGACTCCGCTGCTGTCCTACGCCACCCGTTTCAACGGGGACTTCTTCACCGACGTCGTCGCCATCAACCGCTACAGCGGGATGCAGACGGGTTTCAGCGACAGCGAACTCGTCTACCACAACGACCGCACGGCCCATCCCGTGCGGGCGGACTTCATCTCGCTGCTCGGCATGTACTGCCCCGAAGGCGAGTTCGTCTACACCGGGTTCGTCGACGGTCGTGACCTGCTCGCGCATCTGACGGACGAGGAACAGCGACAGCTCAGGACGGCCCAGTTCGTCACGCCGTTCGACGTGTTCTCGCGGGACAACAACAAGGAACTGACCGTCTCCGAGGTCCACCCGATCCTGGAGAACCACCACAGCTTCCGCTACCTGGACACGTGCACGACGGCCGCGCCGGACGCTCCCGAGTCCGCGAAGGACGCGCTGCTGGCGCTCAAGGACGCGCTGGTGCGCGCGGACAAGACCCGTCACCGCATCCGCACCGGTGACCTGTTCGTCTTCGCCAACCAGGACGGGCTGCACAGCCGCGACAAGATGGAGATCAACGATGCGGCGCGGGCGCGGCAGCGCTGGCTGTTGAAGACGTACGCCTTCCGCGACGAGGCCGCCGCCGAGCGGCACGCGGACCGCTGGCTGGACGGCGTGCGCGGACGCGTGGGCGACTGACGTCCCGGGTGCGCCGGTCCACGTCCGCGCCGTCATGACCAGGGTGGGCGGTCCTCGTCGAGCGCTTGGCGCATCAGCAGGACCGCCTCCAGGCGGTTGCGCACGGACAGTTTCGTCAGCGCGTGCGACACATGACTCTTGACGGTCGCCGGCGTGACCTTCAGCCGCCGGGCCGCCTCGCGTGTGGACATGCCCTCCGCGAGCACCGTGAGCACCTCGCGCTCACGTTCGGTCAGGGAGCGCAGACGCAGGCCGACCGTGCGGTCGCCGCGCGGGCGCGCGGGCGCGGTCGTGGTCGCGCGGCCCGCCGGCGTGCACAGGCCCACCAACTCCGGCGACACCACGACGTATCCGACGGCCACCGCCCGCACGGCGGCAGCGAGCCGTCCGATCGCGGCGTCCTTGACCAGTACCGCCGCGCAGCCCGCGGCCAGCGCGTCCCCGACGGTGCGCGCCGTCCACCGCGTGTCGAGGAGCACGACGCGCACCCCCTTGTGCACCAGGTCCGGCACGAGGGATGCCGGCCTGGGCCGGAAGGCGTCGGCGAGCACGACGACGTCCACTCCGTCCAAGGGCCAGCGATGCAGCGGCCGGCCGCTGTCGGCGGTGCCCAGCACCCTGATCCGGTCGGCTCCGTCCAAGGCCCCCGCCAGGACGTGCCGGGACACCGGATCGGCGTCGGCGAGCAGGACGCTGACGTCGGCGGCCTCCGGCTCGTACAGCAGGACGCGGCCGTTCTCGGTGCCGCGCACGGTCATCTCCACGCGCTGTCTCCTTTCTCACTGGACAGCCTGCGCCACGCACAGGCGGACCGGGGCCGGCGTGCGGCGGGCCCCGGTCCGTGCGTCGCTCAGGCGGCGGCCGGCTGCCGTGTCGTCAGTTCGCGGGCCAGTCGGGCCTTGACGACGGAGATGTCCTCGCAGTCGGCGCCGGTGCGCTCGGCGATGTGCGTCCGGTAGAGCCCGGCCAGGTCCTGCTCGCTCACGGCGATCCCGAGCTCGTCGAGGATGTGCCGCAGCACGGCCCGGCCCGAGTGCCGTCCGATCAGCAGGGACCGTTCACGGCCGAAGCGGGCGGGCTCCACGTACTCGTACGTCGCCGGGTTGCGCAGCATGCCCTGCTGGTGGATGCCGGCCGCCGTACCGAAGGCGTAGGTGCCGAATATCGCCTTGTTGCGGGGCTCCTCCAGTCCGATCACCGCGCGCAGCGCGGTGTAGGCCTCGTACATCCCGGCCACGTCGATGTCGGTGTGCAGGCCGAGCAGAGCGCCCTTGTAGGTCAGCAGCGCGGCCACTTCCTCGAGCGGGGTGTTGCCCGCGCGTTCACCGACGCCACCGAGCGTGACCTGCACCTCGTCGGCGCCGGCGGCCAGGCCCGCGACGGCGTTGGCGAGGGAGAGCCCGAAGTCGTCGTGGCAGTGGGTGGCGACGCGAACCCCGTCGGGGAGCCAGGAGCGGAACTCGGTGATCAGCGCCCCGTACTCCTGGGGGAGGTGGCATCCGGAGGTGTCGGCGACGGCGAAGCACACGGCCCCCGCCTCGACGGCGCCCAGGGCGATGGCGCGCAGCAGGTCCCGTTCGCCACGGCTGGCGTCCTCGATGCCGACGGACACCTCCTCGACGCCGAGGGCGTAGGCATGGGCGACGGTGTCGGCGACCTCGTGGACGGCCTGGTCACGGCTGATGCCGCGTTTGTGGGCGAGGTGCAGGTCGCTGCCCGTGGCCATGACCTGCACCTGGTGGCGCTCGGTGCCGCCCGCCTCCACGGCCGTGTCCACGTCGGACCGTACGGCCCGGCAGAACGTGGTGAAACGCGCGGAGGTCAGGTTTCCGGAAATGAGCCGGGTGGCCTGGAACTCGCTGGGCGAGGAGGCGGGGAACCCGGATTCGATGTAATCCACACCGAGCGCTTCTATGCGCAGTGCTGTATCGAGTTTCTGACGTGGGGTCATCGCGTTTCCGGGTGCCTGCTCACCGTCGCGGAGGGTGGTGTCGAAAATAGACACCCGGCGTGATTCCCTTTTCACTGACATCGTGTCCTCTTCCTCGGCCGATGCTGCTCGCGCAGCGCAACACCGGTGAGGCTAGGCGGATTCGGTGCCGTTGAGGGCCGGTTGCGCTGGCCTCTGGGGGCCATGACCCGTATGAGTCGTGCAGGCCGCCGGGAATCACCGGAACGGTGGCCCGTGGCCGGTTCGGGCCACGTCACTTCTGGGTCAGCTCCACCGCTTGCCGAGAGGTGGAGGTGGAATGCGAAAGTTTTGGCGAAGGCGCCGCAACGCGTCCGGACTTCTCGAACGAAGGGGCATCCCTGATGCGTAATTCCATGGCCGAACCGACTGCCTTTGCCATCCATTGCCTCAGCGACGACGATCTGATCTGGGGTTGAGGAGCGGGCCGCGGGTGAGGGGCTATCCCCACAGCGCAGGGGAGGGCGGGACCAGCATCCCACCCTCCCCTTGCAGTGTCGGAGCACCCGCTCCGGAGGCGTCCAGCCACCGCGGCAGGGTGACGTGGTCGGCGCCCGGCGCCGCGTGCAGCGCGGGCGCGCAGGACAGAGCGGTCGCCGGGGGCGAGTCCAGCAGCACCGCAAGGCCCCGCTGCCCGGCCTGTTCCATGATTCCCAGGGCCGCCGTCAGGCCGCCCACGGCGTCGAGTGAGAGGTTGATGCCGTCGTAGCGGTCCCCGAGGCGCCCCAGGTCGGTGCTCTGCTCGTAGGTCAGGTCCGCGATGATCGGGAAGGGGCGCGGCAGTGCGGCGAGAGCCGCGGACCGGGCCCGCGGCAGCGGCTGTTCGAGCATGCGTACGCCGTGGGCGTGGAGGATCGGCAACATCACGTGGAGCCGGTCGGCGTCCCAGGCCCCGTCGGCGTCGACCATCAGCCAGGCGTCAGGCCGCAGCCGGCGTACGGCCGTCAGCCGGGCGAGGTCGTCGTCGAGGCCGCCCGCGCCGAGCATGAGCTTGAGGTTGGCGAAGTCCTCACCGTCCGTCAGCTCCCGCTCCAGCAGCTCGGTCGCCACCGGGGAAACCGTGCGGACGGCGGGCACCGGTCGTGGCGGAGGCATGCCCAGCAGCTCCCACGCGCGCTGTCCGCTGCGCTTGGCGAGCAAGTCCCAGAGGGCGGAGTCGAGGGCGCTGCGCAGGGGGCCCGGCGACAGCAGCCCGGGCAGTTGAGCGGGGCTGATCATCCGCTCCAGGCCGTCCCTGACGGAGGCGAACTGGTCGCGCAGGACGTCCGGTGCGTGTGTGTCCAGCGCGGGCTGGAGGGCCGCCTCGCCTTGTCCGGTGCTGCCCGCGTTGCGCACCGTCACCCGCAGTACGGCCCACCCGCCCGCGCCCGGTTCGGCACCTGCGGGGGACAGCCTGGCGGGCAGGACGGCACACCGGACCTGCATCGGGGTACCCGTAAGGGATCGGAGGAGTGCGGGGTTGAACACGAGGGCTCCTGACTCGCGGGCGTTCAGCCGAAACCCCATCGTGTGAGCGGCAGCGGTGGGCCGCCAGACAGCGGGCGTGGCACCCTGCGGCGTGGCCGGTAGCGGACAGGGCGCCCCGGGCAGGATGCGGAGCCGCGCGGCGGGGCGCGGTGCGGCGCAGGAGTGAGCGGCGCGGGCCGGGCGGAGGTCGCCTGATCGGTGCCGGTGAGTCGGCAACCGACGACACGCCGCCGGAGTCCCTCTCCGGGGGTGGGGGTGCCCCCTGGGGGAGCGTGCCACACTCCGCGTCTGCGCCGTGATCGACCGGACAGGTCCTAGTCGAGAAGTCCCGTCCTCGCGGCCGTGATCCCTGCCTGGAAGCGGCTCGCCACGCCGAGCTGGGCCATCAGGTCGGCCATCACGCGACGCAACGTCCTTACCGAGACGCCGAGTTCACGGGCGATGGATTCATCCTTGCGTCCGGTGGACATGAGCCGCAGCACACACAGCTGCTGGGAGGTGAGCCCGGATTCCTTACCGGCGCCGGTGTCCTCCAGAGGCACCGAGGAGGCCCAGCACATCTCGAAGACCTTGACCAGCAGGGCGGTGACGGCCTCGCCGCGCAGCACCATCATGGCGTTGCCGGCGTTGGTGTGGAGCGCGGGCACCAGGGCCTGCACCCGGTCGACCAGGATGAAGCGGAACGGCACGATGTTGGCGATCCGGACCTGGGCGCCCGCGGAGCTCAGTTCCTGCAGATGGTTCATCGAGTGCACGATGCGGGTCATCGGCCGCAGGTGGATGCTGCGCATGGTCACACCGCGTTCCAGGACCTGCAGGTCGCGCCGCAACCCCTCGGCGAGCACCTCCGACGGCCGGACGGGACCGGGGTGCATGCTCAGGATTTCCGAGGTCGCGATGTCGGCGGTGTCGCCGAGCACTCGCGCGATGCGGTCGGCACCGGTGATCACTTCGTCGCTGAGCGTGCCGCTGCGGGCGACGTGCAGCGGCAGGAACACGTCGCGCATGGCGTGGATCTGCTCGCGGGTGCGGCGGATCTGGTCGGTCAGGCGGGCGGTGGCCTCCTCCTCGGCGGTGAGCAGCCGCAGCAGCGCGGCCTCGGGGGCGGTGGCCTTGGCGGTCGGTTCGCCGTCGGACGATTCGACGAGCAGGCCCAGGCCGATCAGTTGGCGGCGGGCGTGCTCGATCTCGTCGACGGTGGTGTCGAGTTGCTCGCAGGCGCTGCGGACGGTCCAGTCGCTGCGGGCCGAGGCGTACTGGAAGAGTCTCAGGGCCTGCGGCCCGATGCTCGGTGCGCTCATGTCCGTCTGCTGCCTTCCTACAACGGGTGTACCGGGGCTGGGGATGCCGATGACGGGTCGTCGTCTCTGCTCTTGGTCAACAAAAAACCCTCCCGAAGGTATGTTTTACTCGCACGTCCCTCCCCGGGCGGCCCTCGGCCCCCGGGGAGGGAAAGACTCAGCTCACTTGCAGCAGCGCACTCCGCTCGAAGCGCGGACCCGTCCGGGTGCCGAGGAAGTGCCAGTCCTGAGCCATGCCCCGGGCAGCGAGGACCGGGTCGTCGCCGACCACCACGGGATGGCCCACCAGGGACAGCAACGGCAGATCGCTTTCATGGTCGCCGTAGGCCCAGCAGTCCCGCGCACGGACGCCGAACCGGCGGATGAGGGCAGCCGCGGCGTCCTGCTTGGCCGCTCCGATCATCGGTCGGCGGACCTCACCGGTCAGCACCCCGGCCGCGTCGGCGAGCTGCTCGGTGGCCAGCACATGGCGCACGCCGAGGTCCTCGGCGACCGGCCGGGCCAGAGCCACCCCCGAGCCGGTCACGAGGACGACCTCGTCACCCTCGCCCTGGTGGCGGCGCAGGGCATCCAGGGTCTCGGTCAGATAGGCGTGCGGACCGCTCCTGAACTGGGCGTACCACTGGCGGGCCGCCTCGTCGAACGACGAGCGGCGCGCTCCGGCGAAATGTGCGAAGTAGGCGCGGTTCAGCGTCTCCCGGTCGGCGCCGGAGGTGCGCGGGACGCCCGGCGTCCACCCCTCCCCCACGAGCCGCGCGGCATGCGCATGCCAGAACTCGCGCAGGGTCTTGCCCGCGAGCAGGGTCTCGTCCACGTCGAAGAAGGCGATGCGCCGGGTCATCGAACCTCCTCCCCCGCTCGCGCCGCCAGCAGAGCGTCGGCGTAACTGGTCGCCGCCGCAGTGAAGTTGAGGGTGCCGTGGGTGCGTGCCGCGGTGATGTCGCGCCAGCGGCGCTGGAGTGCGTCGTCCTCCTCCAGTGCGCGCAGCCCCGCCGTACGGAAGAGCTCGTCGACGGCCGTGCCGCACAGCTCCACGGCCACGGTGACGTCCCGCTGGTTCTCGGCGACGAGAACGGGAGTCACGGGCGCGTGGTCGGCGCGCTGCGCGACCCGCTCGAGGAGCAGTCGCGCGGCCTGGATGTGAGCCGACGCCCTGGCCAGAACCAGCGGCTGGACGGCGGTGCCGCCGTCGGGGCGCGCTCGCCGGGTCTGCGTCTCCCACCAGGTGCGCAGCGCTCCCTCGGCGGCGCCGAGCACGGGCGCCGCGAAGATGAGGGTGGCCACCAGGGAGAACGGCACGGTGTGGCAGCGGGCGGCGTGCGGTTGAACGCGCCCGAGGTCGCTCAGCGTGAAGGTGAGGTGGTCGGGGACCAGGACGTCGCCCTCCACGGTGTTGCTGCCGGTGCCGCGCAGTCCCACAGGGCGCCAGGTGTGCAGCACCTTCATCTCCGAGCGCCGCACGGCGAAGATCCGGTGCTCTCGCGTCTCGCCCGCAGGGGCGTCGTGCTGCGCGGTCCAGGAGGCGAGCAGGACCCATTCTGCCTGGTCGACACCGCTGGCCGTGGCCCACCTGCCGGTCAGCCGCCAGCCGCCGTCCACCCGGACGGCGCTGCCTTGCGGCGGCACGACGGACGCGGCAACGCGCACGTCGGGCCCCTCGCCCCAGATCTCGCGCTGTCCGGCCTCGGGGAGATAGCCGGCGAGCCTGCCGTGTGCCGCGTACAGCGCGGCGCACCAGGCGGTGGACGCGCAGGTCTCGGCCAACTCGGAGACGGCGTCCAGGAGTGCGGTGAAGGTGCCGGCGCCGCCGTTCCAGCGCTCGGGCACGAAGTGCCGGGCGAATCCGTTCTCCACCAGGGAGTCCGCCAGCCGGTCGGTGAGTCGGCACGTCTCGTCCAGGACGATGCGGTCCTCGCGGGCGGTGACCAGCGTCTTGTCCAGGTCACTCAGCACGCGGCAGCACCGACTCCGGCAAGGAGGCCGTCGAGCGGGGAGGCGGCGGAGCGGGCGGCCAGCGCGGTGGCCAGGGTGCGCGTGCCCTGGCGGGCCGCGAGCAGGTATGCACCGGCGCCCTCGGGGGCCGCGGTGATGGTGACGGGCTGCCCGAGTTCGCCGAACGAGAGGAACGACGCCTGCAGGGAGTCGATGGCCCAGGCGCCCGGGGTGTCCTCGGCGGCGCGGACGAGGACGGCCTGCCGGAACCCCTCGACGATCACCATGCCCGGGATGTGGTCACTGGCATGGTCGAAGAGTGCGGGGTGCCCCGTGTCCGGTCTGAGCTGCCATCCGGCCGACGCGTCACCCAGGCTCGCGAGCAGCACGGCGTCGTCGTGGTCGCGGCCGACGGCGGCCGGCGAAAGGGTACGCGCCTCGACGGTGAGGTCGGTGACGTCGAATGGGGCCGCCGCGGCGGCGCTGCGGCTGCGCACGAGGGCGTACTGCGCAGGCGGGAGCGCGTCCCAGCGCATGCTCGCCCGGCCCACCGTGCGACCGTCGATCAGGAGGTCTGCCTCGGACGTCAGACGGAAGCGTCGCGGGCTGCCGGGTACGCGGCGCACGGTGACGTGGAAGGAGACGTCGGCCCCGTCGCCGCTGTCGCGCAGCGGCGCGTCGAGGTGGAAGTCGAAGCCGTGCAGGACGAACATGTGGTCCGCCGGGACACCGTGGAAGCGGTGCGAGAGGCAGATCCCCGCCTGCCGCATCGTCTCGACGACGACCAGGGAGTCCCGGGTCCCGTCGGCGGCGCGGTGGTGCAGGAGATGGTCGTGCGGCCAGCGCACAAGGACCGCGAAGCGATCCCCGCCCAGCGGACGAACGGCCGATAACAGGACTTCCCGGTCCGCGGCCTTGTGTACCAGAGCGCGCGGAACATGCGCATCGGCACAGTGCCCGGCGGTCGTGCCGCCGGGCGCTATGACGGTGTCATCCATGATTGCCCCCCTACAAAAGTGGCTGTACCGCAAAACAGTGACCTTGCGTGGTGGTTGGTCACCGGCTGCTGGGGAAAAATATACCTGCGAGAAGGTATATTGCAACGGGGGGCTGGAGACGAGCCGTGAGCGGAGACATCATGGAACTGAAGAAGAGCCGGGCCACCTTCCCGGTACCCGAGCGCAGCGCGGGGAGCATCGCCCTTCATGGCCGCAGCCCGGAGTTGCAGCAGGAACGGGCCGCGCACACCCGCAAGCAGATCCTGGACGCTGCCGCGCAGCTCTTCGACGAGCGCGGGTACGGCAAGACGTCCGTCAAGGACGTCGCCGACCACGTGGGGATGACCAAGGGGGCGGTCTACTTCCACTACCCCACCAAGGAAGCGCTCACGATCGCGGTCGTCGAGGCGCACTACCACCGCTGGCCCGTGCTCCTCGAAGCCGCCCAGGCCAAGGGGCTCGGCCCGTTGGACACCGTGAGGGAACTGCTCGACCAGACCGCGGAGGCCTTCCGGGACGACGTGGTCGTACAGGGCGGGGCGCGGCTGCAGATGGAGCAGCCCCTGCCGGAGGGCCTGTTGCCGCAGCCGTACGTCGGCTGGATCAGCCTGCTGACGGAGCTGCTGGTGGAGGCGGCGGAGGCCGGGGAGCTGCGCGAGGGGGTCTCGCCCTCCGCTGCGGCCTACACGCTGGTCTCCGCGTTCTTCGGCACCCAGCACATCTCCGCGCGGCTGAGCCGTCGCGCTGACCTCGTGCAGCGCTGGTCCGACGCCCGGGACCTGATTTTCTCAGCCTTGCAGCCGTAGGACCGCACTGAACGGTGCGACCCCGAGCCGCCCCGGGGATGCCACGGCTGCTCCCCCGGGGCCCATGGGGGTGCGCCGACTCGGGATCATCGCGGTCGAGGACGCGCGCCCTGCGAACCATCAGCCGGTCAGGCGGCATGGTACGTGTCCACCGAACCGGCACGGGAGTCAGCACCGCACCGTCGCATCACCCTGAACTGCGCGTCCCGGACGGCACTCGTTTCGACACCATCGATCCCCTGAACCGCCTTTCCACGAGCCGGCATGGTGGCCGCACGCATAGCGAACCCCCGAACTATGTTGCCCCGCCACATGTGCGGCTGACCTGCGGATTCCTACGGTGTGGCGACACGCAAACGTCCCCGTCACACCCCAGGAAGTGGTGCCGATGTCGTCGCCCGCAGCCGCTCCACCAGCCCCCACCAGCCTCAAGCGCATCGTCGCCGCGTCCCTCATCGGCACCACCATCGAGTGGTACGACTTCTTCCTGTACGGCTCCGCCGCCGCGCTGGTCTTCAACAAGCTGTTCTTCCCCGACTCCGATCCGCTCGTCGGGACGCTGCTGTCGTTCCTGACCTACGCCGTCGGCTTCGCGGCCCGCCCGCTGGGGGCGCTCGTGTTCGGGCACTACGGTGACCGGCTGGGGCGCAAGAGACTGCTGGTGCTCAGCCTGGTGATGATGGGCGGAGCGACCTTCGCCATCGGGCTGCTGCCCACCCACGCGTCGGTGGGAACGGCGGCGCCGGTCCTGCTGACCGTGCTGCGCCTCGTCCAGGGCTTCGCGCTCGGCGGCGAATGGGGCGGCGCCGTGCTGCTGGTCTCCGAGCACGGGGACGCGCGGCGGCGCGGGTTCTGGGCGTCGTGGCCCCAGACCGGCGCCCCGGCCGGGCAGTTGCTCGCGACCGGTGTGCTGTCGCTGCTCACCGCCGTCCTCTCGGACGACGCCTTCGGCACGTGGGGCTGGCGCATCCCCTTCCTGCTCTCCGGTCTGCTGGTGATAGTCGGTCTGTGGATTCGTCTCTCTGTCGACGAATCGCCTGTGTTCAAGGAGGCGCTCGAGCGCTCGGAGTCCCGGCGCAAGCAGGGCGAGGCGGAGAAGCTGCCGCTCGTGTCGGTGCTCCGGCACCACTGGCGGGACGTGCTCGTCGCCATGGGCGCCCGCATGGCGGAGAACATCAGCTACTACGTCATCACCGCCTTCATCCTCGTCTACGCCACCACCTCCGCCGGCGTCTCCAAGCAGACCGCGCTCAACGCCGTCCTCATCGGCTCCGCCGTGCACTTCGCCGTGATCCCCGCCTGGGGCGCGCTCTCCGACCGGGTCGGGCGGCGGCCGGTGTACCTGCTCGGCGCGGCCGGGATCGGCCTGTGGATGTTCCCGTTCTTCGCGCTCGTCGACAGGGGGAGCTTCGGGTACCTGCTGCTCGCCGTGACCGTCGGGCTCATCCTGCACGGGGCCATGTACGCCCCCCAGGCGGCCTTCTTCGCCGAGATGTTCGCGACCCGGATGCGCTACTCCGGCGCCTCCATCGGTGCCCAGTTCGCCTCGGTCGCGGCCGGTGCGCCCGCCCCGCTCATCGCGACCGCGCTGCTCGCCGACTACGACAGCTCCACGCCGATCGCCCTGTACGTGATCGCGGCCGCCGTGCTGACGCTCGTCGCCGTGGGCGTGGCCCGGGAGACCCGGCACCGGGACCTCGCCGAGGTGACCGCCGAGGACGGCGAGCAGGCCGGGACGAGCCCGGCGGCCGAGGCCCGGACCGTCTGACCGGCCCGCACGACGGCTCCCTGACCGGCCGGCCCCCACGCGGGGGCCGGTCAGTGCCGTTCCGGTGCCGCCAGCCGGTGCAGGCGCAGGGCCAGTTGTATCTCCAGGGCGCGGGACGGGCTCTGCCAGTCCTCGCCCAGGAGGCGGCCCACGCGTTCCAGCCGCTGGGCGACCGTGTTCACGTGCACGTGGAGCGCGTCCTTGGTGCGGGCCGGGCTCATCCCGCAGGCGAAGTAGGCCTCCAGGGTGCGCAGCAGCTCCGTCCCCCGGCGCTCGTCGTACGTCACCACCGGCCCGACGGTGCGGCCGACGAAGGCGCCGATGTCCCGCTCACCGGCGAGGAGCAGGCCGAGGAAGCCGAAGTCCTCGGCGGCCGCGCCGTCACCGGCACGGCCGAGCAGGTGCAGGGCGTCCAGGCAGCGGCGGCCCTCGGCGTAGGCGGCGGTCACCGTGTCGGGATGGGTGGCGAGGCCGGTGACGGGGGCGGAGGCGCCGACGGTGACGGGCTGCTGGACGGCCGTGCCGAGGTCGCGCGCGGTGCGGCGGGCCAGGTCCGTGGCGGTGTCCGAGGCGGCGAGCGGGAGCAGCAGGACCGTGCCGCCGTCCCGGGCGGCGGCCAGGCCCTGCCGGGTGGCGGCCAGGTGGGACGCGGCGGACCACAGCCGGCGGCGGGCCGCGGCCTCCTCGTCGGCGTCGGACGCCGGGCCGTCGATCCGGGCGGCCAGGACGACATGGGTGGCGTCCAGGTCGGCGCGCAGGCGGGCCGCGCGCTCGCGCAGCAGGCGGGGGTCGCGGTCGCGGGCGTCCAGGAGGTCGTCCAGCAGCTCGCCCCGCACGCGTCGTTCGGCCTCGGCGGCGGAGCGGCGGGCCAGCAGGAGCAGCGAGGTGACCATGGCGGCGCGTTCCAGCGTGCGCTGGTCCACCGGGTCCAGGTCGCGGTGGCCACGCAGGACCAGCGCGCCGAGCAGTTCACCGCCCGCGGCCACCGCGGCGATCCAGTCGCTGCCGTGCCGTACGGCGTGCCCCTCGGCACGGGACGCCTCCAGCGCCGCGGCCGGTGCCGTGCCGGCCTCGGTGAACTCCACCGTGCCGGCGAGGACTTCGGAGACGGCCGCGGCCACGTCGTGCACCCCGCCGCCGCGCAGCACGAGTTCGGCGAGCCGGTCGTGCACGTCGGAGGCGCGCTCGATGACGGCACTGCGGTCGCGGATGATCTCGTTGGCCCGTTCCAGACCGGCGAGCGCCGCACGGGTCTCGGTGAGCAGGTTGGCGGTGTCGATGGCGGCCGCGGCGAGCGCGGCGAACGAGCCGAGCAGGGCGATCTGCCCGCGTTCGAAGTGGCGGGCCCGCCGGTCCGAGGCGAACAGGACACCGATGACGTGCGGGCCGAGCATCAGCGGCACGCCGAGGATGGCGACCAGGCCCTCGTCCCGCACCCCGGCGTCGATGGTGTGGGTGTGCTGGAAGCGGGCGTCCTTGAAGTAGTCGTCGGTGACGTACGGCCGCGTGGTCTGGGCGACCAGTCCGCCGAGCCCCTCCCCCATGCCGAGGCGCAGTTGCTGGAAGTGGGCCGAGACGGACCCCTCGGTCACCCGCATGTAGGTGTCGCCGCGCGCCGGGTCGTTCAGGGTGAGGTAGGCGACGTCCGTGCCCAGCAGTGAGCGGGCCCGCTGCACGATCGCCTGGAGGACGGCGTCCAGGTCCCGCAGTCCGGCCAGGTCGTGCGCTGTCTCGAAGAGCGCCGACAGCTCCGCCTCGCGCCGCCGGCGCCCCTCCAGCTCGGAGCGCACCCGCAACGCGAGCAGCTTGGCCCGCTCCAGCGCGGCGATCCGGTCGGCCGGCCCGCCCTCCGCACGGGCGAGCAGCACCGGCTGCTCGTACGCCTCCACGGGGGCGTCGCGGGCGAGCAGTGCGAGGAACGGGGCCTCCGGGCCGCCGTCGGGCAGGCCGGCGGCGCCCCCGGTGCGGGGGCGCTCGGCCGGCTGGACGTGATCGCGGGACATGGTCACAGGATTCCGTATCGGCCGCCCGGCACGTCAGGCCTGTGGAAAACTCCCGGGCCGGGCGCCGCGGGCCGGCTCAGTGGGCCGTCCAGCCGCCGTCGAGCACCAGCGAGGTGCCGGTGACGAAGGAAGCCTGCGGGCCGCACAGGTAGGCCACGGCGTCGGCGACTTCCTCGGGCTCGATGAGCCGCTGGACGGCGCTGTCCTTGAGCAGGATCTCGGTCAGGACGCGTTCCTCCGGGATGCCGTGCGCCTGGGCCTGGTCGGCGATCTGCTTCTCCACCAGTGGGGTGCGCACGTAAGCGGGGTTCACACAGTTCGAGGTCACGCCGTGGGGGGCGCCCTCCAGGGCGGCCGTCTTGCTGAGCCCTTCGAGGCCGTGCTTGGCGGCGACGTAGGCGGCCTTGAAGGCCGAGGCGCGCAGTCCGTGGACGGAGGACACGTTCACGATCCGGCCCCAGCCCTGCGCGTACATGTGCGGGAGGGCGCCGCGGATGAGCCGGAACGGGGCCTCCAGCATGACGGTCAGCACGGTGTGGAAGACGTCCGGCGGGAACTCCTCCAGCGGGCGGACCAGCTGCAGGCCGGCGTTGTTGACCAGCACGTCGGTGCCGGCGGCGGCGCGTTCGGCCGCGTCGAGGTCGGTGAGGTCCAGGACGTGGGGCTCGACCGTGCCCGAGAGGTCACCGGCCCGCTCGGCGAGCGCCGTCAGCTCGGCCAGGCCCGCGGCGTCCCGGTCGACGGCTCTCACCCGGGCCCCGGCGGCGGCGAGCCGCAGCGCGCAGGCGCGGCCGATGCCGCTGGCGGCGCCGGTGACGAGGGCGGTACGGCCGCCGAGGTCGAGGGGGTCGGAGGCGGCGGGGTGGGACCCGGGCAGCGGGCTGGACGCGGTCATGGCTCGACCCTAAGTCGGACCCACCCCTCACCACATGTGGTGACCACCCATACTTCAGCCAAGACTCATAGGGTCGAACCATGTGGGTGCCTCGGACATGGCCTGCTTGATCCGGAACAGCCCGAACTCGTTCAGGTCGGGCAGCGCGTCGACCGCGAACCAGCCCACCTCCAGCGACTCGTCGTCGTTGACGCGGGCCTCGCCGCCGGTGGCCCGGCAGCGGAAGGTGATGTCCATGTACTGGCAGACGTCCCCGTTCTCGTAGGTCACCGGGGTCAGGGCCTGGACGAGGACGACGCGCTCGGGGACGCAGTGCACGGCCGCCTCCTCGAAGACCTCCCGCACCGCGCAGGCCGCGGGCTGCTCGCCCGGCTCCGGGATCCCGCCGAGCACCGACCACTTACGCGTGTCGGAGCGCCGGTTCAGAAGCACTCTGCCCTCGTCGTCGAAGACGATCGCGGTGACCCCGGGGAGCCAGAGCAGTTGATGGCCGGCGGAAGCCCGGAGCGTGCGGATGAATTCGGGAGTAGCCATGGGCCGACCCTAACGGGTGGGCCCGTGGCCACCCGCTTCCTCACCGGCGGCGTACGGCGGCCGCACGGTTATGCGCCGGTGGCGCGCCGCCCGCGCAGTCCGGAGCCGATCGCCCAGCCCAGACCGCCCGCCGCGACCAGCACCACGGCGATCTCGGGCAGGATGCCCAGCTCGGTGGCGGGCGTCTCGGAGGTGCGCAGCGGCACCTTCTGGACGAGGTAGGCGGGCACGAACATGCCCGTCTTCTGGGTGATCCGCCCGTCGGGCATGATGAAGGCGCTGACGCCGCTGGTGACCGGCACCGTCACGGTCCGGCTGTGCTCGACGGCGCGGATGCGGGACATGGCGAGCTGCTGGTAGGTCATCTCGCTGCGGTCGAAGGTGGCGTTGTTGCTGGGTACGGAGATCATCTCGGCGCCGTGGGTGACGGTGTCCCGCACAGCCCAGTCGAAGGCGGCCTCGTAGCAGGTGGCGAGGCCGACCTTGGCGCCGCGGATGTCGAACACGCCCGGCTCGCTGCCGCGGCTGAAGTCCTGGCGGACCATGCTGGTCCAGTTCTTGTTGATGGCGCCGACCATCCCGCGCAGCGGAAGGTACTCACCGAACGGCTGCACCTGGCGCTTGTCGTAGGTCTGGGTCGGTCCCTTGACCGGGTCCCACAGGATCTGCTCGTTGAGCAGCCTGCCGTCCTTCTCGACGACGCCGCCGACCGAGATGGGCACCCCGACGGCCCGGGCGGCACCGCTGATGACGGCGGCGGCGTCGGGGTTGGTGAACGGGTCGATGTCGGAGGAGTTCTCCGGCCACAGCACGTAGTCGGGGCGGGCCACCTTGCCCGCCTTGATGTCGGCGGCCAGCTTGAGGGTCTCGCGGACGTGGTGGTCGAGGACGGCGCGGCGCTGCGCGCTGAACTCGAGCCCGGCGCGGGGCACGTTGCCCTGGATGAGCGCGACGGTCGCGGAGCCGGCCTCCGCCTCGTCGCTCACCAGCGGGCGGGCGGCGACCGCTCCCACCACCGGGACGGCCACGCTCAGCAGGGCGGCGGCCGCGGCCCCGCGCCGCAGCACCCGGGTGCGGCGCCGCTCGGCGACCAGCCGCCCCGCCTCGTACAGACCGAACCCGCACAGCACGACGGCGAAGCCGAGCACCGGGGTGCCGCCCACCGCGGCGAGCGGCAGGAACACGCCGTCCGCCTGGCCGAAGGCGATCTTGCCCCAGGGGAAGCCGCGGAACGGCACGCGCGCGCGTGCCGCCTCTCCGGCGATCCAGACCGCGGCCGCCCACACCGGCCAGGCCGGCAGCTTGGAGACCGCCGCGACGCCCACGGCGACCAGAGCCACGAAGATCGCCTCGATGGCGACCAGGGCGAGCCAGGGGCCGGGTCCGACCTCTACTCCGGTCCACACCAGCAGGGGCAGCAGGAAGCCGAGCCCGAACAGGTAGCCGAGGCCCAGTGCCGCCTTCCAGGTGCGGTCGCGCAGCACCCAGGCGAAGCCCGCGAAGGCGGGCAGGGCCAGCCACCACAGGGTGCGCGGCGGGAAGCTGATGTAGAGGAGCACTCCGCAGAGCACGGAGGCGAGGGCCGGGACCAGACGCAGCAGCCGCCGGCCGCGCGCGGAGGGCGCGGAGGACGGCTGGAGCTGGTCGGACTGGTCCACGGAGGTTGCGGTGACGGTCACCCGGGGAGTGTACGGCGGTCGACGCCGCCGCCGACAGCACGGACCGTCCGGCCCCCGCCCGCGGCCGCGGTGTGCCGGGAGCGCGACGTTTCTGCGCAACTCGTGCCCAAATCGGTCATCAGCCGTTACGGTGTGCCCAGCCTCAGCGGTGCGGCCGTCCACCGGTGCGCGCGGCCGGGGTCTGCCACAGGTCGGGGGACCGGGGTGCGAGGGGCGACGGGTGGGGTCGACGGGGACGAGATCCGCGGCCGGTGCGGACGGCACGGACGGAACGTGCGGCACGGACGGCGGCAGAGGCGGGCGAAACGTTTCTGACGGGGCGGGGATGATCCTGCTCGGGGCGTGCGCGGCATGGGCGCTGGTCACGGCGGCGGCCCACGACGGCCGTCCCGAGGGAGTGCTGCTCGCGGTGCTCGCCGTGGCCGCGGGTCATGCCGCGGGCCGGATCTCCGGGGCCCTGCTGCCGCTGGCCGCGCCCTGTGCCGGTGCCGCGGCCGGACTCGTCCTGGCGCTGCTGATGCCCGACCTCTCCCCCGGCCCCCGGTACGCGGCCCCGCTCGGGCACGACGGTGCCGTGGCCGCCCTGCTCGCGCTGGCCACCGGCGCGGCCTGCTGCGCCGCCTGGATCGCCCGCCGGACCGCGACCCGTCTCGGGCTGCGGCTGTCGGCGGTCGTGATCGCGCTGACCGGGGCCGCCCTGGGCTCGGCGGCCGGGTGTGCGGCGAGCGCGGCGGTCCTGCTCTGCTCCCTCGCGGCGGGCCCGATGCGGCGCCGGGGCCTCGCCCTCGCCGGTCTCGCGGTCGTGGCGGCCCTGGCGGCGGGCACGGTCTGGGCGGCCGCCGCCGGAGCGCTGCCGGGCGGGCTCGCCGAGGCACTGGGCGGCCGGCTGGCGCCGCACCGGGTGCAGTTGTGGCGCGACGCCCTGCGGATGGCGGGCCGGCACAGCGGGCTCGGGGTCGGACCCGGCCGCTTCGGCGTCCCGGACGGTACGCCGCCACGGGGACTGACGGCCGACGGCAGGCCGCACTCCGCCCCGCTCCAGCAGGCGGCCGAGCAGGGACTGGCCGGGCTGCTCCTGCTGGCCGCCGCGTTCGGCTGGGCCCTGCACGCCCTGTGGCGGACCCCACGCCCCACCCCGGTCGCCCTGACGACGGCCGCCGCTCTGACCGCCCTGGCCGCGATCGCCTCGGTCGGCGACGCCCTGAGCTTCACCACGGTGACGGCGGGCGCGGGCTTCCTGACCGGCTGGGCGACGGCCCGGCCGCTGAGCGGCGACGGCACCCGTCCATAGAGAGAGGTGTCGGGTCGGCCGTGGCTCGGAACCGGGTGGTTCAGTGGGCCGTGCCGGGTGTGATCGCTCGCAGCCGGTCGCGGATCACCCGGACCGCCGACTCGGCGTTGTCCACGGTGATCGTGAAGGTGTGGCCGTCCCACAGGCTCAGCACGACGCCCTCGCCGCGCCGCACGACGACCGCGGTGCCCTTCTCGGGGCGCCAGCGGTAGCCCCAGCCGCCCCACTGCCGGGGGGTGACCACCGGGGTGAAGTCGGCGCCGGCGACCTCGGTGAGCGGGATGCGGCGGCGCGGCACGCCGATGTGGCCGCAGCGGACCTCGACGCACTCCCTGTCGAGCTTGAGGTCGACGTGCACGAAGGCGAGGGTGCCGAAGAGGACCAGCAGACCGGCCGCGATGCAGCCCACGACGGACATGGCCAATGCGGCGCTGCCCGAGGTCCAGGCCGACTCGACGGCCAGTTCGATACCGAGCGCCAGGCAGGCCGCGCCGACGAGCGCGAGCAGCCATTGGACCCGGTTGGTGGCGCGTCCGGTCCAAACGTCGGGGTGCGAGGCGTCCTCGGCGTGGCGGTGCTCCCTCATGTTTATGAGGTTACTCAGGTTTCGCTGCGCCGGTACCCGCTCGCGCAGAGTGACTCCTCCGGGCGGCCCAGTGGGAAGCCGGCCCAGCCCCGGGTCAGCGACGGTCGGCGAGTGGACCGGCGGCGGGCAGCAGCCGGCCCTCGGCGTAGTGCAGCGCGGCGGCGGGCAGCGCGCCCTCGCGCCCGCTGAGCAGGACGGTCAGCGCGCCCTCGGCCGGGGCGTCGGGCGCGGGCAGCTCCCCGAGGCGGCGCAGCGCCTGGGCGGCGACGGCTCCGGCGGAGCCGTGCAGGACGAGCGGGGCGGCACCGGGCTGCTGGACGGCGGCGCGGATACGTTCCGCCACCAGCTCGTAGTGGGTGCAGCCCAGGACGACGGTCGTCACGTCCCGCGGGGTCAGCGCGGCCGCAGCGGCGACGGCGGCGTCGATGGCCGCCTCGTCCGCGTGCTCGACCGCCTCGGCCAGCCCCCAGCAGGGCACCTCGGTGACGTGGACGCCGCCGGCGAAGTCCGCGATGAGGCCGCGCTGGTAGGGGCTGCCGGTGGTGGCCGGTGTCGCCCAGATGGCGACGGGGCCGCCGCCCGCCGCGGCCGGCTTGATCGCCGGGACGGTGCCGATCACCGGGATGCCGGGTTCCAGGCGGGCACGCAGGGCGGGCAGGGCGTGCACGGTGGCGGTGTTGCAGCCGATGATCAGGGCGTCGGGCCGGCGGGCCGCGGCCGCCTCGGCGACGGCCAGCGCGCGCCCGGTGAGGTCCTCGCTGGTCCGCGGCCCCCAGGGCATCCCGTCGGGGTCCAGGGAGAGGACGAGATCGGCGTCGGGGCGCAGGCGCCGTACCGCTGCGGTGGCCGCCAGCAGACCGATTCCGGAGTCCATGAGCGCGATCTTCACCCGGCCACGATAGACGATGGGGCCTCGCGGGCCGCCCGGGTGGGGCAGACTGCGCCCGTGAGCGCGCTCGTGTGGATCACCGTCGTGTCCCTCGCCGTCTGGGGCTGGCTGCTGCTGTGCCAGGGCTTCTTCTGGCGCACGGACGTCCGGCTGCCAAGCCGCCGGGACCCGGGTGCGTGGCCGTCCGTCTGTGTCGTGGTCCCCGCCCGTGACGAGGCCGCCGTGCTGCCCGCGAGTCTGCCGTCGCTGCTCGCGCAGGACTATCCGGGCCGGGCGGAGATCTTCCTGGTGGACGACGGCAGCACGGACGGCACCGGGGAGCTGGCGCGCGAGCTGTCCCGGCGGCACGGCGGGCTGCCGCTCACGGTGGGCTCCCCCGGGGAGCCGCCCGCCGGCTGGACGGGCAAGCTGTGGGCGGTGCGGCACGGCATCGGCCTCGCACGCGCGCGTGATCCCGAATACCTGCTCCTGACGGACGCGGACATCGCGCACGCGCCGGACAGCCTGCGCGAGCTGGTGGCGGCGGCCCGTACGGGCGGCTTCGACGTGGTGTCGCAGATGGCGCGGCTGCGGGTGGAGAGCCTGTGGGAACGGCTGGTGGTCCCGGCGTTCGTCTACTTCTTCGCGCAGCTGTATCCGTTCCGGTGGATCGGCCGGCGCGGTTCACGGACGGCGGCAGCGGCGGGCGGCTGTGTCCTGCTGCGCGCGGAGACGGCCCGGAGGGCGCGGATCCCGGACGCGATCCGGCACGCGGTCATCGACGACGTCGCGCTGGCACGCGCGGTGAAGGCCGTCGGCGGTCACGTCTGGCTGGGTCTGGCGGACCGGGTGGACAGCGTGCGTCCGTATCCCCGGCTGGGGGACCTGTGGCGGATGGTGTCGCGCAGCGCCTACGCCCAGTTGCGGCACAATCCGCTGCTGCTGCTCGGCACGGTGGCCGGGCTGGCCCTGGTGTACCTGGTGCCGCCCGCGGCCGTGGTGGCCGGGGCGGCCTCGGGCGGCGCGGCGACGGCGGTGACGGGCGCGGCGGCGTGGGCGGTGATGGCGGGGACGTACGCGCCGATGCTCCGCTACTACCGGCAGCCGCTGTGGCTCGCGCCGCTGCTGCCGTTCACCGCCTTCCTCTACCTCCTCATGACGGTCGACTCCGCCGTGCAGCACTACCGGGGCCGGGGGGCGGCCTGGAAGGGCCGTACCTACGCGCGCCCCGAGGCCGTGGGCGACGAGGGCTGAGCCGGCTACTTGCGCCCCGGCGTCCAGTTCATGCCCCATCCGTAGGCGCGGTCTATGGTCCGCTGCGGGCTCACTCCGCGCTCCGGCACCAGGTAGCGCGCCTCGCGCTGCACGACGAGGTCGCCGCCGGTGCGGGTGATCAGCGCGAGCGCGCACACCGTGGAGGGGACCGTGCACTCGTCCAGGGAGAAGTCGATCGGGGCGCCGTGCTGGGGTTGCAGGGTGACGGTGGCGTGCAGGTCGGCGAAGGAGGCGGCGCCCTCGTAGATCGTGACGAAGACCAGGATGCGGCTGAAGTCCTGTAGGTGGTCGAGGTTGACGGTGAGGTTCTCGCCGCTGGCGACGGCGCCCGTGCGGTCGTCTCCGTCGAGGTGGATGTACGGCGGCCGGTGGAGTGAGCCGAAGGCGTTGCCGAGCGCCTGGACGACGCCCTTGCGGCCGTCGGCGAGTTCGTACAGGGCGCACAGGTCGAGGTCGACGTCTCCCTGCCCGGTGCCCCACCGGCCGCCCCAGCCGGTCAGTTGCTTGCGCACCTGCCAGTTGAGGTTGACGCGCAGGGAGCCCGAGGTGCCGCCCTGCTTGGCGAGCGAGACGGAGGGCGCGGCCTTGGTGAGGGTGACTTTGGACAGGCGTACCGGTGCGGACGGCTGCGCGGCCGGGGGCGGCGGCGGGGGCACGGCGGCGGTGACCGGCGGCGGCATGGTGACCGGGGGTGGGACCGGCGGGGCGGCGGGCGCGGGAGGCGGGGCGAGGGGCGGCGCGGAGGGCGGTGCGGCCGGCGTGGGCGCGGCGTGCTGCGGTTCGTCGACGGTGATGCCGAAGTCCGTTGCCAGTCCTTCGAGTCCACTGCTGTAGCCCTGGCCGACGGCACGGAACTTCCAGCCGCCCTGGCGGCGGTAGAACTCGCCGAGCACGAAGGCGGTCTCCACGGTGGCGCCGGGGCTGTCGAAGCGGGCGACGACGGCGCCGCCGCCGTCGGTCACCTCGATGTAGAGGTCGGGGATCTGCCCGAAGGTCCCGCCGTCCGCGGAGGCCGCGAGCACGATCCGCTCGATCCCGCCCTCCACGCGCGCGAGGTCGACGAGAAGGGTGTCGGTGACCTGGGCGCCGGACGTCCGCTTGCCCTCGTGGCGGACCGCGCCGGAGGCGTGCGCGGGCTGGTTGTAGAAGACGAAGTCCGCGTCGGAGCGGACCTTTCCGGCCGCCAGCAGGAGCGCCGAGGCGTCCGCGTCGGGCACGCCGGGTCCGGAGCGCCGGCCCAATTCGACGCGCAGTGCCGCCGTCGGCACCGGCGCATTCGAACCCTTCGGCATTGTCATGTCCGCCCCCATCCTGTCGGCGTCCCGGGCGTTCCCGGGCTCCCGGATCATCCCTGCCCGCCCAACCTATTCCCGGTCCCGGGGAACAGCGGCCGACGGCGCGGGAAGATCGCCGGTCAACCGCCGGTAACCCGTCGGGAGCTCGCCTTTTACAGGATTGGAAGGTTGAACGACGTCCATTTTTGCCAAGTTCGCTCTGATTGAGGATCCCTGAGCACTGCCGACACGGAAAACAACCCTCTTATCGGTCTCCCCAACCAGCACATCGTGGGCTTAACTTATGGCCATGACCTCCCCCCGCTCCACTTATGGTGGCGGCTACTACTCCGCCTCCTTCCCGGACACCCCGATCTACGACTCCCTCGTGGCCGAGCGGGGTACCCCGCAGATCGCCCCGATCCGGGTCCCCGCCGCGTACGACACGGGCAGCAGCCTGCCCGCGCTGCCCTCGGCGCTGCCCGCCCTCCCGGCGGCACCCTCCCCGCAGGTCCCCTCCTACGGCTCCTACGGCTACCCGCAGATGCAGCAGCCCGCACCGCTGCAGCAGGCGCCCACCGCGTACATCCCGCAGCAGGCGAGCGCTCCGCGCGGTTATCCCGGCCCGCAGGGCCCGCAGCCGCAGCGTCCGATGGCCGGCGGCACGGGCTACGAGGCCATGCGCCCCGCCGCACCGCGTCCGGCGCCGGCCCCGTATCAGGACCCGTACAACAACCAGCAGTACCGCGGCTACTGACCGACGCTCCCGGCGCCCGGTGCCACCTGGCACGATGGCGCCATGGGGAACGCGATACTGCAGTCGATCCACGTCCATCCGGTCAAGGCGTTCCGGGGCGTCTCGCCCCGGGAGGCCGCGGTGGAGCCCTGGGGTCTGGCTGCGGACCGACGCTGGACGCTGATCGACGACGGGGGAAAGGTCGTCACGCAGCGCGAGCAGCCACGCCTCGCGCTGGCCGCCGCCGAGCCGATGCCCGGCGGCGGCATTCGTCTGTCCGCGCCCGGACGGGAACCACTGACGGTCGCGCCGCCGGAGCCCGGGGCGACCGTGCCGGTGATCATCTTCGGCACGAAGGTGGAGGCGGTCCCGGCCGCCGGCGCCGCGGACGCGTGGTGCTCCGCGTATCTCGGCACCGGTGTCCGGCTGGTGCACATGGACGATCCGGCCGTGCGCCGTCCCGTCGACCCCGAGTACGCGCTGCCCGGCGAGACGGTGAGCTTCGCCGACGGCTACCCCCTGCTGGTGACCACCACCGCCTCGCTGGACGCCCTGAACTCCCTGATCGCCCAGGGTGATCACGCCGCCGAGGGCCCGCTGCCCATGAACCGCTTCCGGCCGAACGTGGTCGTCGCGGGCACCGAGGCGTGGGCCGAGGACCACTGGCGGCGCGTCTCCATCGGCGAGGTGGCCTTCCGGGTCGTCAAGCCCTGCGGGCGCTGCGTCGTGACCACGACCGACCAGAACACCGCCGCACGCGGCCGCGAACCCCTGCGCACGCTGGCACGGCACCGCAGGGTCGGCACGGGCCTCCTCTTCGGCCAGAACCTCGTGCCCCTCGCCCCGGGCACGATCCGGACCGGCGACCCGGTTCGGGTGGAGGCGTAGCGCCCGGGACGGCACGGTCCGGGCGGCCGCCCCGGCACACCGGCTCCGGAACGACGCGTGGAGCGGGAACCGGGCGGCGGGTGCCGGTCGTTGGGGAGGACGACATGAGAATTTCGTGAGAGGCCCCGGCCGGGAGTGACACCGCTT
The DNA here is from genome assembly GCF_033792105.1 of Streptomyces sp. WI03-4A. Lineage (NCBI taxonomy): Bacteria > Bacillati > Actinomycetota > Actinomycetes > Kitasatosporales > Streptomycetaceae > Streptomyces > Streptomyces sp. WI03-4A. The sequence goes on from NZ_JARAUO010000001.1 coordinate 184,221, forward strand.
CCTCCCGGCCCCGGCCAGGGGACGAGCGGCTCCGCCGGGGGTAGGACGGAGCCGAAGGGGGTGGGGCGTGCGAGCGATCAGTGGCCTGTGGCGCTGGCGGCGCAACCCGCTGTGCCGCGCGACCGACCTGGCCGAGGCATGGCTGGCCCTCGCGGCGCTGGTGCTGGTCACCGTGGCCGCGCCCGTGATCGGCTCGCTGGCCGGCGCGGCCGCCGACGACTCCCTGCAGCGGACCGTGCGGGAGCAGCGCCACTCCCGTCATCTCGTCACCGCCACCGTGGTCCGCCGCCTGGGCGGCGCCTCGGCGGATTCCGACCCGGACACCAGCGCGGCGCACGACTCCGGCAGACGGGTCTTCGCCGACTGGACGGCACCCGACGGCACGGCGCACCACGGAGCGGCCCTGACCCGGCTGAAGTCACCGCGTCCGGGTGACCACTTCCCTCTCTGGACGGATCCGCACGGCCGCATGACGACGCGTCCGCTGGACTCACCGACGGCGACGACGCACGCCGTGCTCGCCGGCCTCGGCGCGGCGCTGCTGACCGCGGGCCTGGTGGAGGCCGGGCGGCGGCTGGTCGCCTGGCGCATGGTCCGGCGCAGGTACGCGCGCTGGGACCAGGCCTGGGACCGGGCGGGTCCGGACTGGGGCAAGGCGGGCACCGGCAGTTGACGGCCTTGCGGCTCTGGTCAACCCATCAGCCGCGCGCACGCTACGGTGGACCGGCCGACTCGCTTTCGGCAACGACCCGCGTTCGACGAGGTGGGGGCACAGCAACGCCATGGCACAGGGCACGGTCCAGGTGACGCACACCGGTACATCGCGGTGGCGGCGCCGCACGGGTGAGTACGCTTCGCTCGCCGCCGCCCTGGAGGCCGCCGCCGACGGTGACGTCCTCACCGTCGCCCCCGGCACCTACCGGGAGAATCTCGTCCTCGAGCGGGCCGTGACGCTGCGCGGCCCCGAGGGCTCGCCGGGCTCGGTGCGGATCGCGCCGGCCGACGGGGTGCCGCTGACCGTGCGCGCCTCAGCGGTGGTCCAGGACCTGCACGTGGAAGGCCAGGACGCGGCCGCGCCCGCCCTGCTGGTGGAGGAGGGCACGCCCGAGCTGATGGACCTGCGGATCGTCACGCGGTCCGCCGCGGGCATCGAGGTGCGCGGCGGGGCCCGCCCGACCGTCCGGCGCTGCACCGTCGACAACCCGGCCGGCATCGGCATCGCCGTCCTCGACGGCGGTGGCGGGGTCTTCGAGGAGTGCGAGATCGTGGCGGCCGGGCAGGCGGGGGTCGCCGTCCGCGGCGGCGCCCATCCGCGTCTGGACCGCTGCCGGGTGCACCACGCCTCCGGCACCGGACTGACCGTGACCGGGGAGAACTCCGCTCTGGAGGCGTTCGGCTGCGAGGTCTACGAGGTCCGGGGCGCCGGGGTGCAGGTCACCCAGCGGGCCACCGCCCACCTGACCGACTGCGATGTGCACCGCACCACCGCCGACGGCGTCACGCTCGACACGGACGCCGTCCTCACGCTCGCCGACTGCCGGATCCACGACGTCCCCGAGAACGCGGTGGACCTGCGGTCCCGTTCGGTGCTGACGCTGACCCGGACGACGGTCCGTCAGTTCGGGCGCAACGGCCTGTCGGTGTGGGACCCGGGCACCCGGGTGGACGCCAACCAGTGCGAGATCTTCGACAGCACCGGCGACTACCCGGCGGTGTGGGTGAGCGACGGCGCCACGGCGGTCCTCGACTCCTGCCGGGTGCACGACGTGCCGGACGCGCTGTTCGTGCTGGACCGCGGTTCCCGCGCGGACGTCGTGGACAGCGACCTGTCCCAGGTGCGCAACACGGCGGTGTCGGTGAGCGACGGCGCCACCGCGCAGCTCGACGACTGCCGGATCCGGGAGGCGGCCACCGGCGCCTGGTTCCGCGACCACGGCAGCGGCGGCACGCTCGCCAACTGCACGATCGACGGCACCCAGACCGGTGTGATCGTCACCAAGGGCGCCGACCCGACCATCGAGCGGTGCACGGTCGACTCCCCCGCCGAGGCCGGCTTCTACGTCTCCGCCGGGGGCCGCGGCACCTTCCTGAACTGCCGGGTCAGCGGCAGCGGCGGCTACGGCTTCCATGTGATAGACGGCTGCCGTACGACGCTGCGCAAGTGCCGTACGGAGCGGTGCGCGCGCGGCGGTTACGAGTTCGCCGACCCGGGCCCGGACGCGGGCGCCGGCACGGGGCCGGTCGTGGAGGACTGCACCAGCGACGAGGGCGGCGGACTGCGGCCGCCCGCTGCCCGGGAGCCGGCCGTGCAGTCGGTGCCGTCGTCAGCCGGTCTGCTCGGTTCCATCCCGGGGCAGCGCGTCACCGAGCAGGAACCGCTGATCACCCCGGCCGAGCCGGAGCAGCAGGCCCGTACGTCGAAGGACGTGCTCGGCGAACTGGACGCCCTGGTGGGGCTGGAGAGCGTCAAGCGCGAGGTGCGGGCGCTGACCGACATGATCGAGGTGGGCCGGCGCCGGCAGCGGGCGGGGCTGAAGGCCGCCTCCGTCAAGCGGCATCTGGTCTTCACCGGCTCCCCCGGCACCGGCAAGACGACGGTCGCCCGGCTGTACGGCGAGATCCTCGCCTCCCTCGGGGTCCTGGAGAAGGGCCACCTGGTCGAGGTCTCCCGGGTCGACCTGGTCGGCGAGCACATCGGCTCCACCGCGATCCGCACCCAGGAAGCCTTCGAACGGGCGCGCGGCGGTGTGCTGTTCATCGACGAGGCCTACGCGCTGTCTCCCGAGGACGCCGGGCGCGACTTCGGCAAGGAGGCCATCGACACGCTGGTGAAGCTGATGGAGGACCAGCGCGACGCGGTCGTGGTGATCGTCGCCGGCTACACGGCCGAGATGGAGCGCTTCCTTTCGGTCAACCCCGGTGTGGCCTCCCGCTTCTCGCGGACCATCACCTTCGGCGACTACGGACCCGACGAACTGCTCCGGATCGTGCAGCAGCAGGCCGACGAGCACGAGTACCGGCTGGCGCCGGGCACCGCCGAGGCCCTGCTGAAGTACTTCACGGCGATCCCGAAGGGGCCGGCGTTCGGCAACGGGCGCACGGCACGCCAGACGTTCGAGGCGATGGTGGAGCGGCACGCGAGCCGCGTCGCCCAGCTCGCGGACCCCAGCACCGACGACCTGACCCTGCTCTACGCGCAGGACCTGCCGGAACTGCCCTGAGGCCGGCGCCCCGGCGGGCGTCCGGCGCGGCCCGTCACCCGGGCGTCCCCTCGTCGGGGCGCTGTCCCGGCAGGCCGGGCCGCAGACGCGCCAGCAGCAGGGCCCGCTCCCGGGCGAACGCGGGATCGGCCTGGTAGTCGGAGTGGCCGAGGAGGGGCGCGGGGAGCGGATGCTCGGGGGTGCGGCCGTAGGCCAGCGGGTCCTCGAGGGGCCCGTGGTCCACTTCCGGACCGCAGTCGCCGGGCAGCCGGACGGGCCCGCCGATCGGATCGGTGCGGCGGTGCAGATTGCGCCAGCAGGCGACGTCGCGGTGCAGCGCGGCCAGGGCGCGCGGGCCGAAGTACGCGGGGAACCAGCGGCCGTACAGGCGCTCCAGCGGTGAGCCGTAGGTGAGCAGCGCGACGCGCCCGCGGACGGCGGGGGTCAGTTGCCAGGCGGCGGCCGCGGCCAGGACGCTGCCCTGGGAGTGGCCGGACAGCACCAGACGGCCGCCGGTGCGGCCGGTCCAGGTCGCCATCCGCCAGGTGAGGTCGGGCACCGCGCGTTCGGCGTAGCAGGGCGGGGCGAAGGGGTGGGCGGCGCGCGGCCAGAACGTGCCGACGTCCCACAGGATGCCGATGGTGCGGCGGGCGGAGGCGTCCTTGTAGGCGCGCCGGCCCCAGGTGACGAAGAGCAGGAAGCCGAGACCGACGAGCCAGGAGCCGAGCGCCTGCGAGGTCTCGGCCGCCGCGTGGACGACGGGGTACGCCCGCCGGGCCGCTCCCTGCGGGGTACGGCCGGTGGCCAGGGAACCGGTCAGCGCGGCGGCCCCCAGCAGCAGGGTGGTGGCGGAGAGCACGGCGAGCAGCAGCGGCGCCCGGTCGGTGAGGGTGGCCATGGCCCGGACATGGGCGATGCGGCGGGTGCGGGAGGGGTCCTCGGGCTCGCCGGGGTGCTCATGGCGTACGCGGTCGCGTTCGGCTCGGGCCATCCGCGCGGTGCGCAGGGCGAGTACGGCGGTGGGGGCGAGCAGCACCAGCAGCAGCGGCGGGATCAGGGACGCCTGCCAGGTCAGCAGCACCGGCGGCCCGTCCAGCAGGGCGCGGGTGCCGTCCAGCCAGTCGGCTACCCGCTGGGCGAGTCCGCCGGTCATCACCCCGCCGAGCGCGCAGCCGAGCAGCGCGACCGCCGGGCCGCCGAGACCGCGCATCCCGGCGCGCGGGTCCGGACGGCGGCGGTGCAGGTCGTGGGCGACGGCCGCGAGCACGACGACGAGCAGGCCCTGGGCCAGCATCAGGGCGCCGAAGGCCGGGTCGCCGGGCAGCCGGCCGGTGGAGCGCCAGCCGGGGCGCGCCCAGCCCGCGTACAGCACGGCGAGCAGCAGCAGGACGAGCGCGCCGAGCGGCAGGCGGCGGACGAGGTGCCGGTCGAGACGCCGGTCGAGGCGGTTCTCGCTGCGACCCCGGCGGCAGACCACGCCCACCACGGCGGCCGCCCAGCCGGCCAGGGCGGCGATGAGGGCCCAGCCGAGGGCGTCCAGCGGGGCGGGGCCGCCGGGGCGGTGGTCGAAGCGGGCCGCGGGTGTGGCGACGGCGGCGGCCACGGTGAGCAGGCCCGCGGCGGTGTGGGCCGCGCGCAGCCGGGCCACCAGGCGGCGGCCGTACCAGAAGCCGGGGCGGGCCAGGGCGTTGTCGTCGCTCCGCGGTTCCGCGTCGTGGTCCATCGGCCGGTGCGACTCGTAGGCGCTCCAGGTGCGGTGGGAGAGGTACCAGAGCAGGGCGGTGAGCGCGGCCGGCGCGGCCGCGGCGAGGGCGAGCCGGCGGCCGGGCGGGCTCCACCAGCCGTCGCCCGAGGCGGCCGGGGAGAGGAAGCCGAGCCAGGAGTGGCGGCCGGCGCAGGCGGTGACGCCCGCACACTGCCAGGCGACCAGGTCGAGGGCCACCTCGCAGGCGGCGGCCATCAGCAGCACGGTGAGGGTGAGGGCGGCCAGGCGCACGAGGAGGCCGTAGCACCGGACGGTGCGGCCGCGGCCGTCGGCGGCGGGCCGCATCCAGTGGGCGAGGTTGACCACCATGAAGGGCAGTAACAGCAGCCACAGGGCGCGGCCGGCGTCGCCGGAGGTCAGGTTGCACCACACGTACGCCTCGCGCACCGGGCCCCGTCCGGCGGGGGCGTCCCCGATGTGGTCGGCGCGCCGGAAGACCGCGGCGGTGTCGTCGCCGGTGATCCGGACCGTGCGCGGGTCGCCGAGCATCTTCTCCGGGGTGGCGCCGCCGACCCCGTGCACCAGGAGTTCCAGCTCGGTCCCCGCTCGCGTGGGTCGCGGGGCGGGTGGGTCCGGCTCCCGGCCCGTGATGTGCCCGTGCGCACGCTCCACTGTTCTCGCACTTCCCCCGTGACGCGCCTGGCGGCCTGTGTCCGTGCGGCATCAGGATCCCGGTCGCGGGGCCGCCGCGCACCTCCCGGCGCGAAAACTCCCCGATCCGTGTGACGCCGGGCGGGGGGCAGCGGGGCGCGGTGTGCCGGATGGCATGTGCGCGTCGTGACGGGGAGTGGCGCAACCGGTGCCCTGCCGTGAAAGGATGGACGCCCCGCGCCCGAGGACCGCTGGACGTCCAGGTCGGAGCCGGTGCGGCGGACGACGGATCACGGCGAGAGGACCGGAGCTTACGTGAGCGAGAATCAGAACCTCCTCGCGGAGCAGCGCCGCGCCCTGATCCTGGACGAGGTCCGGCGCCGGGGCGGCGTCCGGGTGAACGAACTAACCCGCAAGCTCGGTGTGTCGGACATGACCGTCCGCCGTGACCTCGACGCGCTGGCCCGTCAGGGCATGCTGGAGAAGGTGCACGGCGGCGCGGTCCCGGTGGTCGAGGCGAGCACGCACGAGCCGGGCTTCGAGGCCAAGTCGGGCCTGGAGCTGACCGCCAAGGAGGACATCGCGCGGGCCGCGGCCCGGCTGGTCAGCCCGGGTTCGGCGATCGCCCTGTCGGGCGGCACCACGACCTACGCGCTGGCGCAGCACCTGCTGGAGGTGCCGGACCTGACCGTGGTGACGAACTCGGTCCGGGTAGCCGACGTCTTCCACGCGGCGCAGCGCACCTCGGGACAGCGCCAGGGCGGGGCCACGGTGGTGCTGACCGGCGGGGTGCGCACCCCGTCCGACTCGCTGGTGGGCCCGGTCGCCGACCAGGCGATCGCCGCGCTCCACTTCGACCTGCTGTTCCTGGGCGTGCACGGGATATCGGTGGAGGCGGGCCTGTCCACGCCGAACCTGGCGGAGGCCGAGACCAACCGCCGGCTGGTGCAGTCGGCGCGGCGGGTCGTGGTGGTCGCCGACCACACCAAGTGGGGCACCGTCGGGCTCAGTTCGTTCGCCGCGCTGGAGCAGGTGGACACGCTGGTCACCGACGCGGGTCTGCCGGGCGAGGCCCGCTCGGAGATCTCCGAGCACCTGCGCCGCCTCGTGGTCGCGGGTGAGCCCGAGGACGACGAGGACCTCTGACGACTTCTGACGGACCGTCGGCTAGCCTGGCGGCGCAACGCCCCGGTTCGCCCGAGGACTTCACGAGGGGGTTCGTCGCCATGGCTCACCGTCTGCGGCCGGAGGGGCTCGACTTCGTCGGGACCGCCCCCGCACGGCTCGTCTTCACCCGCGAGATCGCGGCCGCTCCGGAGGCGGTGTTCCGGGCGCTCGCGGAGGACGTGCCGGGCTGGCCGGAGTGGTTCTCCGCCGTGTCGTCGGCCCGGCCGACCGAGGGCGGCCGCGAGGTGCGGCTGCGGGGCGGGACTCGCTTCCTGGAGTCGGTGCTGGTGGCGAAGGCTCCCGAGGTGTACGCGTACCGGGTAGACGTGACGAACACCCCGGGGGCCCGGGCGTGGATCGAGGAGTGGCGGCTCGCCCCGGCCGGGACCGGGACGCGGGTGCGGATGACCTTCGCCCTCGACGGTACGGCCGCGTTCCGGCTGGTGTGCCGTCTCGTCCGGCCGGGCGTGGGCCGCGCGTTCCGGGACGCCGTCACCGCGCTGGACCGGCGGCTCGCCGGATAACGGCGCCCGGGAGGGGCGGGGCGCGAGGGCGGGAGTCGGGTGCGGCTCAGTCCGTCCACATGCCGGTGGCCAGCAGCGAGTCGATCGCGGCCGTGTACGGGGCGATGTCCAGTCCCTGCTCCCCCAGCCAGTCGTCGGAGTAGTACTTGTCGAGGTAGCGGTCCCCGGGGTCGCACAGCAGGGTGACGACGCTGCCGGTGCGGCCCTCGGCGACCATCTCGGAGACGATCTTCAGCGCGCTCCACAGGCCGGTGCCCGTGGAACCGCCGGCCTTGCGGCCGATGGCCCGTTCCAGGGCGCGTACGGCGGCCACGCTGGCGGCGTCCGGGACCTTCATCATCCGGTCGATGGCGCCGGGCACGAAGCTCGGCTCCATGCGCGGTCTGCCGATGCCCTCGATGCGCGAGCCGCAGTCACAGGTGACGTCCGGATCGCCGGCGGTCCAGCCCTCGAAGAAACAGGAGTTGTCCGGGTCGGCCACGCAGATACGGGTGTCGTACTGCATGTAGTGCACGTACCGCGCGAGGGTCGCCGACGTGCCGCCGGTGCCGGCCGTGGCGACGATCCAGGCGGGCTCCGGGAACCGCTCGAGCTCCAGCTGGCGGAAGATCGACTCGGCGATGTTGTTGTTGCCGCGCCAGTCGGTGGCCCGCTCGGCGTAGGTGAACTGGTCCATGTAGTGGCCGCCGGTCTCCACCGCGAGGCGGGCGGACTCCTCGTACATCTTGCGGGAGTCGTCCACGAAGTGGCAGCGGCCGCCGTGGAACTCGATGAGACGGCACTTCTCGGCGCTCGTCGTGCGCGGCATGACGGCGATGAAGGGCACGCCGATCAGCTTGGCGAAGTACGCCTCGGAGACGGCCGTCGAGCCGCTGGACGCCTCGATCACCGGGCGGTCCGGGCGGATCCAGCCATTGCACAGGCCGTAGAGGAACAGGGACCGGGCCAGGCGGTGCTTGAGGCTGCCCGTCGGGTGCGTCGACTCGTCCTTCAGGTACAGGTCGATGCCCCACCGCTCGGGCAGCGGGAAGCGCAGCAGGTGCGTGTCCGCCGAGCGGTTGGCGTCGGCCTGGACCTTGCGCACGGCCTCTTTCAGCCATGTGCGGTAGGCGGCGTCGCTGCGGTCGACGTCGAGGGTGGCGCCGGTCCGGGTCTGCGGGGTGGTGCTCACGGCGGGGCTCCTTACAGTGGGCGCCGACGGCGGCTCACGCGCCTGGCACTTCGAGCATAGGCGTCTTCCGCACCGCTTCCCACCTGCATAAACGCATCTTTGAGCCACTCAAAGCGGGGCTGGGGCACACACGTGGGGCGCGCGCGGGGGCGCATTGGCGCGAGTGCTCCGGAGGCCCGTCGCACGCGCCCCGCGTGTACTGGTGCTCCCGGCCGCATCGGGGCAGACTGCACCGGGCGGGACGATCGTCCCGAACGGGGGCGCACGCCGCACCGGGGCACGACGACCGTACGGTCCCGGGGCGGCAGGACCGGAACACGGGCCGGAACCGGACCCACGCGGGCCGGCGGCCGGCGAGCGACGCGCAAGGGGGCGGCAGGGAATGGCGGAGCCGGAGTTCACGGCCACGGGCGTGCAGATAGGCAAACGTCTGCGTTCGCTCACCCGGGCCGGACAGGTCCGGATCAGCGACGGCAGGGTGGAGTTGCTCACCAGCTACGGCAGCGAGATCGACAGCGCGCCGGTGCAGGCCGTGCGGGCCTCCAAGCCGTGGTTCGGCACGGAGGACCGGGCGACGGCGGACCTCAACGGCAACCGTTACCTGCTGCGGCTCGGCGAGCACGATCCGGCACCGGGCGAGCCGGGGCCGCCGGCGGCGCGGCGGTTCATCGAGGCGGTGCGCCGCGCGGCCGGACGTGACGGCTGAGCGGGGTTCCGGGCGGGGCGAGTTGCGGGAGCGCATCCGCTGCGTCACGCTGGTCTCACGTCACTCTGGGTTTACCGGCGATAACGCTGCGAACCAGCCCGCCGGCCACGACAGCAGGCGGACGTTTGGACGCAAGCACCCTGCTGGATCCGTTGTTCTCCGTGTTCCTCCGGTTCGACCGGACCTCACATCGGGGAGTCGCAGCCGTGATCAGTCATCCAAGCAGGCACTGCACGGTGGAGCTCCAAGCCCTGCCGTCGCGGATCGGCCAGGTCCGCAGAATCGTATCTGCGCAGTTGCGCTACTGGCATCTCGACCCGTTGATAGACCGCGCCGCACTCGGTGTGACCGAGCTGCTCAGCAACGTCCACCGGCACGCCCGCCCGGACAAGTCGTGCGTCGTCGAGCTGGAACTGCTGGTCGACCGGCTCACGGTCTCGGTGCGCGACCACGATCCACGCCTTCCGGTGGTGGCGGACGCGGCGGAGGACGCCGCGCTGTCCACCTGCGGCCGGGGGCTGGCGATGGTGGCCGCGATGAGCGAGAGCTGGGGCGCGCGCCCGGAGGGCGAGGACGGCAAGGTCGTCTGGTTCACCCTGCCGGCGACCACCACGTCCCGCCCGCAGCCGGCCCGCTCCCCCCGCCGCACCCCCGAGCAGCAGCCGGCCCCCCGCCGCGCCCAGACGCACCCGACCCCCACACCGGTCACCGCGGCTCCGGTCGTCACAGCTCCGGTCACCGCGCCCGTCGTCACCACCCCGGTCGTCACCGCTCCGGCCCCCGCCGTGGCCCACGCGGCGACCGCCCCACCGACCCCCGCCCGGTCCGCTGTCCCCGGCTGACCGGGCGGTGACCACGCCGACACGAACGCGCGGACGGTGAGCCATGACGACCTGCCGCCCGCGCGCCGTGCTGCGGCGCTGACATGGGCGTGCCCGACGGGCTGCGCCGCGTCAAGACAGCCGGTGTGCTCACGCGGTGCCCCGCTTGCCGGCGGGGCCGAACTGTTCCTCCAGTACGGAGAGGCGGCGCCAGTACTCTTCCTCGTCGATCTCGCCGGAGGCGAAGCGGCGGCCGAGGACGGCGAGGGGTGAGTCGCCCGTCGGGCGGCCGCTCATCGGTCCCCGCCAGGGGCCGCCCCGGCCGGTGCGGCGCAGCAGGGTGACGGCGCCCACCACCACGAGCGCCCAGATCAGCGGGAAGAACAGGATCCACGGGCCGGGTCCCCCGTGCCAGTTCGCGAGCGTCTGCATCTCGGTTCATCTCCGTAAGTCGTCGGGGATTTCGGGTGATGCCACGAGGTTCCCTCCGGCAGGGGGTCCGGGTCGTCGTGCGGCCGGCGGCAGTACGGGTACCTCAGCGGGAGTACGGCCGCAGGGCACGGCTGCTCCCGGCGGACGCGGGCCGCGCAGCACAGGGGGCCCGCAACGCCCTGGGGGCCCGGCCGGCGTTGTCAGTCCCGCTGGCTAGTCTGCGCGGATGACCACCACTGACGACACCGTCACCGCCGACGACCGCCGCTTTCCCGCGGCGCTGGCCGCGGCGCTCGCCCTCCCGTTCGACTACGCCGACGGTGACGGGGTCGATTTCGAGCCGTTCGACAGCTTCGTCTCCGCCGAGGAGACGACCGACTGGTTCCGGTCGTGGACCGGCAACAAGGAGGTCGGCGGCGACGGCTTCCGGGTGTTCGGCATGGACGGCACCGGCGGGTACGCGGCGTTCTGGCTGGTCCGCCCGGACCGGGAACTCGCCGCCCAGCCCGTCGTGTTCCTCGGGTCGGAGGGCGAGACGGGAGTGGTGGCCCGTGACCTCGCCGACTTCCTGTGGGTCCTGGCCGACGGGGTCGGGCCCCAGGAGGCGATCGACCACTACGAGCTGGGTCTCACCTCACGGCCGGACGCCGAACGGACGGCGCTGGCGGAGCGGTCCGCCCCCGGGCGCGGCCGTCCGGCCGAGGAACTGGTGCGGCTGGCCCGGGAGGAGTTCGCCGACTTCGACGACGTGATCATGGCCCTCTGCGGATGAGGCGGCAGCACCCCGCACAGCGGTTCGTCACCGGAGCGCGCCCAGCGGGTCGTCCAGGACCGGCTGCCAGGCCAGCTCGGCCGCGCCGACCAGGCTGTTGTGGTCCAGGGTGCAGGCCAGGATGGGGACACCGCCGCTCTGGCCCCACAGGCTGCGGTCGGCGACGACCGCGCGCAGCCGGTCGGGGTCGGTCTCCAGCAGGGTGCGGTGCAGGCCGCCGAGGATGATGCGGTCGGGGTTGAGGAGGTTGACCAGACCGGCCAGGCCCAGGCCGAGACGGTCGATGAGGGTGTCGGCGGCGGCGCGGACGGCCGGTTCGGCGTAGCGCGTGCGCAGCAGGTCGTCGGCCTGCTGGAGCAGGGAGACCTCGGGGCCGGGCGCGCGGCCCGCCTCGACGAGCAGCGCCAGCGGATCGGTCTCGACGTCGAGGCAGCCCCGGCTGCCGCAGTGACAGGGTCGGCCCCCCGGGTTGACGGGGAGGTGACCGACCTCCAGGGCGAGACCCGAACTGCCCGTGTGCAGGCGGCCGTCGAGAACCAGGGCACCGCCGACGCCCCGGTGCCCGGAGGCCACGCACAGCAGGTCACGGGCGCCCCGGCCGGAGCCGTGCCGGTGCTCGGCGAGTGCGGCGAGGTTCACGTCGTTGCCCGCGAACGCGGGACCGGTGATGCCCGCCTCGCGCACGCGTTCGGCGAAGATCCGGCGCACCGGGGCGCCGGCCGGCCAGGCCACGTGGAGGGGGTTGAGGGCCAGGCCGTCGGGTTCGGCGACGGCCGAGGGGACGGCGAGCCCGGCGCCGACGCAGCGGCGGCCGGTCGTGCGCAGCAGTTCGGCGCCCGCCTCCACCACGGAGCCGAGCACCTTCGCCGGGTCGGCGTCGACGGTCTCGCGGCCCGGCGCGGTCGCCACGATGCGTCCGCCGAGGCCGACCAGCGCGGCCCGGAAGCCGTCGGCGTGCACCTGTGCGGCTAGCGCCACCGGCCCGTCCTCGGCGACCGCGAGCCGGTGCGAGGGGCGCCCCTGGGAGCCGGCCGCCGCGCCCGGCCGGGCGTCGACACGGATCAGCCCGAGCGCCTCCAGCTCGGCGGCCACCGCCCCGGCCGTCGCCCGGGTGACCCCGAGTTCGGCGGTGAGCACGGCCCGGGTCGGCGCCCGTCCGGTGTGCACGAGCTCCAGCGCGGGTCCGAGCGCGCCGCGCCCCCGGTCAAGCCGCGCCCTCGGGGTGGTCCCTTCCCCCGCCGGCCGGGGGTCCGCCTTGCCGCTCATGACGTGGAGTCTCCCATGATCCGCACCCCTCGTGGCCTGCCCCCTGATCTTCGGCACCGCCGTGGCCCGCGCCCTGATCTGGAGCCCGCTCACCCGCACGGTGACGTTCGGCGTGGTCTGGAGCCCGCTCACCCGCCCGGTGACGTTCGGCGTGGTCTAGAGCCCGCTCACCCGCAGGGTGATGTTCAGCCGCCCGGTGAGCCCCAGCTCCGGCGGCGCCGTACCGGGGAGCATGCGCGGCACCCCGTGGTACGCGAACCGGGACGGCCCGCCGAAGACGAAGAGGTCCCCGCTGCGCAACTCCACGTCGGTGTAGGGCTTCGTGCGGGTCCGCGGGTTGCCGAAACGGAAGACGCAGGTGTCGCCGAGGCTCAGCGACACGACCGGCGCCGGCGCCCGCTCGTCGCTGTCGCGGTGCATGCCCATGCGGGCCTCGCCGTCGTAGAAGTTGATCAGCGCGATGTCGTACGGCTCGGCCGGTACCGCCCGCGGGCCGAGCGCGTCGGCCACCGCGTCCCGGCTCAGCTCGCCCAGCCAGTCCGGGAAGGGCTTCACCGGGGCGCCGTCGCCGTCGACGACCGTGCGGGCGTAGGCGTACGGGTACCAGTGCCAGCCCAGGCAGACCTGCCGGGCGGACATCGTGCCGCCGCCCGGGGTGCGGACGGTGCGCAGCCCGGCCGGGGGGCGCGCCCACTCCCGGCAGGCGGCCAGCAGCGCACGCTGCCGCTCGGCACCGAGCCAGTGCGGGACGTGCACGGCGCTCGGCGCGACCTCGGCCCGCCCCCGTTCGAACAGTTCCACGTCCATGCGCTCCATCCTGCCCGAGCGCCGGGCGACCGGCCCTGAGCTGCGGCTCGGCTAGCCTGGAGCACGATGAACGACCGTATGACGACTCCGTGGGCCGAGTTCGAGCTGTCCCGCTTCCCCGAGGACCCCCGCGACCGGCTGCGCGCCTGGGACGCCTCCGACGCGTACCTGCTGCGGCATCTGGCCGAGGAGGGGGTGCCGCTCACCGGCGCGGTCGTGGTGCTCGGCGACCGCTGGGGCGCGTTGGCGACGGCCCTCGCGGAGCACCGGCCGACCCAGATCACCGACTCCTTCCTCAGCCAGGAGGCGACCCGGGCGAACCTGGCGCGGGCCGGTGTCGAACCCGGTGCCGTGCGCCTGCTGACCACCCAGGACCCGCCGCCGGAGCGGGTGGACGTGCTGCTCGTGCGCGTACCCAAGAGCCTGGCGCTGCTGGAGGACCAGCTGCTGCGGCTCGCGCCGGCGGTGCACGCGGACACGGTGGTCGTGGGCACCGGGATGGTGAAGGAGATCCACACCTCGACGCTGCGGCTGTTCGAGCGGATCCTCGGGCCGACCCGTACCTCGCTGGCGCGGCAGAAGGCGCGACTCGTCTTCTGCGCCCCGGACCCGGCGCTGCGGCGGCCGGCCAACCCGTGGCCGTACAGCTACGCGGTCCCGGACGGGGTCGGCGCGGTCTCGGGGCACACGGTGGTGAACCACGCGGGTGTCTTCTGCGCCGACCGGCTCGACATCGGCACCCGGTTCTTCCTGCGGCACCTGCCGGCCGGTCCGGGTGCCGGGCGCGTGGTGGACCTCGGCTGCGGGAACGGGGTCGTCGGTACGGCGGTGGCGCTGGCCGACCCGGAGGCCGAGGTGCTGTTCGTCGACGAGTCGTTCCAGGCGGTCGCCTCGGCGGAGGCGACCTACAAGGCCAACGGGGTTCCCGGACACGCCGAGTTCCGGGTCGGGGACGGCCTGGCCGGGGTCGCGCCGGACAGTGTGGACCTCGTCCTGAACAACCCGCCGTTCCACTCGCACCAGGCGACGACGGACGCGACGGCGTGGCGGATGTTCACCGGGGCGAAGCGCGCGCTGCGCCCCGGTGGCGAGCTGTGGGTGATCGGCAACCGGCACCTGGGCTACCACGTCACGCTGAAGCGACTGTTCGGCAACAGCCGGCTGGTGGCGAGCGACCCGAAGTTCGTGGTGCTGAAGGCCGTCAAGCGAGGCTAGCGCGCCCGCTCCGGGCCCCGCCGAGGACGCCGATGATGCGGGCCACCTCCCGGGCCATGGCGTCCCGGCCCACGCTGAGGTACTTGCGGGAGTCGACGGCCTCCGGGTGGGTGGCGAGGAAGTCCCGGACGGCGCCGGTCATGGCCGCGTTGAGGGCGGTGCCGACGTTGACCTTGGCGATGCCGCCCGCGACCGCGGCGACCAGCCCGTCGTCCGGCACGCCGGAGGAACCGTGCAGGACGAGCGGGACGGACAGGGCGGCGGACAGCCGCTTGAGCAGCCCGTGGTCGAGGGTGGCGGTGCGGGTGGTCATGGCGTGCGCGCTGCCGATGGCCACGGCGAGCGCGTCGACCCCGGCGCCCGCGACGAAGTCGCGCGCCTGGTCGGGGTCGGTGCGGGCGCCGGGCGCGTGGGCGTCCAGCGCGGGCAGACCGGCCTTGCCGCCGATCTGTCCCAACTCGGCCTCGATCCACAGACCTTGGGCGTGTGCCCAGTCGGCGGCCGCTCGGGTGGCGGCGAGGTTGTCGGCGTAGGAGAGCCGGGCGGCGTCGTACATCACCGAGCTGAACCCGGCCTCGGGCGCCTGGCGCAGCAGGTCGGCGCTCTGGACGTGGTCGAGGTGCAGGGCGACGGGCACGTCCGCGCGTTCGGCCGCCGCGACGGCGGCGCGGGCCAGCGGCAGCAGTCGTCCGTAGCGGAACTTGACGGCGTTCTCGCTGACCTGGAGGACGACGGGGGCACCGGCGGACTCGGCTCCGGCGATGACGGCCTCGACGTGTTCCAGGGTGATGATGTTGAAGGCGGCGACCGCGGAGCGGGCTCCGGCGGCCCCGCCGACCAGTTCGCCGGTGGTCACGAGGGGCACGGCTTGTCTCCCTTCCGGGGGTGGGTCAAGGAGCGAGGATCACCGAGCGGGTGAGGTGGCGCGGCCGGTCCGGGTCGAGTCCTCGGCGGGCGGCGACGGCGACGGCGAGGCGCTGGACGCGGACGAGTTCGGCCAGCGGGTCGAGGGTGCCCTCGACCCAGTGGCCGCCGGTGGCGCGCACCTGTTCGGCGAGGCCGGCGGGTGCCTCGCCGAGCATCCAGGTCGCGGTGCCCTCGGTGGTGATGCTGATGGGCCCGTGCCGGTACTCCATCGCCGGGTAGGCCTCGGTCCAGGACAGGGACGCCTCGCGCATCTTGAGGCCGGCCTCGTTGGCGAGTCCGACGGTCCAGCCCCGGCCGAGGAAGGTGAACTGCGCGCAGTCGACGAGTCCTTCGGGCAGGGGGGCCGACAGGGCGGTGCGGGCGTCGGTGACGGCCGCTTCGGTGTGCAGGCCGAGGTGGGTGCGCAGGAGGGTGAGCGCGGTGGTGGCGAACCGGGTCTGGACGACGGAGCGTTCGTCGGCGAAGTCGAGGACGACGAGGTCGTCGGCGGCCGTCGCCACGGGGGTGGCCGGGTCGGCGGTGACGGCCGTGGTCCGCGCGCCGCCGCGCACCTTGCCTAGGAGGTCGAGCACTTCGGTGGTGGTGCCGGAGCGGGTGAGGGCGACGACCCGGTCGTAGGACCGGCCGCGCGGGAACTCGGAGGCGGCGAAGGCGTCCGTCTCGCCCTGCCCGGTGGCCTCCCGCAGCGCGGCCACCGCCTGCGCCATGAAGTACGACGTCCCGCACCCGACGACGGCGACCCGCTCCCCCGCGTCCGGCAGTGCGGCGGCGTACCGACCGGCCTCGTGGGCCGCGCGCGTCCAGCATTCCGGCTGGCTGTTCAGCTCGTCCTCGACATGGCTCATGCCACACCCTCCCTTGCTGATTGTTCTTGCAAGATATAGCGCATTTTCGAGCACAATCAAGCAGACGCGCGCGGAGACAGGTGCGCTAGGGTCGCCGGGAGGACGGAGAACGGAGGCTGCGGATGTCCCGGGACGCCCGCTGGAAGGCGCTGCTCGAACTGCTCGTCGAGCGCGGGCGGCTGGAGGTCGAGGAGGCGGCGGCCGAGCTGGGCGTGTCGGCGGCGACGATCCGCCGGGACTTCGACCAGCTCGCCGAGCAGCAGATGCTGGTGCGCACCCGGGGCGGCGCCGTGGTGCACGGGGTGTCGTACGAGCTGCCCCTGCGCTACAAGACGGCCCGCCGCGCCTCCGAGAAGCAGCGGATCGCCAAGGCGGTGGCGGACCTCGTGACACCCGGCGAGGCGGTCGGGCTGACCGGCGGAACGACCACCACGGAGGTGGCCCGCGCGCTGGCCGTGCGCGGCGACCTCGGCTCCGGCTCGCCCGCGCTGACCGTGGTGACGAACGCGCTCAACATCGCCAACGAGCTCGCGGTGCGGCCCCAGTTCAAGATCGTGGTGACCGGCGGGGTCGCCCGCCCGCAGTCCTACGAGCTGATCGGTCCGCTCGCGGACGGCGTGCTCGGCCAGATCACCCTCGACGTCGCCGTCCTCGGCGTGGTCGCGTTCGACGTCACGCACGGCGCGGCGGCGCACGACGAGGCGGAGGCCGCGATCAACCGGCTGCTGTGCGAGCGCGCCGCCCGGGTGGTCGTGGCCGCCGACTCCAGCAAGCTTGGCCGGCGGGCGTTCGCCCGCATCTGCGCGACGGAAGCGGTGGACACGCTGGTCACCGACGCGGCGGTGGACGAGGACACCGTGCGCCGCTTCGAGGACGCGGGGGTCCGGGTCCTCGCCGTCTAGGCCGTGTCGGCAAAGTCCCGTCGTCCGCCCGGGCGCCGTGGGGCAGGCGGGGCGTTGTGGACACGGCCCAGGGCCCGTCGCCCGGCCGCCGGTGTCCGCCCCGCCGCGTCAGACGCCCCCGTGGTCGGCCTTCACGAATCCCGCCCCGCGCTGGTCGTTGCAGCCCGACACCGCCCGGCCGACCGGGTCGGGCCAGGACTGCCGCGCCTGGAGCGCCACGCTGACCAGGGTCAGCAGGAGGTCGACGTCGCTCGCGGCGTCGAGGCGGAGGGTCACCCAGGGCGAGCCGGGGACGATCCTGATGGCACCCGAGCCCTTGAAGTCCTTGGTGAACCGCCGGACGGCCCGGTCGGTCAGCAGGAGGTCGACGTCACGGTCCGAGTGGAAGTGGGCGATCTCGCCCTGGGCCGAGCGCACGGCCTGCCCCAGGCCGCAGCTCGGGACGGACTGTCTCAGGTCCGGCCAGGTCGCCAGTTGCGCAAGTGCGCGCGAGGCCAAGGTCATGGGCCCATCATGACCTGCTCACCCCTCCGCAACCAGCGCGTGCGCAAGCATTAACCGACCTGTTTCCGACGGCGGATCGCCCGGGCCCCGGCAGGTGGACCCCCGAACCGACCCCTCCGCGGACGGGGTTGACCGACCGCGACCCGGCGCTCACCGTGAAGTGTCCGCTGGTCGGGAGTACTTCGGGGCGCTTTCCGCCTACGGGACTCCGCCCGACGAACAGCCGCACGCGCGACAAACACGAACGATCGTTCTCCGGCACCCGCGCCCGGCACCCGCAACCCGGCCATCGGGACCCCTCTTGCCCGACCCCGGCACCCACACCTAGCCTGATTTTGTGCCGCAAATAAACAAAACCCGATCGCACAGCGTCGTGCCGGGCCCCGACCTCACCGCGCTGCGCGTGGCGATCACCGCCTTCTTCGCCCTGGACGGCTTCGTCTTCGCGGGATGGGTCGTCCGCATCCCCGACATCAAGCACCAGACCCACGCCTCCGTGGGCTCCCTCGGCCTCGCCCTGCTCGGCGTGTCGGCCGGCGCGGTCGTGACCATGACGCTCACCGGACGGCTGTGCCGCCGCTTCGGCAGCCACCTGGTGACCGTCGTCTGCGCGGTGCTGCTCTCGCTCGGCGTAGCCCTGCCCCCGCTGACCCACTCCGCCCTGACCCTCGGCGCCGTACTGCTGGCCTTCGGCGCGGCCTACGGGGGCATCAACGTGGCCTTCAACAGTGCCGCCGTCGATCTGGTGGCCGCCCTCGGCCGGCCGGTGATGCCCAGTTTCCACGCGGCGTTCAGCCTGGGCGGGATGATCGGCGCGGGCCTCGGCGGACTGGTCGCCGGCGCGCTCTCCCCCACCCGCCACCTGCTCGGTCTGACCCTCACCGGCCTGCTGGTCACCCTGGTCGCGGGACGCGCCCTGCTCCGGCACGAGCCGCCGCCCCCGGCTGACCGCACCCGCCCGGAACCGGCGGGCGGCCGGCGCCCCGGCAGCCGGGTCCGCGGCCTGGTCCTCGTCCTCGGTCTGATCGCCCTGTGCACCGCCTACGGTGAGGGCGCCATGGCCGACTGGGGCGCCCTCCACCTCAAGCAGGACCTGGCGGCGTCGTCCGCGACGGCGGCGGCCGGCTACGCGTGCTTCGCGCTCGCCATGACCGTCGGCCGGCTGAGCGGGACGCGGCTGCTGGAACGCCTCGGCCGCACCCGGACCGTGATCGCCGGCGGTACCACCGCGGCGACCGGCATGCTGCTCGCCTCGCTCGCCCCCGCGCTGTGGGCGGCACTGCTCGGTTTCGCGGTCACCGGTCTGGGACTGGCGAACCTGTTCCCCATAGCCGTGGAGCGCGCGGGC
This sequence comes from Streptomyces sp. WI03-4A, assembly GCF_033792105.1. NCBI lineage: Bacteria > Bacillati > Actinomycetota > Actinomycetes > Kitasatosporales > Streptomycetaceae > Streptomyces > Streptomyces sp. WI03-4A. The sequence goes on from NZ_JARAUO010000001.1 coordinate 203,184, forward strand.
GCGCTGGCCGGCCCGTCCGGCGTCGCCGTCGCCTCGACGCTCGGCTACGGCGGCATGCTCCTCGGACCACCCGCGATCGGCTTCATGGCCGACTGGTCCTCCCTCCCCACTGCCCTCCTCAGCGTCGCCGTACTGGCCGCGACCGCCGCGGCGGTCGGGGGGCTGATGACCCGCAGGGTGACGAGCACCTGAGGTGCCACACCTCCCGGGTCACGCCACCGGGCGGCGCGTGCCGCCGCGAACGCGGGCGGGAACAGCGGCGGGTCGGCGGAAACCGGTGCAGCGGACCGGCACCGCCGGGCCCCGCCGTCCGGCACACTCACCCCCATGGAGACTGCCGAATTCCTCACGACCCTGGACCGGGAGGGTCGCCTGCTGGCCGCGGCCGCCGCCGAGGCCGGTACCGACGCCAAGGTGCCCACCTGCCCCGAGTGGCAGGTCGCGGACCTGTTGCGGCACACGGGCGCGGTGCACCGGTGGGCCGCCGCGCTGGTCGCCGACGGACACACCGCTCCCCGGCCGCTCGGCGACGGCCCGGACCTGGACGGCGCCGAGCTGGTGGCCTGGTACCGGGACAGTCACCGGCTGCTGGTCGACACCCTGGCCGCCGCGCCGGCCGATCTGGAGTGCTGGACCTTCCATCCGGCGCCCTGCCCCTCGCCGCTGGCGTTCTGGACCCGGCGGCAGGCGCACGAGACGGCCGTCCACCGCTACGACGCGGAGAGCGCCCGGGGCGGCACGGCGTCCCCGATCGACGCCGGGTTCGCGGCCGACGGCATCGACGAGCTGCTGCGCGGCTTCCACGCCCGCCCCAGGAGCCGGGTGCGCACCGAGCGGCCGCGGGTGCTGCGGGTGCGGGCGGTGGACGCCGGGGCGGACGCCGTGTGGACGGTACGGCTCTCCGCCGAACCGCCGGTGACCTCGCGGGACGCGGCGGGCGACGCCGAGGCCGAACTCATCGGCCCCGCCGAGCGGTTGTACCTGGCGCTGTGGAACCGGGGACCCGTGCCGAGCGTGACGGGCGACCGTTCGCTGGCGACGCTGTGGCGGGAGACCTCGGGGATCTGAGGCCGCGGCCGGCCTCCGGCGGACAGCGCCGAAGCCGACGTCCCGGGGAAGTCCGCAGCCGACGCCGGCTCAGCCGGCGTCCGGACCGGCCTCGGCGAGCATCCTGGCCAGCACCGCGCGCTGCACGGGCCGCACCTCACCGTGCAGCGCGCGCCCCTTGGCCGTGAGCGCGACGCGGACCCCGCGCCGGTCCTCCGGGCACATGGCACGCTCCACGAGGCCGTCCTTCTCCAGGCGGCCGATGAGGCGGGAGAGCGCGCTCTGGCTGAGGTGCACCCGTTCCGAGATCTCCTGCACGCGGTAGGCGCAGCCGCCGTCCGCCGCCGCGCCCTCGGAGAGCAGGTCCAGGACCTCGAAGTCGCTGGCGCACAGGCCGTGTCCGTGCAGCGCGCGGTCGAGCTCGCACTGGGTGCGGGCGTGCAGGGACAGGATGTCCCGCCACTGCTCCACGAGCGCCCGCTCGGGCATGTTCGCCGCCATGCGCGCACCGTAGCAGAGAACAGGTTTCATTGCATCGACATTAAATGCGCTTGCATTGAATGCATGCGCATGTAGTCTCTTCGCCATGACCTCTCCGCTCACCATCCCCACGGCCCCGTCCCCGGCGGTTCGCTGGACCCCCCGGCTGTGGGGCACGCTGCTGGTGCTGTGCGCCGCGATGTTCCTGGACGCGCTCGACGTGTCGATGGTCGGCGTCGCGCTGCCGTCCATCGGCACCGACCTCCATCTGTCCACCTCGACGCTGCAATGGATCGTCAGCGGCTACATCCTGGGATACGGCGGACTGCTCCTGCTCGGCGGCCGCACCGCCGACCTGCTGGGCCGGCGCCAGGTGTTCCTGGTGGCGCTCGCCGTCTTCGCGCTCGCCTCGCTGCTCGGCGGGCTCGTGGACTCCGGGCCGCTGCTGATCGCCAGCCGCTTCGTGAAGGGCCTGAGCGCCGCCTTCACCGCGCCCGCGGGCCTGTCCATCATCACCACGACCTTCCCGGAGGGCCCGCTGCGCAACCGCGCGCTCTCCATCTACACCACGTGCGCCGCCACCGGCTTCTCCATGGGTCTGGTCCTCTCCGGGCTGCTCACCGAGGCCAGTTGGCGCCTCACCATGCTGCTGCCCGCGCCCATCGCGCTCCTCGCCCTCGCCGCCGGCCTCAGGCTGCTGCCGCGCAGTTCCCGGGAGGAGAACCACGCCGGTTACGACGTCCCGGGTGCCGTCCTCGGCACCGCCTCGATGCTGCTGCTGGTCTTCACCGTCGTCCAGGCGCCCGGGGCCGGCTGGGCCTCGGCCCGCACGCTGGGGTCGTTCCTCGCCGTCGCCGTCCTCCTGACCGCCTTCGTCCTGGTCGAGCGGCGCTCGCCTGGCCCGCTGATCCGGCTCGGCGTGCTGCGCTCGGGCAGCCAGGTCCGCGCCCAGCTCGCAGCGGTGGCCTTCTTCGGCTCCTACGTCGGCTTCCAGTTCCTGACGACCCTGTACATGCAGTCCCTGCTGGGCTGGTCGGCGCTGCACACGGCACTGGCCTTCCTGCCGGCGGGCGCACTCGTGGCGGTGTCCTCGACGAAGGTCGGCGCCATCGTCGACCGGTTCGGCACCCCGCGGCTGATCGCGGCCGGCTTCGCGCTGATGGTCGCCGGGTACGCGCTGTTCCTGCGGATCGACCTGGACCCGGTGTACGCGGCCGTGATCCTGCCGTCGATGCTGCTGATCGGCGCGGCCTGCGCCCTGGTCTTCCCCTCGCTCAACATCCAGGCCACCAACGGGGTCGAGGACCACGAACAGGGCATGGTCTCCGGTCTGCTCAACACCTCGGTGCAGGTGGGCGGGGCGATCTTCCTGGCCGTCGTGACCGCCGTGGTCACCGCGGCCGCCCCGGCGCACCCCACCGCGCACGCCGTCCTCGACAGCTACCGGCCGGGCTTCATGGTCGTCACGGGCGTGGCCGTGGCCGGTCTGCTGATCACCCTCACCGGCCTGCGCGCCCGGCGCCCCCGCCCGTCCGTCGTGGTCGCCACATCCACCGTGGAGGCGCCGGCGGAGCAGACGGAGCGCGTGGCGGTTCGCGACTAGGGCCTGTTGCGAAAGTGGCCTCGTCGCCCGGTCCTCTCGGCCGGGAGAACCGGGTCAGCCCAGCCAGCCCGGCCGCACCAGCCCCGACTCGTAAGCGAGGACGACGAGTTGGGCGCGGTCCCGGGCGCCCAGCTTGACCATGGTGCGGCTCACGTGGGTCTTGGCCGTGAGGGGGCTGACCACCAGGCGGCGGGCGATCTCCTCGTTGGACAGGCCGATGCCGACCAGGGCCATCACCTCGCGCTCGCGCTCGGTGAGCAGGGCGAGCGCGTCGGCGGCGGCCGGTTCCTTGGAGCGGGCCGCGAACTCGGCGATGAGGCGGCGGGTGACGCCCGGGGACAGCAGCGCGTCACCCGCGACCACCGCCCTTACGGCGCGCAGGAGTTCGTCGGGCTCGGTGTCCTTGACCAGGAACCCCGAGGCGCCCGCGCGGATCGCCTCGAAGACGTACTCGTCGAGTTCGAAGGTGGTCAGCATGACCACCCTCACCTCGCCCAGCTCCGCGTCCCCGGTGATGCGCCGGGTCGCGGCCAGGCCGTCCAGCCGCGGCATGCGGATGTCCATCAGGACGACGTCGGGCCCCCGTTCACGCACCAGGCGCACGGCCTCCTCGCCGTCCGCGGCCTCCCCCACCACCTCGATGTCCGGCTGCGCGTCGAGCAGCGCCCCGAACCCGGCCCGCACGAGCGACTGGTCGTCGGCGAGCAGTACCCGGATCACTGGTCCTCCCTGGTGTGCGCGGGCAGTACGGCGAGCACCCGGAAGCCGCCGTCGGGGCGCGGGCCCGCCTCGATGGTGCCACCCAGCGCGGCGGCCCGCTCCCGCATGCCGGCCAGCCCGTTGCCGCTGCCGCCCGCGTCGGTGGCGGTCGCGGGTCCGTCGTCGTCGACCCGCAGCCGCAGCAGGGCGCCGTCGTGTTCGAACCGCACGCGCGCGTGCCGTGACCCCGAGTGCCGTACGACGTTGGTCAGGGCCTCCTGCACGATGCGGAAGGCCGCCAGGTCGGCGCCGGGCGACAGCTGCGGGGGTTCGCCCCGGACGTCGACGGTGAGGCCGGCGGCGGCCGCCTGTTCGACCAGTTCCGGCAGCCGGTCGAGGCCGGGGGCGGGGGCGCGCGGCGCGGCACCGGGGGCGCGCAGGGTGTCGAGGACCTGGCGCACCTCACCGAGCGCCTCCTTGCTGGCGGCCTTGATGGTGGTGAGTGCCGTGCGCGCCTGCTCCGGGTCGCTGTCGAGCAGGGCGAGGCCCACGCCCGCCTGGACGTTGATGACGGAGATGCTGTGCGCGAGCACGTCGTGCAGCTCGCGGGCGATCCTCAGCCGTTCCTCGTCCGCGCGGCGCCGGGCGGCCTGGGCCCGGTCGGCGCGCTCCCGGGCCCACTGCTCGCGGCGCACCCGGGCCAGTTCGCAGACGGCCACGACGGCCAGCACCCAGGTGGTGACGACGATCTCCTGGCCCACGGTCGCGGCCTTGTCGCCCGGCGGTGGCAGCACGCGGTAGAGCCAGAGCGCCACGAGCGCGTGCCCCGCCCAGAGCAGGCCGAGCGCCGTCCAGGCGGCCCGCCGGTGGCCCGCGACGACCGCGCAGAAGCAGGCGACCACGACGGGCAGCAGGACCGGGCCGTAGGGATAGCCGGCGGCCAGGTAGACCAGCGCGGCCGTCGCCGTGCCGAAGACCACGGCCACCGGGTGGCGGTGGCGCCACAGCAGCAGGACCGCGCCGGCGAGCAGCAGCACGCGCGCGTAGCCGTCGAGCGGCTCGCGGTGCGGCTGCGCGTGCGCGGCGAAGTTGGCGCCGACGAGCACGAAAGCGGTGATCAGCGCGGTGGACCGCCAGGGCGTGCGGGCCGCGGACGGCTCCGGGTCGTCGGGGCGTGGCCACCACGGCGGCCCGTGCCGCCACCGGTCCGTGGCGCCGCGCTGCTCTTCCATGCCCGCCACGCTAGACGCCGTCGGCCCGCGCGGACGTCAGCCGGGCGAGGTGAGCACGGGTACTCCCCGGGGAGTACGGCAGCCCGCCCGCGCGGCCGGCCGCTGTGCGTCCACGCCGTCAGTCCCTGGCCGCCCTCGCGGTCAGCCTCTGCCCTTCAGCCCCTCGCACTCGGCGGTGAACAGCACCTCGGGGTCGAAGCCCATGCCGGTGAAGTGACCGGCGAGTTCCAGGGAGAGGACGCCGTGCAGGCGGGTCCAGTAGGCCAGGGCCCGGCGCAGGATGTGCGGCGGGGCCGGGTGGTCGCCCGCCCACTGGCGGTGGTCCGCGAGATGGGCCTCCAGCGCGTCCGCCGGCGCGGGCAGGCCCTCCCGGGCCGCGTCCGCCGTGCCCGCCCCCGCTGTCTCCGGTGTCCCCGCCGCGTCCTCGGCCGCGCACACGTCGAGGAGGGTCGCCATGATCTCGCGGGCGGTCGCGGTGGTGTCGTCGGGGGCCCGGTAGCCGGGGACCGGGGTGCCGTAGACGAGGAAGTAGCGCTGGGGGTCCTCCAGCGCCCAGCGGCGCATGGCCCGGGCGAGGCCGGCAAGCCCCGTGCCCGCGTCGGCCGCGGCGCCGAAGGTGTCCGCCAGGCTGCGGTAGGCGTCCCTGACCAGCTCGGTGATCAGGTCGTCCCGGCCGCCGAAGTACCGGTACAGGGCCGGGCCGCTCATGCCCAGTTCCTTGGCGATGGCGTTCAGGGACAGTCCCGACGCCCCGGCCGTGGCGATCTGGTCCCAGGCCCGTGCCTTGATCTCGGCCCGCACCTGGCTGCGGTACCGCTCCCGGGGGCTCGCCGCGCCTGCCGCCATGGCCTTCACGCTCCTCGTCGTCGGGTTGCCCTCAGGGTTTCAACCTATCACTGGCGAGAGAGCCCGTAACGAATCTCGCCCTGACGCCTTGACACAACCAGAAGGGGCCGTCATGTTAGTTATAGCTTCTAACGCAAGCGACTGATTATCACCCCTGACTCTCACCCGACCTGGAGGTCGTGATGGACGGCAAGGAACTGCTGGAGGTCGTACTGCCGGGCACGGTCGAGCCCGAGGGCCTGGAACTGCGTCACCGGGCCGTCCCCACGCCGGGCCCCGGGCAGATCGTGGTCCGCGTCGAGGCCACCGGCGTGTCCTTCGCCGAGCAGCAGATGCGTCGCGGCCGGTACTACGACCAGCCGCCGTTCCCTTTCGTGCCCGGCTACGACCTGGTCGGCACGGTGCTCACGGCGGCCACCGGCGTCCCGGCCGGCCTCGTGGGCCGGCGGGTGGCGGCCCTGGTCAAGGTCGGCGGCTGGGCCAGCCACGTACTGCTCGACGCGGCCGACGCGGTCCCGGTGCCGGACGGCATCGACGCGGCGGAGGCGGAGACGCTGGTCGTCAACGGGATCACCGCCTGGCAGATGCTGCACCGCAAGGCCCGGGTGCGCGAAGGCGGGACGATCCTCGTCCACGGCGCGAACGGCGGGGTCGGCACGGTGCTCGTGCAGCTCGCCCGTGCGGCCGGCCTGAAGGTGATCGGCACGGCGTCCACGCGCCACCACGAGACGCTGCGCGCCATGGGCGTACTCCCCGTCGACTACACGCAGGACGTCCCGGCCCTGGTCCGGGAGCTGGCACCGGGTGGCGTGGACGCGGTCTTCGACCACCTCGGCGGGCGCAGCGTGACCGACTCCTGGCGGCTGCTCGCACCCGGCGGGACCCTCGTCTCCTACGGCAGCGCCACCACCCGGGACGACACCGGCTCCAAGCAGTGGCCGGTGCTGAAGATCCTCGGCCGGGTGTGGCTGTGGAACGCGCTGCCCAACGGCCGCCGCGCGTACTTCTTCAACGTGTGGGCGGGCCGCGCGCTGAGCAAGGACCGGTTCCGCTCCCGGCTGCGCGCCGACCTGACCGAGGTGTTCCGGGCGCTCGGCCGCGGCGAGGTGACCGCGCGGATAGCGGCCCGGCTGCCGCTCACCGAGGTCGCGGAGGCGATGCGGCTGGCCGAGTCGGGCACGGTGGCCGGCAAGGTCGTCCTGGTTCCGGAGGCGTAGGTGGAACCGGTCGACGGGCCCGGCCGCCGCCGGCCGTCAGGGCCGGGCCAGGCCCACACTGCCGGCGAGCCGGACGGCCGCGTTCCGGAAGAACGTCTCCCGGTCCTCGACCACCCGGTGGAACTGCCCGAACAGCTCGAACCCGACCAGACCGAACAGCTCGGCCCAGGCCGCGACCAGGGCCACCGCCGCCTCGGGCGGCAGGTCGGGGGCCAGGTCGGCCGCCATCCGCTCGGCCTCGGGGCGCAGTTCGGCGGGCAGCGGCAGGGCGGCGAGCCCCGGGCTCCGGTGAGCGTCACGGACGATGCCGACGAGGAGCAGACCGACCCGGGCGGCGGCCGGCACGGTGGTCTCGGGGGCGGCGTACCCGGGCACCGGGGAGCCGTAGATCAGGGCGTACTCGTGCGGATGGCCGAGCCCCCAGCCGCGCACCGCCTCGCAGACGGCCGTCCAGCGCCGCACGGGGTCGGCCGCCTCCCCCGCCTTCGCGTGGGCCGCCTCCGCCGCCTCGCCGAGGGAGTCGTAGGCGTCGATGATCAGCGCGGTCAGCAGGTCGTCGCGGCTCGGGAAGTAGCGGTAGACCGCCGAGGAGACCATGCCCAGTTCACGGGCGACGGCCCGCAGCGAGAGCTTGGCGGCGCCCTCCGCGGCGAGTCGGCGGCGCGCCGCGTCCTTGATCGCCGCCGTGACTTCGGCCCTGGCTCGCGCGCGGGCGCCCTGTGCGGTGCTCATGGCAGCAGTGTGCCACGCGTGCAGAGCAGTGCACACGAATCGGAGCACCGAACCAAAAAGAGAGCACTGCTCTTGCTTTGGAGCACCTGTCTCCCCCACACTGAGGCCGAGCGAGAGCACCGCTCTCCCAAACTGTGGGGGTCACCATGTCGTCGTCCGCGCCGTTCTACGTCGAGAGCAGCCCGCTGGCCGTCCGGATGAACGGGATGGTCGGCTGGCTCGCCCGGCACGGGCTCAGCTTCGCGGGGAACGCCGAGCTGTCGGTGCGCGGCCGCAAGAGCGGCAAGATGCAGCGCGTCCCGGTCAACCCGCACACCTACCAGGACGGCCAGTACCTCGTCTCCGCCCGCGGCTACTCGCAGTGGGTGCGCAACATGCGGGTCGCGAACGGCGGAGAACTGCGGGTGGGCCGCAAGGTGCGCGCCTTCACCGCGGTGGAGCTCCCCGACGAGGAGAAGCTCCCGATCCTGCGGACCTACCTGGAGAAGTGGGGCTGGCAGGTCAAGCAGTACTTCGCGGGCGTCACGGCCGACTCCACGGACGAGGAGATCCTCGCCGTGGCCGCCGACCACCCGGTGTTCCGGATCACGGTCACGAAGTGACGGGTTCCTCCGCGGGGGCGGCCGGCGTCCGGTCGAACGCGGTCAGGGCGCGCTGGGCGAGGGGGTGCGACCGGACCAGCTCCCCCAGGGAGGTCGAGCCGCGCGTGATGTCGCGGAACGCCCGCCAGGCCGGACGGAAGCCGGTGAGGGCCGCGTGGAAGAAACCGGGACGCCGCTCGAACGCGGCCAGCATGCGCTTGCCGACGCTCATCTCCACGCCGAGCCCCGCCTTGATCGCGAACGCGTAGTTCAGGGCCTGGCGCCGGGCGTCGACCGCGTCGTGCGCCTCGGCGATCCGCACGGCCCACTCCCCCGCCAGCCGGCCCGAGCGCAGCGCGAAGGAGATGCCCTCGCGGGTCCACGGCTCCAGCAGTCCCGCCGCGTCGCCGCAGACCAGCACCCGGCCGCGGGACAGCGGCGAGTCGTCGGCGCGGCAGCGGGTCAGGTGCCCCGAGGAGATGCTCGGTTCGAAGCCCGAGAGGCCGAGCCGCGCGACGAAGTCCTCCAAGTACCGCTTCGTCGCGGCGCCTTCGCCGCGGGCCGAGATCACGCCGACCGTCAGGGTGTCGCCCTTGGGGAACACCCAGCCGTAACTGCCGGGCATCGGGCCCCAGTCGATGAGCACCCGCCCCTTCCAGTCGTCGGCGACCGTCGCCGGGACCGGGATCTCCGCCTCGAGGCCGAGGTCGACCTGGTCCAGCTTCACCCCGACGTGCGCCCCTATCCGGCTGGCGCTGCCGTCGGCCCCGACGACCGCGCGGGCCAGCACCGTCTCGCCGCCCTGGAGCACCACGGCGACCGTGCGCCGGTCCGGCACCGCGGAGCCGTGCTGCTCGACGCGCTGCACGGTGACGCCCGTCCGCAGCTCGGCGCCCGCCTTCTGGGCGTGCTCGACCAGCTGCTGGTCGAACTCGGGCCGGTTGATCAGCCCGAACAGCATCTGCTTGGAGCGCCGGGTGCGTGTGAAGCGCCCGTTGTGGGAGAACGTGACGGCGTGCACGCGGTCCTGGAAGGGCAGTTCGAACCCGGGGGGCAGCGCGTCGCGCGAGGGGCCGATGATGCCGCCGCCGCACGTCTTGTAGCGGGGCAGCTCGGCTTTCTCCAGCAACAGCACGCGTCGCCCCGCGACCGCCGCCGCGTAGGCCGCCGAGGCCCCCGCGGGTCCCGCGCCCACCACGACGACGTCCCACACCCGCTGCACGTCGTCCGCCGAAGAGTTCTCGCCGCTCACGATGGTCTACTGCTCCGATCAAGCCGCTGCCGCACCTGTCCCCCGCATCCTACGGCGACGATCGCCGCAGGCCACTGTGGGAGGATCGGTGTACTCAGCTGTACAACGTCGCACCTACGAGGAGCGTGCCCATGTCGTCGAATCCGGTCGCCGAGACCGTCGTCTCGCTGCTGCCCCGGGCGAAGACGGAGCTGACCGAACTGGTCGCCTTCAAGTCGGTGGCGGATTTCGCGCAGTTCCCGAAGAGCGAGAGCGAGGGCGCGGCGAACTGGATCGCCGAGGCCCTGCGCGCCGAGGGCTTCGTGGACGTGGCCCTCCTCGACACCCCCGACGGCACGCAGTCGGTGTACGGGTACCTGCCGGGCCCGGAGGGTGCCAAAACGGTTCTGCTCTACGCGCACTACGACGTCCAGCCGCCGCTGGACGAGGCCGGCTGGACCACTCCGCCGTTCGAGCTGACCGAGCGGGACGGCCGCTGGTACGGCCGCGGGACCGCCGACTGCAAGGGCGGTCTGATCATGCACCTGCTCGCGCTGCGCGCGCTGAAGGCGAACGGCGGCGTACCCGTCCACGTGAAGGTGATCGTCGAGGGCTCCGAGGAGCAGGGCACCGGCGGCCTGGAGCGGTACGCCGAGCAGCACCCCGAGCTGCTGACGGCCGACACCATCGTGATCGGCGACGCGGGCAACTTCCGCGTGGGCCTGCCGACGGTGACCACGACCCTGCGCGGCATGACGCTCGTCCGGGTCCAGGTCGACACCCTCGGCGGCAACCTGCACTCGGGCCAGTTCGGCGGTGCCGCCCCGGACGCGCTGGCCGCGCTGATCCGGGTCCTGGACTCGCTGCGCGCCGAGGACGGCTCGACCACGGTCGACGGCCTCGACGCCGGCGCGCGGTGGGACGGCCTCGAGTACACCGACGAGCAGTTCCGCAAGGACGCCAAGGTGCTGGACGGGGTGGGCCTGATCGGTGACGGCTCGGTGGCCGACCGCATCTGGGCCCGGCCGGCCGTCACCGTGCTCGGCATCGACTGCCCGCCGGTCGTGGGCGCCACCCCGTCGGTGCAGGCGGGCGCCCGCGCCCTGGTCAGCCTGCGGGTGCCGCCGGGCGTGGACGCGGCCGAGGCCACCAAGCTGCTGCAGGCCCACATCGAGGCGCACACCCCCTGGGGCGCCCGGGTGACCACCGAGCAGATCGGCCAGGGCCAGGCGTTCCGCGCCGACCCCTCGAGCCCGGCCTACCAGGCCATGGCCGACGCGATGGCCGTCGCCTACCCGGGCGAGACCATGCAGTACGCGGGCCAGGGCGGCTCCATCCCGCTGTGCAACACGCTCGCCGGCCTCTACCCGCGGGCGGAGATCCTGCTGATCGGCCTCAGCGAGCCGGAGGCGCAGATCCACGCGGTCAACGAGAGCGTGTCCCCCGAGGAGCTGGAGCGGCTGTCGGTCGCCGAGGCGCTGTTCCTGCGCAACTACGCGGCGGGCTGACCCCTTCTGCCCACGGCAGAGCGCCCTCGCCCACGGGCGGGGGCGCCGCCTAGCGTCGGCGTATGGACGTCGTCGAACTGCTCCCCCGCCTCCATCTGCTGCGCTTCCCCGTCGGCCAGGCCTACCTCTGGCACGACGGCACGGAGTCGACCCTGATCGACGCGGGCGCCGTCGGTGCGGGGCGGGCGATCGCCGGCGCGCTCACGGCGCTGGGCCGCGCACCCCGTGACGTCCGGCGGATCGTGCTGACCCACTTCCACGAGGACCACGCGGGCGGAGCGGGCGAGTTCGCCGCGCTCAGCGGCGCCGAGGTGCTGGCCCACCGGCTGGACGCGCCGTTCGTACGAGGTGAACGCCCCGGGCCGCCCCCGCGGTTCGAGGACTGGGAACTGCCCCTCCACGCGGCGGCCGCCGCACACCTGCCCGACGGCGAGCCGACGCGCCCGCCGGGCGTCACGGCGGTGTCCGACGGTGACGTGCTCGACTTCGGCGGCGGCGCCCGGGTGGTGCACGTCCCCGGGCACACGGACGGCAGCATCGCCCTGTTCCTGCCCGCCGAAGGCGTGCTGTTCACGGGTGACACGGTGGCCGCCTCGCCGGTCGACGGGGCGGTCATCCCGGGCGTGTTCAACCTCGACCGGCCCCGGCTGCTGACCGGCTTCCACCGGTTGGCCGCCCTGGACACGGGCGTGGCGTGCTTCGGCCACGGGGAGCCGGTGCTGAGCGGAGCGTCGGCGGCGCTGCGCCGAGCGGCGGACCGCCACCCGGCCGCCGGGTGAGGACGCGGGCTCCCTCCGGGCTCGGGGCGGGCTCGCCGCCCCGGCCTGCGCCCCCTTCCCGGTCAGGCCGGCCGGCCCGTGACCGGTATGCCGGCCTCCAGATAGAGCGCGGCGCCGCGCTCGCGGGCCCTGAGGGCCCAGCGCAGGCGTTCGTAGCGGACCGGCGGCAGCATGTCGGCCGCCTCCCGCTCGCTGGCGAACCGCCACTGCCGCAGTTCAGGACCCGGCAGGAGCACCCGGGCGGCCTCCGCGGAGTCCAGCCGGCCGCCGTCGAAGAGCAGGCGCAGTCCCCCGAAGCCGGGGGGCACCGGCCGCTCCCAGTCCACGACGAGCAGCCGCGGCACCTCGCTCAGGCGTATGCCGGTCTCCTCGGCGACCTCGCGCACACCGGCGCGGGCGGGGGCCTCACCCCGCTCGACCACACCGCCGGGGAACTCCCAACCGGGCTTGTAGGTGGGGTCCACGAGCAGGACCCGGTCCTGCTCGTCGAAGAGGAGCACTCCGGCGGCCAGCGTCTCGGCGGTGGGCTCGGGCGTCTGCACGATGTCGCACGGCGGGGCGGCGCCACTGCCCACGGCCTCGGCGACCCGGACGGCGGTCTCGTACGGGGTGAGCGCGCTGGTGTCGATCAGGTGGGCGTCGGCGGTGAGCCAGGAGGCCAGGGCGGCCCGGTACGGCTCGATCCGGTCGTACGCCCACGGCCGGTCCCGCATCTCGCCGTCCGGCACGTCGGGCGGGATCTCCCGCCCGGCTATCCGTTCGTGCAGGATCGTTTCAGCCGGGGCGAGCAGCACATGGCGCACGGGGATGCGGCGGGCGGCGAGGCCGCCGAAGATCTCGTCGCGGTACTCCTGGCGGAGCAGGGTCATGGGGACGACGAGGGTCCCGCCCAGCTCGGCGAGCATCGCGGCCGCCGTGTCGATCACCAGCCGGCGCCAGATCGGCAGGTCCTGGAAGTCGCCGGCCTCGGCGAGGCGTTTGGGCGGCAGCAGGTGCGAGAGCGCTCCACCGATGACCTCGGGGTCGAAGAGCGTGCTGTTCGGGATCAGTTCGATCAGTTCCCGTGCGGCGGTCGTCTTCCCCGCACCGAACGCGCCGTTGATCCAGACGACGGTCACGGACTCCCCCTCTTCTGTTGGCCCCCTGTGGCTTGCCCGCTCCACCCTGCCACGGAAACCACGTCCAGTTGAGGGCGCCCACACGGCTGTGCCGGTGCCCCCGGGCGGCGGGGACACCGGCACGGCCGGCCGGGGCTACTCCTGCCCGAGCGCGTTCTCGTCCACGGCGAAGCTGTCCTGGCTGACCAGGTGGTCGACGTTGTCGATGGTGCCGGAGACGTTGAGGTCGCGGAGGGGGCCCTTGTCGGCGGCGTGGGACGGGGTGACGGCCGCCACGACGAATCCGGTGGCGAGGGTGGCGAGGGCGAGCATGCTGCGCTTCTTCATGCCCGGCTCAACTGCGCAACCGCCCGGGAGTCACGCACGGCACCACGATTCGGCCCCACCGGCGGACGCGCCGGCCCCCGGCGCTGCCCCTCGGCCCCTGCGACCTCGGCCCCTCAGACTCCGGCCGTGGTCGCGTCGGTCGTGCGGGCCAGCGCGGCCGCGGCGGCGCCGACCAGCCCTGCGTCCGTGCCCATCTGCGCGGGCACCACGGTCAGCCGCTGGACGAAGGAGAGGGTCGCGTAGTCGGCGAGGGCCTGGCGCAGCGGGGTCAGGAGGATGTCGCCGGCCTTGCCCACCCCGCCGCCGACCACCGCGATGTCGATCTCCACCAGGGTCGCGGTGGCGGCGATCCCGGCGGCCAGGGCCTGCGCGGCCCGCTCGAAGGAGGCCACGGCGACCGGGTCGCCCCCGCGGGCGGCGGCCGCCACCGCCGCCGCGGAGGTGTCCCCGTCCGGGCCCGGCCGCCAGCCGCGCTCCAGCGCGCGGCGGGCGATGTTGGGGCCGCTGGCGATGCGCTCGACGCAGCCGCGCGCACCGCACGGGCACGGGTCTCCGTCGAGGTCGACGCTGATGTGCCCGATGTGCCCGGCGTTGCCGGTCGGCCCGGGGTGCAGCCGGCCGCCGAGGACCAGACCGCCGCCGACCCCCGTCGAGACCACCATGCACAGCGCGTTGTCGTGGCCCCGGGCGGCGCCCTGCCAGTGCTCGGCCGCGGTGATGGCGACGCCGTCGCCGATCAGCTCGACCGGGAGGCCGCCGGTGGCCGCGCGCACCCGCTCGACCAGCGGGAAGTCGCGCCAGCCCGGCACGTTGACGGGGCTGACGGTGCCCGCGGAGGCGTCCACCGGGCCCGCGCTGCCGATGCCGACCGAACCGGCGCGTCCCCACAGGGGCGATCCGGCGAGGTCGCCGAGCACCCCCTCGACGGCCCGCATGACCGTTTCGCCGTCCTGGCGCGCGGGCGTCGCGCGCTGCGCGCGGGCCTCGATCCGTCCGTGAGCGTCCACCAGCGCGCCGGCGATCTTGGTGCCGCCGATGTCCAGGGCCGCCACTAGGTCGGTGTGCATCAGAGTCAGTTCTCCCCGTCGAACCTCGAGAATCAGAAGAAGAGCAGGCCGGTCGAGCGGTGGGGGCGCGGGCCGGAGACAGCGGTGGACAGTCTCTCGCGCATCTGACAACGTTGTCCAGGCTCTATGCTCGACGCCACATCCTCATACAACCTGATGGATCGCCGCACCCCCTAGTGGACAACACGGACGACAGGACAGGACAGCGCATCGTGCCCGAGACCACCCGCCGCGCAGCACAGCTCACCGGGACCCGCTACGGCAACCGCCCGACCATGAAGGACGTGGCGGCGCGGGCGGGGGTGGGCCTGAAGACGGTGTCCCGCGTGGTCAACGGCGAGCCCGGGGTCACCCCGGACACCGAGCGCCGCGTCCAGGAGGCGATCGACGCGCTGGGCTTCCGCCGCAACGACAGCGCACGGGTGCTGCGCAAGGGCCGTACGGCCAGCATCGGCCTGGTCCTCGAAGATCTCGCGGACCCCTTCTACGGGCCGCTGAGCCGCGCGGTCGAGGAGGTGGCCCGCGCCCACGGCGCCCTGCTGATCAACGGTTCGAGCGCCGAGGACCCGGACCGTGAGCAGGAGCTGGCGCTGGCCCTGTGCGCCCGGCGGGTGGACGGTCTGGTGGTGATCCCGGCCGGGGACGACCACCGCTACCTGGAGCCGGAGATCCGGGCGGGCGTGGCCACGGTGTTCGTGGACCGTCCCGCCGGAAAGATCGACGCCGACGTCGTCCTGTCCGACAACCACGGCGGCGCCCGCGACGGCGTGGCCCACCTGATCGCGCACGGGCACCGCCGGATCGGGTTCATCGGCGACATGCCGCGCATCCACACCGCCGCCGAGCGGCTGCGCGGCTACCGGGCCGCCATGGAGGACGCCGGGATAGCGGTCGAGGAGCGGTGGATGTCCCTCGGCGCGACGGACCCGGAACGGGTGCGCCGGGCGGCCGAGGAGATGCTGTCCGGCCCCGCGCCCGTCACGGCGATCTTCACGGGCAACAACCGGGTGACGGTCACCGTGATCCGGGTGCTCGCCGGGCACTCCCGTCCGGTCGCCCTCGTGGGCTTCGACGACATCGAGCTGGCCGACCTGCTCCAGCCGGGCGTCACGGTCGTCGCCCAGGACGCGGCGGCGCTGGGCAGGACCGCGGCCGAACGGCTCTTCCGCCAGCTGGACGGCAGCCTCGTGGCACCGGAGCGTATCGAGCTGCCGACCCGCCTGATCACCCGCGGCTCCGGCGAGCTGCCGCCGGCCTGCTGAGGCGTCCGTGACCGGCCGCACGCTGGAGGAGCTGGGCCTCGCCGAGGCCCCGCTCGAGCATCCGCTCCTTTATCCGGGCGCCTGGCCGGCCGAGTCCGGGCTGCTGCACGGCGACCGCATGCTCCCGCTGGAGCGCCTGGTGTACGACGACCGGGTGCCGGTGCTCACGGTCGGGTCCAACGCCAGTCCCGCCCAACTCCGGCACAAGATGACGGAGTCCGGGATCGGCGCCCCGGTGCCGATGGTGCGGGCCCGGGTGCACGGGATCGAGGTGGGCGTCTCGGCACACGTCAGCCGCGCGGGTTACGTCTCGGCCTCGCCGGTCAAGGACCCCCGCGCGGCACGCGAGTTGTTCGTCATCTGGCTGGACGCGCCGCAGCTGACGGTGATCGACGCCAGCGAGGGCGTGCCGCTGCCCGACGGGAACTTCCGCCGCGCCTGGCTGCCCGCCCCGGACATACGCGTCGAGCTGCCGGACGGCCAGGTGCTGTCCGGCGCCCATGTGTACGTCAACCGGCACGGGGTGCTGCGCGACGGCACCCGCGCACGGCGCCGCCACCCCGGCGACCAGCACACGCTCCTCACCGACCTCCTGGGGATGTCGGCCGCGTTGCGGGAGCTGCTCGGGGTCACCCCGGAGGAGTTCAGCGCGCGGGCCCGCGGGGACGCGGCACTACGCGCCCGCGCCACCCGCCTGTTCGCCGAACACCGGTGGGTGACGAGGTCCGGCCTCGAACCGTACGTCGCCGGGTCGCCCCCGGAGTAGTCCCCGTTTCCGCACCCCCGCCCCCGGGCAGTCGGCGACCCGGAGCCGCAGGGCCCTGGCGGCTACGGCGCCGCCGATCAGTCGACCGGACAGTCCCCGCGGCAACCCGCACGCCTCGCCGCAGGCAGGCAGCGCCCTGGAGTCCATCGGCCCCCGACGGCCGCCTCGCCGATGACCAGCCGGCGGCCCGGCGCCCCGCAACCCGCACCCCGGGCAGCCGCCACCCCAGAGCCGGGCAGGGTCCTGACCGCCACGGCGCCGCCGACAGGACGGCCGGACACGTCTCCCGCAGCTCGGGCCTCGGCCCCGAAGCGACGGCGCCTGGCCCACCCGGCGGGGTCAAGCCCTGGCGCCGCCCGGAGAACACCAGCCCCAGCTCAGCCGGACACGGGCCCCGGGCAGCCCAGCGCCCGGCGGGCCGACTCGCCTGTACACGAACGCCGCCCGTTCGGCGAAAACCCCCGGCCGAGCGTGACCTCGTCAGGGTCGGCGACTCCCCTCGGGAACGCCCCCTACTTTCCCGAGACCGTCAGATCACCGCGCCGAGGGGCCGCGTAGCCCTCCAGGTCGGTACGGGTCAGGCCGGTGAGGCGGGCTACCTCGGCGATGTCGAGGGCGCCGCAGTCCAGGCCGCGCAGCAGGTAGCCGCTGAGGGCCTTGGCGGTGGCGGGCTCGTCCATGACGTCGCCGCCGGTGCGGTTGGCGTAGCGGGCGAGCCGGGCCGCCGCCTGCTCGAAGCCCTCGCGGTAGAAGGCGAAGACGGCGGCGTAGCGGGTCGGGAGGTGGCCGGGGTGCATGTCCCAGCCCTGGTAGTAGGCGCGGGCCAGGGCGCGGCGGGTGAGGCCGTGGTGCAGCCGCCAGGCGTCGTGGACCTTCGCGGTCGGGCCGACCGGCAGGACGTTGGTCGAGCCGTCCGAGACGCGGACGCCGGTGCCCGCCGCGGCGACCTGCATGACGGCCTTGGCGTGGTCGGCCGCGGGGTGGTCGCTGGCCTGGTAGGCGGCGGAGACGCCGAGGCAGGCGCTGTAGTCGAAGGTGCCGTAGTGGAGGCCGGTGGCCCGTCCCTCGGCGGCCTGGATCATGCGGGCGACGGTGGCGGTGCCGTCGGTGGCCAGGATGGACTGGCTGGTCTCGATCTGGATCTCGAAGCCCAGCCGGCCCGGCTCCAGACCGTGGACCTTCTCGAAGGCCTCCAGCAGCCGTGCGAACGCCGTGACCTGTTCGGCGTACGTCACCTTCGGCAGGGTCAGGACGAGCCCGTCGGGCAGGCCGCCCGCGTCGATCAGGCCGGTGAGGAAGACGTCGAGGGTGCGGATGCCCCGGTCGCGGACCGCCGCCTCCATGCACTTCGTGCGGATGCCCATGTAGGGGGCCGCCGTCCCGTCCCGGTACGCCTCGGCGATCAGCCGGGCCGCGCGGGCGGCCGCCTCGTCCTCCTCGGCGTCCGGGCGGGGGCCGTAGCCGTCCTCGAAGTCGACGCGCAGGTCCTCGATCGGCTCGCGCTCCAGCTTGGCGCGGACGCGGGAGTGGACGGGCTCGGCGAGCTCGTCGGAGAGGCCGAGGACGGCCGCGAACGCGGCCGCGTCCGGGGCGTGTTCGTCGAGGGCTGCGAGCGCCCGGTCGCCCCAGGTCCTGATGGTGTCGGCGGCGAAGGCGTCGCCGGGGACGTACACGGTGTGGACGGGCTGCCGGGAGCCGGGGTCTCCGGGGTAGCGGCGCTCAAGTTCCGCGTCGACCGGCGCGAGGGAGGCGCTGATCTCCTCGCTGACGGCGCCCGCGAGGCTCGTCGCCACCTTCTCCTGCTGACCCATCCCACACCCTCCATGTTTCCGCTCTACGGAATCAACAATCCGTAGAATGAAGTTATCCGGGGTGGTTCCCGCCGGTCAACACCCTCAGGAGCACCGGACAGGACCGGCCGGGACGCCTCCAGGATGCACCGAGGCCCCTGTGACCGCGCGGGTCACAGGGGCCTCGTACCGCTCTGGCGGAGGATCAGCCCTTGCGGGACTTGATCTCCTCGGTCAGCTGCGGGACGACGTCGAAGAGGTCGCCGACCACGCCGTAGTCGACCAGGTCGAAGATCGGGGCCTCGGCGTCCTTGTTGACGGCCACGATCGTCTTCGAGGTCTGCATGCCGGCGCGGTGCTGGATCGCGCCGGAGATGCCGTTGGCGATGTACAGCTGCGGCGAGACCGACTTGCCCGTCTGGCCGACCTGGTTGGTGTGCGGGTACCAGCCGGCGTCGACGGCGGCACGCGAGGCACCGACGGCCGCGCCGAGGGAGTCGGCGAGCGCCTCGATGATCGAGAAGTTCTCGGCGCCGTTGACGCCACGGCCACCGGAGACCACGATCGCGGCCTCGGTCAGCTCCGGGCGGCCCGTCGACTCGCGCGGGGTGCGGCCGGTGACCTTGGTGCCGGTCGCCTTGTCCGAGAAGGACACGGAGAGGGCCTCGACCGCGCCGGCGGCCGGGGCGGCCTCCACGGCGGCCGAGTTCGGCTTGACCGTGATGACCGGGGTGCCCTTGACGACACGGGACTTGGTGGTGAAGGACGCGGCGAACACCGACTGGGTGGCCACCGGGCCCTCGTCGCCGGCCTCGAGGTCGACGGCGTCGGTGATGATGCCGGAACCGATGCGCAGCGCCAGGCGGGCGGCGACCTCCTTGCCCTCGGCGGAGGACGGGACCAGCACGGCGGCCGGGGAGACGGCCTCGTAGGCGGCCTGCAGCGCGTCCACCTTGGGCACGACCAGGTAGTCGGCGTACTCGGACGCGTCGTGGGTGAGGACCTTGACCGCGCCGTGCTCGCCGAGCACGGCGGCGGTGTCGGCGGCGCCGTTGCCGAGGGCGACGGCGACGGGCTCGCCGATGCGGCGGGCCAGGGTCAGCAGCTCCAGGGTGGGCTTGCGGACGGCGCCGTCCACGTGGTCGACGTAGACGAGGACTTCAGCCATGGGATTTGCTCTCCTGCGTAACGAAGTTGAGGGGCGGTCAGCGGGAACGGGCCCTTAGATGAACTTCTGGCCCGCGAGGAACTCAGCGAGCTGCTTGCCGCCCTCGCCCTCGTCCTTGACGATGGTGCCGGCCGTGCGGGCCGGACGCTCGTTCGCGGCCTCGACCTTGGTGAACGCACCCTCGAGACCGACCTCCTCGGCCTCGATGTCCAGGTCGGACAGGTCCCAGGACTCCACCGGCTTCTTCTTGGCCGCCATGATGCCCTTGAAGGACGGGTAGCGGGCCTCGCCCGACTGGTCCGTCACGGAGACGAGGGCCGGGAGCTGCGCCTCGAGCTGCTCCGAGGCGGCGTCGCCGTCGCGGCGGCCCTTCACCGTGCCGTCCTCGACGGAGACCTCGGAGAGCAGCGTGACCTGCGGGACGCCCAGGCGCTCGGCGACCAGCGCCGGGACGACGCCCATGGTGCCGTCGGTGGAGGCCATGCCGGAGACGACCAGGTCGAAGCCGGCCTTCTCGATGGCCTTGGCCAGCACCAGGGAGGTGCCGATGGCGTCGGTGCCGTGCAGGTCGTCGTCCTCGACGTGGATGGCCTTGTGGGCACCCATGGACAGCGCCTTGCGCAGCGCGTCCTTGGCGTCCTCGGGGCCGATGGTCAGAACGGTGACCTCGGCGTCGTCCGCCTCCTCGGCGATCTGCAGCGCCTGCTCGACCGCGTACTCGTCCAGCTCGGAGAGCAGACCGTCCACGTCGTCGCGGTCGACGGTCAGGTCATCGGCGAAGTGCCGGTCGCCAGTGGCGTCGGGCACGTACTTCACAGTGACAACGATCCTCAAGCTCACGCCGGCTCTCCTACTGCATCGTCTTTTCCGGGCTGCCTCTTGCAGGCAGCATAGGCGCCTGAAGCGGCCGATCCCGGTCGGGGCGTCCGCGCGCTCCGACCGAAATATTACTCGTCAGTACACCCAGTTCATGCCCGCTAAGCAAGCGCTTTGAACTGTGACCTTCGCAACGCAGCGTAACCGGAATCGGACGACTGCGCAGGTGGGAGCGGGCGTGATCAATCCCGCAGGCTGCTGAACCGGCCCTGGTGGTAGAGGAGGGGCCGGCCGGCGCCCGTGGAGTCGCCGAGGACCACCTCCGCGAGCACGATGCGGTGGTCACCGGCGGGGACGCGGCCGACGATCCGGCAGACCAGCCAGGCCAGCACGTCGTCCAGGACGGGTACGCCGTTCGGGCCCTCGCGCCAGGCCGTGGGAGCGCCGAAGCGGTCGGCGCCGCTGCGGGCGAAGGTGGCGGCCAGATCGCGCTGGTGCTCGCCGAGTATGTGGATGCCGACGTGCTCGGTCTCGGCCACGGCGGGCCAGCTGGAGGCGCCCGTGCCGATGCCGAACGACACGATCGGGGGTTCGGCCGACACGGAGGTCAGCGAGGTGGCGGTGAACCCGACCGGGCCCCGGGCGCCGGCAGCGGTGATCACGGCGACGCCGGCGGCGTGCCGGCGGAAGGTGGCGCGGAGGAGGTCGGGGGAGGCGAGCTGGAAGGGAGCGAGAGGGGGCGTGGCCGTCATGGAGTTGTCCTTCTGCGAGGGGCGGGGCGCGGGTCCGTGACTGCTCAACAGCCCGGACAGCGCGCGCTCGCGGTGCGGGCCAGGTCGACGTGGACCCGCCCGAAGAGAAGGAGTTCGGTCGGCATACGGTCAGGCTGACGATAGCGGGCACGTACAGTCAAGTTCGTTCCGGTATCTGGGAGATGCCTCACCGTGGTTCCGGGCGCACTCACAACGCCTCGCCCAGGGCGGCGATGACGTCGGGCTTGCGGGGCTGACCGGTGGCGCGCCGCACCTCCGCGCCGTCCGCGTCCAGGACCAGCACGGTCGGCGTCTTGAGGATGCCCAGCTCGCGCACGAGGTCCAGCCGGGCCTCGGCGTCGATCTCGACGTGGGCCACGCCCGGGACCATCGCGGCGACCTCGCCGAGGACGCGCCGGGTGGCCCGGCAGGGCGCGCAGAAGGCGCTGGAGAACTGCACGAGCGTGGCCCGCTCCCCCGGTTCACCGCCCAGCTCGGCCGCCCCGAGCCGCTTGCCGTCGTCCCGCCCGCGCACCCGCGCGCTCCTTCCGCCGCCCTCGTTCTCAGCACAAGCATGCACCGGCGTGCGGGGTTTCCCTTCCCCGGTGTCCGGCGCGGGACGCTCGGCGTATGTCGACGGCTCCTGCGACGTGACGAGAATCTCGCCGCCGCGAGGCACCAGGACTGGCCCCCTGTCCGTTCTTCGGGCACGATGCGCGAGACGCCGTTTACCTACGGCTGCGTAACTTAGCCGCCGGGAGCCCCCTCTTTCCCGAGCAGAGCAGGAAGGGTCACCCTCACCCATGGCAGAGCTGGTCTACCGTCCCGTCATCGGTCTCGCCAGGACGATGTTCAAGGTCTGGGACCTGAAGATCGACTGCCAGGGCTCGGAGAACATCCCGCGCTCGGGCGGTGCGGTGCTGGTGAGCAATCACATCAGCTACCTGGACTTCATCTTCAGCGGCCTGGCGGCCCTGCCGCAGAAGCGCCTGGTGCGCTTCATGGCCAAGGATTCCGTCTTCCGGCACAAGGTCTCCGGCCCGCTGATGCGGGGCATGAAGCACATCCCGGTGGACCGCGCGCAGGGCGAGGCGGCCTACGCGCACGCCCTGGACTCGCTGCGCTCGGGCGAGATCATCGGCGTGTTCCCCGAGGCCACGATCTCGCAGTCCTTCACCCTCAAGAGCTTCAAGTCGGGCGCGGCCCGGCTCGCCCAGGAGGCGGGCGTGCCGCTCGTCCCCATGGCGGTCTGGGGCACCCAGCGGCTGTGGACCAAGGGCCGGCCCCGCAACTTCCGGCGCAGCCACACCCCCGTCACGATCCGGGTCGGCGAGCCGGTCGAGGCCCCGCGTGACCAGTACGCGGGCGCCATCACCCGACGGCTGCGCGAGCGCGTCCAGGAGATGCTGGAGGCCGCCCAGCGCGCCTACCCCTCCCGCCCGAAGGGCGCGGAGGAGACCTGGTGGCTCCCGGCCCACCTCGGCGGCACCGCCCCCACGGTGGAGCAGCTCCGCGCGGCCGAGGCCCACTGAGGCAGCGGCCTGACGGAGGACGGCTTCAGGCCCGGCCGCCCCTCAGAGCGTGTCGGGGAGCGTCCTCCACAGGGACGGGCGGTCCGGGGCCGCCCGCAGGGCGGCGAGGACCGCGGGGTGCGCGGCTTCGTAGAGCACCGGGTGGTCCCTCTCGTCCGCCGCGGGGTCGGGGATCCAGGCCGGCCGCTCGCCGTCCAGTGAGAACTGCGCGTCCACGCCGGGCTTGTTGCCGCGTGGGTCCTGCCGGTGCCACGCCCCGTGGAAGCGCACGGCGACCAGGCCGTGCAGGACGTGGCCGCCGCCGTCGTGCGTCAGCCGCTGGTAGCACAGCGCCGTGGGGATGTCCTCGGCCCGCAACAGGGCCGCGAGGGCGTGCGCCTTGGCGTGACAGATGCCGGTGCGCCACTCCAGGACGTCCGAGGCGCGCCAGGTGACGCGCGGGTCGCCGGAGTCGGCGGAGTGCGGGATGGTGTCCCGCACGAATTCATACGCGGCTCGCGCATAGGCATACGAGTCCGCGACCCCCTCGGTCAGCCGGGCGGCCGTCTCCCGCACGGTGGGGTGATGATGGTCGATCACCTCGTCGGCGGCCAGATAGGCGGACAGGTCGGCTGTGTTCTGGATCAGCTGCATGTCCGCAGAGCATAGGAACGCGGCCGGCCGAGCGTCAATGACTTTTCAGGCGACCGCATACCTATGCACAACCGGGTCCTACCGGGCCATCTCCTCCTTGAGCGCGGCCACGAACGTGTCGACGTCCTCCTCCGTAGTGTCGAAGGAGCACATCCAGCGCACCACGCCGGCGGCCTCGTCCCAGAAGTAGAACCGGAAACGCTTCTGCAGACGCTCGCTCACGTCGTGCGGGAGCTTCGCGAAGACGCCGTTGGCCTGCACCGGGTAGAGGATCTCCACCCCGTGCACCGCGCGCACGCCCTCGGACAGCCGCTGGGCCATCTCGTTGGCGTGCCGGGCGTTGCGCAGCCACAGGTCCTTCGACAGCAGGGCCTCCAACTGCACCGACACGAAGCGCATCTTCGAGGCGAGCTGCATCGACATCTTGCGCACGTGCTTCATCCGGCGGACCGCGTCCTGGTTGACGACCACGACGGCCTCGCCGAACAGGGCGCCGTTCTTCGTCCCGCCGAGCGAGAGGATGTCGACGCCGACCGCGTTGGTGAACGTGCGCATGGGCACGTCCAGGGAGGCGGCCGCGTTGGCTATGCGGGAGCCGTCCAGGTGCACCTTCATGCCCTGTGCATGGGCGTGTTCGCAGATCGCCCGGATCTCCTCCGGCGTGTAGAGGGTGCCCAGCTCCGTGCTCTGGGTGATCGAGACGACCTGGGGCATGGCCCGGTGCTCGTCGTCCCAGCCCCAGGCCTGCCGGTCGATCAGCTCGGGCGTGAGCTTGCCGTCGGGCGTGGGCACGGTGAGCAGTTTCAGGCCGCCCATCCGTTCGGGTGCGCCGCCCTCGTCCACGTTGATGTGCGCGCTCTCGGCGCAGATCACCGCGCCCCAGCGGTCGGTGACCGCCTGGAGCGCGACCACGTTCGCCCCCGTGCCGTTGAAGACCGGGAAGGCCTCGGCGGTGGAGCCGAAGTGGCTGCGGATGATCTGCTGCAGGTTCTCGGTGTAGTCGTCCTCGCCGTACGCCACCTGGTGGCCGCCGTTCGCCAGGGCGATGGCGGCCAGGATCTCCGGGTGGACCCCGGCGTAGTTGTCACTGGCGAAACCGCGGATCTGCGGGTCGTGGTGACGACGCGCGTCGGTCCTGGCAGGGTTCACGGCTTCTCGGTCAGCCACAGACGGTTTCCGTTCACTTCCGCGGCGGGCTTGCTCCAGACGCCTTCGATGGCCTCGGCCAGGTCCTTGACGTCCGTGAAGCCCGCGAACTTCGCGTTGGGGCGTTCGGCGCGCATGGCGTCGTGCACCAGCGCCTTCACCACCAGGATCGTGGCCGCGGACGTCAGCTCCTCGGCGCCCCCCGCCTTGCGGAAGAAGTCGGCCATGGCCAGCGTCCACGCCTCGGCGGCCGCCTTGGCCGCGGAGTACGCGGCGTTCCCGGCGGTGGGCTTGGAGGCGCCGGACGCGCTGATCAGGACGTAGCGGCCCCGGTCGCTGCGCTGAAGCGCCTCGTGGAAGGCGAGCGAGGTGTGCTGCACGGTCTTCACCAGCAGCATCTCCAGGAAGTCCCAGTCGTCGAGACTGGTCTTCGTGAAGGTCTCGCTGCCGCGCCAGCCGCCGACCAGGTGCACCAGGCCGTCGACGCGGCCGAAGTCCTTCTCGATGTGCGTGGCCCAGTCGCGGGTGGACTGCAGGTCGAGCAGGTCCACCGTGTCACCGGTGACGGTGGCGCCGCCGGCGGCGTACCGCGCGGCGTCCACCGCCTCCGAGAGCCGCTGCGGGTCGTTGTCCGCCCCGACTACGGTCGCGCCGGCCTCGGCCAGGCGCAGCAGTGCCGCGCGGCCCGCGGGGCCACCCGCGCCGGCCACCGCGATCACCGCACCACTGAGAGCCCCGTTCGCCCCGTTCCCCATGGTCTTCCCCTCTGCAGCAGTGTTCTGTACGCGGTCGCTCACGCGGCGACCGGCTCGGCGCTGTCCGCCGTGATGCCCTTGGTGGAGGCGATCACGTTCTTCAGCTTCTTGGACAGTGCCTCAAAGAACATGCTCAGCGGAAACTCGTCCGGAAGCACGTCGTCCACGAGCTTGCGCGGCGGCAGGGTCAGGTCCAGCGCGTCGGGACCCTTGGCCCACTTCGAGCCCGGGTGCGGGGCGAGGTAGGTGGAGACCAGCTCGTAGCCGGCGAACCAGTGCACCAGCTTGGGACGGTCGATGCCGTCGCGGTAGAGCTTCTCGATCTCGGCGCAGAGCTGGTTGGTGACCTGCGGGGCGCGCTCCCAGTCGATGGTGAGCTTGTTGTCGGTCCAGCGGACGACGTCGTGCTTGTGCAGGTAGGCGAAGAGCAGCTGGCCGCCGACGCCGTCGTAGTTGCGGTTGCGGTCGCCGCTGACCGGGAAGCGGAACATGCGGTCGAAGAGCACCGCGTACTGCACGTCGCGGGCCTGCGGGACGCCGTCGGCGTCCAGCTTCACGGCCTCCTTGAAGGCGGTGAGGTCGCAGCGCAGCTCCTCCAGGCCGTACATCCAGAACGGCTGGCGCTGCTTGATCATGAACGGGTCGAACGGCAGGTCGCCGTGGCTGTGCGTGCGGTCGTGGACCATGTCCCACAGCACGAAGGCCTCTTCGCAGCGCTTCTGGTCGTGGATCATCGCGGCGATGTCCTCGGGCAGTTCGAGGCCCAGGATGTCCACGGCCGCGTCGGTGACCCGGCGGAAGCGGGCGGCCTCCCGGTCGCAGAAGATGCCGCCCCAGGTGAATCGTTCCGGCGCCTCGCGCACGGCGATGGTCTCCGGGAAGAGGACCGCGGAGTGGGTGTCGTACCCGGCCGTGAAGTCCTCGAACTTGATGCCGCAGAACAGCGGGTTGTCGTACCGGGTGCGCTCCAGCTCGGCCAGCCACTCGGGCCAGACCATGCGCAGCACGACCGCCTCCAGGTTGCGGTCCAGGTTGCCGTTCTGCGTGTACATCGGGAAGACGACCAGGTGCTGCAGGCCGTCGGCGCGGCCCGACGCGGGCTGGAAGGCCAGCAGGGAGTCGAGGAAGTCCGGCACCTCGAAGCCGCCCTCGGCCCACCGGCGCAGGTCCTTGACCAGGGCCTCGTGGTACACCGCGTCGTGCGGCAGGAGCGGGGAGAGCTGCTCGACCGCCTCGGCGACACGGGACACGGCGGCCTCGGCCACGGCGCGCTCGGGGGCGCCCTCGGCCTCGAAGTCGATCGATCCGTCCTTGGACTGCCATGGCCGGATCTGCTCCACGGCATCCTTGAGCACGGGCCAGGCCGGGTGCTCAACCACCCTGGTCAGCGAAGGAACCTGCTCCTCCGAACCCACCTGCACAAGAATTTCCGTCATGTCCCATCCTCCACGGGAGAACCTCGCGTATGGACACCGTATGCATACCTGCTTTCTCTCAGCAAGTGGCTGCTCGGGAAATTCTTCGGTCGATTCACATGGTCACCGCTGTTTTTCCTGTGCCAAACCGTGACGGCGGTCACTTTCGTCACGCTCCGGGGAGCGTCGCAGAGGTGGGCGGCAAAGGTCCGGATCCGGCCGGTCAACACCGGGGGAACTCGCCCACGTCCGGGTGACCGAAGGGCGGGTTCGGGCCAGGTTTCGCGCGCGCCGCGCCCCGCCGCCTCGCGCAGGTGCGGGTCCATCGTGGGACCAGGCCATTAGGCTGCGAGCCTGCCACGCGGACGACGACGTACCGTCGCGTCCGCCGGCGCCGAGCCGCCGTCGACGGAAGCGAGTTGAACCTTGAACTTCCTTACCATCGGTCATCGCGGGGTCATGGGTGTCGAGCCCGAGAACACCCTCCGTTCCTTCGCCGCCGCACAGCAGGCCGGCCTCGACCTGATCGAACTCGATCTCCATCTGAGCAAGGACGGCGCCCTGGTCGTCATGCACGACGCGGACGTGGACCGGACGACCGACGGCACCGGCCCGATCGCCGAGAAGACCCTCGCGGAACTGCGCGCCCTGGACGCGGGACGCGGCGAGCGGGTGCCGCTCTTCGAGGAGGTCCTGGACGCGGTCAAGTCGCCCCTGCAGGCGGAGATCAAGGACGTGGCGGCGGCCCGTGCGCTGGCCGACGTCATGCACCGGCGGGACCTGGTCTCCCGGGTGGAGGTGTCCTCGTTCCACGACGAGGCGGTCGCGGAGATCGCCCGGCTGGTGCCGGGCGTGCGCACCGCGCTGATCGCGAGCCGCTACGGCACCGACGTGGTGGAGCGCGCCAAGGCGGTGGGGGCCGCCACCGTCTGCCTCAACATCCGGCGGCTGACCCTGGAGGTCGTCGAGCACGCGCGCGCGGCCGATCTGAAGATCATCGGCTGGGTGGTCAACACCCAGGACCACCTGCGGCTGGTCCGCGCGCTCCAGCTCGACGGCGCGACCACCGACTACCCGGAGATCAAACGCACCGGCCGCTTCACGGCCTGAGCCCGAGTGCACCGGTGCGCGATCCCGCCGGTGCGCGGTCTCCCCCCATGAACGTCACACCAGCGACTTGACCAGCAGCTCGAACTGGAGGTCGGCGCGCCGCGGGATGCCGAACCGCTCGTCGCCGTACGGGAAGGGCGTCATCTTTCCCGTACGGCGGTAGCCGCGGCGCTCGTACCAGGCGATCAGGTCCTCGCGCACCGAGATCACCGTCATGTGCATCTCGGTGACGCCCCAGGTCTCGCGGGCCTGCCGCTCCGCCTCCGCCATGACGACCTTGCCCAGCCCTGCGCCCTGAAGGGCGGGGCTGACCGCGAACATGCCGAAGTAGGCGTACTCGCCCCGGTGCTCTATCTGACAGCAGGCGACGATCCGGCCGTCCTGCTCGACCGTCAGCAGCCGGCTGCCGGGCGACTTCACGACCTCCAGGACGCCCTCCGGGTCGGTCCGCTGCCCCTCCAGGATGTCCGCCTCGGTGGTCCACCCGGCCCGGCTCGCTTCGCCCCGGTACGCCGACTCGACCAGCGCCACCAGCGCGTCCACGTCCGCGTCGGTGGCGTCTCGGAAGGTCGGTCCGGTGGTGGTGTCCATGAGGTGGTTCTCCGATCTCGGGCGCGGCTGAGCCAGGGAGCAGGGTAACTGTGCCACTAGGCTCCGGATGCATGGTGCACGTACTGAGCAGCCGGACACTTCTGCGTCCCACCGACCCCGAGCGCTCCCGCGCCTTCTACGGGGAGCGGCTCGGCCTCCCTGTCTACCGGGAGTTCGGCACGGGCCCCGAGCGCGGGACCGTCTACTTCCTCGGCGGCGGCTTCCTGGAGGTCTCGGGCCGCTCGGACACCCCGCCGTCCTCCGCGGTGAGCCTGTGGCTCCAGGTACCGGACATGGCCGCCGCCCACGAGGAACTGCTGGCCCGGGAGGTCGACGTCGTCCGGCCACCGGTGCGGGAGCCGTGGGGCCTGATCGAGATGTGGATCGCCGACCCGGACGGCACCCGGATCGTCCTGGTCGAGGTCCCCTCGGACCATCCCCTGCGCTACCGGCCCGGGATCTAGGGACCCGGGCGGGGCGGCGGGCTCCGATGGCCGGTGGGAGCGGGCGGGGCT
The DNA here is from genome assembly GCF_033792105.1 of Streptomyces sp. WI03-4A. Taxonomy (NCBI): domain Bacteria; kingdom Bacillati; phylum Actinomycetota; class Actinomycetes; order Kitasatosporales; family Streptomycetaceae; genus Streptomyces; species Streptomyces sp. WI03-4A. Next base: position 231,902 of record NZ_JARAUO010000001.1, read on the forward strand.
AGCGTGCCTGGAGGGGGCCGAGGGGCGCCGCCGTACGGAGGGGTGGTGCGCAGCGGGCGCCCCGGCCGTGCCGGAAGGGAGGCCTCATGAAGCTCGACAAGCCGGTGACCGGCGGACCCTGCTGGACCGAGCTGGGTACAGGCGATCTGGAGGGGGCGAAGCGCTTCTACGCGGACCTGTTCGGCTGGCGGCCGGAGACGGACCAGCGGCCGGAGGCGGGCGGTTACACGGTGGCGCACCTGGGGGACGCGGCGGTCGCCGCGCTCAGCCCGCTGTACCAGGAGTCCCAGCCCGTCGCCTGGAACGTGTCGTTCGCCGTACCGGACGCGGACGACGCCGCACGGCGCGTGACGGAGGCCGGGGGCACGGTCGTCGTCGGCCCGATGGACGTCTTCGACGCCGGCCGGTTCGTGGTCGCCTTCGACCCGACGGGCGCCGCGTTCCAGATGTGGCAGGCACGGGCGTTCCCGGGCGCCGGCCTGTTCAACGCGCCCGGCACGCTCGGCTGGGTGGAGCTGGCCACCCGCGCGCCCGAGCGGGCCCGCGACTTCTACACCACGGTCTTCGGCTGGAGCGTCAACGCCTCGCAGTGGTACACGCAATGGGGCATCGAGGGGTCCGACTTCGGCGGCATGGCCGACATGGGCGACCGGTTCCCGCTGGAGGTGCCGCCGCACTGGCTGCCGTACTTCGCGACGGACGACGTGGACGCGGCGGCGGAGGTCGCCCAGCGGGCGGGCGGGGCCGTCGCGGTGCCGCCCGCGTCCGTGCCGGACGGGCCGCGCATCGCCGTGCTGCGGGACCCGCAGGGAGCGTCGTTCGGCGTGTACCGGGCCGGCGAGGAGGGCTGAGCGGGGCGTGGGCTGTCGAGCGGGGCGTGGCGGCGGGAGTCGGCCGGACCCTCGCGAGCGGGGCCCGCTCCCCCCTTCGGCGCGGCCCGGTTTCCCGCGCCCGGCGCTCAGGCGCGCAGGGCGCCCATCCGGCCCTCCAGGCGGCTGAGCAGGTCGGCCAGGAGGACGGCCAGTTCGCCCTGGCCCTCGGGGGCGAGGACGGACAGCACGGCGGTCTCGTAGGCGAGCTGCTCGGGCAGGATGCCGTCCACCAGGTCGCGTCCGGTGTCGGTGAGGCGGAGGTGCGCCACCCGGCGGTCGCGGGTGTCGCCACGCCGCTCGACCAGTCCGCGCTCGGTCAGCTGCTTGATCCGCTTGGTGACCGCGGCGCCGGAGGAGAACGTCTCCCTGGCCAGCTCCCCCGGCGTCAGCTCGTGCCCGGTCCGGCGCAGCGCCCCGAGCAGGTCGAACTCCGCACGGCTGAGACCGGCCCGGCGCAGCGGGGCGTCCTCGGCCTGCTGGAGAAGGGCGGCGCAGCGGTTGATCCGGCCGATGACCTCCATGGGCCCGGTGTCCAGCTCGGGGTGCACGGCCCGCCACTGCCGGACCACGGACGCGACCGTGTCGTGCCGCGCCGCGTCGCTCCCGGCCTCGGGCCCGGGCTCGGGTCGCTCGTCGCGCGCGGCTCCGCCGGTCCCGGTGTCCCTGGCCGTCGGTCGTGCGTTCGTCGCCGTCATGGCCGTGCGTCCTCCGTCGTCCTGCCCGCGTCCTGATCCCGGGGCGCGAGCCCCTGGCGTCGTACCGTCGCCGCGAGCGTACGGTGCCCGGACTGTTCGGCGAGCACGACCCGCTCCTCGGGCAGCGCACGCTGCCACCACTCGCCGGACGCGGCGTCCGCCGTGGCGCGCAGGTCGACCAGGGCGGCCGCGAGGGAACGGCGGGAGGTTTCGAGGGCGCGGGGTTCCGGGTGCGGCTCGGCGAGGAGGCGGGCGGCGCTCTCGCGGGCGCTCTCCACCGCGGTCAGCGCGTGCTCGATCCGGTCGCCGGCCCGCCGGTTGGTGACGGCCACGGCCGCGACGAAGCCGACCAGCGCTCCGACGACGGTGTCGACGACCCGCTCGGTGATCAGCTGCCCGGGGTCCTGGGTGCGGGCGAACTCGGTGATGAGCAGGGCCATGGGCGTGACGCACACGGTGCCGAGCCAGTAGTTGCGGCCGATCAGCGCCTCGGCGCCGAAGTTGAAGGCGAGGCAGCTCAGGACCAGGGCCGCAGGGTGGAGGTGGGTGAGGGGCGCGATCGCGGCGAAGACCAGGACGCCCAGCAGGTTGCCGACGACGCGCTGGACGCCCCGGCGCCAGGTGAGGGTGACGTTGGCCTGGTACAGGGAGGCCGCGGTGACCAGGGCCCAGTAGGGGCGCCCGACGCCGAGGAGCAGGGAGGCGTAGCCGGCGAGCGCGCAGCCGAGCGCGGTGCGCGCGGCGAGGGGCGCGAGCGGGGCGAGCCGCTGCCGGAGGGGGCGGCGCGGGGCGGCCAGTTCGGTGTCCACGCCGAGCAGTTCGTCGGCCGACTCGCGCGGGGAGCCGGCGCTCGGGACGGTACCGGTGCCGCGCAGGTCGCGCGCCCAGGCGCGCAGCCGGTCGGGGTCGGTGTCGGCGGGGGCGGCGAGGGCGACCTCGGCGCGCACCAGGAGCCGTTCGAGAGCGCGCCGGGTGCCGTCGGGGCGGGCTCCGGCGGCCAGCAGGGACTGCCAGCCGGCGTGGATGGCGGCGGCACTCGCCGCCCGGGCCTGGGCGTGGCCGTCGGCGGTGCCGCGGGTGGCGGCGTAGGCGGCGGCCGCGTTCAGGGCCTGCGCGGTGGCGCGGCGCTCGGGGCCGTGGGGGCGGAGCAGTCCGGGTGCCATGCCGACGAGCCAGGCCCAGGCGCCCGCCGCGAGGGCGAGTCCGAGGTGGCCGGGGACCTGGCCGAGGGTCTGCGGCGCGAACAGCGCGGCGGAGCTGATGAAGGTGAGGACGACGTTGCCGGGCGGACCGATGCGGGTGGCGTCGACGGCCGCCTTCTGCGCGGCCGCCATCAGGGCGCCGACGGTGACCAGCACGACGGCGTCGCCGGTGAGCGAGGCGGCGACGAGGGAGACGGCGAGACCGGCGACCATGCCGAGCACCACCCAGGCGAGCGCCCGGGCCCGTGCGGCGTAGGGCCGGTTGTGGCCGTAGAGCGCGCACAGCGAGCCCGCCATCGTGTACATGGCGAGGTCGAGCCGGCCGAGGGCCAGCAGGGCGAGGTTGGGCGGAGCGACCGCGGCCACCACGCTGCAGGCGGGCTTGAACCATATGTCGGAGGGCCGGCCGAGGCGGAGCACACCGGAGAGGGGGAGTCGGAGACGGGTCGCACTGCTCATACCCATCAATTTAACATATGTTTTATTAGTAAAACACCTTGCGGGCTCTCCCTGGGATCTCCCGCTCACCTGCTGTGCTCCCTCGAATGCTCCCCGTGTACTCCCTTGCGCTCGCGTATGCCCCGCCCGTCCTGGGCATCGCATCCTCGTCCGTCCGTCGGGAGGGGGTGGCACGCGTGCACGGTCCGGCCTGGCCGGCCTGGCTGCTGGTCGCGCTGTGTGCGGCGACCGGGGCCTACTGCCTGCTGCGCATGCGCAGCGGGGTGGAGGAACAGCGCCGCGCCGCGGGCGGCGAGGCGCTCATGGGCTTCGGGATGGCCGCGATGGCCGTGCCCGCCACGGTGTTCAGCCCACCGGGGTGGGCGTGGCCGCTGTACGCCGCCGTGTTCGGCGCGGCCGCGCTGCGCGCCGTATGGGCCGCGCGCGCCGGCCCGCACCATCTGCACCACCTCGTGGGAACGGGGGCGATGGTCTATATGTCCCTGACCATGGCGCTCTCCCCCACCGCTCACCACCACGCCCACGCGGGCACGGGCGTGCCGCTCGTGACCGGCGCGCTCCTGCTCTACTTCACCGGCTACGTGCTGCTCTCCGGCGCCCGCCTGGTACCGGTGGCGACGGCGGGCGGGCCGGGAGCCGGTACCGGTGCGGCGGGGGGTGGCAGGGGTTCCGCACCCGGAGGCAGGGCGGCGGTGCGATGGGGCGACCGTCCGGAACTGGCGCGGGCGTGCCGGTTGTCGATGGGCATCGGCATGGTGGCCATGCTGCTGGCGATGTGAGCCGCCCACTTGGCCGGAAGGTGGCGGAGCGGCGGTCGGCGGACGGCAGTCGAGGGGGCGGTGTTCGGCAGTCGACGGGAGTCGGCAGCCGGCGGCGGCGTTGCCTGCGTCACTTCGGCGCCGGTGACCGTACCCGTGGGCGGCTCGTCGCTCATAGGGTGCTGACCATGATGGTCCCCGTGGCACTGCTGCTGCTCGGCACCCTGACCGCCGTCGTCGGCCCGCGGCTGCTCGCCCGGGCCGACTGGCCGGACCGGGAACCGGTGGTGGCCCTGTGGGTGTGGCAGTGCGTGGTGGCGGCCGTGCTGCTGTGCTGCGCGCTGTCGATGACACTCAGCGCGGCGGCGGCCTGGCAGGCGGTGCGCGGGCATCTGTTCGGCACGGCTCCGCGTCCGGTGGTGCAGGCCTACGCCCTCGGCGCGGCGGGCCCCTGGGCGGCGACGACCGCGGTGGCGCTAGCCTGCGGCGGCCTGTGGAGCCTGGCGATGCTGGTCCGCGAGGTCGTACGGGCCCGGGCGCGACGGCACCTGCGACGCACCGAACTCCTGGTCCGGGCCCCGCTGCTGCCGGGCGAGGAGCCGGCCGGCCGCCGGCTGACGGTGCTGGAGGGCGAGCGCTCCGACGCCTGGTGGCTGCCCGGTACGGCGCCCCGGCTCGTCATCACCACGGCGGCTCTGCGCCGCCTCGAAGGGCGCCGGTTGGACGCCTTGCTCGCCCACGAGCAGGGGCACGACCGTGCGCGCCACGACTGGCTGCTGCACTGCTCGGCCGCGCTGGCCGGCGGCTTCCCCCAGGTGCCGGTGTTCGCCGCGTTCCGCGGCGAGATGCACCGGCTGGTCGAGCTGGCCGCCGACGACACGGCCTCCCGGCGCTTCGGCCGGCTGACCACGGCCCTGGCCCTCGTCGAACTCAACGAGGACCGGGGCGTGTTCGGCCCCTGCCCCGCCCCCGAGGCGCACGTCCCACGGCGCGTGCACCGGTTGCTCACACCCCCTGACCGCCTCCCGGCCCTCCACCGCCTGCGCCTGACCGCGGTGGCCGCGCTGGTACCGGTGCTCCCGGTCCTGGTAACCCTCGTACCGGGCCTCCGCGCCATGGGCTGGCCGCACTGACGCCCTGGTCACCAGACGTCGTCCGGCTTACGCTCTCCGGCTTCGACAGCGCGATACCGTGAAGGGATCTCCCCCCGGTAGAGTCCCCGCATGGCTGCCGTGCTCTTCGACTTCTCGGGAACGCTGTTCCGTATCGAGTCCACCCAATCCTGGTTGCGTGCCGTGCTGGCGGCGGCCGGTCTGGCTCTGTCCGAGGCTGAAGTGGCCGAGAAGGCGAAGGCGTTGGAGGTGGCCGGGGCGCTGGCCGGTGGGGCGGACCCGGTCGAGCTGCCGGCGGACCTCGCCGAGGCGTGGGCGGTGCGGGACAAGAGCGCGGCACTGCACCGGGCCGCCTACACCGCCCTGTCGCGGCGCGTGCCGTTGCCCGACGCGGCCCTGCACGACGCGCTGTACGAGCGGCACATGACCCCCGCCGCCTGGGCACCGTACCCGGACACCGCCCACGTGCTGCGCACACTGCGCGAGCGCGGGATCCGCGTGGGCGTGGTCAGCAACATCGGCTGGGACCTGCGCCCGGTCTTCCGCGAGCACGGTCTCGACGCCTGTGTCGACGTCTACACACTGTCGTACGAACACGGCGTGCAGAAGCCGGATCCACGGCTTTTCTCGGCGGCCTGCGCCGAACTGGGTGCCGATCCGCGGGACGTGGTGATGGTCGGCGACAGCAGGGCCGCCGACGGCGGCGCCGCCGCGCTCGGCTGCCGCGTGCACTTCGTGGACCATCTCCCGGTGGCGCAACGGCCGGACGCGCTGCTGCCGGTGCTGGACATGGTGGCCTGACCGCCGCGGCGGCCCCCGGCCGGGCGGTGGAAGCCACGGCCGAGCGGCGGACGCCCCGGCTCAGCCCTGGTAGTCCTCGACCTGGCCCTCCGGCCGCGCCCGCGCCTCGTCCGGGTTCTCCCCGAACTCCGCCTTGGCGCGGCGCCGGCGCAGCAGATCCCAGCACTGGTCGAGTTCGCGTTCCACCTGCCCGAGCCGCTGCTGTTCGGTGTCGCTGTCGATCTCCCCTGCGGCGACCGCCGCCCGGAGACTGCGCTCGTCCTCGACCATCTCCGTGATCCGGTGCAGGATCCGCTGGTCCTGTTCCATGTCGCACGCCTCCTCGGCCGGGCATCCGTGCCCCACTCCAAGGAGGCGGGGACAGGTGTGCGCCAGCTGCGGCGCAACCGCTTGCCAAGCCGCCCGTCCGAGACGATCCCCCGCGTCGCCCCAGACGGACGGCAGCTCTGAGCGGGCCCCGCGCAGGGCGGTGCCACCGCGTTGAGTATAGTTGGCTGGCAGCCAGTCAACGCAGGAGTTACAGGATGTCCCCGCGCAGCGCCTCGGTCAATGAAGAGTTGCGCCGACGTTCCCGGGAGCGGCTGCTGCAGGCCGCGGTGGAGCTCGTCGACGAGCACGGCTTCGAGGCCACCACGCTGGCCGACATCGCCGACCGTGCGGGTTCCGCGCGCGGACTGGTGTCGTACTACTTCCCCGGCAAGCGCCAGTTGGTCCAGTCCGCCGTGCACCGGCTGATGCACCGCACGCTGGAGGAGGCGCTGGAGCGGGAGCCGCGCACCGAGGACGGCCGGGAGCGGCTGGCCCGGGCCATCGACGCGATCCTGGGCCTCGCCCGCGACCGTCCGGTCCTCATGCGGCAGCACATGGCGGGGCTGCTCCAGGCGGAGGGCTTCGTGCAGTGCCCGGAGCAACGGCGACTCTCGGAACTGCTGAGCGACACGGTCGCCCGGTACGGCTCCGCGGACGTGACGGCCGACTACCCCCTGCTGCGCGCCCTGCTGATGGGGGCGGTGTTCTCGGCGCTGGTGCCGGGGGTGCCGATGCCCGTCCCGGTGCTGCGCGCCGAACTCTTCAAGCGCTACGGCCTCGACTGGGAGCGGGGCGCCCCGCCGGGCAGCGACGCGGACGCCGAGGGCTGCCGTGAGCACGACCTCTCCCGGTTCTTCGCGACCGAGGAGCGCGGCGAGTAGCCGAGCCGGGCGAGTAGCCGGCGGGGCGAGCCGCCGCTCGGCCACGGCGGGTGGCCGGGCCGGTCCGTGGCCCTCGGAACACGCGAGGGCCACCTGCCCACGCACGGCGATACCGCACCCGGCTCGTCGCACGGGCCCCCGGCCGGCCCCGACGCCCGGATGCGCGCCCGCGTCACCCCGCCGGCCCCTGCCGCCCGCGCCTCCGCGGTGCCATGCTGGAACCGTCCGCACACCCTCCTCCTTCGGGCAAGGAGTACCGCCGTGCTGCGTGTCGCCGTCGTCGGATCCGGGCCGAGCGGGTGTTACATCGCCCAGACCCTGGTACAGCTCGACCCCGAGGTGCGGGTGGACGTGCTCGACCGGCTGCCGTGCCCGTACGGCCTGGTGCGCTACGGTGTCGCCCCGGACCACGAGAAGATCAAGTCCCTCCAGGGGAACCTGCGCACGGTGCTGGAGCACGAGCGCGTCCGCTTCCTCGGCGGGGTCAGGGTGGCCGGGCCCGGCGGGCTGTCGGTGGCCCGGCTGCGGAGCCTGTACCACGCGGTGGTCTACTGCGTGGGCGCCGCCGCTGACCGGCACCTCGGCATTCCCGGCGAGGAGCTGCCGGGCAGCTGGTCGGCGACCGAGTTCGTGTCCTGGTACAGCGCGCACCCGGACGCCGTCGACGCCGGCTTCGTGCGCGGTGTCCGGTCGGCGGTGGTGATCGGCGTGGGCAACGTGGCCGTGGACGTCACCCGGATGCTGGTGCGCGGCGCCGGGGAGCTGCGCCCGACGGACATGCCGCAGGCGGCGCTGGACACACTGGCGGCGAGCGGGGTCGCCGAGGTCCACATGGTCGGCCGGCGTGGTCCTTCGCAGGCGCGCTTCACCACCAAGGAGCTGCGCGAGCTGGGCGGCCTGCCCGGCACCGAAGTCGTCGTGGACGCGGCCGAGTTGACGCTGGACCCGGCTTGCGCCGACGCCGCCGCGCTGCCCGCCGTGCAGCGCCGGAACGTGGAGGCCATGCGCGGCTGGACCGCCGTCGAACCGCTGAGCCCCGGGCGCCGGATCCGGCTGCGGTTCTTCCTGCGGCCCGTGGAAGTGCTGGCGGACGGCGGCCGGGTGGGCGGTGTGCGCTTCGAGCGGACGGCGCCGGATGGGCACGGCGGCGTGACGGGCACCGGACGGTACGAGGACGTGCCGGCACAGCTGGTGCTGCGCTCGGTGGGCTATCGCGGAGTCCCCCTGGAGGGGCTGCCGTTCGACCCCGGGAACGGGACCGTGCCGCACCGGGAGGGCCGGGTGCTGCGCGACGGCGTCACCTCGCCGGGCGAGTACGTCGCCGGATGGATCAAGCGCGGCCCGACGGGTGTCATCGGCACCAACCGGCCGTGCGCCAAGGAGACGGCGACCGCCCTCCTCGCGGACGCGCCCGCGCTCGCGCGTACCGAGGTGCCGGAGGACGCGCTCCCCGCGCTGCGGGCGGCGGGCCTCGAACCGGTGCCGTGGGCGGGCTGGCAGGCGATCGAGCGCGCCGAGGCCGAACTGGGTGCCCGGCTGGGCCGCGGCGTGGTCAAACTGGCCGACTGGGACACCTTGATGGGCGCGGCGCGGACCGCCTAGCCGATCCCCGACCCGCCTCGGCCCGCCCCCGTCACTGACCGAAAACCGTGCTGCGCGGAGCGTTGACCAGAAAGCGCTTTCCCTTTACGGTCCCGTTCATCAGCGTGACCGTGGGCCACCGAAATCCCCGCTCACACCACCCTGATCCCGCAAGTGCGTTCCACATGGTGTACGTCGTTCACGTACACATTCCATAGCCCCCACTTGAAGGGACGCCCCCTCATGCGAACGCAACGACTCATCGGATCGGCGGCCGCCGCCGTGGCGCTGGGCACCGCCGCCGCGCTCGCGCTGCCGCAGACGGCCGGGGCCACCGACTCCTCACCCGTCGGCTTCGGCGCCGGGACGACCGGCGGCGGCGGCGCGAGCGCCGTGACCGTCTCCACCCCGGACGCCTTCAAGGCGGCCGTCACCGGCGGTACCGCGAAGGTGGTCAAGGTCAACGGCCTGATCACACTGAGCGGTCAGGTCGACGTCGGCTCCAACACCACCGTGCTGGGCGTCGGTTCGTCGTCCGGTTTCACCGGCGGCGGACTGCGCCTGAAGAAGGTCACCAACGTCGTCCTGCGCAACCTCGTGATCAGCAAGGCCGCCAAGACCGACGCGATCACCGTCCAGTCCTCGACGAAGGTGTGGATCGACCACAACTCCCTCTCGTCCGACCGCGACCACGGGAAGGACTACTACGACGGTCTGCTCGACATCACGCACGCGTCCGACTTCGTCACGGTCTCGTGGAACACCTTCAAGGACCACTACAAGGGTTCGCTCGTCGGCCACAGCGACAGCAACGCGAGCGAGGACACCGGGCACCTGCGGGTGACGTACCACCACAACTGGTTCTACAACGTCAACTCCCGGGTCCCCAGTCTGCGTTTCGGCACCGGGCACTTCTACGACAACTACGTCGTCGGCGCCGAGACCGCCGTGCACTCGCGGATGGGCGCGCAGATGCTGGTCGAGAACAACGTCTTCCGCGACACCCAGGTCGCGGTGACCACCAGCCGCGACAGCGACGTGGACGGCTATGCCAACCTGCGCGGCAACGACCTCGGCGGAGCCGCCACCGAGGTCTCGCGGACCGGCACCTTCACCAGCCCGCCCTACGGCTACACCGCCGAGCCGGCGTCCGGCGTCGCCGCCTCGGTGACCGCCGGCGCGGGCACCGGACGGATCTGACCATCCCCACACCGAGGAAGGCATTCGGGACATGACCTCACGAGCACCCGCGCGCACCGGTTCCGGGCGCGCCCTGCTGGGCGGACTCGCCGCGGCCGGGCTTGTACTTGGCATGATCATGACATCAAGCGGACCGGCGGGCGCGGCCACCTGGCCCACGGCCAACGGCAGCCAGGCGGTCTCCGCCACCATCTCGCTGTCCGGCACCAAGGACTACGGGATGAAGCGCCTGTACGGTACCGGCGACCTCGGCACCGACGGGCAGAGCGAGAGCCAGGACCCGATCCTGGAACTGGCCCCCGGGACGGTGCTGAAGAACGTGATCATCGGCGCCCCGGCCGCCGACGGCATCCACTGTCTGGGCGGCTGCACACTGCAGAACGTGTGGTGGGAGGACGTCGGCGAGGACGCGGCCACCTTCCTCGGCTCCTCCTCGTCCAACGTCTACACCGTGACCGGCGGCGGGGCGAAGGAGGCCGGCGACAAGGTGTTCCAGTTCAACGGCGCCGGGACGCTCGACGTGTCCGGCTTCGCGGTGAAGAACTTCGGCAAACTGGTCCGCTCGTGCGGCAACTGCAAGACGCAGTACAAGCGGACGATCAACCTCAGCGGCATCGAGGCGACGTACAAGGGCTCCGCGCTCGTCGGCATCAACACCAACTACGGCGACAGCGCGACCCTGCGGAACATCACCGTCGTCGGGGACAGCGGCAAGAAGATCGTTCCCTGCCAGAAGTACATCGGCAACAACACGGGCGCCGAGCCGTCCAAGAACGGCACCGGCCCGGACAGCACGTACTGCAAGTACGCGTCCTCGGACATCACCTACAAGTAGGCGGCAGCGGGCCGCCGTCCCTCGCGGGCGGCGGCCCACCGGTGTCCGCGGCCGCTCACGCCTCCTGCCCCCGGGCCCCCAGGGAGACCGCCAGTTCCCGCTGGTAGCCGGCGTAGGCCGTGCGCAGCTCCTCCCCCGGCCAGTCGGCGGGCAGCAGTCCGGCCGGCAGCACCGGATCGGTGAGCAGGTGACGTACGACCGCGGCGAAGGCGGCGAGGCGGGCGGCCGGCCGGCCGGCGCCCTCCGCCTCGGCGAGCAGGGCCCGGGCGGTGGCCGCCCACGCGTCCAGCGGCCACAGCCGGGCGACCTGCTCGTGCGCGGACCCTTCAGGGCGGGCGGTGTAGGACAGGGCGACGCGCGCGAGGCCGGCCGGCAGCGGCCTGAGCAGGTTGGCCGGACGCAGCCAGACACCCTCGCGGAGTTCGGCCAGCCGCAGGGCGGTCAACCGGGCCCGCAGCTCGGCTCGTTCCGCGGGGCCGCGGCCGGTCGCCGTGATCACCACCATGTCCCAGTCGCCGTCCCACGCGCGCGTGCGGGGCCGCAGCGCCTCGTCCTGGCGGAGCTGCCGGGCCAGCAACCGGTCGCTGAGCCCGTAGACCGCGTCCGTACGGCGCAGGTCCCCCGCGGCCGTCATGCGGCTCAGCGCGGCCCGCAGGGTGGAGCCGCCGACGCCGAACGGCTCCACCAGCCGGACCAGGTCCCGCACCGGCAGCTCGGGCGGGTGCACGCCCAGCAGGAGGCTGAGCACGACCGACCGCGCGGACAGCGGCCGCGGCCCCGTCCGGCCCGGCTCCACCGGCACGTTCATGCGCATGGGCACCCACTGTACGTGCGCCCCGGATCCGTCCGGCGTCGCATGTTCCGGCATGTATTGCATCGTTGCTACAGCCGCAGAATGAGTGCAACATGAGCCCATGGTCTCGACACCCGCGCAGTCGGCGCCCCAGCCGCAGTACGCCACCCACGACGTCACCAACCAGGCCCCGCCCCTGGCCCCGTACGACGCCTCCGACGACCGGGCCCTGCTGGAAGGGCTGCGCCGGGAGGGCGCCGGATGGGCCGAGGACGACCTCCGGCGGCTCGGGCTGCGGGCCGGCAGCGAGGAGGCCCAGGAGTGGGGCGAGCTGGCCAACCGGCACGAGCCGGAGCTGCGCACCCACGACCGGTACGGCCACCGGATCGACGAGGTCGAGTTCCACCCGAGCTGGCACCACCTGATGCGGACCGCGGTCGCCGAGGGACTGGCCGGTGCCCCGTGGGCGGACGACAGGACCGGCGCGCACGTGGCGCGCACGGCGGGCGGGCTCGTCTGGGGGCACACGGAGGCCGGACACGGCTGCCCGACGTCCATGACGTACGCCGCCGTCCCCGCGCTGCGCGCCCAGCCGGATCTCGCCAAGGTCTACGAACCGCTGCTGACCAGCCGCGCGTACGAACCCGGGTTGCGGGTGCCCACCGAGAAGCCGGGCCTCCTCGCCGGCATGGGCATGACCGAGAAGCAGGGCGGTTCCGACGTCCGGACGAACACCACCACCGCGACGCCGACCGGCGAGCCCGGTGTGTACACGCTGCGCGGGCACAAGTGGTTCACGTCGGCGCCGATGTGCGACGTCTTCCTGGTGCTCGCGCAGGCCCCCGGCGGGCTGTCGTGCTTCCTCGTGCCCCGGATCCTGCCCGACGGCAGCCGCAACACCTTCCGCGTCCAGCGGCTGAAGGACAAGCTCGGCAACCGCTCCAACGCCTCCTCCGAGCCCGAGTTCGACCGGACGGTGGCCTGGCTGGTCGGACCCGAGGGGCGGGGCGTGAAGACCATCATCGAGATGGTCAACTGCACCCGTCTCGACTGCGTGATGTCCTCGGCGACCCTGATGCGCAAGACGCTCGTCGAGGCGGGTCACCACGCGCGCCACCGCAGCGCGTTCGGCGCGCGGCTCTTCGACCAGCCGCTGATGCGTAACGTACTGGCCGATCTCGCGCTGGAGTCGGAGGCCGCGACGACGCTCACGCTGCGGCTGGCCGGGGCGGCGGACCGGGCCGTGCGCGGCGACGCCGGGGAGCGGGCCTTCCGGCGGATCGCCACCGCCGTGGGCAAGTACTGGGTCACCAAGCGGGGCCCTGCGTTCACCGCGGAGGCGCTGGAATGCCTGGGTGGCAACGGGTACGTGGAGGACTCCGGCATGCCCCGCCACTACCGGGAGGCGCCGCTGCTGTCCATCTGGGAGGGCTCGGGCAACGTCAACGCCCTGGACGTGCTGCGCGCCCTGGGCCGGGAACCGGACACCGCCGAGGCCCTGTTCGCCGAACTCGCCCTCGCGCGCGGGGCGGACGCCCGCCTGGACACGGCCGTGGCCGGCCTGAAGGACCAGCTGGCCGGAACCGACCAGAGCGGCGCCCGCCGGCTGGTCGAGCGGATGGCCCTCGCCCTCCAGGCCTCACTGCTGGTCCGGCACGCCCCGCACCCGGTCGCGGACGCCTTCTGCGCGAGCCGGCTCGCGGGCGACTGGGGGCACGCGTTCGGCACGCTGTCCTCGGGAACGGACCTCGACGCCATTCTGGAGCGGGCCCTCCCCGGCCGGAAGTGACCCCTCTGTCCGGCCACCGGGCCCGAGCGCGCCCGGTGGCCGGTGACAGCCGACGGATCGCACACAGTCAGCGCGCGGTTCCGTTTCGTTGTCAGTGCCGTGGTGCACACTCGCGATCAGGTGGCACTCGTCTGGGGAGGACAACGTGTTCACGGGGATCGACGAGGTCGACTGGGCCTCGCTGCGGCACGCGCACGGCAGCGCGGAGGACGTGCCCGCATGGTTGCGGCAGCTGGCCTCCTGCGACGCCGCCGAGCGGCACAGCGCGCTGGACGGCATGTACGGCGCGGTGCACCACCAGGGGAACGTGTACGACTCGACTTTGGCCTGCGTTCCCTTCCTGTGCTCGATCGCGGTCCGCGAGGCGGTGCCGGACCGCGGCTGCATCGTCGAACTACTGGTCAGACTGGGGTCGGAGAGCGGGGACGCACGCGCGCGTGAGGCCGTGGGCGCCCACGCCGAGGTCTTCGTCTCCCTGCTCGCGGACCCGGACCCGGGGGTGCGCCGCGCGGCGGCCGGGGCGGTCGTCCGGTTCGTCCACGGCCCGGCCCGGGTCCTGGAGCTGCTGCGCCGGCGGATCCCGGTCGAGCGGGACGAGCGGGTCCGGCTCGCGCTGACCGAGGCACTCGGCCTCTTCGCCCGCAGATACCCGGCGCACACGGCCGCGGTGGACCTGCTGACCGCGCAGAGCGCCCCGCCGCACGACCCGGGGCAACGGCTGGCGGCTCTCGGACAGCTCGCGCTCGTGGCCCCCGAGCGGCTCCCGGCCGACCTGGTGCCCACGGCCGTACGGCTGCTGCGGGACCGGTCGGCCCGCCAGGACCGGTCCCCGCACCGGACGCGCCCCGACAGCCTCGTGGGCCGGATACGGCGACTGCGACCCTCCGACGAGGAGGGCGCCCGGCTGCTGCGCACCCTGCACACCGCGCTCGGCGACCGGACCGCCGACCGGACCGCCCTGCTCGACGGGCAGTTGCGCAGCCCGGACCCGGTGGACCGGTGCAACGCCGTGTGCATGGCGGCCGGGCTGTTCCGCGGCTGGCGAGGCGACCACGCGGGTCCGGTGGCCCTGATCGGCGCCCAACTGGGCACCGACCAGGACCGATTACGCGACGTGGCGGTGTCGGCCCTGGCGGAGCTGTTCGCCCTGGCCGCGCCCGCCGCGGACGACCTCCACGCACTGGTGACCGCCCGGCCCGACCTGTGGACCCGCCGCTGGGAACGCGGCTCGGCCACCCTCGGCGCCCCGCTGAAGGCCCTCTGCAGGAGCGGCGACCCACGGGCCCTGCCGGTCCTGTCCCACCTGCTCGCCGGCCCGCTCCCGCCGGCCGGCCTGGGGTACGAGATCGCGCACCTGGGACCGGCCGCGGCACCGCTGGCCTCCGCACTGCGCCACCGGCTCGGCCGGATCCCCCTCGACTCCCCCGACGCCGGCACCCGCGCCGCCCCGCTGCTGGCGGCGCTCAGGGCCATCGGTGACCCCGACGCCGCGCCCGAGGTGCTGCGCCTGCTGTCCGGTACCCCGGCCGGCCAGGGGCCCCGGGGCACCGTCGCCGGACCGGCCATCGAGACCTTGGACGCCCTCGGGGCCACCGCGCAGGCGGCACCGGCGCTGCGCGCGCAGCTGGGCTCCCGGCACGCGGCCGCCGCCGCGGGCGCCCTGTGGTCGGCGGACGGCGACGCCTCCGTCGTTCTGCCCATTCTGCTGCGGGAGCTGACGGAAGGTGAGCCGGTCGGCCGCGCCCAGGCCGCCCGGCAGCTGGGCAGACTCGGTCCGGCCGCCCGCTCCGCCCTGCCGGAGCTGGGCCGGGCGGCCCGTTCGGGACCGGTGCGGCTGCGGCTGTCGGCCGCGTGCGCGCTGTGGCACATCGGCCGGGACCCGGAACCCGTGCTGCCGGTGCTCCGGACCGCCTGGTCACGGCACCCGCGCGGGCGGGCCGCCGTCGCCCGGTGCCTCGCCGCCATGGGCCCGGCGGCCGGGCCCCTGCGCGACCTCGTGGCCGCGGAACTGGCCGACCCCCGGCGCCTCATGGCGCGCGAGGGCGGCTACGGCGGCCATGCCATCCCGGAGGACGAGGCGCTGCTCAGAGCCTGCCGGGAGGTCCTGGAGGGGCTGTAGCCCCCTGGACCCGCCGGGCGGCTCAGCCGGCCGTCCGGCCCCACTGCGGGCCGAGCCGGGCCCACTCGGCGTCCCAGCGGTCCATGCGGCGGCGCTCCAGGCGGCCGCGCAGGACGAGCCCGCCGACGAAGGGCACGGCCGCGGCGCTCAGCCCGACCAGGCCGCCCGTCAGGGTGGCCCGGAGGGTGGCCTCGGAGGCGGTGGTGGGCCGGGTGACCAGGTGCCCCCGCTGGTCCGTCCAGACGGTGACCGGGGTCCCGGCCTTGCTGCCCGGCGCCACCCGGGCCTGGCCGGAGTGCGCCGCACCGTCCGCGCCGGCCCAGCGCACCTCGGCCCAGACCCGCTCGGCGTCGGCGCTCTCCGCGGTGGCCCTGCCCGGTGCCTTCGCGACGACGTGGGCGACGGTGGGGTGCCAGGCGGCACGCTCCCGGGCCAGTCCGTGCTCCACCGAGCGGGCCGCCACGAGGCCCGCCAGCACACCGGCCACCACGGTCAGCAGCCAGGCGGCGAGCACCACCCATGCCTCGACCACGTCGGCCCGGCGCCTGAGCGGATTGCGCCGCCAGCGCCACAGCCACACCTTGGGACCACGGAACGCCATCAAAGGCATCCTCCTCACGAGCGCACCGACAGGCCGGACCGACCTCCCATACGGGCGGGGCCGGTCCCTTGCTCACGACGAGCCGTCCCACCGACGGTCGCACGAGACACCCCTTTCGCGCAGGCACATGCCGCAACGGACCTCGCCGGTCTCCGCAAGGGGCCGTCCGCACCGCGCCGACCTGCGGCGACGCGTGTCCTCGGGCCGACTGTCAGTGGCGGGGTGCAGACTGGCCGATATCTGACGACGACCTGGACGAAGACGTCCCGGAGGTGATCGGCATGACCGAGGTCCTGCTCGCCGTGGGCACCCGAAAAGGCCTGTTCATCGGGCGGCGCCGGGGCGGCGCCTGGGAGTTCGACGACCGCCCCTGCTTCAACGCCCAGGCGATCTACTCGGTCGCCGTCGACACCCGCGGCGGCACGACCAGGCTGCTCGCGGGCGGTGACAGCGCGCACTGGGGCCCGTCGGTGTTCCACTCCGACGACCTGGGCCGCACCTGGACCGAGCCCGCCCGGCCCGCGGTCAAGTTCCCCAAGGACACCGGGGCTTCCCTGGAGCGGGTCTGGCAGCTGCACCCGGCCGCCGCCGAGCCGGACGTGGTGTACGCGGGCACGGAACCGGCCGCGCTGTACCGCTCGGAGGACCGCGGGGAGAGCTTCGAGCTGGTGCGCCCCCTGTGGGAGCACCCGACCCGCTCCCGCTGGGTGCCGGGCGGCGGCGGTGAGGGGCTGCACACCGTGCTCACCGACGCACGCGACCCACGCTCGGTGACGGTGGCCGTCTCCACCGCCGGGGTGTTCCGCACCGTGGACGGCGGGGCGAGCTGGTCGCCGTCCAACTCCGGGGTCTCCGCGGTGTTCCTGCCGGACCCGAGCCCGGAGTTCGGCCAGTGCGTGCACAAGGTCGTCCGGGACGCGGCCGACCCGGACCGGCTGTACCTGCAGAACCACTGGGGCGTGTACCGCAGCGACGACGCGGGCGCGCAGTGGACCGACATCGGCGCGGGCCTGCCGTCGACCTTCGGTTTCGCGGTGGCCGCCCATCCGCACCGCGGCGACACCGCGTACGTCTTCCCGATCAACGCCGACGCCGACCGGGTGCCCGCCGACCACCGCTGCCGGGTCTTCCGCACCCAGGACGCGGGCAAGAGCTGGGAGCCGCTGTCGTCGGGGCTGCCGCAGGAGGACCACTACGGCACGGTGCTGCGGGACGCCCTGTGCACCGACGACGCCGACCCGGCGGGCGTGTACTTCGGCAACCGCAACGGCGAGGTCTTCGCGTCGGCCGACGACGGCGACAGCTGGCGGCAGCTCGCCTCCCACCTGCCGGACGTGCTGTGCGTGCGGGCCGCGGTGATCGGATGAGTCCGGCGGGGGGACCTGACGGCCTTGGCCACCGGTTGATCCCCGCTGCCCGTACGGCAGTAGGGTGACGCCCGTGGCACCACGACCCTTGCATGAAATCGTCGAACCGGGCTGGGCGAAGGCCCTGGAACCCGTCGCCGGGCGGATCGCCGAGATGGGCGACTTCCTGCGCGCGGAGATCGCCGCCGGACGCACCTACCTGCCCGCCGGAGCGCATGTGCTGCGCGCCTTCCAGCAGCCCTTCGACGAGGTGCGGGTCCTGATCGTCGGTCAGGACCCGTATCCCACCCCGGGACACGCGGTGGGACTGTCCTTCTCGGTCGCGCCCGAGGTACGCCCGCTGCCGCCGAGCCTGATCAACATCTTCCGGGAGCTGCACGCCGACCTGGGGCTGCCGCAGCCGTCCACCGGCGACCTCACCCCGTGGACCCAGCAGGGCGTGCTGCTGCTCAACAGGGCGCTGACCACGGCACCGCGCAGTCCCGCCGCCCACCGCGGCAAGGGCTGGGAGGAGGTCACCGAGCAGGCGATCCGGGCGCTGGCCGCGCGCGGCAAGCCCCTGGTGTCCATCCTGTGGGGCCGCGACGCCCGCAATCTGCGCCCGCTGCTGGGCCGGCTGCCCGCCGTGGAGTCCGCGCACCCCTCGCCCATGTCGGCCGACCGCGGCTTCTTCGGGTCGCGGCCGTTCAGCCGGGCCAACGACCTGCTGATCGAGCAGGGCGGACAGCCGGTGGACTGGCGTCTGCCGTGACCGCCCCCGGCTATCTGGCCGTGGACTCCGGCGGCTCCGGTCTGCGGGTCGCGGTCGGGGTTCCCGGCCGCCCGCCGACGGCCTCCGGGGAGACGCGGGAGCCGGTCCGCACCGGCGCCCGGGGCATCGACCCCGACCACCTGATGGCGCAACTGCTGCCCCTGGCCAAGGCGTTGACCGAACGGGCCGGGGTCGACGAGCTGGGCACGGCCGTCGTCGGCGCCGCCGGGTTCGCCAGCCTGGGCGACGCCCTGCGCGCCGAACTGCCCGGCGCGCTCGAGCGAGAGCTGGGTACGCGTGCGGTGGCACTCGCGGCCGACGCGGTGACGGCCTACGTGGGCGCCCTGGGGCCCCGTCCGGGCGCCGTCGTCGCCGCGGGCACCGGTCTCATCGCCCTCGGCACCGATCTGACCGGCTGGCGTCGGGCGGACGGCTGGGGACATCTGCTGGGCGACTGCGGTGGCGGTGCCTGGATCGGGCGGGCCGGTCTGGAGGCGGCGCTGCGCGCCCACGACGGCCGGGACGGCGGCTCGACGGCTCTACTGGCGGCCGCCGAGGAGCAGTTCGGGCCGGTACGGGAACTGCCCGGCCGGCTCTACCCGCGCACCGACCGCCCCGCGATGCTGGCCTCCTTCGCACCCCGGGTCGCCGAGCAAGCCCCGCACGACCCGGTCGCCGCCGCGATCCTGCGCGCGGCCGCGCGGAACATGGCCGAGTCCGCCGCTGCGGTGTGCCCGGCGTCCGGTGCGCCCGAAGTGGCGTTCACCGGCGGTCTCCTCCGGCTGGGCGACCCGCTGCTCGTGCCGTTGCGCGAGGAGGTGGCCGACCGGCTGCCGCACGCCCGTGCGGTGCGGGCCGAGGGCGATCCGCTGCACGGATGTGTCCGGATCGCGACCGAGCTGGCGGCCGGACGGCTCGCTCTGCCGGGTGAGCCGGCCCTGCTCTACGTGGCCCCCGCAAAAGGGGATTGATCCCCTTCATCGCGCATGTGCCCGGCAAGTGCCCGGAACATGTGACAAGCGGGCGTAACTCATCAGACAAAACCGGACGGATACCGCTCACCTGCACCCTCCCCGAACAGGGGAGCCCAGGAAACAAGTAACATGCGGCGCCATGAGCTCCCCCACTGGGCCCGCGTCCGGCCTGCCAGTACGAATGCCGCGACCCCGCCAGCCCGGACGGCACCGCCGACCGGAACCGCTGGTGGCTCCCGAGGGCGCGCCCGCGCTCGTCCTCGCGGTGCCCGGCGCGCCCAGCGCCGCCACGCGCAGCCTCGCCGAGGAGGTCGTGAGCATCGCCCGCTCCGAGCTGCCCGGCCTGGATGCCCGGATCGGGTTCGTGGACGGGGACGACGCCGAGTTCCCCACCCTGCGGGCCGTGCTGACCCGCGCCGCCGAGGAGCGCTCCGCCCGCTTCGAGCAGGCCGTCGCCGCCGGTCTCGAGGTCAAGGAGCCGGACGGCCCCGTCGCGGTCGTCGTCCCGCTGCTGGCCGGCCCGGACAGCGCGCTGCTGCGCCAGATCCGCCAGTCGGTGATGGACAGCCGGGTCGCCGCCGACCTCACCGACGTCCTCGGCCCGCACCCGCTGCTCGCCGAGGCTCTGCACGTGCGCCTGTCCGAGGCGGGCCTGGCCCGTGCCGACCGCGCCCGGCTGTTCACGGTGGCCACCGCCGCCGACGGCATCATCCTGGCCTCCGTGGGCGGCGAGGAGGCCGTGCAGGCGGCCGGGATCACCGGCATGCTGCTCGCCGCGCGCCTGGCCGTGCCGGTGATGGCTGCGGCCCTTGACCAGGAGGGTTCGATCTCCTCGGTCGCCGAGCAGCTGCGTGCCTCGGGCTCGCAGCAGCTGGCCCTCGCCCCGTACCTGGTCGGCCCGGAGATCGACCCGGCGCTGTCGGCGGCGGCCGCCGAGGAGGCGGGCTGCGCCATGGCCGAGCCGCTGGGCGCCTACCCGGCGATCGGCAAGCTCGCGCTCGCCAAGTACACGACCGCCCTGGGCATCGCCCCGCAGCCGCAGGGGACCCCGGTCCGCTGACGCCGACGGCACCCGCACGACGCAGGGCCCGCTCCAGCCACCGGAGCGGGCCCTCGGCCGTTCGTGGGGCGGGCCCCGCTGGTGGTACGGGGCCGCCCCGTCGCTGGGTGCGGGGCTCAGCCGAGGGCGACGCGCTCGACGCGCTCAGCCGAAGACGACGCAGGAGGCCGCCGCGACCTCGACGGAGCCGTCGTAGCGCGGGATCCCGGTGCGCTCCTCGACGGCGAACCAGGTCACGTCGCCGGAGCGTTCGTTGGCCGCGTAGAGGAAGCCGCCGTGCTCGGCCAGCGCGCGCGGCCAGTGCCCGCCGCACGGCACCGTGCCGGTCAGCCGGAGTCCGTCACCCTCGACCGCGAGGACGGACAGGACGTCCTCGCCGCGGGTCGCGGTCCACACGAAGCGGCCGTCGGGCGAGACCACGATGCCCGAGGGGTAGGCGTCGCCGGCGGGGGCGCCGGGCAGGACCGGGACCTCGGTCAGCGGCTTCAGGGAGCCGACGGCGGCGTCCCAGCGGCAGACCGTGACGGTCGGGGTGAGTTCGTTGACGACGTAGGCGTGCTCGCCGTCCGGGTGGAAGGCCAGGTGGCGGGGGCCTGAGCCGGGGCGCAGGGCGATCTCGCGGTGCAGGACCGGAGTGCCGCCGTCGAGGGTGCACACGCGGACCGAGTCGGTGCCGAGGTCGACGCTGACCACCCACCGGCCGGTGGGGTCCGGCTGCACCTGGTGGGCGTGCGGGCCGCGCTGGCGGCGGTCGTGCGGGCCCGAGCCGGTGTGCTGGAGCTGCCCCGAGGGCGCCGGGGCGAGAGTGCCGTCGGGGCGCACCGGTACGGCGCTGACGCTGCCGGAGCCGTAGTTGGCGGTCAGGACGTGCCCGGCGTGCAGGCTGAGGTGGGTGGGCCCGCTGCCGTCGACCGGGACGGGCGGCCCGGCGGGCTCCGGCTTGTCGCCGCCGACGCGGAAGGCGGCGACAGCGCCGTCGGCGGTCTCGCTGACCGCGTAGAGCATGCTCCCGTCGGGAGAGAGGGCCAGGTAGGAGGGGTCGGGCACGGTGCCGAGGCCCCCGGTGAGGCTCAGCGCGCCGTCCGCCGGACGGACGTCCGCGATCACCAGCCCCGGCCCGCCGGCCGCCGTGAACGAGCCGATGAACGCCCTGTGCCGCCTACCGCCTTCTGCCACCGCTGTCCCCTCTCGGTCGGACCCAGTGCCGACGGTAGCAGTCGATCACGTTCGGTCTAGACCAACACCGGTGGTGTTCCCCCAGGCTGCTCCCGCGGCCCGTTCGCTCAGGCGCCGACCAGCGGTGACCCGGACGGTGCCCGCAGCGGCTCGGCCAGCTCGGCGAGCGCGCGCTCCAGGCCGTGCAGGTGGGCGAGGGCCGGCTCGGCCGGGGCCTCCGCGGGCCGGTGGACGTGGTCGGAACCGCCCTCGGTGAGCGCCTCGACCGCGGCCTCCACCCGCCAGCAGGCGGCGGCGAGCCGGGCGTCGTGGGACGCCTCGGGATCGGCGGCGACGGCCACCAGGCCCCGGACCTCGCGGGCGCAGTCGTCGAGAAGCGCGAGGACCCGGCGGGCGCGCCGCTTGCGGCCGAGCATCGGGTTCAGCGGGTGGACCAGCGGGGCGACCGAGAGCCGTACCCGGCCGAGCAGCTGCTCCAACTCGGCCACGCGGGGCGCCGGGTCGGCCGTAGCCGAGCCCGCGAGCCGGGCGGCGGCCTCCCCGGTGCAGGCGTGCACGCAGCGCAGGGCCCGCTGGATCCAGGCGTCGGTGGTGGCGTGGGTGGTGACCGGCAGGACGAACAGCACGGCGAGCATCGCGCCGAGGGCGCCGACCGCGGTCTCGGTCAGGCGCAGGGCGAGCAGGCCGGGGCCGAGGACGCCGAGCAGACCGTAGAGCAGCTCGGCGAGCAGGGTCACCCAGAGCATCATCCAGGTGTAGGAGACGGCGGCCGTGTAGAAGATCCCGAAGACGGCGACGGCGACGAGGACCGCGGTGGGGACGGGCGCGCCGTGCACGGGCAGGGCGACGAGCAGGCCGAGGCCGATACCGATGACGGTGCCGAGGACCCGCCGGAATCCGCGTACCAGGGTCTCGCCGCGCGAGGCGGTGTTGACGAAGACCCACCAGGTGGCGCCCACGGCCCAGTACCAGCGCTGGCCGGAGACGAGCTGCCCGACGACCAGTGCGAACCCGGCTCCCGCCACCGCCTGGACCGCCTGCCGGGTGGTCACGCGGGCCAGTCCGGACCCGGCGGGCGGCGCGGGCGCGACCGGGGCGGGCAGCCGTCGCTCGTAGCACCACAGGCCGAAACGCACCGCGGCCGCGCTGAGCACGGACAGCAGGACGGCGGCGTACAGCTCGGGCAGCTGGCCCGGCGTGGCGTGCAGGAACTGCGCGACGAAGAAGGTCATGAACGCGAACACGCCGAGGCTGTGGCCACGCGGGCCCCAGCGGCGGGCGTACACGCCGGCGCCGACCACGGCCAGGAAGGCCAGGTCCCGCGCCACCGGGAGGCCGTGCAGCTCGGCGGCGGCGGCGAGCACGGGCAGGCCGACGGCGGGCAGCAGCGCGGTGGTGACCGCCTGGCCGCGCACGGTGGGGTCGGCGACGGTGAACAGGGCGAGCAGCGCGGCGAGCCCGCCGGTGACCGCTCCCGGCAGCGAGTGCCCCGCGGCCCCGCACACCACGACCGCCAGGCCGATGCCGAGCACCGCCCGCGCGGCGAAACGCAGTCGCGTCCGCCCCGGGTCCGGTGCCACGAACACCCTCTTCAGCACTGCTGTCCGCCCCCTTGTGGCCATTCCGCACGAAAAAGGCGCCGCGGGATCCGCAGCGCCATCGACGGGTCCATGAGAGCATCCCGGAGGTCACTGGCTCAAGTCAGCCCCGAATCACTGGGCCAGTGGCACAGCACGGAGGGACTTCGGCGGGCCGCCGGAATGCCAACGGACCAGGTGGGGCGGTACACGGGATCCGCGCGGGTGTGGGCCATTGGTACAGTCGGGCTTCATGAGCGTGGACGAACTCGACACCCGCATCCTGCGGCTGCTGCTGGAACAGCCGCGTACCAGCGTGCGTGAGTACGCCCGCGTCCTCGGCGTCGCGCGGGGCACGCTCCAGGCCCGCCTCGACCGCATGGAGCGGGACGGCGTGATCACGGGCACCGGACCCACGCTCTCCCCGCCCGCGCTCGGCCACCCGGTGCTGGCGTTCGTGCACATCGAGGTCACCCAGGGCCATCTGGACGACGTGGGTGACGCGCTGGCCGCGGTCCCCGAGATCGTCGAGGCGTTCTCCATCACGGGCGGCGGGGATCTGCTGGCCCGCGTGGTGGGACGGGACAACGCCCATCTGGAGGACGTGATCCAGAAGCTGATCAGCATGCCCGGGGTGGTGCGCACCCGCACCGAGGTGGCGCTGCGCGAGCGCGTGCCGTACCGGCTGCTGCCGCTGGTGGAGTCGGTCGGGCGGGCGGCCCGGGCCTGACGGCCGCAAGCCGTGCTTCGACCCCGGCCTTCGCCGTGCGCGGACGCGCTCCTCGCGTGGCGGGGGGCAAAATAGCTGCTTAGCGTGATCACATGACCACAGTCCAGGCCCGGCCCGCCCCCGACGACCGGAGGTGGAAGGCGCTCGCGGTCTGTCTCACGGCGGGCTTCATCTCGCTGCTCGACACCTCGATCGTGAACGTGGCGCTCCCCTCGATGGAGCGCGGCCTCGGCGCCTCCGAAGCCGCCCAGTCCTGGGTCGTCTCCGGGTACGCCCTGACCTTCGGGCTCGCCCTCGTCCCGGCGGGCCGGCTGGGCGACATGCACGGAAGGCGCCAGGCCTTCCTCTTCGGGCTCGCCGTGTTCACGCTGGCCTCGGCGGCGTGCGGCCTCGCGCCCGGCCCGTCCTGGCTGGTGGTGTTCCGGCTGATCCAGGGCACGGCGGCGGGCATGGTCGCGCCGCAGACCTCGGGACTCATCCAGCAGATGTTCCAGGGGGACGAGCGGGCCAAGGCCTTCGGCCTGCTGGGCAGTGTCATCGGGATCTCCACGGCGGTGGGCCCGCTGGCGGGCGGTCTGCTGATCGACGCCGTCGGGACCGACGACGGCTGGCGCTGGGTGTTCTTCGTCAACCTGCCCATCGGCGTGGCCGCCTTCGCCGCGGGCCTGCGACTGCTGCCGCGCTTCCCGGTGCGGACGGCGAAGCGGGAGACGTTCGACCTCTTCGGGGTGCTGCTGCTCGGCTCAGGGGTGCTCGCGCTGATGCTTCCCCTGGTGCAGGAGCAGCAGTGGACCGGACGGGAGAAGTGGGCGCTGTTCCCGGTGGCCGGGCTGCTGCTGGCCGCGTTCTGGGGCTGGGAGCGGCGGCAGGGGCGGCTCGGCCGGGCCCCGCTGGTCGACCTGGGTCTGTTCTCCCTGCGGTCGTTCACGCTCGGCGCCCTGATCAGCCTGACCTACTTCGCGGGCTTCACCACGGTCTTCTTCGTCTACACGCTGTTCCTGCAGAACACCGTCGGCTACAGCGCGCTGGCGGCGGGCCTCACCGTCCTGCCCTTCGCCGCCGCCTCGGCGGTCGGCGCCGCCGTTGGGGGCCGCCTGGTGGTGCGCTACGGCCGCAAGCTCGTCGTCATCGGGCTGAGCGGCGTGGCGCTGGGGCTGCTCGGGGTGATCGTGGCGGTGGAACTGGTGCCCGGGCGGGGTGTCGGCTGGGCGACGGCGCTGCCCATGCTCGTCGGAGGCATCGGCTCCGGTCTGACGGTCTCCCCGAACACGACGCTCACCCTCACCCGGGTGCCCGTCCGCCGTGCCGGAGCGGCCGGCGGGGTCCTCCAGACGGGCCAGCGCGTCGGCTCGGCGGCCGGGATCGCGGTGGTGGGCGCGGTGTACTTCGCGCACCTCACCCACCAGGGCCGCTCCACCACGGCCATTCAGCTCGGACTGCTCACCGCCGTGGGGCTCATCATGATCGCGCTGGTGCTGGCGGTCGCGGATCTGCGCGAACGGCATGTGCACCCGGAGCCGGAGCGGACCGGGGAGTGGGGGCCGTCGGGCGCGGAGGAGGACGGCGCCGGGGAGACGGTACGGTCCGGCTCCTGACGGCACGGCCGGCGTCGGCGGCGGTGCCGCGGCACGCGGGGGCCGCTCAGCGCAGGCACGGTCTGCGTGGCCCGGGTCACCACGGGCCGGGTCACCGCAGGCCGGGTCACCGCAGGCCGGGTCGGCTCACGACTTCTTGCGCGGCTTCCCCCGTTTGGCCGGACGGCCGGAGTTCGAGGCGGTGCGGCCCCGGGCGGCGCGCCCCGCGGACTTGCCGCCCGTGGACCTGCCACTGGTGGACTTCGCGCCGGCCGCCGGCTTCTGCCGGGCCTTCCCCTGCTCCCCCTGCCCGCGCTTCTGCTCGGTGTCCGGCTTGACCGCCGCACGGCCCCGGGTGCTGTTGACCGTGCGGCCGCGCACGATGCCGATGAAGTCCTCGACCAGCTCGGTGGTGGCCTCCTCCGGCCAGGACAGGGCGACGCTCGACCGGGGCGCGTCGACGACCGGCCGGTAGGTGAGGTCCTTGCGGTGGTGCAGACGGGCCAGCGACTGCGGAACGATCAGGAGGCCGACGTTCGCCGCCACCAGCTCGACGGCGTCCGCCGTCGTCGCCGGGCGTTCGAAGGCGGGCTCCCCGGGCGGGCGGTCCCACTCGAAGACGTCGTCGAGGGGGTGGAAGACCACCTCCTCGGCCAGGTCCGCCAGGGTCACCTCCTCGGCGGCCGTGATCAGGTGGTCCTTGGGGACGACGACGACCGTGGCCTCGGTGTACAGCGGGATCGCGCTGAAGAAGGCGCGGTCGACGGGCAGCCGTACGAGCCCGGCGTCGGCGTCGCCCGCCCGCAGCACGTCCGACGCCTCGGTGGAGGGGACCTGGACGAGGGTGAGCGGGATGCCGGGCAAGCGCTCGTTCCAGATCCGCACCCATTTGGCGGGCGTCGCTCCGGGGACGTACGCGAGCCGGAACGACGGAGTTTCCTGCGAGCCTGTCACCAGGCCAGGCTACCGGCCGTGGTCGGCCGCGCGGCACGCGGCCGATACCCTTGACCTCATGAGTTCGCAGCAGAGCACCCAGACGATGAAGCCCGCGACCGCGGCCAAGAAGCTGGGTGTGTACCTCCCCGCCACCCCCGCCGAGTTCCAGGAGGGTGTGGTCACGCGCGCCGAGCTGAACGAGCTGCAGGCCAATCCGCCCGAGTGGTTGCGCGAGCTGCGGCGCACCGGCCCGCACCCGCGTCCGGTGGTCGCCGCGAAGCTGGGTGTCTCCATCTCCGGCCTCACCCGCGGCGGGGTCACCGAAGCGCTCACCACCGACCAGATCGAGGCGCTCAAGGAGGAGCGGCCGGAGTGGCTGGAGAAGGAGCGCGCCACCCAGGCCGAGGTCCGCAAGGAGTCCGTGCGGATCAAGAACATGAAGAAGGAGAAGGAGAAGGACGCCTGAGTCGCCGTCCGCCTCACCTCTGGTCGCGCAACTCATCGCGGCGCCCGCGCGGTTGACGCGCCGGGCGCGCACTCTCCCGAGATCGGTTCCCCCCTCTTCCCCATGGCCGGGCGGCGTTGTCAGTGGGCTGCCCTACAGTTCCCGTCACTTGATCATTGCGGTGCGGGGAGGCACGTATGGGGTGGGTGTCGGCCGGCGACTACGAGGTCGCCCTCGACAGCGGGAAGGTGGTGTGCCGCAACGCGGCCGGACGACGGCTGAAGTCCGTGCCCGCCAAGCTCACCGACGACCCGGCGGTCGTGGGCCTGCGGCAGCTCGCCGAGTGGCTGGAGCGGCACGAGCGGCGGTGCCTGGCCGACGTGGAGCGGTGGATGGTCCGCTCGCTGCCGGTGCCGCTCTCCGTCGTCGCCCGTGTCTGGCCCGACCCGGCCTGGCAGGCGGCCCTGCGCGACCTGGTCGTCACCGGCGAGGACGGCCGGGTGGCCGGCTTCCTGCGGGACGCCGACGCCGAGCGCGGCCTCGGCCTCGTCGACCTGGACGGCGACACCGTCCGCATCGCCCCCGGCCTGGTCCGCGTCCCCCACCCGGTCCTCCTCGACGACCTGGAGGAACTGCGGGAGTTCGCCGTCGAGCTGGGCGTCGAGCAGCGTGCCGGGCAGCTCTTCCGCGAGGTCTGGCGGCGCCCCGCCGGACTCGACCCCGAGGGCACCCAGGTGGAGGAGTACGCGGGCGGCTCGTACAAGGAGCTGCGCTTCCTGCACGGCAGGGCCGCTCAGCTCGGCTACCGCGTGCGCGGCGGCCACGCCGTGTGCTCCGTCCTGGAGGACGGCCGCGGCACCGAGGCCCGCGTCTGGGTCGGCGACTACGACGGCTACGAGGAGACCGAGACCGGCCCGCTGGTGTGGACCGATCCCGCCGGACGCGCGCTGAAGCTCCGTCAGGTCGGCCCGGTCGCCTGGTCGGAGGGCATGCGCATGGCAGCGGCGCTGTACGCCGGGCGGGACATCGAGGACGAGGAGCGTGCGGCATGACGGTCGTCACCGGGTACGACGAGACCACCGCGGCCGCGCTGCTGGACGCCGGTGCGATCCTGCCCCCGGGCAGCACCGCGCGTGAGGACGCCGACGGCCTCACCGTGCGCACCTACACCCACCCCGCCCTGGAGGGCCGCCGGGTGGTGCGCCTGATCCCGGGCACCCTCGGTGAGGCGGAGGACCTGGCGCTCGAGTTCCTGGGCCTCGCCCGCGAGCCGGAGGTGCCCGAGGTCGGGCAGGTCCGCAAGGAGACGCTGGGCTTCCCGGCGTGGGCGCTGGTGAACGACCCGGGGAACGGGCACCACGCGCTCGCCCTGGTCAAGGACGTCGAACGGCTCGCCCGGCAGGCCAAGTCGCGCCCCGGCCACGCCAAGGACGGCTTCGAGGCGCTCGGCGAGCGGCTCGGCCGGGCCGTGCCGCACTTTCTGCCCACCTTCTACGAGCAGGCCGCGCGGGTCTTCCTCCAGCACGAGAACACCACGTACGCGGCGGCCTTCTTCGGCAGGGCCCGCGAGGCCGAGCGGGTGCACGCGCTCACCGTGGACGAGGAGCGGCAGCGGGCGGTGTTCCTGGAGTTCGCCTTCGCCGGGGCACTGACCGTCAAGGCCCTCAAGGAGCATGTGAAGGACCTCGCCCGGCGACTCGACCCGGCCGCCGCGTGGGCGCAGTTCCGGCAGCTCACGGTGGAGCGCTGCGCGGCCGGCATGCCGCCGTACGCCTCGCTGCCGCAGGACGCGCGCGGTCTGCTCAAGGCGGCGGGCCTGGACCGGGACACCGAGGAGTGCGCCCTGGTCGCCGACCTGATCGCCTCCCCCGCCGCGGTCCGGGCGCCCGCGTCCTTCTGGAACTCCTACCGCTCGGTCCTGCCGGTCCTGGCCGAGCGGCGGCCTGCCGTCCGCGCCCGTCTGCTGGAGATCATGCCGGCCGGTCTCGGCCGTGAGGTCGAGGACGACGAGTTCTGGCTGACCGTGCTCGACGAGTGCGGCGCCGAGCGGCTGCTGACCGACGCGGAGGCGGCCGGGGAGCACGGCGTCGACCCGGCGGACTGGCTGAGCAGCTGGGCGTCGTTCCGCAAGCACGGCGGGTCCCACTCGCGCCGCTCGCCCGCCACCCTGGCGCTCGTCGGACGGATGGCCCCGCACCTCAGGGCGGCCGGCCGGCCCGTGGACCTGTTCACCGGCCGCTGGCACGCCGGGGCCGACCTCGACCTGCTCGACCTGTGCGCGGCCGAGGGCGTCCCGCTGACGCCGCCGGGCCCGGGCGTGAACGTGCACCTGCCGCTCGCCGACTGGCTGAAGGACACCCGTACCGGCGCCCGTGACCTGGCGGCCGTCGCGGCCGAACCGCGCCTGCGGCGGCTGCTGCACCGGGCCGTGGACACGGAGTCCCAGGGACGGCTGAGCGCCGACCTGCTGAAGGTCATGGCCGGCCACCCCGTCCTCTCCGGGGTGCTGCGCGACTGGCTCGACGGCGCCGCCGACGGCTACACCAGCGCGGCCGCGCTGCCCGGCGCCGGTGCCGCCCTGGGGCGGCTGCGCCCCTTCCTGAAGGTCGCCCTCGACGTCAACCCGGAGGCCGTCGCCCGCATCGCCGGGCACCAGGTCCCGCCGCTCCTCGGCCGCACCCTGCGCGCGGGCATCATGGACGAGCTGGGCTGGCCCGCCCTGGACGACGCGCTCGCACTCCTCGACGCCGAGACCAGGAAGGGCGAGGACAACACCCTGACGATCCACGAGGCCTGGCCCGCGCTGGTCCTGGTGCGCCGGCACAAGGCGGTCGTCGTGGGTCCGGAGAAGGTGCTGCTGGAGCACGACCTGCGACTGCCCCACGAGCCGGACCGCTGGCAGCGCCCCCGGTTCCGGTACGTCGACGGCGAGCTGCTGGTGATGTGGCGGCAGGGCAGCAAGCAGTTCGGCTACTGGTCGGCCCGCCCCGCCGAGGTGTTCGAGCTCGGCGGGGAGCAGCTTCCCGGCTGGTGGTCCAGCCACGAGGCCGACACCGCCTCGATCCCGCTGCCCGGTGGCGGCCGCGCCACCGGTGGCCGCGCCCTGCACCCCGGCGACACCGTCCTGCCGCCGAGCCGCGCCGTCCTCGGCGACGGCACCACCTGCTGGCGCCAGGGCAGGCAGGGCCTGGAGACGGTGTGGCTCGAGTACGACCCGGCCACCGGCACGCACGGCCGTGCCTCGCTGCCCGCGCTGCTGCGCTCCGGCATCCGCGAGGACGCCTCCCTGCTGACCGGCAGCTGCGAGGTGCTGCCGCTGCAACCCGG
Source organism: Streptomyces sp. WI03-4A (assembly GCF_033792105.1). Taxonomy (NCBI): domain Bacteria; kingdom Bacillati; phylum Actinomycetota; class Actinomycetes; order Kitasatosporales; family Streptomycetaceae; genus Streptomyces; species Streptomyces sp. WI03-4A. The sequence continues at coordinate 261,826 of NZ_JARAUO010000001.1, forward strand.
CCTGGAGAACAGCCCGTTCGGCACCGACGGCCGCGTACTGGGCCGCTGGGTGCGCAGCGAGGGCGAGGGCGCCGACGCCCGCAGGGTCGCCGGGACGCCCGACGGACGCACCGTCTCCGTGCCGGCCTCGCACGACGGCCGGGCGGGCGCCGTGCCGCTCGGCGCGCTGCGGCTGCCCGGTGCCGAGCCGGTCGCGGCGCAGATCATGCGCCAGGTCGGGCTGTTCGCCGCCGACGACACCTCCGCGGGCGGCGAGCTGGGCCGCGTCACGCCGGCCGAGCGCGGCAGCGAGTACGCCGCCGGCACCCGGCTGGTGCCCCCGCTGGCCTTCTGGCACGCGCTGCGCCCCCGTGACGAGCGGGGCTCCGCGACGCTGCGCGCGGTGACCGACGAGCAGGCCGCCGACCTGCTGCTGGTCACGGCGCGGGCCCTGGCCGAACGGCAGGAGGCGCTGAACCGCGCCGGAGACGACGAGGCCGCCAAGGCCGCCGTGCCGCCGGCCGACGAGGTCGCGCTCGCCGCCGTCACCCGGGCCCTGCCCGGCTGCGCCGACGGCCGGCTGCTGGCCGGCGTCGCCTCCCTGGTCCGCGTGGCCCTGCGCGTCGTCCAGTCGGCCACCGCCTTCGCGAAGCCGCCCGCCGAGGGCTCCCGCGGGCCGGGCGCCGAGGCGCGGGAGATGTTCGCCGACTACAGCCCGCGCCACGGCGACGACCGCACCCTGCACCAGGCGCTGTCCGGGATCGTCGGCCTGCACGGCTGGTGGTACGGCGAGCGGTGGAGCGTCCTGCGCCAGATCCGGGCGGCGAACCACGTGCTGTCCGGCAGGCCCGCCGAGGGCAAGCCGCTGCCCGACCGCCCGAAGCTCGCCGACCTGGGCGACGGCTGGGTCAGCGACGAACACACCATCCCCGCCAAGGGCGTGGTCTGGCCGCCCGTGCTGGGCGTCCTGCGGGCCGTCGCCGTGCGCGCCGCCTCGCCCGCCCTGCCCGACGACCGGCGCGAACCGCTGCTCCTGCTCTGCGAGGCGATCGCGGAAGGACCGCTCACCGCGGCGGACGGGACCCTGCGCGAGATCGTGCTGAGCGAGCCGCACGACGAACAGCCGCGCACCGGCCAGGTGCTGCGCCGGGGCGGCCGTACGGTGATCGTCCTCGGTTCCGAGAGCGTCGACGGGCAGCACAACCGGGTGAACTGGCTGGCCCTCGACCACGATCCGACCGGCGCGTTCGGCGCGGTCGCCCACTTCACGACGCGGAGCGAACGCCGGTACGTCCCGGGGATCTCCGCCGAGGACCTCGCCGGCCTCGCCCGGCTGGTCCGGGACAAGGGCGCCGCACCCTGGCGGGCCGAGGCGCCCGAGGCCCTGGTGGCCGCCACCGGCGGCGGTCTGGGCCCGCAGCAGGCCACCGTGCTGCTGGCCGGGCTGCCGCAGTCGCCCGACGCCGAGGCCCTGGCGCTGCTCGGACTCAAGGCCCGGCAGGCCGAGTCGGCCCGGGTGCGGGTGACCGCCCTGGAGACCGGCGACCTCACGGCCCTGATGGGCGCCCTGCTGCCGGCCGACCCCGCCGCCTTGTGGACCACCGGACCGGACACCGCGGCCGCGGGCCGGGAATGGGCGCGGCGGCTCGGCTCGCTGGTCCGCGTGCCCGAGGAGGTCGGCGCCGATCTCGCGGGCATGGGCGCCAGGTACTCCGAGGACGTGCTCAACCCGTCGCTCACCCCGTGGCTGGCCCGGAGCACCGTGCTGCGGCCCGGCCACGACGGCGGCCTCGTCTGGGCGGACCCGGAGGCGGTGCCCGGGCGGCACGACCTCACGACCGCCGTGACCTCCCTGGCCGCGCTCGCCTACGTGCTGCCCTACGGCCATCCGCTGCGCGCCCGGCTGCCCGAGGCGCTCACCGCGCTGCGCGGCCGGGCCGGCGACCCGGAGCTGCTGCTCGACCTGGACGTCGAGTGGACGGAGAAGGGCGGCTCGACGGCCGTCGAACTGCGCAAGGCCTACGGTCTCCCGGAGACCGGGGGCGCCGACGCGCACGGCTTCACCCGGCTCGGCGAGGCGGTCGTCCTGCGGCCCTGGTACCGCGACACCGAGACGGTCCTGATCCGCCCGGCCGCGCTCACCGGCCCCGACGACTCCGTCTTCGGGCTGCTCGAAGGGCTGCTCGGGCCGGGGCGCGGCCAGGGCCTGAGCATGCTGCGCGCGGTCCTGGGCGACGAACTCGCCCGCACCGTGCGGGCGGGCGCCGACGCCGATGCTCCGTCCGGCTACGCGCAGGACCCCGCCGTGAGCGTGCCCGGCCTCGTCACCGAGGTCGCGGCGGCGCACGGCCTGGGCGAGGACGCGGCCGCGCTGTACCTCCAGCTGCTGGCGCTGCCCGACCCGACGGACCGCAACCGGGCGCGCTGGACCGGCTGGAAGCCCGCACGGGCGAAGAAGGCGCGGACGGAGCTGGCCGCGTCCGGATTGGTCGTGGAGGCCAAGCGGCCGCGCGCGGGGCGGAGTCTGTTCCTGCCCTGCGGCTGGCTGGACCTGAAGTCCCCGGCGCTGCCGGTGGAGACGTGGAAGGAGGGGCTGTACCCGGTGGCCGACCACCGGACCACCCTGCCCCTGCTGCCCGTGCCGGAACTGTTCGCGCACGCCTGGGACCGCGTCCGCGCCGGCGACGCCCCGGCCTACGAGGAGCTGACCACGCGGGCGACGCGCCGGGGGCGGCGCCGATGACCCCCGCTCCCCCGACCACCGTTCGCACCCGCTCGAAGGGCATCCGCCGATGACCACCGTCCTCGTTCCCGACGCTACCCGCCAGATCGTCCCGCCCGAGGAGCGGTACGCGACCGAACTCGCCTTCCTCGCCGCGTACGACAGCGGCCCGCGGCCGCCCGCCTGGCGGCTCACGCCCCGCGCCGTCGTCACCTTCGTGATGGGCAGCGGCGGCCGGGCACTGCGGCTGCCCGACGACGCCGAGGTGCCGGACGGGGTGCCGCGGCGGCTCGAGGTGGCGGCCAAGTTCGTCGGCGACCGGGCCCTGGTGGAGCGGTGTGTCGTCACGCTCGCCGGTGAACGTGGCCTGCTGCTCGTCGGAGAGCCGGGCACCGCCAAGTCCATGCTCTCGGAGCTGCTGTCGGCCGCGGTGTGCGGGACCAGCGCACTGGTGGTGCAAGGCACGGCCGGTACGACGGAGGACCAGCTCAAGTACGGCTGGAACTACGCACTGCTGCTCGCGCAGGGGCCCAGCAAGCAGGCGCTGGTGCCCTCGCCGGTGCTCACCGCGATGTCCCGGGGCGCCGTCGCCCGCGTCGAGGAGGTCACCCGCTGCCTGCCCGAGGTGCAGGACGCCCTGGTGTCCCTGCTGTCGGAGCGGCGTATCGCCGTCCCCGAACTGGCGGGCACCGAGGACGGGCTGGCGCACGCGGCGCCCGGGTTCACCCTCATCGCCACCGCCAACCTGCGGGACCGTGGCGTCTCGGAGATGTCCGCCGCGCTCAAGCGCCGCTTCAACTTCGAGACCGTGGGCCCCATCGGGGACCTCGACGCCGAGACCGCGCTGGTGCGCGGGCAGGCCCGGACGTCGGTGGAACGGGCCGGGGCGCCCTTCCGGGTCGACGACACCGTGCTGGAGGCCCTGGTCACCGCGTTCCGGGACCTGCGCGAGGGCCGGTCGGCGGAGGGCTGGGAGGTGGAGCGGCCGTCCACGGTGATGAGCACCGCGGAGGCCGTGTCCGTCGCGGGCGCGCTGGGCCTGGCCGCCGCGTACTTCCCGGGCGACCGCGATGTCCTGGAACTGCTTCCGGGCCATCTCCTCGGTGTCGTGCGCAAGGACGACCCGGCCGACGCGGCCCGGCTGCGCGGCTACTGGGACGGTCCCGTCCGGCGCCGCGCCGAGCAGGGCTCCGCCACCTGGCGGACGCTGTGGGACCTGCGCACGGTCCTGGAGGGCTGACGGCCGTGGCCCCCGTTTCCCCCGAGGCCGCCGTCGCGGCCCTCACCGACCCGGCGGCGCCGTACCTCATCGGTGTACGGCACCACGCGCCGTCCCTGGCCGCGGCCGTCCCGGCCCTGCTGGACGCGGCGAAGCCCGACGTCCTGCTCGTCGAGCTGCCCGCTGAGCTGCAGGACTGGCTGCCGTGGCTCGCGCACGAGGAGACCCGTGCGCCGGTCGCCCTCGCCGCCGCGCCCGCCGACGGGGCCGGCGGCCCGGCGTTCTACCCGTTCGCGGACTTCTCACCGGAGCTGGTGGCGGTCCGCTGGGCGGCCCGCCACGACGTGCCGGTCGTCGCCTGCGACCTGCCGCTGGCGGACCGGGCGTGGGCCGGCGGGATGGCTGGACGTGGGGAGCCGGCCGACCAAGGGGAAGCGCCGGGCCACGGGGATGCGTGGGGCCGCGTGGGTGCGCCGCGCCACAGGGATGCGCACGGCCACGGGAATGCCACAGACCACGTGGACGCGCCCGGCCAGGGGGATGCGACGGACCACCCCGCGCCCGCCGAGCACGCGGCCCGCGCGCCGGAGGATCTCGCCGGCGGGCTGACCTCCGCGCTGCGTGCGCGGCTGAGCGGCCGTCCCGGCGACGACCTCTGGGACCGGCTGGTCGAGGCGACCGCGCCGGGTTCCCCGCCGGAGGCCCTGCGCCGGGCCGCGCTGCTCACCGGGTGGGCGCTGCGCCGGGACGCGGCGGACTCGGGCGGCGTCCCGGAGCTGGATCTGCGGCGGGAGCGGTGGATGCGGTCGTGCCTGGCCGCGGCCACCGCGAACGGGCAGCGGGCCGCCGTGGTGGTCGGTGCGTTCCACGCGCCGGCGCTGCTCGCCCCGGCGGACGGCGAGACACCGGCCCATGGCGAGACACCTGCGGGCGGCACGGGGTCCGGCCCCGGCCGGAACACGCAGGCCTGGACGACCTCGCTCATCCCCTACACCTACGCCCTGCTCGACGAGCGCTCCGGTTACCCGGCGGGCATCCGCGACCCCGAGTGGCAGCACCGGGTGCTCGAGGCCGCCGGTGACCCGGTCGCGCTGGAGGACGCGCTGACCGGTGCGGCCGTCCGGGTGTGTGCCGAACTGCGCGGCCTCGGGCACCCCTCCGGGCCCGCGGACGCGCGGGAGATCGCCCGGCTCGCCGGTGATCTGGCCCGGCTGCGCGGGCTGCCCGCGGCGGGCCGGGGCGAACTGGTCGAGGCCGTGCAGACCGTGCTCGCGCAGGGTGAGCCGTACGGGCGGGGACGGGCCGTCGCACGGGCGATGGAGAGGGTGCTCGTCGGCACCCGGGCCGGCCGTCCGGCGCCGTCGGCGCCCCGCAGCGGGCTCGCCCCCGCGGTCGAGGCGGAGCTGGCCGCGCTGGGCCTGCCCGGCCCGGCGGACTCCGGCACCGTGGCCGCGCGTGACCTGCGCCTCGACCCGCTCCGCTCCGACCTGGACCGCCGCCGCGAACTCCTGCTGCGCCGCCTCACGGTGTGCGCGGTGCCCTACGCGGAGCCCAAGGAGGTCGTCGGCGCCGGCGGCGCCGAGGCGCTGACGTCCCGCTGGGAGGTGCGCTGGACGCCCGCCACGGCGGCGATGCTCACCGCGGCGGGCGTACGGGGCGTCACCTCCGCACAGGCCGCCGAGGGCCGGTTGCGGGAGCGGCGGCGCGCCGAGCGGGACGAGGGCGGGCCCACGGCGGCGCAGGTGCTGCGCGGCCTGGAACAGGCGGCGGAGTGCGGCCTGCCGGTCCTGACGGACGAGCGGCTGGAGGAGGCGGCGGACGTGCTGCCGGGCTCCGGCACCCTGCCCGAACTGCTCGCCGGACTCGCCCTGTCGGACCGGTTGCGGGCCGGTCATGTGCCGGGTCTGCCGTCCGACGCGGGCCGTGACGCACGGGCGGCGGCCGTGGCCGACCTGCTGACCACCGTCGCGGTGCGCCAGGTCGAGGGCCTCACCGGCTCCGAGGCCCCCGCGGACGCCCACGCCCTGCTCGAACTCGCCCACCGGGCCGACGCGCTGGGCGGCATCCGGCTCACCGACGCGCTCGCCCGGCTGGCCGACGGCGGTTCCCCGCTGATGCGCGGCGCGGCCGGAGCCGTACGCGTGCTGCTCGGGCACGAGGACGCGCGCGGTTTCGGTGACCGGGTGGCTTCCTGGGTGGACGGCGCCGGCGATGCCGCCTCCCGGTCGGCGCTCACCGCGCGGCTCACGGGAGTGCTGACCGCCGCCGGGCAGTTGCTGGAGTCGGCGGCCCCCGCGCTCGAACCGTTGCTCGGCCGGGTGTCCGAGCTGTCCGACCAGGACTTCCTGGACCGGCTGCCCGCTCTGCGGGGCGGATTCGACACCCTGAGCCCCGCCGCCCGCGACCGGCTCCTGTCCACCGTCGAGGAACGCCTGGACGAGCGCCTGCCGGCCGACACCGGCGACGTCGACCCCGTCGCACTGGCCACCTGGACCCGAGCCGACCTCGCGGCCCGGGATGCCCTCGCCTCCTGGGGGCTGCTGCCGGCGCCCGGGCGGCCGGGTGCCGCGTCACCCGACGTGGCCGGCCCGGCCGGCGACCCCGGTCACCGGCTCGCCGCGGCCGACCGCTGGCGTCTCGTGCTCGGCCGCCGCACCGAGCAACTGTCCGCCTCGGCACGCCCGTTGGCGACCGCGCTGGACGAGCTGTACGGCGCCGGGCGCGGCGAGGGCAGCCGGGGCGACCTCACCGGTGGGGGCCGTGGCGGCCGGGAGGCGCCGTATCCCGGGGTGCGCGAGTGGTCGGAGGAACTGGCGGTCCTCTTCGGGCCGGGCGTCCGCGAGGAGGTGCTGGCGGCGGCCGCCGCCACCGGTCGGCCGGACGTCTTCACGGAGCTGGACCCGGACTCCGTACGGCCTTCCGTCGACCTGCTCCGTTCGGTGCTGCGGCACGCGGGCGGGCTGCCGGAGGCCCGGCTGGCCACGCTGCGCCCGCTGGTCCGGCGCCTGGTGGACGGGCTGACCCGCGAGCTGGCCACCCGGCTGCGCCCGGCGCTGCACGGCACCGCGCTGCCGCGCCCGAGCCGCCGGCCGGGCGGCGGGCTCGACCTGCCCCGCACCCTGCGGGCCAACCTGGCGACCGCCCGCCGCGCCCCGGACGGCACGGTCCGGGTCATTCCCGAGCGCCCCGTCTTCCGCGCCCGGGCCCGCAAGGCCGCCGACTGGCGGCTGATCCTGGTCACCGACGTCTCCGGGTCCATGGAGGCGTCCACGATCTGGTCGGCGATCACTGCCGCGGTGCTGGCCGGGGTGCCCACCCTGTCGACGCACTTCCTGGCGTTCTCCACCGAGGTCGTCGACCTGACCGACCACGTCGAGGACCCGCTGTCGCTGCTGCTCGAGGTCAGCGTCGGCGGCGGCACCCACATCGCCGCCGGTCTGCGGCACGCACGGGAACTGGTCACGGTGCCCTCGCGGACGCTCGTCGTGGTCGTCAGCGACTTCGAGGAGGGCTATCCCGTCGGCGGGCTGCTCGCCGAGGTCCGCGCCCTGGCCGGCGCAGGCTGCCGGCTCCTCGGATGCGCGAGCCTGGACGACTCCGGGCGTCCCAGGTACTCGACGGGGGTGGCGGCGCAACTGGTCGCCGCGGGCATGCCGGTGGCGGCCCTCAGCCCACTCGAACTCGCCCGCTGGGTAGGGGAGAAGATCGCATGAGCAGCCCGAGCCAGGACCTGCCGAGCGGGGTTCTGCCCCCGGTCGACCCGTCCGTGACCGCCGAACTGGTCGCGGCCCTCTCGCCCCGGCTGCGCAAGCGGCTCGACGCGGGCATCGCCAAGTTGGCGGACCGCCCGGCCGTCCGCGACGGTGACACGGTGCGCATCGCCGTCGACGACACCATCGACGTCGAACTGCACGCGCCCGGCGGCAAGGTGAGCAGCGCGGACGCCGTCCGCTGCGGCTGCCTGCTGGCCCCGGACTGCCTGCACCGCGCCGCGGCCGCTTCGGCGGCACCGGTCGCGGACCTGGACTCCGACGCGGATCCGGCTCCTGAAACGGACCGCGGCTTTGACGCCGACGCGGCTGTGGACGCGGACCGCGACTCCGGCGCCGACACGACTCCGGGCACCGATTCGGCCACGGGCGCGACCTCCGCCGCGCGTGCGACCGCCGAGCAGTGCGCCGCCGCCCGCGCCGTGCAGGCCGCCGCGGCCGCCGTCCTCGAAGCCGGTACGGACGGTTCCGGCGCCGTGCTCCAGGCGGAGCTGCTGCGCGCCGCGCACACCGCCCGGCTCGCGGGACTCCCCAGGTCCGCGGCGACGGCCGTCTCCGTGGTCACCGCCCTCCGCGCGGCCCGTTCCGCCGACCCCGCGTACCGCCTCGCCGATCTCGTCGCCGCGCTGCGCGACGTCCTCTCGGCGGCCCACCGCGTCCCGCGCGCCGTGGGCGCCGAGCTGGCCGAACTGCGCGGCACCGTACGGCAGCCGTACCGTCCGGACGGCTCCCTGCGGCTGTACGGCCTCTTCTCCGAGCCGGTGCTGACGGCGAGCGGCTACGCGGGCGCGGTCACCTGGACCGCCGACGCCAAGGGCCGTCTGTTCCAGGTGCCGGACGTGGCACCCGGCGGGGCGGGGCGCGCGACGGGCGCGGCCGACCGGGCCGTGCGCGTGGGCGACACCGCGCTGACGCACCGTGAACTGTCGCGTGCGGGCCTGGCGGTGTCGGGGGCGACGGTGTCCCCGACGGGCCGGCTCGGCGCGGGCGCGGGGGTACGGGCGGTCCGCGCGCCCGGTGCCGACTGGCGTGAGGAAACCCTGGACCGGCTGTGGGCGCCGCCGCCCGCCGAGCAGGTGGCACGTGCCCTGACAGGCGGTCATGACCTGCTCTTCCTCGAGGTGACCCTCGGGGGCACGGTCCGGGAGGCCGCGGGCGACTGCCTGCTCGCCGACTGCGAGGGCGTACCGCTGCGGCTGGTCGCCGCCCACGACCATCCGGCGCTCCCCCACCGCGACAACCTCCGCCTGCTGGCCGCCGCCCGGGGCAGCCGGCTCCGGATCGTGGCCCGGCTGGTCCCGGCTCCGTACCCCCGGGCGCTGCTGCTGGCGGCCGAGCACCCCAGCGTGCCCGGCACCCGTGTCGACATCGGCCTCGACCGGCTCCAGCACGCCGACCTGCCGGCCGTGCCCGTCACGTCGGCCGCCCCGGTCACCGTTCCCACGGCCGCGGAGGCACCGGTGCACCTGCTGCGCCGGCGGGTGCACCAGGCGGTGTCGGGCGGCCGGCTGGTGCTGTCCCCCGGGAACACCGGGGCCGACCAGCGGCGGCTGGGCCGGCACGGTCTGGCGACGGCGGGTGACCTCCTGGGCGAACTCCACGCGGCCGCGGCGGAGCGGGCCCGCGACGTGTTCGGCCGGCTGCTGCCGGCCGACCCCGGCCGGTTCGCGCGGGCCTGGCTCGCCGCGGCCCGCTACACCGACGAACTGGACCGCGCGCTGTGCGCCGCGGCTTGGCGGCCGGGGACGGCGAGCGGGTGAGGGCAGGCGTACAACTCCTCCGCAGGTGATGCGGGGAGCCGTCGGGGGGCGCGCCCGGTGGAGTGCTTCCACCGGGCCACCGGGCCGCTCCGCGGGAGTTGACCATGAGCCGTCTCAGGACGTCGGTCAGCGGTTACGCTGACCGTTCACAACGGTGGGGGCCGTTGCGGTCCGGGTACCGGGGGAGGCAGCGATGGAGCCCGACGCACTCGCTGGGCGGGGCTACCTCATGGGCCGTGGCGAGCGGATCCGGCGGCACTTACGGAAGTACCTGCAACGCGCCGTCGTGGGCGCGATCAGCGGCGTGGCCGTCCTGGCCGGTTTCCTCTCGGCGGCAGAGGTGACATGGCCGCTGCACGTCTATCTGCTCCTCGCCCTCGGCGCCGTCGCCCTGTGTCTGCCGGGCCTGGCCCTCCTCGAACCGGGGCCCCGGCACGTGCTCGTGGGGCGCGTGCTGCGGCGTGGCCGCCCTCCCGCCGCCCGGCTCGGCGCGTCACCGCCGCTGCCGCCCCTGCCCCCGCTGCCGGTGGTCGCGGCGGCCCCGGTCGACCCGGTGCTGGCCACCGCCTGCGACGACCCCGTGTACCTGGCGGGCCTGCGCTCCCTGCTTCCGCCCAGCCGGCCGATGATCATCGTGCCCAGCGGCCTGTCGGACGTCAGCCGCCCGGAGGAACTGCTGTGGCCGCTGTTCGAGCACCGGCTGAGCCGCTCACATCTGCGGGTGGACCTGCGCGACTTCGGGATACCGCTCGCCCCGTACGTGGTGGAGCGCGAGCTGAGCTGCCCCGCAGCCAGGACGACTCCGTCCTCCTCCTGCGTGTCAGCTACCGCGCCTACGACCCCTACCGCTTCGTCTCGGAGGAGGAGCCCTTCGCGGAGCTGTGAACCCGCGCACGGAGGTCGGTCCCCGGGGTTCCCTGACCCGGGCTCGGCCCGCCTCAGCCCAGGAAGCTCAGCCGCACCTTGCGGTCGGGGTTGTCCCGGTTGGTGTCGACGAGGCACACCGACTGCCAGGTGCCCAGTTCCAGGTGGCCGCCGATGACCGGGAGGGTCGCGTGCGGCGGGACGATGGCGGGGAGGACGTGATCGCGGCCGTGGCCCTGGCTGCCGTGCCGGTGCTGCCAGCGGTCGTCCGCCGGGAGCAGGGTGTGCAGGGCGGCCAGGAGGTCGTCGTCGCTGCCGGCGCCCGTCTCGATCACGGCGATACCGGCGGTCGCGTGGGGCACGAAGATGTTCAGCAGGCCGTCGCGGCCCGCCGCCGCCTCGCGCAGGAAGTCCTCGCACTCCGAGGTCAGGTCGACGACCCGCTCCCGGGAACCGGTGGCGACGTGCAGCATCCGAGTGGTGAAGGCATCTGACATGACCCCATCCTGACCCATGCGCCGGTCTTCACACCTCACGGCGCGACCCTGAACGGCCCCCGGGGGAAGATCCCGCTGCACCCCACTGTTCGTAGAAACGTGAACGAATTGCGCGAGGTCGAAGTGGTCGTCATCGGTGCCGGCCAGGCCGGTCTCTCCAGCGCCTACCACCTGCGGCGCACCGGTCTCGAACCGGACCGCGACTTCGTGGTCCTGGACCACTCCCCCGGCCCCGGCGGCGCCTGGCAGTTCCGCTGGCCCTCGCTGACGTACGGCAAGGTGCACGGGATGCACGCGCTGCCCGGCATGGAGTTGACGGACGCGGATCCGGACCGGCCCTCGGCGGAGGTCATCGGCGCGTACTTCGACCGCTACGAGCGCGCCTTCGACCTGCGCGTGCGGCGGCCCGTCGACGTACACGCCGTGCAAGAGGGGAACGACGGGCGGCTGACGGTGCGTACCTCGGAGGGCGACTGGTCCACGCGCGCGCTCATCAACGCGACCGGAACCTGGGACCGCCCGTTCTGGCCGCGGTATCCCGGTCAGCGCACCTTCCGGGGACGGCAGTTGCACACCGCGCAGTACGCCGGGCCCGGGGAGTTCGCCGGACAGCGGGTCGTGGTCGTCGGCGGCGGGGCCTCCGGTACCCAGCACCTGCTGGAGATCGCCCCGTACGCGGCCGCCACCACCTGGGTCACCCGGCGGCCCCCCGTCTTCCGCGAGGGCCCGTTCGACCAGGAGGCCGGCCGGGAGGCGGTGGCGCTGGTGGAGGAACGGGTACGCCTCGGCCTGCCGCCGAGGAGTGTGGTCGCGGTCACCGGGCTGCCGCTCAACGACGCGATCAGGCAGGGGCTGGCCGACGGAGTCCTGGACCGGCAGCCGATGTTCGACCGGATCACCCCGGACGGCGTGGAGTGGGGCGAGGGGCCGGACGCCCGGCGCGTCGGCGCCGACGTCATCCTGTGGGCCACCGGCTTCCGGGCCGCCCTGGATCACCTCAGGCCGCTGCGCCTGCGCGAACCGGGCGGCGGGATCCGCGTGGAGGGGACCCGCGCGGTCGCCGACCCGCGTGTCCACCTCGTCGGGTACGGGCCGTCGGCGAGCACGATCGGCGCCAACCGGGCCGGGCGCGCGGCGGTACGGGACATCAGACGGCTGCTGGCGGAGGAGCCCGCCGAGCCGGCCGTCGCATGACGTCCGGCCGGTTCAGCGGGGCGGCTGGGTGGCCGGGGGCTGGGTGACCGCGGGCTGGGTCGCGGGGGGCTGGGTCGCGGGGGGCTGGGTCGCCGGAGGCTGGGTCGCGGGGGGCTGTGCGCTGCCGCCGGTCTGCTGCGGCTGCGGCTGAGCGGTCTGCGCCTGGTGACGGGCGTTGAAGTCCGCCACGTTGCGCAGGTGCTCGGAGTAGTCGGCGGTGAAGCGGGTGTCGCCGGGTCCGACGGTGACGAAGTACAGCCAGTCACCGGCCGGCGGGTTGAGCGCGGCCCGCATCGCCTGCTCGCCGGGGTTGTCGATGGGGGTCGGCGGCAGCCCCATGCGCTGGTAGGAGTTGTACGGGCTCTCCATGCGGGTGTCGGCCTCGGTGGTGTGCACGGTGTTGCGGTTGAGCGCGTAGTTGATCGTCGAGTCCATCTGGAGCGGCATGCCCCGCTGCAGCCGGTTGAGGACGACCCGGGCGACCTTCCCCATGTCGGTGCTGGTGGCGGCCTCCGCCTGGACGATGCTGGCGACGGTGACGGCCTGGTACACGTCGGTCGTCCCGCGCTGCGCTCCGGCGGCGACCGGCGCGCGGTTGTAGCGCTGGTTGGCCGTGTCGACCATGGTCCGCAGCAGCGACTCGGGGGTCGAGCCCTTCGGGACGGTGTAGGTCGCCGGGAAGAGGTACCCCTCGGGGTTGCCGCCGGCCTCGTTCGGCAGTTTCAGGGCGGCCTTGCCGAGGGACTTGCGGGTGCTGCCGGGGGCCAGCCCGAGGGCCTTGTCGACGGCGTCGTACACCTGGCTCGCGCGCCAGCCCTCGGGGATGAGCAGCGTGGGCGGCTTCGCCTCCACGTGGTGCCCGCCGCGCAGGGTCAGCAGTGGCACCGCCACGGCGGTGCCGGCCAGGGCGGCGCCGGTCACGAGGAGAAGGAGCCTGCCCCGGCGCGTCAGTCGCATGGTGCTCCGTCGCGGAGTGTTCATCTGCATGCGGGCACGGTAATACGCGTATGGTCACAATCCCGACATATCGTCAGCTTGTCGGCCGAGGTCGCTCGTCAGCCGGCCGGCTCCAGCTGGGCGTCCCTGCGCACCAGGGCGGCGTAACGTCCGTCGGCATCGAGCAGTTCCTCGTGCGTGCCCCGCTCGGCGATCCGGCCGGAGTCCAGAACCACGATCTGGTCGGCGCCGCGGACGGTGGACAGGCGATGGGCGATGGTGAGGGTCGTCCGGTCGGCCGACAGGTTGTCGATGGCCTGTTGGACCGCGGCCTCGGTGCGGTTGTCCAGGGCACTGGTCGCCTCGTCCAGGATGAGGACCGGCGGGTCCCTCAGGATGGTGCGGGCTATGGCCAGGCGCTGCTTCTCGCCGCCGGAGAAGCGGTGGCCACGTTCGCCGACCACGGTGTCGTAGCCGTCGGGCAGCGCGGCTATGTGGTCGTGGATCTGGGCGGCGCGGGCCGCCGCGTGCAGTTCCTCGTCGGTGGCGTCCGGCTTGGCGAAGCGGAGGTTGTCGGCGACCGAGGCGTGGAAGAGGTACGTCTCCTGGGAGACGACGCCGACCGCGCGGGCGAGCGTGTCGAAGTCGAGGTCGCGCACGTCGACGCCGTCGATGGTGACGCGGCCGCCGGTGACGTCGTAGAGCCGGGGCACCAGGTAGCCGAGCGTGGACTTGCCCGCGCCGGTCGGGCCGACCACGGCCAGGCTGCCGCCGGCCGGGACGGTGACGTCGATGCCGTCGAGGACGGGCGCGCCCTTGCCGTCGTAGCGGAACTGGACGTCCTCGAAGCGGACCTCGCCCTTGATCTCGTCGAGGTGGACGGGCCGAGCGCGCTCGGTGATGTCGATGGGCAGGTCCAGGTACTCGAAGATGCGCTGGAAGAGCGCGAGGGAGGTCTGGATCTGGACGCCGGTGGCCAGCAGGCTCACGGCGGGGCGGAACAGGCCCTGCTGGAGCGAGACGAAGGCGACGATGGTGCCGAGCGACGCTTCCGGGCCGCCGACCTGGAGGGCGAGACCCGCGGTCCAGTAGATGACGGCGGGCATGGCGGCCATGACGATCGTGATCACCGCCATGCGCCAGCGGCCCGCCATGTTCGACCGCACCTCCAGGTCGACCAGGCGCTCGGACTCCTCGGCGAAGGACGCCGTCAGCGAGTCGGAGCGGCCCATGGTGCGGCCGAGCAGGATGCCGCTGACCGACAGCGACTCGGTGACCGTGGCGGCCATCGCGGCCATCTGCTTCTGCCGCTTCGTGGTGATCTTCTTGCGTTCGTTGCCGACGCGGCGGCTGATCCACACGAAGGCCGGGAGCAGGAGCAGCGAGACGATCGTCAGGCGCCAGTCGAGGGCGATCATCGCGACGATCGTGGCGACCACGCTGGTGGCGTTGGAGACCAGGGAGGTGGCGGTGGAGGTGACGGTGGCCTGCATGCCGCCGATGTCGTTGGCTATGCGGGACTGCACCTCGCCGGTGCGGGTGCGGGTGAAGAAGGCGAGCGACATGCGCTGCAGCCGGCCGTAGACGGCGGTGCGCAGGTCGTGCATGACGCGCTGGCCGACGGTGGTGGAGATCAGCGTCTGCAGCACGCCGAAGACGCTGGACAGGACGGCGCTGAGGATCATGCCGAGCGCGAGGAGGCTCAGCAGGCCCGTACGGCCGTCCGGGATCGCGACGTCGAGGGTCTCCTTCAGGAGGAACGGTGTGGCCACCGACACCAGCGAGGAGGCGCCGACCAGGACGCCGACGATGGCGAGCCGCCCGCGGTAGGGGCGGAAGAGTTTCAGGATGCGGCGCACCTGCCGGGGCTGTTCGCCCGCGTCGGCGGGTGGGGTCCAGGAGGTTTCACGGTCGGGATGCATGGGCTCCTACGGTGGTGAGCGGGCGCCGGCCCGGACGGACCGGCGGCGACTGGCGGATCGTAGCTCATTGTTACCTATACTCACAATGAACCGCATCCTGATATTGTTCCCGCATGACCAGCCCCGATCCCGACGGCCTGCTCGCCGAGCAGTTGCTGCGGCTCACCCGCCGGGTGCACCGCATCCAGAAGCGTCACCTGGAGCGGCGCGACGTGGGCGTCACCCCGGCCCAGTCCCGGCTGCTGCGCACCCTGGCGCACTACGGCTCGCCCCCGCGCATGGCCGACCTCGCCGAGCGCCTCGAGGTGGTGCCGCGGGCGGTGACGACGCTGGTCGACGGGCTGGAGGCGAGCGGCAAGGTGCGGCGGGTCGCGGACCCGGCCAACCGGCGGGTGACCCGTATCGAGCTGACGGACGACGGCCGGGCGACGCTGCGCGAGCTGCGCGGGGCACGCCGGTCCGCGGCCGAGGAGATCCTCGCGCCGCTGACGGAGAAAGAGCGCGAGGTGCTCGGCGTCCTGCTCGACACCCTGATCGACGGCGAGACCGCCCACCGCTGCTGACACCGCTGCTGACACGTCGAACGGCCCCCGCTCCGGGAAGGGAGCGGGGGCCGTGGCCGTCTCAGCAGCGGCTGCGGTCCTCGGTCAGCGCTCCTTGCGCCGTGGTGAGCTCCCGGTCGTAGCAGCCGGCGGCACCCTGCACGTGGTAGCGCTCGTGGGAGGTGCCGACCGCGTGCCGCTGGTCGCGCGGGACGTTGACCGTGTACGCGGCGTCGCCGGTGTAGGTGTCGTCGAGTCGCGACCAGGCGGTGCGCAGCCCGTCCCGCCGTTCCACGACGGCCGCCCGGTCGCCGAGGGTCAGCAGGGTGCGCAGCCGGTCGTCCGTGCCGAGGGTCGTGGCGCCGTTCATCGTGTACGTCCGGCGGGTGTGCGTCGACCGTTCGGGGCCCTGTCCCCGCACCGCGACGGTCTCGTCGTCCGTCCAGGTCGCGTCCAGGCCGTCCGTGTTCTCGCCCTCGGTCCAGCGGTGCGCCGAGGTGTTCGCGAGGGTGCGGGTGACGGTGGTGGTCACCCGGCCGTGCGAGGTGTCCAGGTAGCCCGAGACGGTGAGCCGGTGCCCGGCCCGTGTGTCCACACGGTTCTCCGGACCGGGCGTGTAGGTGGAGGTGTTGGCGATGTCGGTCGCCGTGTCCCCGGTGAGTCCGCCGGTGACCCGGGCGCGGTGCGCGTCCTGCCAGACCAGGACGTTGACGGGGACGCTCCAGCCGGACTGCCCCGCGGGCACGCCCACGACGGAGACCTCGACGCGGTGCGGGCGGCCGTCGTTCAGCAGCCCGGCGAAGGGCGTGAGGTCGTACTGGACGGGCCGGACGTCGAAGGCGCCCGGCGCGGGCACGACGTACCAGAGGAAGGGGTTGGACCATCCCCCGGTCCACACGTTCGGGAACGGGGCGGCGATCCCGGCGAGGCGGCCGTCGACCTTGATCTGCACCTCGCGGTACGGCCCGTGGTCGGCCTTGCAGGAGTACGACGCCGGATCGGCCACGGTCAGGTACCAGAACTCCTCGCAGCCGCCGCCCGATCCGGTGGCGTACACCTCGGCGACGACGCGTTCGCTGTTGCGCGGGGTGGTGAGGGTCGTGCCGTCCGGCGTGTCGGTGAGGGTGAGGACACGGTCGGGGGCAGGACTCTCGGGACGGCCCTTGTAGAAGGTGAGGGTCGCCTTCACGTCGATGACACCCGTGTAGGTGTCGTCCACGACGTTCCCGATGAGCATCTCGACGTCCCGCGGGGAGCGGAAGGTGTCGCTGTACCGGGTGACGTCCTTCTCCACGTGCCACTCGATGCCGTCCGGCGACGGCTCGGGCGTCGAGGTGCGCAGGATCTCGACGCCGCCGACGTGCAGGTAGCCGAGGCGGTCGTACTGGCGGCCCTTCACCTTGCCGTCGAGACGCAGCACGACCTTGCTCCAGCGGTCGCCGCAGCCGCGGGGCGGTGTGTACGCGCCCCGGTAGGGCGTGAAGTCCCGGAACTGGGTCTCGGCCAGGGTGACCTGGCAGGACTTGGTGTGCGGCCGGTCGACCGGCGGGGCGGCCGTCACCGGGTCGTGCCAGTCGGTGCCGAACTCGGCGGGAGCGTCCGCGGGTCGTGCGGCGGCCCGGGCGCCGGTGTGCGCCGCGGCGGTCCCAGTGCCGAGGATCGTGCTCGCCAGAAGGGTCGCCCCGGCGAGCATGGACATGACCATCCGTCTTCTCATGGCCGGTGTTCTACGGGGAGTCGGGGCCGCCCCGCAATGAGGCGTCCCGCGCCACAGCGCTACCCCGCCAGGTCCGCCTTGTCCCCCATCACCACCACCGGATGCCGCTCCGGGTCGAGTGTGCGCAGCAGGTACTCCATGGCCTGCTTCGACATGCTGACGCAGGCCGACGTGCCGCTGCCGTGGTCCATGTGCAGCCAGATGCTGCCGCCCTTCGCCTGGCCCTGGGGGCGGGTCGGGTTGTTCGGCGGGGTTCCCTTGACGCGGTTGTAGTCGATGGCGATCACGTAGTCGAAGTCGTGCCAGTGCGACTTGGCCCACCAGTGGGGCGCCGCGATGGACGGGTCCTGTGTGTACGGCAGAGCGGCACCGGGGTCCTTGAGCACGCCGCCCGCGTCGGTGAGGGAGAACACACCGACGGGGCTGCGCCGGTCACCCTCGTGGTGGTCGAGGGTCCACCCCTTCTTGCCGTTGTGCGCCGGCCAGCTGCGGACCCGCTGCCAGGTCGCGCCCTGCTTGGCGTAGAGCACGACCGTGGAGTCCGCAGAGTCCTTGCCTTCGCCGTAGACGGCCACGACCTGCCGGGAGTTCGCCGGAATGCGCTTGAGCAGCCGGGCACCGACCCCCGGGACGACGCGCGAGTCGCGGCTGCCCGCGCCGGACCGGGTCGCCTCGCCGCCCGGTTGTGGGTCGCTGTGGCCAGGTCCCCCCGCACCGCACGCGGTCAGGGCCGCCACGAAGGTTCCGAAAGCCGCCACCGCTACTGTCACTCGCCGCACCCTGTCGATCTGCACGCGCCCATGGTGACATCCCCTCGGCCGATCATGCGATCTTCCGGACATTCACCCCACCGGGCGACCGCTCCCACGGACGGACCCTCCGGCCCCTCCACGGCACCTGGCCGGAACTCTGCGCATTACACGGACCGTCCGGGAAAATCGATTGAAATCCACCGCTCTGCGACGCGACCCTGTCACGGCTTGCCGCCGCCGCCCTCCCGACACGAGCCACTGGGACGTCATGCAGATTCAAGACCTTCCGTACCCCAACCCTGGCGTACCGGACGCGCGTTCGGGACCACGCCTGCTGTGGTGGCTCTGGCGCAACCAGGCGGGCGGCCAGCTCAAGGCGCTGGCCTGGGGACTGCTGCACTTCGTGTCGGTCTCCGCCATGCCCTTCTGCGTCGGACTCGCCGTGCAGGCCGTCATCGACCGTTCCGGCACCCGGCTCGCCCTGGCGGGCGGCCTGTTGGCGCTGTGCGGCACGGGGACCGCCGTCGGCGACACCTTCCTGCACCGGACCGCCGTCACCAACTGGATCACCGCCGCCGCCCGGGTCCAGCAACTGCTCGCGCGCAAGGCGGCCCGGCTGGGGTCCGCGCTGACCCGGCGGGTCGCGGCCGGCGAGGTGGTGGCCGTCTCCACCGGCGACGTGGAACGCATCGGCTGGTTCGTCGAGGCTGTCTCCCGGTTCACCGCGGCCGCCCTGACGGTCGTCGTGGTCTGCGTCGGCCTGGCCGTCTACCAGCCCGCCCTCGGACTCGTCGTCGCCGTCGGCCTGCCGGTCGTGGCGCTCGCCGTGCTCCCCCTGCTGCCCCGGGCGACGCGCCGGGCCGACGTCCAGCGCACGAAGGCGGGCCGGGCGACCGAACTCGCCTCGGACACCGTCGCGGGCCTGCGCGTGCTGCGCGGGATCGGCGGCGAGGAACTGTTCCTCGACCGCTACCGCCGCGCCTCGCAGGAAGTGCGCCACGCGGCCGTGCGCAGCGCCCGCATGTGGTCCCTGATCTCCGCGATCCAGGTGCTGCTGCCCGGACTGCTGCTGGTCGCCGTGGTCTGGCACGGCGTCGGCCTGGCCCGGCAGGGACGGATCACGGTCGGCGAACTCGTCACCGTCTACAGCGCGGTCGTGATCCTCAACTACCCGCTGCGGCACTTCGAAGAAACCATGATGTAAGGGGGTAGTGGTGGGAACGGCCGTCTCAGCAGGTCAGACGCCCCGCCCGGCTGCCGGTAGGCCGGTCCCGCTACGCTCCCCCGCATGGAACCTGAGTCCCCGATCATGCCGCCCAAGATCAAGCCGTACGCCAGCGTCGCCGAGCTGCTGGCCAAGCTGGAGGGGCGGGCGGCCATGTGGGAGCGCGTAGCGCGTGAGAACAAGGAACGGGCCGAGGAATTCGAACGGGCCGCACAGCAGATCAGGGAGGGCGCCAATACCGTGATCGTCGGCCGGACAACGTATGTGCTCCGTGTTGACGGAAGTACAGACACGAACACATAGCCTGCGTACGCTGGTCTGAGTGCCCGTCACAGGGCGGGCCACAGGCCAAAGGACAACAGAAGATGATCTCCCGAGCGGACAGCGCGCGAGCGCTGAGAATGTCGCTTACCTCAGAGCCGTGCGGCGGCAATGGGCAAGCGACCCAGGAATGCCGGACGGCTCTTTGCATGCTCTGCACCGGGTCGACTCAAAGGCTTATGCCGGTCGGCACCCTCGGAATTCGATGCTGCCTTTACTGCGCCGAATTGCTGGGGGTGTCGGCATGAGCGCTCAACTCCCCGCTGTCGGCACGCTGGTTCGTGACGAGCAGTCAGGTAAGACCGGCGTAGTCATGGCGGAATGGGCGGGCGAGGTACTGCTACGGCCCGAGGGTGGCGGAGTCGAATGGGCCGCCGACCCTGACAAGCTCACCCCGGCCGGGGGCGAGTCATGAACCTTGGCCAGGACGCCGTCACCCTCGCCTACCGCGACTACATGCGGCACGTCGGCCACAACAAGGCCAGCGAGCAGTGCGACCAGTGCGTAGCCAACAGGTCGGAGCCGACCCAGGGTTGCGCTGAGGGTCAGCGCCTATGGGGTCTCTACCGGCTCAGCCGCATCGCGGGGCCCTGAGCGCCCGTCTAAGCCCCTGTCAGCCGCCCCGGACGCCCTTATCCCCCGAAGGGTGTTCGGGGCCTTCCTGTGCCCCCTCAGGGGCTTGTGTGACCTCATACAGCGCCCAACCCCGCCCGTACTTCCGGCGAGCGATGGACCACGGCTGCCGGGTGGCCTTCCGGTAGGCGACTAGGTCTTTCCATAGCCGGTCAGCGTCGGCACGGCTGAGGCAGCCAGTAAGGCGCTCGAATCGCTTCACTCGGCTTGCCCCCAGCAGGCACGGTCTATGTGGTCGGCGCACGCATCGGCGGTCGGCGTGATGGTCGGCTGGCCGCAGGCGTAGCCGTGAACGTCCCGGGTGATCGTCGTTCCGTCCTCGCGGATGAACGTCACGGGTCGGGACTCAGTGAACGGGCAAAGCATCGGGGCGATCCTTGGGTGTGGTGTAGGTACGTGCATAATGAACCAAGTGGCCTCTGCACCTATTCCGTGAACCGGTCGCCGCTGGTGTGGCGCAGTCCGTAGAGATCCGGCAACGCCCCCTCGTGCGGCACGTCGTGGCGGTACCCCACATGCGGCCCGGTATCCGGCACAGGATCGTCCGCCGGTACCGGCCTCATGCGCAGCGTCCTCACGTCTGTAGCGCCCGTGTCGACAAGCTTGTGATCGTCGTGCTCCGCGTAGGGCGGAATGACTAGCTGCGCGGCGAACGGGATCGTCGGCCACGCCGGAACGTGAATCCACGGATCAGACATGGGGTGATGGCCGACCCACTGCCACTCCCCCAGCCAGCGATTCTGACTGAAGCGTCCTCGCGCTGTGATCCGTATGTGGCCGCCGTTGGCCATGACACTGCCCCATCTTCCGTACGTCCTCATGACGTCGATCAGTTCAGCCCGGTTGTAGACCATCTCGGCTGCCGGTCCGGCGGGATGGACAACCCAGTGCCAGCCGGTGGGCGACGCTGTGGCGAACTCAATGAACACGTCCACTGTGGGGACGTTCCTCCATGGCATGGCTGAAACCCCGCTGCCCCGTTGCAACTTACGGCCCCGTAAGCGGAACCTAAGCTTCAACTTTAAATGATCGTTCCCGTGTAGACAGCAGCTATGGCAACAGAGTTTCTATAGTTTTCACCAAGTCGTCTCGGCCCACATTCGGCATTACCGAATCATTACTTAGGGAAACAAAAGAAAGCGACCACCTAGTAAATTTACTAGGTGGTCGCTCTCCGCTCCCCTACCGCTGGTGAACCTTTACGACCCTGAACGTCGTCGTTCCGGCGCCGTGGTTCCGGGTGAACTCCGCCTGCGCCTTGTTGGCGGCCGCCGGGGTCTGAGACCAGCGGTAAATGCCGTAGTGGAACTGCGGGCCGGACTCCGCCTCACGTCCCTCCGCCTCAGCCCTGGCAATCTGTTCGTCGTAGCGGGACAGGCGGTCACGGACGGCAGCCTTGAGGTCGACCGGCGCCATGGGGCTGCCGGAGTCAAGCCAATAGCGCTCGCCGTCGGCGTGAACGAGGTACACATTCGACCGGTCGGGGCTGTGAGGCAGCGGGTCGGACTCGTAGGCCACCTTGCCGCCCTTGACGGCCTCAATGAACTTGAGTCGGTCCGCGCGGATCTTCCGAGCTTCGGCGTGCTTGATCTTGGCCACCAACCAGCGGTTTTCGACCGACTCGACGGCGTACGTGTAGACCATGGTTTTACTGGTACGCGTGCTGACCGTGCCGTCCTGGTGCTGGTAGTAGTGCTTCCCGCCCTGCGTCATCTTGGTTTCCTCCGGCTCGCTGTCCTTGGACAGAACGGTATCAGACATGTCAATCACGGAACCCAGCCCCAGCCACTCAACCTGGTAGCGCCCTTCCGTCTTGCCGGGACCAGTCACCACGCCGCGCATGCCCTTGGCCTCCGCCATGTTGCCCACGTAGGTGACCCGGTCTCCCGTCTTGAGCACCGTTCCCCTCCCCTGCTGTCGTGTGTACTGAGGACAACGTAAAGGGCCCGACCCTCAGCGTGCAAGCTGAAAGCCGGACCCAGTTGGTAAATTTACTAGCTGCGGTGCTTGTGGTGGACCGCATGGGGCGTGGCCGTGACCGTGACCGTGGTCGTGGCCGTCGGCGTGACCGGGTCCCCGTTGTTGAGACCATCGGCGGTACCACAACCAGCCGCGAGGCTGAGGGCGAGGCCAGCGAGCGCGGCGATTCCCAGGCGCTTAATCATTCATCCTCCGGGCAGTTGGTAAATTTACGATCTGGGGTAACGACTTGGCGTATGCCAGCCGCCCGTATCAGCGTCCAGCATGAGGGGCACGGTTCATCCGTGACATAAAGCGTCGCGCCCCGTAGTTCCGCAGGATTAGCGTGCCGTAGTGCATTGCGTTCGGCGTGGTCGGCAATGCAGTTGGCGTAATCGCTGCCCGGCTCGCACTCGCTGGCGCTTAGCTTTCCTCGCGGACACGCTCCAGCGCTAAGGCATCCGGGAATTCCCGCCGGGGCTCCGTTGTAGCCGACGCCCCGAACCTCATTCCTCGCGTTGACCAGAATCGCGCCCACCTTCCGCCGGGTGCAGTCGGCACGAGAAGCCGCCCAAGTCGCACCCAACAGAAAGTATGTATCCCAGTCGGGCCGCTCCGCCAGGCCAACCGGCTGGTTGTTACCGACTAGCTGCGCTGGCGCCTCGCCCGTACTCCGTTCGCAGTACCTCAGGGCGTGTACCCCAGCAGGGCGGCGAGCATGATGCCTACGGCGCCCACGATCCGCTTAACTTTCTTCACTTACCTCAGCCTTCCAGTGTCTCTGCTCCAGCCGCCGAATCAGCCGCTTACTCCGCCTGGCCAACGGGGGCCCCAATCAGCGCGGTAAGGATGGTCATGGCCTGAGTCTCGCTGAAGCCGATTTCGACCAGCGCCTCAAAGATTTCCCGGTACTGCGCGGCAACTCGGCGGGCCGCACTGAACATGTCGAAAGCCATTGGGTCACTCTCCCTTGAAATCCTGAAAACTGTTCGGGGCTATTTCCTTCAGGAGCGCAAGCACTTCCCGGGCAAAGCCCTGAATCTCAGCGTCGGCATGCTCGCTGTGACGCTTGCCGAGTACGTCGCGCCACGCCCTCAGGTTGCCGGTCACGATCATGTCGACCGGGGCAGCGTTCGGGAGCACAGCACGGGCCGCCTCGCGAGCAGCCTTACGGCTGAGACCCTTTTCCGTGAGGTCCCGCACAAGCGCCCCGTACGCCTCAAGGGCAGCCTTGTACGCGTCCTCAAGGGTGCACTTGCCATACAGCGAATCACTGAGCGCGGGGGGCACCACAGGGGCCGTGTCGCCGTGGTCGACGTACCGCTGACTGACCACGCTGAAACTCAGGTGCCGGTGCCGGGTCAGTTCAGCGAGCAGGGACCGGCTGACGCCTCGCACGAGGAAGGTCACTGAGGCGTGCTCTAGGACGCTGTAGTGACCGTGGTCAAGGATGTTGGCCAGGTACCCGGCGTTCGTCGCTGTAGCGGGCCGCTGGCGCCCCCAAGAGTGGTAGCAGATCCGTCCGGCGGCTTCGCCTAGTACGTCAGCGTCGGTCACGGGAAGCCGGTTCACGCCGGTCCCCCACTGGTCGTAGCCGTACTCATCGGCAAGCAGAAACTCACGGATATGCGTGTGAGCCAGGATCTCAATCTTCACGGGCGTAGCCCCTTTCGCTGGGAGGGGCAGCGAGGGAGGCCGACCACACTCCCCCACTGCCCCGGTCAATGGTTAGTTACAGCGCCCGGCAGGCAAGCCGCTTGATGAGCGGAACCGACTCCGCAAAGCCGCGCGTCACGCTGCTGGTTACCTCGCCCTGTGCGTTCCGGGTGACGAATTCGATCCCCGCCCCTACGCGCTCCGCCGTGATGGTGAATCCGTTGATGAGCTTGAAAGTCTGCACTGGGCTACGCCTCTCGGTCGACGGCGCGGTAATCAGCGCCACGGGTCAGGTAGTGGATTGCTCGGGCGAGTAGTTCGGGCGAGTCGCACAGCTTGCCGATGCCTGTGTTGCATCCCATGCACAGCACCCCGCGCACGGCGCCGGTTTCGTGACAGTGGTCAATGTGGTGCCTTCCCCTACCCCCACCCTCGCCGGGCATTGCGCCGCACACATCACAGGGCCGCTCTTTCAGCTCCAACCACACGGACTCAGTTATTCCGAATCTCTTAGCTGACTGCCTGCGTATTTTCGGGAGGCCATTTCCTTGGAACCAGCGCGCCGCACATTCTTTGCACGCTGACTTAACCCCGTACGCCCTGCTCACATCGCGGTGAAATTCAGACAGTGCCTTTTCCTCGCCGCACTTGGTGCACGTCTTCACGCGGCACGCTCCGCCGTGACGCTCTCGCCCTTGAGGTAAAGCTCCCGGAACCGTTCCTTGCCCTTCCAGCGGATAACCGTGATGCGGGTCTCCGCCACGTCCAGCGCTTCGGCAATCTCGCGGTCGTTGTCGAGCGGGGCGACCGGGTCAATGCCGTAATCGGCGCTCAGTACGTAGCGCTGCTGGCGACCCATCCGGGCCAGCGTGGCGTGAACGGCAGCCTTGATAGCCGCCCGCCGACCGCGCTCGACATCCGACGGGTCAGCAAGGTCGACGCTGACGGACAGGAAGCCGTCCTGGGAAAGCCGGTCGGCCAGGGTCGGCATGTCGTCCCCGTGCTCGCCCTTGGAAGGCGCGTCAAGGTAGGCGGAGCCGAGCCAGGCCAGCCGAGCCGCATAGGCCATGTCAGCCGACAGGCGCCACTTACCAAGGCATCCGTCCGGCCGGGTGGCCTCGCGCTCCGCCTCGTACGGGTCACCGGCGCACACGGTCAAGCACTGCTCGAACCGGCGGGCCGTGTCCTCGCTGACGCCCTGCCGGGTCTCCGTGCGGCGCTTGTCGTCCATCACGCCCTTGAGGGTCCGGTCGACGTAGGTGAAGAACTGCGCGACGCTCTCGCCTTGGAAGCGCTCAATGCACTGCCAGACGGCTATCCGGCCTTCCTGCTCAAGTTCCTCGGCAAGGTCGTGGTTGCGGGTGCCGTTGGTGGAGTACTTGTTCGCCAACTGGCCGATCCGCTGGCCGAACGCGTCCATCACGGCGGCGAAAGCGGTGAGGTGGTCGGCGGCCGTCTTGTCGGCGGCGCTGCGGATCTGCTCGATGGTGATAGCGATCATGGCGGATTAGCTCCGTTTCTCAGGGGTTGCTTGGTGCTGGAGCGCAAGCACTTCCTGAGAGAGCGGGCCACGCCTGAGACGTACGTCACAGATGCTTCAGGGCATGAGTAAGCCCCGTCAGGAGGTGCGTACTCCCGGCGGGGCGTGGCCTTTGCTGACCGCCGTTCGTTGAGGCTTGAACGTACGTCCGCATGCACTTGTGTGGAAGACGTGAAAACGGCTGGTCAGCGCGCTAGATGATCTTCACAGACTGTGAAACCATGATCACTGCGCCCTACACGCATTAGATTCCACGGACGCCACCCGCGTAGAACGGGGGTGTTACCTTCGGATACGTGGCCATGACACTGGTCGAGGCGTCAGGGTCAAGATTCGGTCACGTCACTCAGTAAATTTACTAACTGCCTCAGCCGCTACGCCGAGTGATCGTAGGTACTCATAGGGGTCACGGTCCGCTTTCGTGACGTTACACAGCGCGCATGCGGGCCAGATGTTTCCGGCCACGTCCGCTCCCCCACGGGCCAGCGGGTGGAAGTGGTCGGCGTGCTCCCAGGGTGCTCCGCAGTAGATACACGCCCATGCGTCCGCTTCAGCCCACTGTGCGTAGATTTGATCTAGGTCGGGGGCGGGACTCACCCGCTTACGCCGGTAGAACATCCCGCCCCCTCTCGCGCGCGACGCGCTTATGCCGCTGCCCCATACAGGCTGCCCCAGCTTCGCCCGCCGATTTCCGCCTCAGCCTCAATGGGGACTCCCCCGAGACTGAACGTCATACAGCGCTCGAATTCCTTGGCGATTTCCGGCGCCTCGCGCTGCGGAGCGGACGCAAGAATCTCGTCATGGATAGGCAGGCGCATGTAATCCAGCAGGCCGGATTCCTTGGCCTGAATCAGCGCATTGCCGAGACAGTCACGCGCGGTCGACTGGACCACGTAATTCACGATGGCGTAAGCGCGGTTACGGTCGACCGGGAGGTTGCGTCCGGTGGCGCTGAGCCCGACCCAGTTGTTGGCCCGCGCCTCGCGCTGGAGCTTGTTCGACCACCTTCTGATTTCCGGATAGACGGAGTCGTAGGCGGCCAGCGCACGGCGCACATCCGTTTCGTCAGCGCCGGTCTGTCGGGCAATGCTTACCGCCCCGCCGCCGTAGACCTTGCCGAATCCGATGCCCTTGGCGATCTTGCGATGCTTCTTAGTGAAGCCAGCGCCGAACACCAGGGACGCCGTGAAATCGTGCAGGTCGGCTCCGCTGGATATGGCCTCGCGCATCCGCCGGACATTGGCCAGGGCAGCAAGCACGCGCATTTCAACGGCCGTGAAGTCGGTCGACACCATGACGTGACCCGGCTCCGCCAGCAGTGCGCGCCGGATGACCCAGTCAGAAGACGGGAGGGTCTGAAGCGCCGGACGCGTAATCGACATGCGGGCCGTCCGCGCTTGCAGCGAGTTCACGAACGGGTGCACCCGGCCGTCAGCGTCGACCACGTCAAGGAACGTATCGGCATACGACGTGCGCCACTTACCGGCTCGCTTGGCTCGCATAACGGCGTCAGCCAACGGGTTAGGCGTGCGGGTGCCTCGCGGCTTCCAGTCACGGTCAAGGTCGGCAAGCTCAAGCAGGACAGTCTTGTCTACCTTGATGTTGCCGGACGCCGTCCGCTCCGTCAGGGTCTCCCCCATGGCTTCCAGCGCGACAGCGAGTTGTGCCGTGCTGTTCACGTTGGTCACGCCGTAGCGTTCCGCCGTGGCCCGGTAGCGGATCTCCTCGCCGCTCAGCCGGTCGGCAAGTTCCTGGGTATATTCCCGGTCGAGCAGGAAGCCGGTACGCATCATGTAGGCACAGATGAAAGCTAGTTCATGCTCGTACGGCTCCAGTGCCGGGCGCACATCCAACCGGCTCATCTCGCTGCGCAGCACTGGTTCAAGCCGAGACGTGTAGATCACGTCGAGTCCGGCATACAGGTTGTACGTGGGGTGCCGAATGTCGATACCCCGCCAGCCGGTTTCCTTGGTCAGACCCAGGGAGCGGAATACCGCCGTAAGGTCGCCAGCCGTGTCGGGAGCGGACGGGTCGACATAGAACGCACTGAGGGGCTTGAGGCCGGTTCCTATGCCGCCGTCTTGGGGCTGGCGCGGGTCGACCAGCGCAGCGAGCAGACGGGTATCTGTCGTCTTGGCACAGAGCTTTTCCAGCGGCACACCGGCGTGCCGGTCGAGCACCAACCAGTCAAAGGACGCGTTGTGAATGAGGAACCGGTCAATCACCCTGAGCGCCCAACGGGCCGCCTCAACGAACCGCCCGCCCCACTCCCAGCGGATCACCCATGCCGTCTGGCCGTCGCCAAACTGAACGGTGCGGAGCCCGTAGGTGGGGCTGAATATGTCGAGCCCCGTTGTCTCAGTGTCCAGCGCGATAGGGCCGCGAGGATTGGCGTACGCCACCCAAGCGAAGAACGCGCGCAAGTCTTCGTCAGTCTCCGGGACATTGACTGTGATCGTGTCTCCGGCAACGTCATACCGAAAGGTCTGCATGCATGCACCTCCATGGGGGCAAGGGAGTGCAAACACTCCCTCGCCCCTAAGGCAGTCGGTAAATTTACTAGGTGCCGCTACGCGTCCTTGCGGAAGATCCCGGGGCCGTCGGCAGCCATCGGAGCGTCGGCCAGCCGCACGCCGACCAGCCCAACCCCCTTGTTGGTGGCTTTCTTGTAAACGCCCCGTTCTTCCATGGCGCTGTAAAAGCCACGCCGGGTCCAGCGCTCTTTCATGGGGAGGTTTTCCGCCTCACACCAGTCGAGATACGCGCTGAACGCGTCGGTACCGTTCATGACGCTCCGGGCATCCTTGACCAGCACGGCGGACACGGACGGGTCGGCGGAGTAGAAACCGGCCAGCGCATCGGACGTGGCCCGGTATTCCTGGGTCGCCTCCGTGATACTCGACGGCTCGCCCAAGCCACGGGCGTACCACTCGACGGCTCCCCGTACGGCCCAAGCGGCGATCCCTTCGGATTCCGCCAGTAGCTTCCGGTCAAGCTCATAGTCACGCTCGTGCGGGGCGAACCAGCGAGTGAACGGGATGAGCTTGACGCGTCGCCAAAGCCCCTCATCCTGCCCCTTGAACCGGGGCTTGTGGTTCGTCGCCAGCATGATGAGGAACTGGGGCTTGAATTCGAAGAATTCTTTCCGGAGGAATCGCGCCTGCATCATTTCCTTGCCAGTGGCCCGCTTGAGCGTGGCCTCGCTCATAGGCTTTCCGGCCTCACCCTCGCTGGCCATCACCAGGCGGGAACCGCGCAGTGCCGCAATGTCGTTGGGAATTCCGCCGTTCGCCTTTTCCTCGAACGTGGCAAAGCCGGTGGTTCGGGTGACATTGCGGAACACGGAAGTCAGCGTGTCGGTAAACACGCTCTTGCCGTTGGCGCCCTTCCCCCAGAGCACCGCAAAAGCCTGCTCGCTCACGTCGCCGGTAATGCCGTAGCCGACCATCCGGCGCATGTAGGCGGGAAGTTCAGGGTTGTCCGGGAAGACTTCCGCCAGGAACTTTTCCCAGCGAGGCGCCGTGGCTTCCGGCCGGTAGTCGATATCCAGCGAGTAGGTCATCATGTCCGCCGGATTGTGCGGGCGGAGCTGACCCGTCCTCAGGTCGACCGTGCCGTTGCGGAACGTCAGCAGGTGCGTAGCGCTGTCGAAAGCATGGGCGGCGACGTGAACGCTGGGAACCGATTTCAGCTCGGTCAGGATGCTGTCAATGCCGGTGGTGTTCAGGAACGACTTAGCGGCCACGGTCTCACCGGCCAGTGCCAGGGCGGCACCCATCCGGTGGATTTCCTGCCGGACCTTGGTTGCGCTCCGCTCCCACACACGGCCATTCCAGACCATGAATCCCAGCTCCGGGGCGTGCTTGATACGGCCGTCCGTCCAAGCCACCAGCGCATAGGCGCTAATCGCGTGCGACTCCCCGTATTGCTTGGTCAGCTCCCCCAGCATGCGGGCGGCTTCCACGCCCTGATCACGGCTGACGAAATCCGCGCCAGTGCGCTCCGCGAGGGACTGCGTAGCAGCCACGGCAACGGCCTCATGTACGCCGACCACCGGAGCGGCAGCCTTGACCGCAGCATGGAATTCCGCCGGGAAGTCAGCCGGTCCGGCCTGTGCGCGCCAATCCGTAATATCCGGGGCACTCAGCGGCAGGGCGTAGACCGTGATTCCGTAGGGCTTGAGTCCGTCGGCCAAGCGCCGGTTGAACTGTCGGCCAGCGTCGTCGTCGTCGCCAGCAGCGATTACCTGGCTGCCCTTGAGCCCTTCCGCCAGCTCGCGCAACAGGTCGGGATTACCGGCGAGCGCAGCGCCACGGATGCTCACGGCGTCATAGCCCACAGAAGCCGCTGTAAGGCCGTCTCCCGGCCCCTCAGACACGATGGTGACCCCGTAGCCACCCTGGCCCCTGAACACGCCGTAGGCGGCCCATCGGTGGCCCTCAGGGTTGCTCAGGCTGACCCAGCGACCGGGGCACGAACCGGTGAGGTCCCGACCTTGCAAGCCGCGCGGTCGACCGGCGAAATCCATCAGCGGAACCGTCAGGCGCGCGTACTGACTGAACGCCCGCGACGCGTAACGGAATTGGGTACCCGGCTTGCTGACGCCAAGCTCCATATCCGCCATGAGGTCTTCACTGAGACCGAACCGCCGGACGGCATACCGGCGAGCCTCGCCAGCCCACTCGTCGTCGTAGTCGAACAGCGCACGAGACGTGGTGTCGACGTAGAACGCCAGGGCGGCCACGTGGCCGTCACCAGCAGGCGCCGGGGGCTCTTTCGGAACCGTCAGCCCCGGTCCCTCAGCGTCGAACAGGTCGGCCAGCATGAGGCCAGCGGCCCGGGTGACGTTGCCCGGCTTGCACCCTGCCCGACAGTGAATGCGTACCTTGCCGTCCTCGCCGTACCACAGGCGCAGCGACGGGCGAGAGTCGGCATGCGCCGGGCACACGGCCAGGTAGCCGTCAGTCGTCTCGCTCACGCTGGCGAACCGGGACAGGATCTCTTGGAATTTCAATGTTTTCTCCCTTCCGGTCCGCCTAGAGCGCAAGCACTTCCTAGAACGGCGGAGGCTCCGGGCCGAAGGTTTCCGCCCACTCGGCCAGCGTCTTGGCACCCTTGCTCAGGTTGCACGGAGCGCACGCCGGGACAATGTTGTGCTCCGCATCCTGGCCGCCCTTGGACAGCGGGTGGACGTGGTCCAGATGGGTGGCGACCCCGTTGCAGTAGGCACAGGCACGGCCCCAGCGAGCCAGGATGGCCGTCCGGCTGTATTCCTCGTGCTTGACCCCGTAGCCGTCGGCACGGCGCTTGTGAGTTAGCGTGTGACGCTTGTCCGGCGGCAGGCTGGCGTAGTACCGGCGCCGGTGGTCGGCCGCTGCTTTCCGGCGACAGGTTGAACACATAGACGAAACGCGTTGCGCCTTACCAGCCAAGAAAGCCTCAGCAGCTTTCGCACGGCCACAGCCACGGCAGACTTTCACGACTCCCCCGTCCATTCGACCCACACCAGCGCCCACCGGCGATGACAGAACAGGCGGCGCCAGCGGTACCGGCCACCCTCGCGTAGCGGTGTTCGCCGCCACGGACTAAGCCCCACTCTCACCGGTCGCCCCCAGTGCCGATACCGATAAGGCACACCAGCAGGAACCAGAATCCGGAAAAGAAGCCGATAAAGAAACCGGACCAGAAAGCCATTAGGCCACTCTCCTAACACCAGCGCCGCGAGTAACGGCAACGGCTATTGCGTCGGCATAGCGAGGCCAGTCCTTACGCATATGAGCGTCGGAATGCACCTCAATGGAATCGCCAGCCCCAAGGCGCCGGATATCCCCCAGCGCTGGAGCCTTGGCAAGCGTGATACGTACACGCCGGATCATCGAACCTCCGAAACAGAAAACGGCCCGGCAGGCGCCCCGGAGTCGTGGGGTACCTACCGGGCCGGTAGAAACGGCTACAGCGCCTCCGCCGGAAGCACTAGCCGTACGTGATTGGCCGCGACCCATACAGCGCGCTGGGTCTTGCGCCGGACAAAGCCGCTTTCGTTGCCGGTCGGCCGGACCAGCAGGAAAGGAATCACCCGGCCGAACATGGTGCGGGTGGTCACCTTGAGCACCACGGCGTCAGACAGGCGAACACCGTTGCCCCGCCGGGTCGCGTAGGCGATCAGGTCGCCGGAATAGATCTCGTCGCCGCCGTAGTCCGTGACGGTTCCTCGCTTGCCCACGGCTACGCCACCCTCTCCCAGTCGACGCCCTCAGTGTTCATACGGAATGACCAACTGCCGGTTGAATCCCGCCGCTTGACGGAGACGCGTTCAGTGTTCACGCCATTTACCGTGAACACCTCCCCAACGGAAACCGTCGCGTACTGCGCGTTCCGCTTGAGAATGCGAATACGGTCCCCAACGGCAAGGGGCGGCTTGCTGTCGAGTGCCTTGAGGACAGCGTCAGCGGCCAGCAGGTAGCGCCGCTTGGTGGCGATGGACACCGTCCGCCAGGTGTAGCCGTAGGAACCCCCCAGCGAGTCGTATATGGCCTTGGCCGCCAGGTCTCGCCGCTCCGTGATCTCAGCGAGGTCAGTCTGAGGAACCAGGCTCACCTTGCCGTCCGCCTTACGGATAAGCCAGCGGTCACGTCCGTGAGTCGGGTGCGGGCCGCTCAGGATGGTGGCTGGCATGGTCATGTGCTTGTACATAACCTGCTGGTCGACCTTGAACATCTAGCGCTCTCCCTCGCTGTCAATGTCCCACTTAAACCGGCGGCGCCGCTCATGCTTTACCGCCTCGCGCGCCTCAGGCGGGAATTCCCAGAGAGGGCGCCGGACAGTCTCATCCGACGCCACTCTCAAGGCTTGCTGCCATCCGCGCGCAACGTCGCCATTGCGCGTAACCATGCGCTACATCCCGAACAGTGGCGCGGTAGCCTCAGGCGCCTCGCGGAACTCCTCAACGGTGCTGAGGATCTTGACCGGCTGCTGTCGGCCGTCCGGGATTCGCTCGACAATCGAGTTGTCGAGAGTGAAGCCAAGGTGAGTCAGCGCGTTGACCGCCTGACGGGTGCCGTGGGCTCGAACGACCGCCGACGCGTAGCCGGTTTCGTCCTCGCGGTAAACCTCGTAGAAAGCCATTTGGGCGGAGCCCCTTTCACTCAGCGATAGCGTCGGACCAAGACTTGATGACCTTGATGACCGGCTTCCGGTAGGAAACCTCGCGCCCCTTCTTAGTGGTGTACTCCACCAATTCGAGCGAAAGCTCACACAGCGCCTCGCCGCCGACAGCGTCAAGGTCGTTGCGAACCTCGTGCAGCGACACCAGGAAATCCCACGACGTGGAAACGAACTGGCCAACCCCAAGGTCGTAATCGTCGGCCAGACGGAACGACGTCTTGATGTGCGGGGCCGGGCCCATCTCGTCACGGGCGGCAGCCTTACGCTCCATAAGCAGTTCCGGGCAGCCGCACGGCTCGCCGTAATTGCGATCCATGAGGGAGGTCACGCCGTCGCACTCATGGATGGGACCCTTGCGCCCCCACTGAATGAGCTTGTCCTCAATGGCGCCAGCGCCGGAGAGCACGATCTGAACCTTGTCAGTCGTGGTGAGTACCTGCATGGCGTCGTCCTTGGCCGTGTCCCACTCCTCGGCACGCCCGCCGTAAAGCTGTGCGATGGCGTCGGCAACGGCAGGGTCGGCGGCGGTTACGCGCCACTCGGGGAGCGTGGTGGGAATCTTGCGCCCTCGCTCATCCATCACCGTCATACCGGCGCGGAAGTAGAACGCAAATTCCTGCTTGGTGAACGTCCGGCGCTTAGGCTGTGCGTCAGGGTCGGTCTCGAAAATGCGGACGGGCATGTGTCGGGTCCCTCTCAGGTAGTAAATTTACCGACTGCTCTGTGCCTTGACGGCAAGCACTTCCCGGCTACTCCCCCGGCTTCCGGGTGGCGGCTTCCAGCGCGTCAGCCCACGTGGAACCGTTGTCCTGAGCGTCCTGCGCCAGGGCCAGCGCCTCATCTACGCGATAGATCTCGTCAAGGGGTCCGGTGATCTCCAGCACGCTCGCGAGCATGCCGCCGGAACCGGTCCCCTCGTACATGGCCAGCCGGTCGAGCGGCACGCCGAGCCGGTTCAGCACGTGGCCAACCAGGCAGCCGGGGGTGTCCGGCTCATCGTTGCCACCCACATGGACGTAAAAGCACGAGAGCGGGGCACCCTCACCCGCCATGTGTGCGGGCGCCTCGTACGTGTAGTCAGGCTGCTCCGCGACCACCTCGCGCAGCGTCTCGATTACCTCGCTCGCCGGGACCGTGACTCGCGTCATGGGGTGCTCCGTTCTAGGGGGTTTTCTTGGTTGCATTCCTGCTAGAGCGCAAGCACTTCCTGCCGGTCGGCAGACAGCAGAAAGCCCCGCCAGCCAGCCAACAGGCCAGCCGACGGGGCTACTTGGGGCCCTAGCGCCGGTCGCTCTTACCGAGCCACGCAAGCCACATGAACAGCGCCAGGTAGAACCAGATATCCGTGAACATGCGCCCTCACTTCCTCCGCTGGGTGCCGGTCACGACACGACCAGCGGAACGCGCCAGCGGACGGCCAAGCACTTCCTTGGACAGTTCCCGGTCCCACGTGAAGACGTGCCGCAGGGCAAGGAACACCTCAAAGACCCGGGGGCTGATATCCACCGGCTTGAACGCCCACTCATCCGGCGTGATGTGCAGCACGGCCGCACCGTCGAATTCCGGCATCGGGTGTTCGTCGCCCTCAGGGTCAATGAGCTTGTCGGCATGGGCATAGGCAGCCATCTGCAAAGCCACGTCCGGGTAGGTGTCCTTGGACGTCTTCCAGTCGACAATCAGCAGCACCGGCTTGCTGAACGTTCCGCGCGTCGGGTCGATAAAGACCTTGCCGTCCTCGCGCTCGATTACCCAGACACGGAGAATGGCATCAAAGGAACCGGCGTAGCCGTGGGTATCCGACCACGCAATGTCCTCAGCGCGTACAAGCTCCGGATTCACCATGCGGAGGAAGTTAGCGAAATTCCGGCGGTACGGCTCAAGGTCCGGGTGGACCCGGCCGACGGACTCACCGCGAATCATGCGCTCGAACAGGTCGTGCGCCTCGCTGCCTACGCTGGCACGGAGCTTGGTGTATCGGTTCGGCGCATTCTTGAGGTAGTCGACGGCAGCCTCTCGCCCGGCGGTCTCAACCATGCGGGTCAGGAAATCGAACGAGTCCACAGCGGCCTCAGCGACTAGCTTCTGACCCCAGAATCGCAGGAACGGCTTGGGCAGCATTGACAGCGTCGACGTAACACCCGGCAGGCTCACGCGCGTCTCGGGGTTCACATAGAAGCGAGCGCCGGAACGCTGAACGGTAGAAATCTTGGCCACGGGTCGGCCCCTTCCAGTTAGGTACCCCAACACTGGACCGCAGAGGCTTCCCGTTGTGGTGGTGGTGAAAGGGGTCGGAATTCTGTACTGCCCTTAGGTTTCTTACGTCCTTACGAAAAAAGCCATCACTTCACCACCGGCACCACGCAACCACCACTCCGGGCGCTGTGAGGCGCTGTGCACCCGTCTGAGGGCATGGGAAAGCCCCGCCGGTCCTGGGAGACTCGACGGGGCTGTGAGGGGCTTAGAGGGGCGGCTAGGGGCCTTCCTGGCTCAGTTGTGGCCCAGGTGCCCGTGGCAGCCGGGGCACCAAATACCCAAGTAGTGGTCACCGGCCAGAATGGCGACCGGCTTCTGTCCGCAGTAGGTCAGCGCGTCCCCCTCGTTCCACGCATGCGCGTAGTCGTCGCCGTCCGTCGCAACCTCAAAGTAGGTGTCGCGCTCAGACTGGGGACCGGGGCCCGTGGGGTTGCTCGCCTGTGCGATGTAGTCGGCGGCTTCAGCGTCCGTGTGTTCCTGGCCCTGCCGCGCCTTGACCCGGTCGAATCGCTCAACCGTGGCGTCCGGCAGGCTCGCCGGTCCGGTAGGCGCCTTGGTCGCCTCCCTCAGCCTCAGGGTTGTCCGGGCGGCTTCCGCCAGTCGCTCCGCGTAGGCCAGGACCCAAGACGGGTCGGCTTCCAACTTCAGGGGCCGGTCGCTGTCTCGGTCATCATCAACCCACGCATTGATGTGAACCCACCCGTTGGTGGTCGGGCTAACGGTTCCGAGCTTGAACGTGTACTGACGCTTCACTGCTCTCCTACTTTCTGACGATTCGTCACTTCAGGTCTTACAGGAAAGGGGCCCGGTCCCCCGACCCGGGCCCCATCCTGGCTACTGCCTACAGCTCATTGGCCAGCGCGACCCATTCCATGATCTTGGCCTTGAGGGCAACCTTGTCGCTGTCGCTCAGTTCCTTGGCCGTGGCCAGCGCCCGCCGAAGCGCCTTGTCAGCCGCCTGAACGTCGCCCGCGACCTTTTCCTGAACGGTGGCCGTCTTCAGTTCCTCGGCGGCCTCAGCGGCCTGCTCGTCGCCCTCCTCAGCCTTGGCCTCAAGTTCCTTGAGCTTGTCCGCCTTGGCCCGCTGACGCTCCGCCATGATCTCGCGCTTGGACTTACGCGGGATGTCGTAGAACGTGAAGACGGCCTCCGCCGGGGACAGTTCCGGGTGCGCCTCAGCGATCTTGCCAAAGTGCGTGTTGAACTCATCGGGGTTTTCGTCCAGCGCGCGGACGTAGCCCACCAGCACGTCACTCATCTGGTTGTTGACGGCCGTCTGGATCTTGCCCACCAGCGCCTTGGCGTGCTCGGCGTCGCCGGATTCCTTCGCCAGCGCCTCACGGGCCGCGCCGTACATGTCGGCCGACGCGTTCCGGCTCGCCTGAGTGATGGACTTGAGGTCCGGGACGCCGTCCGCCGTGATGATCCGGCGCCGGGTGTCGAGCAGGGACTCAGCGATCTGACGGGCCGTCTGAGCCGTCTTCACGTGGAGTCGGACACCCTCGGCCACCAAGTTGGCGCCGTTGTCCACGATCTCCTTCACGCCCTCCGTCAGCGTGTAGTCATTCTGGACCGTGGGAGGGGCTTCCTCCTTCACCGCCACGGCCTTGGCCGCCTCCGGCTTCGGCTTGGCCTGCGACGCCTCGCGGAACGCGTTCCGGCTCTCCTGCTTGAACTTGGCGAACGTGGTGCCGTCGGGCGTCTTGCCCCGGGACGGGAGACCGGAGATCAGCGCCTCCGTCTCCTTGTTCAGCTCGGCCAGACCCTCCGTGTTCTCGGCCTCCGCCAGCGACACGGCCCGCTCGATGTTGGCGTGAATCTGCTCGATGGTGGCAACGGTGGGGTCGGTCTCATCAACGCCCCCCAGCGCGTCGGCCAGGTCCGCCACCGTCTCAACCGTCTCGTTCTTCGCCATTTTCAGTCTCTCCCTTGGTGGTGCTGTCGTTGTGGGGCACCAGTTAAGCACACCGGTGCCCCCGGTTACAAGCCAGTTGGTAAATTTACTGACTGATCGCGGTCAGCTCGCTGCGGAAGTACCGGTTCGGCTCCGCCTCCGGGTAGTCGTCCCACCGCACCTCGTAGACCGTAGCCGTCTTCAGCGCGCCCGGCGACCGGTAGCCGCCCCTGGCGTACCCCTTGTGCTCTGCCAGCGCGACCACGGTCCCGGCTGCCGCCAGATCCGTCTTGGGCGCCACACGGTCCCCCACAGCCAGCAGACGGGGCTGCCGGGGCTTGGGCGTGTACTCGCCGCCAAGGGTGGGGATCTCACTGTCCGCCTTCCACTGGCGCTGCGCCCCGCTGGCCACGGTCACCACCACCATGGTGCCGACCCGGGTCACGTCCGTCACCGGCTGGCCGTGGAAGTTGGGGTTGCGGGTGTCGAGCATCATGCCGGGCCGGATGCTGCGGGCGAGTCGGTACGTCATCACGGAGCCTTTCATTAGGTGGGGCCCCAGCCTATGTAGCCGGGGCCCCGTTGTCTACAACCTAGCCGCGAAGCTTGTTGATCAGTTCCACGGCATCCCGGAGGCTGCTGAGGCCGGTCTGAACGTAGCCCTTGGGTCCGTTAACCGTGATGTCGTAGTGGTCGACGCGGTGCACCTGATAGGGAACCGGCTCGCCGCTCATGCGGTCAATGGCGTCGAAAATCTCGATCTTGCCGAAGTAGTCGGCGCGGCCGTACTGCTCCGGGCGGGTCACCGTTTCCGTGCTGCGGGGCGTCAGCATGGTGATACCCAGGTACTTCCGGGTGAACGTTGCGAGGAAGTCAGCGCCGATGTGGAACTTGCCGTAGCTGCTGCCCTTGCCGTTGCTGATCTCGATGTAGTCGTGGTCAAGGGTGTCCCGCTTGATTTCCACGACCAGACCAGCGGCATACGCGCTTTCGACGGCGCGCCGGACATTCTCGGCCGGAACCTCCGCCATGATCTGCGTAACCGCCTGCCGGGCGCAGTACGTCTCGTTCATGTCCACCGTGATCTTGCCCATGGTTTCCCCTCCGTGGAACGCAACCCAGCACTGAGCGTCTGCCAGCGCCATGGCCTCCGTGAGGTAAGCGGCGGTCTTGAACACCACGCCCGCACCGTTCCGAACCTCAGCGATGTGCTTGCCGTTCTCGGTCTTGGTGGTGATGTTCATTCCGTCCGCCCCTCGTTGTCGTTGTGTTGTAGGAGTAGTTAAGCACGGCCCGAAGGGTCTCCGCCACATGCCTAGTAAATTTACTAACTGCTCCGCCGGGCCCGGACATGGCAAAACCCCCTGCCACCAGCACGAATGCCAGTGACAGGGGGTCTGTCGTCAGAGCGAAAAAAGTTGGTCGACTCGCGCCCTCAGCAGGTCCAGAGACCCGTCATTGAGCACGGCGGACGTGGTGCGAGCGTCGTCTAGCTCCGTCTCGCTGTGGTGGGAACCGGCGGCACCAACTAGGCCAGCCCCGGGGCGAGTTACCCGGACCGTGGAGAATCCGGCGCGCTGCATCGCCGCATACTCGTTCAGGTACCGGACATCCGTGACCACGATGGGGCCCCGGATCTGGACAGCGGCACGGAGCAGGGCGCGAATCCAGAAAGACCGGTCACGCTGGCGTACGCCCTGGCCCATGTGCTGGAGCAGGCGCCGGACCTCCGGGCACCATTCCTTTGCTCGGTCCCACCCGTGCAGCGCGACGACGCGGGAAAGGCGGATGGCCTCGCCCCCGACAAGCTGAACGAACGGGTCGACTTCCAGCGCCATATCCTTCAGCGGGTCGGCAAAGGCCAGCCGGGTATAGCCGTGGGCGGCCACCAGATGAGCGGCAACGGTGTCCTTGCCGGACCCTGCCTTACCCAAAAGCGCGATGTTACGCAAAATGCCCTCCCAAGTAGGTGAGTTACCTACCTGAGAGGGCAAACACTTCCTAGCCGACGACGACGTTAGACGCGTCTCCGCCGACGGCCACAGAGCGATCACCAGCGGCCACTACGGTCGGAGCCTCCGGGGCGTCCTCCGGAGCCTGGCTGAGGGTACTGAACGGCACCCCAAGGTCGGCGGCGACGGCTTCCACATCACCGGCCAGCGCCTCGCCGTCAATGCCGTGCTTGGCCAGCCAGCCGAACGCGAAAGTCACACCGCCGGTGACGACACCCTCAATGAGGCCGCGCACATCGCTGGGGACGCCGTGGCTGAAGACGTGAGGGGCGACAATGCCCGAAAGCACAGTGGTCACGGAAGCCGCCACAGTGGACGCCTTTACCTTGCCGGAAATCGGCTGCATATCTACTCCGTTTCTCTGCGCCGGAATTCCATCCGGCGCTGTCTACCAGGGTGAGGGTCGGTGTCCCGAATAGCCGCAATGGCGTGGTCAGTCGTGTGCGCTGCCTGCCAGTCTCGAACCTCAGCTATATCGGACCGCAAACCCTCCCCCAGCTCATCAATACGCCCGTTCAGTTGGCCGATTGCCTCGCTGACAGCGTCACGGGTTAGCGCCCCTTCCTCGCGCGCTGCACCCCTGCTACGCCTCGCGGCGAGGTAGGCCGGGCCGGTGGTCACCAGGGAGGTTGCTACCGCCCCCAGCGCCCACCAGGCACCCGGTCCTATCTGCGCTCCGTCCACCTAGTGCACCTTGGCTTCCAGACCCTTGACCCTGGCCTCAAGCGTGCTCACGCGACTCTCAAGGGTCGGGGCCGGGGCCGGGGTCGGCTTGGTCGGGGCAGGTGCCGGAATCGGCTTCTCAATCCAAGACGCCCAAGCGCGCAGCGCCCTCGCGTCCTTGAAATTGGCAACGTTGCGGTCGATACCGCCCGCCCACGAATACTGGTGAAACACCCAAGAGTGCTTGATGTTCGGGTGTCCGGCGGCGTGGTTCGGGTCGGCAATCCACAGGCCGTCAGCCGGGCCGCCGTTGTCGCTGTCGCGATTCTTCCAATAGTCGACGTTGCAATACAGCACCACCTTGTGGTGAGGCTGCTTGGCCTTGACCCGAGCCACGAAAGCATCGCGCTCAGCCTGGCTCACGCCGCTGGTCTCCCAGTCGAAAGCGAGAATATCGCCCGGGTGCAGGTCGACCTTGGACAGGAAGTAGTCGGCTTCCTTGGCGCCCCCGTTCCGGCCGAAGTGGTAATGGCCGACGACAAGGCCAGCGGCACGCGCGTGCGCAACCTGTGCCTTGTACTTGGGGTTCACATAGTTCGTGGCCTCAGTGGCCTTGACGAAGGCGAAAGCGAGTCCCTTGGTCGGGAATGCCTCCGCCTGAAAGCTGGAAACGTCTACGCCGTTAACGGTCATGGATTCCCCTTAGTTGAAGGTCAGCGGAGTGGCCGCCGTGTCGCACTGGTAGTACGTTTCCGAGCTGACGCTCTTACTCGCTGAGAGATAGATGGGACGCGTCGCGGTAGGCCACGGGAAATCCCGAAGGGTCTCAATGAGGTTGAGCCAGGTCGCATCGTCCATGCCGTACTGGTTTCCCACCCGGGCGTCAAGAATGGGATTGCCGTTACTGTCGGCAAGACTGATCGTGTAAAAGGTGCTATTGCTCTGAATAGACATGGTTCCCCTTTAGTTGCTCACCCAGAGACAGGAGAGCGACGGAAAAACGTCAGGGCCGGAAACGGACGTGTTAAGGGCCGCGCCAGAGTTCTGGTAGCCCATGACTTCCACGTAGTCACCCGCGCCCAACATCACAAGGGCTGTGGTCGACACAGCGGAAGATGACCCGCCGCTAGCGGCAAGTGTCTTGACGAACGATCCGGCGTACGCCGCGCCATTCACTGCCAAACGAACGGCACGGTTGTTGGTGGTGTTGGTGGCAAATGCAGCAACGCCGGTCACCAGATAAATGCCGCTGAGGGGCGCCGTGTACCGGCTTGTATTCGTGGTGATGCTGTGTCCGCCGTAGTTATCGAACTGCTCAGCGTCCAAGAGCATTGGCGTCCATGCCTGATCGGTTAGCGACTGAGCAACCGTCGAGTAGGCACGGAACGAGGGAGGCGCCGAGAAATACGCGTTTGCGTCACGAACCTGTGTGTTCCATAGGGCGGCGGTAATGAATCCGCCCGTGGCTGCCGTGAAGGACGCGGGAGGCGAAAGAGGCACGCTTGTTCCTAATCACTAGTACGCAAACACTGCCACGTCGAACTGGGGCAGCGTGTCAGAGAATTGCGCGTACGGGGCTGGGTCGACCGGACTGCACTGGAGCGTCACGAACGCGTCTCCCGAGCCGTCCATGTCCCACTGGATCTGCTCGACAAAGCACTCTGCGGAAACCATTGGAGCCCCCGGCGGGCGTCGGTTGATACGCACCCTCGTGCCAAGCTCCAGAGCGAGCAGGGACGGCCACAGAGACGGGGTAGCCGCCGGATGTAGCTTGAGGCTCTGAACGCGCGTGAGAGGCTGGCTGTAGCGGCCCTTGAGGTAATTGGCAGCGTCCTGGCACTCAAGGGCGCTGGCACTGTTGAGCGAGCGCGTCATGGTGCGGCTGTAGTACCTAGCCTGACTCGCCGTGTCCTTGGCCGTGAACACTGCTCCGGTAGGCGTCTGGGTCACCTGCACGTCATTGCCCAAGTGGGTTGCGTCGAAATCAAGTTGCAGATCCTCGAACGGCAACTCCCCCGGTCCGTCACCAAAGATCAGCGCAGGGGTCAGCGCGCTATACCGGGCGCCTCGCCCCCGGAACACAACCGTGCCATCGGCGGATACAAAGTGCTCGCCATTCTCCGTGGTGACCACGTCGTTGAGCGCGGACATAGCATCCGTGCCGGACAGTCCGTCAGCCGGACCCATGGCCGTGGTCATACCGGCGCCGATGGTGCTCGCGCCCGTGTAGCCGGAATACCTCAGGATGCGGGCGTACCGCGCATCGGAGCTTTCATTCGCCGCGCTGTTCTTCCAAGTGGTGTAAAGCGCGGTCATGTCTGCCTGAGACAGCAGGGTCGGCCATTCCGTCACAAAGGCCAGATCGCCCTTGAATACGCGATAGGCATTGCGCGTGGTGTTGAAATAGCTCGCCCCGACATAGTCGCTGCGGATCGACTGGTTGAACCACGTGAATGCAATGGTGACGTCCATTGGGTGGCCGTCGACACAGACCCGCTGAAGCGTGTTTCCGTCATTGGCGAACATGACTAGGTGCCAGTTGCCGTCAGCGACATTAGCCGCCAGGGTGGCCGTACTGAGACTCGTGACACTGCCACCAAAGGCCGTGAAATCAATCATGAGTACGCCGGTGCTGTCTATGTAGACCTTGTATCCGCCTAGCGCCTCAGCGTCAGTGCGCCGGGTCTCCCACAGAACGGCCTTGTTGGTCGGCGGAAGACTGTCAGTCCAGCGGAATGCAAGCATGCGCGTCCATCCGCCATTGGAGTCGTAGCCGGGGCCGGTCACGCCGACGCTAGGAAGGTCGAGCACCGTAGCACTGGCCGCCGGACTGTCCTTGCCAGGATTGACGGGATTGGAGTTGACCACAGACCCGGTCGAGCCAGTGTAGGCGCCGGTGGGAGAAACCGAAGTGATCGACGTTCCGGCAGTCCAGTTGCCCGGCCCCTGCTTGGAATTGATCGCGGGAATCGGTGGCATTTGGCCAGTCAGGTCAGCGAAGCTAGTCGACCCAGCAGCGTCCGCCAGCGTGTAGCAGTAGCGGGGCGAATGGGAGTCGATTTCCTCAAGGAACACGTCCTTGAGCGCCACCTGAGACAGCAGGGCGAACGTATCCACGCCGGTCGGCTGAACCTGGCCGTAGGTACCGCCATCGGTCCAAGTGGTCGGCCAGCGCTCCGTGAAGCCGGTGAAAATCGGGTACCAAGTTCCGGGCGCTGCCCACGTGGTTGCCGTCGAGCCCAGCTCAAGTTGCCAAGCGTCAGACTCAACCGTGATGGCCGACGGCACAGATGCACCGGTGGAGAAACCGGCGCACATTCCGTACACGCCTCCGGTGGTCGGGGCAGTGGCCGTGACGGTTATCAGCGTCCAACTGTTAGTTGAGGCAGAGCCGGTTAGTGTCGACGTGCTGCCGTAGATAAAGGTCACCGGTGCGGAGGTGGTGTCAGCGCCGCCGTAAAAGGCAATAACCGGCTTAACCACTAGGGAGGTTGAGTCAGTGATGTTCCTAACCCGAGCCTGAAACGTGTACGTCTGCCCGGGGCGGGCGGCGACGGTATCCGTGTAGGCAATTCGAGTGCCGGAACCCTGGCCAGACTTAACCGCCATGCGCAGCGTGTTGGTGCCCTGATAGGCCGTAAGCGAGCCGGACGGAACGGCCACGACTCCGCCAGTGACGTCGGATGTTGACTTGACTCCGAACGTGCCGGGCCACGTCATAGCCGCATATCCCT
The DNA here is from genome assembly GCF_033792105.1 of Streptomyces sp. WI03-4A. Taxonomy (NCBI): domain Bacteria; kingdom Bacillati; phylum Actinomycetota; class Actinomycetes; order Kitasatosporales; family Streptomycetaceae; genus Streptomyces; species Streptomyces sp. WI03-4A. The sequence continues at coordinate 304,754 of NZ_JARAUO010000001.1, forward strand.
CGCCGCCGGTGGCAATTGCAGCGTCGAGGAGGTTGGCAGTCGGCGGCCACTGAGCACGGCGCCGGTACGGCTGATAGGGCTGGATCTTCCCGGCCCAGGGTCCGGCCGTATTGGTCGGGTCTAGGGCGCCATCCTGAGATCCCAGGGTGATGCCGTACTCCCCCGCCTGAGGCTGGTCAAGCTCATACTGCTTGCCTCGCCGTGCGGACGCCTGAGACAGGGTCCGGTCGATCAGATTTACCCAGCGGGTGGAAGGGACTGCGGCACCCGCCGCCGTCCAAGCCGGGCCCCATTCCTCAGCGATAACGGGGTAGTTGGGGTTAACCATGTTGCCTCCGCATGCGAACGGGGCAGTCAGTAAATTTACCAACTGCCCCGCCCGCGACTAGCGCTTGAACTGTTGCCAGGTGGCGGAGTTACGCCCGCCGTATCGCTGCATCTCTTGGATGACCACGTCTCTGAGGTCACGGTCACTGCGGACAGAGCCGTGGACCTCAATGTGCACGTGGTGGTTCACGGAACCGTGGCCGTTGTGCATGCGCGCCTTGGAATCCCGGACCGCTGACCGGTAGTCGGCCGTACCGCCCCGCAGGGCGACAGACAGACGCTCACTGGCGCCCTTGACATCACGCGTTCCATCGTCCACACCGTTGACCAGACCAGCAGTTACCCACTGGCCGATTTCGTGGAAGACGCGGGAAGGAGACTTAATGCCAAGTTCTTTCTTGATTGCCTTGGCCATGGCCTTTGCAATCTTTTCCATCTGCTTTTCAATGGCCTTTTCCTTGGACTTGAGTCCCTTGACCAGACCCTCAGCAGAATGGATACCGGCCTTATACATCTCGTCGGCCACGGCGCCACCAGCCTTGTTGGCTGCCTTTTTCGCGTTCTTCTGAGCAGCGTTCAGCGCGTCAATCTGCGCCTTACTGGCGTTCATCAGCGCGTCGGCCGTAGCCCCGCCGCCGTCGACACCAGCGCTCGCTATCTGCTCAATCAGGTCAGCGCGCAGACCCTTTTTCTTCAGCGCCTCAATTTCCTTGCTGAAGCGGATGGCAGCGGCCGACTGGTTTTGGAGGTTGGCCAGCACGTCAGCGGCGGAAACCGGGCCGCCGGACTCAGGGGCGGAGAGCACCACGGAAGCGCTCCCCATGATGCCACCGGCGATGTTGGACCGTTCGTCCTTCCACGCCTTTTGGAGATCCTTAAGCTTGGCCTGAGCTTTCTTGACCTTATCCGCCCACTTATCGCGGTCCTTGGCCAGCTTTTCTAGCGTCTTGCCTTCTTTCTTGACGTACTCCTCAAGGTGCTTGACGGCATGCTGGTGGCTCTTGATGTATGAATCGCTGTAAAGCCGGTGCCTGTGCCTGCCGTGGCCGGTCATGACCTTGCTCAGGTCACCAAGCCGGTTGTAGGCGTTCATGAGCAGGGTCTCAGTGCGGCTGATAGCAGCCTTGACCTTGTCGAGCGAGCCGGTAAGACCCTTGACAAGCCCCTCATGAATGTAGATACCCAGCGACCGGAACACCTTGGAAGGTGAGTTGATCCCTAGGCGCTGGCTAAAGTGCTTGACCATGCCATCGGCAGTGTTTCGAATGGCGCCGTGCGCGAGGCCCGCATTCTGAGTGATACCCAGCGCCAAGCCTTCCGGGATCGACTTTCCGACCTGATCACGGAAGATTCGGGAGGGGCTGTTGATGTGCAGCGCAGACTTACCGGCGGACACCAACTCACTAGCCAGGTTGCTCACAGCCGACGCAGCGGCTCCAATCATGCTGTTAACACCGCTGATGAGACCCTGAACAATCGAACGACCGGCGTCATACAGCAAAGTGCCGAAAGACGAACCGATGCTAATGAGCGTGCTCGACACATCGTGCAGCGCGTCGCTGGCGAGTTTCTTGAGATCCTGCCAAGCCTGCGACCAGTGGCCCGTCACGATGTCGAGCACTAGGGCAATCGTGTTTTCGATTCCGTGCAGGGCCGTAGTCACGATTCCCGAGACGGCGTGCCAGGCGAGGCTTGCCGTGTCCTTAATCAGCGTCCAAGCCGTGGCAATGGTCTGTGCCCCGACCTTGAAAATGATTTTGATGGCCGACCACATTGAGGAAGTCAAGAGTTTTATGTGTTTCCACATAACGGACCAGACTTGTTCGACTTCCTTACCGTGCTGCTTCCACCAGACCTGTAGTTCCTTGCCTCGCGCCTTGAGCCACACGAGTACGTTGGCATTGAACCAGTGCGCCAAATGCTGAACGGCCTTGACGCCCCAATCCCAGATACGATGGAAGCCCTTAACGGCGTTATCCCAAGTGGCTTTGAACAGATGCGCCACAAACGGGATGTTGGATTTGATCCAGCCCCAGACCTGTTTCCAGTGGGTTATCAGCAGGGCGAGGCCAGCAATCAGCGCGATGATTCCGGCGACAATCCACGTGATGGGGTTGGCCAGCAGAGAGTCAGTGAACGACCACGATGCAATGCTTGCCGCCGCGAGGCCAATCGTCACACCGCCGAGGATCACGCCGAATGTCTTCAGGACGTTGCTGTGCGACGCAAGGAACGTGAGCCCCTTGGCCATCACCGCCATGAACTTAGTCGCCGCCGGTAGCAGGTGAATGCCGATGGAGATCCCGATGGCTTCCGCGCTGCCCTTGAACTCGGCCATGCGCTGGTTGAACGTCTTCTGAACGTCCGCCCAACCCTCAACGTGCTTACCACCTTCCTTGACGTGTTCGGAGATTCCGTCGACGTTCTTCCGGAAGGTGGCCATATGCGGGCCGGTAAGCTGAAGCGCACCCATCATGGACTTGGTACCGCCCACCATGGTGGCCAGGGAGCCAATATAGGTTTTCTTTGTGCCGCTGGTTTTCTCAAGGACGGAGTTGAAATCCTTACCCTTACTCGCTGCCTTTTGCAGCGACTTGATAAGCACCTCGCCACCGGGACCCATCTTGGACTTGATAGCGTCCGTCAGGGTGGTCAGCGTGGCAGCAAGACCCTTAGAACCCAGTTCCTTGGCAACCTTGTTAGCGTCGAGACCAAGACCTTTCATGGTGGTGGCTGCCTTGGCCGACGGGTTGGAAAGCTGACCAATCGTCTGGCGTAGGTAGGTCGCGGCAACGCGCGCATCCGTACCCTGTGACGTCATGGTGGCCATGGCGCCGAGTACGTCGTTCAGCTTGACGTGTGCGGCAGCCGCCACGGGGAGAATGCCGGACATTGAACCGGCCAGAGCCTCAAGGTTCGTCTTACCTTCGGCCTCCGTGCCAACCAGCGCGTTCATAACGTTGGTGACGGTACCGGCCTTATCGCCGTAAGCGTTCATGGCAGTCGTCACGGCGTCGGTAACGGTGGCCAGGTCGGCCGCACCAACCTTGGCTCCCTCAGCGCTGACCCGCAGCACGTCGAGGGCCTTTTGACCGTGGTATCCAGCCGACTCAACCATGTATAGGCCGGAGGTCAGATCCTTGGTGGACTCACCCACCTGGCCAGCCATCTTGAGTACGCCATTGGACACGAGATCCATATTCTTGGCGGCCTCACCGGCACCCGTACGAACACGGGTCATCTGAGTCTGGAAGTCAGCGGCCATGTGCGTCGTCTTGACCGCCGTTACACCAGCAGCCACGCCGATACCGAGCAGAGCAGCCTTGGCCACTCCCCCGAGGCGCCGCATATTGCCGCCGCCCTCAGCCTCAACCGTGGCAAGCTCGGTCTTGACACCCTTGGCCGTGGTCATAAAGCCGGTGGCGGAGCCAAGGAATTCGATAAAGACAGGTGGGAGCGCGGACATAGTAAATTTACTACCTGCCTTATCTCTTGCTACCGGTTGAGGCAGCCCAAGCGCCCTCAAAGAACGCGCGGACCTTGGGCCGTGCCTTTTCTACGCCCGGCTTGAAATAGGGGTACTTGGCTTCAATGCGCCCCTTGTATCTGTTCTGGTAGCCGCCCCGACCACCGGCCATGACGACTTGGGACCAACCGGCGGGTCCTTCAGATCGGGGCCGTCGGCTGGTTCGGATGGACCGCTGTAGGTTGCCGGTGAGGACACCCGGACCGCCCGCACGGCTCACGTGGTCGGGTACACGGCCCGTCCGCACGCCGGGGGCTCCGGTGGCCTTGTCGGGGCCCTTGTGACCCCAGCGAGGGCGGCCACGCATGCCGCCCTTGATTCGCGTCTTGGTGTAGGAAGTTGCCTTTTTCAGCGCAATGCGGGTGCCCTCATTCGTGGCCACCTGCATGTCCCCCAGGACTGCGCCAACTTCCTTGACACCCTTGATGGCGACGCCCATCTCACTAGGCATTTGCGGCCCTTTCGTCAATGATGGCCTTGGCCTTTTCCACGGCGTCATCAACGGCCAGCAGCCAGTCAAGGGAAACGGCCGACTCGTCTTCCAGCGCGGACGGCGGACAGTGCAGCAAAGTGCACAGCCGCCAGGTCCGGTATTCCTCCGCTGGCAACTCATCGGCCGTGTAGGTCGACCCGCCTGTGTGGGTCAGAGCCTCCGTTAGGCGCCGGAGGCTTCGGTAGGGGAATCCGCCGCCGGAGACGGGTCAAAGTCAGGGTTGAGCTGTGACAGGAACGGGGCAACGGCCTCGCGCAGGGCGTCAAGGTCACGGCCGGAAAGATCCTGGCAAGCGTCGACGCTGACCGGGAAACCGTACGACCAGCCAGCGACCAGCGCCGCAACAAGCGAGTCGTTCAGATCCTCAAGCAGGTCGAACGCCTCGCCCATACCGGCGGCAATCTTGAGCTGAGCGTCAGGGGTCAGGTCGACCCCGTCAGCCTGATGCTTGGCTTCCTCAACGGCGTTCACGAATGCCGGAAGGCCAGCGAGCCGGGTCTGAATTCGCTTGATAGGGCGCCGCTGTCGCTCGGTAACGTCTGCCACCTCACGGAGGTCAGCCGTAGCGCCGGAAGGGAGATTGATTCGCTGCATTACTTGTACGTCCCGGAGGTAACGGCGTTCTGGAGAGTCACCTTGATAGGCGAGTAGCCGCCAGACGCGCCAATGTCAGTGGTGTTGGCCAGGGCGGTAAAGGTGATCGGCACCTCAATGTAATCCTTGCCCCGGGTGATGTCCGCAGCGCTGATAGAGCACTTGGACATGTGAAGCTTGAGCGAAACCAGGGTGGCACCGGCGCCGGAAGTGAAGGTGAAGTCAATGGCAGGCTTGGCCGTGGTGAGGTACTGAGTAAGCGCCGTGTCATCTTCCATGACAAGGGTGGCCTTACCGTCGACCTGAACCGGGCCGGACCAAAGCTGCGCGGGTGCCTGAGTGCCGTCGACAGAGTTGATGATGGTCACGGACCGCTTGATGTTCACCTCTCCGTCAAGCAGACCCGCCTGTGTGACACCGGCAATCTGCGCGACACCAGCCCAACCGACCATCGGAGGGATAGCGGTGAATGACGTGGTAGGCGCCGCCGCCGTAATGCTGCCGAACGTGGTCGCCTTGGCGGAGTAGGTCAGCAGACCATCGGCGGTGAACTTGAACCCAAGCTCACTGAACTTGGCGCCGGGGTACTGCCGGTTACCGGCCACATAGTTGTCATTCAGCGTGTAGGACGTGGGCTGGCCACTCCCCGAGTTGAGGACGCTGAAGACATGGGAGAATGGAGCGCTCGCGCCCGTGGTGACCACGTCGCTGAGGAGACCAGCCAGCGGGAAGCCGACCGTATCCGGGAACACGTCGCCGTCGAAATCGACCGTGCCGGAAAGCACACCGGCTATCTGGTCGTAAACGTCGACCAGCGCGCCCCGGTAACCCTTGTCGTCCAGAAGGGACAGGTTGTCCTTGGGGGTGATCTGGGTAACCGGAATGAACTGGGTCGCCGCTACCGGAGTGCCCGGCGTGGTTTCCTTGGCAATTCCGAGAAAACTAAGCTGAGTAGCCTTAGGCATTACGCGCCAACCTCCGGGGCGTCAAAGGAATCCGTACCCGGCAGATCGTCAACCGGGTCAGGGTCGGGAACCGGGGGCGGAGCCACATCCGGCTTAGGGGCAGATCCGGCCAGCGAGAAACGGCCGTCCCCAGGGTCAGACTCAAGCGTCACGCTGTCGCCTGGCTTCACGTCCAGCGAGAGTGACGGGTAGTAGCGCTCATCGGAGCCGCTGTAAGTGAAATCAGGCATTCCTAGATCCTCGTAACGCATGCGATTTCGACAGTTACGCACGCTCGCTTGCCGCCGTGCTCGCTGTCCCACTCAACCTCAGCGTCGTCGCCCTTGGGTCGGGCCATGATGACGTTTCCGCCAAGCGTGAGATCCGTGCGGACAATGGCAATCACGCCGTCAGCTAGCGTCATGGCTCGCTCATAAGCCACTTGACCGCTATCACTTCCACGGAAGCAGTCGATCACGATCTCAACCGTGTAATCCTCATCAAGCCACCCGGCGCCGCCTCCGCCGACCATGGCGCCAACCTTGAGGGTCCGGCGTACACGGCTGATAGCAACAATGTCGTCGGGATTCTCCGGGCCGGGAGCGTCGAACACGACCGCCAGCGAGGCACGGACGTTGGCAGGGTCAGGGGCAAGGTTCGCGGTGCACTGGTCATAGAGCCACTGACGGACGGCTGGCGCCGTCGACTTTGGGATGGTCACGCGATACCCGGCCCCCTGTAGTACGGCTGCCACAGCTCCAGCACACGGGACGGAATGGCGAAGCCGGTCGGAATGACCGCCTCTCCCCCGTCATAGGCACTGCTGTTGAACTTGGGCCGCCCGCCGCCCTGCTGGGTCATCTGCCATAGGTGCCGGATTAGCTCCAGCACGCCGAGCCGGACAGTCCAAGGAACGGCACCGGCGCGACCGGCCGTGTACACAACCTTGATGTTCTTCGAGCCGAAAGCGAACGTAGCCGCCTCGCCGCCGAACGTGCGCCGGGTGATTTCGCCGGTGCTGTAGTCGACCGTGAAAGCGAAAGCGTCCGTCTGGCCGCCTAGATCCTGCTCGGTCAGCGGATAGGCGCTCAGACCGTAGTACTCCGTTGCCGACAGCACGCGAGATATCGGGACTACGTCCGGCACCACCTTGCTACGCCCGCCGTCGAACCACTGGGTATGTGTTTCCGGGATGAACGGGCCGCAATGGTTCCGGGCAATCTCACCGGCGGCAAGGATGAATCCCTGTAGTTCGTCGTCCTGCCGGTTGTCGTTGGGCGGAATGTTGAGATGCGCCTTGACGGACGGAAGGTCTACAAGCTGCTCGGCCCCCGTCTCTCGCACCTGAAACTGGGTCTCCGCCGACCAGCCGGTTGCGGTCCAGCGAACCAGCCAGACACCCGGCAGGCTCACACCGCTCAGAACGGCCGTGTACGCCCCGCTGACGGGCCCGGAGACCGCTGGGGTGGTGACGGAGCCAGACGGGTCCGTGACGGCCACAGAGACCGCCCCAGGGGCCGTAAGGGGGTTGCCGCTGTCATCGGTCGGCGTGACAGTCAGCGGAACATCCTGGCCGACGAAATAGATCAGCGACATGAGTCCCCCTACTCAGCCGTCTTGGTCGCCCGCTTGGCCTTGGTCGCCAGCGCGTCAGCGGTAGCCGTCTTGGCCTCCGTGAGCATGGCGCGCAGTCCCTCGCTCAATCGCCCCGGGTCGACCTTTTCAAGCTCACCGGATACCCATGCAAGCTGCTCACGAACGGCAGCTTCGCGCGGCTTGTCGCCGTCCTGCTGTGCGTAGCCAAGCTCAACGACTAGGCCAGTCGCGTAATTGATCGGATTCAAGAATTCTCCTCAGCCAGACGGCCGGGAGCAGCTAGTAAATTTACTGACTGCTCCCGGCCGTTACGGGGTCACCAGACTAGAAGGTCGGGGCGACCAGACCGGTACCGTTGATGACGGAAATCGACTTCGGGTATCGGGCAGGCTGGAAGGACATGTAGTTGTACAGACGGACGAACACAGAGAGCTGGTTCGCGTACGTCTGCGGGAACGCCTCAGCCTTGACGTTGCCCTCCCAAGCCATGAGGTCCGCCAGGCGAGCAACAATGATGGGGTCCTGGTTGGTACCGGCACCAAGGTTGGTCGGAAGCAGGGAATCGACGTAAACCGGGAGACCCTGAATCGTGCCGACAAAGCCCTGAGAGGCAACCTCACCCTGGTTGGCGAGCGCGTTCATGGGCGAGTTGGCCGACGGAGTCACCAGCGGGCGACCGGTCGAGTCAGAAGCCGCCAGCAGGTAGGCCCACCGGCGCGGGTGCATGATGATCGTGTCCGGCGGCAGGAATCGGTTCGTGTGAACCGTCTGAATCGCGTTGGCGATCTGGGAGTACAGAAGCGCGACGGTCGGGGAGGCCGACGTGTAGGTAATCGCGTTGGTGCCCGACAGAGTCAGGATGCCGGTGGGGTTACCACCGGTGCCGGAACCGCTCAGGATCAGCGAGTTGTACTGCTGAGCGTAGGCGGCAGCCAGGTCAGCCAGAATGACGTCATCAACGTTCAGCGGCGACTGCTCAATGAGCTGAAGCGAAACAGTCTGGCCACCGGCGATGGTGGTCACGCTGGAACTGATAGACGTGGTGGTCAGGTCAGTCTGCTGAACCGCAGTGTTCTGAGTGCCCTGAACGGCAACCGCAGTGCCCGTGTTGACCTTGGGCACGTTGATGGAGTCGGTACCGGCCGGGAGTGCCTGAGTCGGCACAAGGTTGCCGGTAATGCGACCCGGTCGAGCGAGGCGAACAAATTCCTTCTCAAGCCACAGGGGCGGAACGAACTCGCCACCGGCGCCGTTGACAGTCGTCAGCGCACGCTGCTCAGCCGCACGACCCCGGTTGTTGCGCTGGAGTCGATCCATGGCCTGCGCGTCGCCATTCTGGCGAGCATTCCACATGTCGCGGAAGTACGACTGTCCACCAAGGCCGGACCGGTAGATCTCAGGCTCATTCACGGAGGTGACAGAAGCCTTGGGCGCATAGCGCTTGGCCATCTCAGCGGCAGCCTCATCGGCCCGAACCTGAGCGTCAAGCTCGGCAATGCGCTCATCAAGCGAGCGAATCTCAGCCTCACCGGCGTCGAAAGAGGCTCGCTGCTCATCGGTCAGCGCATTGTCAGCGCCGCGAGCCTCCGAAAGGATGCCGTCCAGCTTTTCACGCTCAGCAGAGCGCTTGGAAACCAGATCGGCAATGAGGGAACGCTTGTCCATTAGGGACCCTTCTAGGTTCGATTCTTGGGGAATCGCCCACCGTAAAAGTCAGGTGGTGCCCTAGGTGGTGCCCTGTGTTGCTTAGGGTCCGGCGTAGGGTCCGGCGTGAACCGGATGGGCGGAGGCAGTCAGTAAATTTACGAACTGCCTCAGAGACTCAGGCGGCGCAAGCGCGCCTCATACAGGGAAAGATCCTCGCTGTGCTTGGCCTCAGGGGCAGGTGCCCGGTCGGCCAGCATGTCAGCAAGCTCGGGAACGGATCGAATTAGCTCCGCCAGCCGTTCACGGTCCAGAGTGCCGTCAGTCAGCGCACTGCGGAGGCTGGTCATTCCGGCGGTGTGCGGATTGGCGCCGTAGTTCACAATGGATACGTCGCCCTTGTTGAGGTTCACCTCAGTGATATCGCGCTGGCTGTAGTCCGGCGACCACTCCTGACGGGTGACTCTGAAAGCGAACGACATTTCGTCAAGGTCGCCCCGCTCCATAGCGCTGCGAATGTCCCGGACCTGGCCGTTGCCTGGGTCTAGGTCGGCTTCCACGTGCAGACCGGTGCTGTCCTCGCTCAGTCGCATGGTGCCGGACTTAGTCCGCGCCAGCGTCATGCCGTCATGGTTGAGCTTGAACGGCACGTCGGCGCCCTCAGCGAGCGTCTTTGAGAACGCCCCCCGGCGGACAACCTCCGTGTAGTCGCCTAGCCAATCCTGCATTTCATACGGCGTTTCGGTAACCGACGCGTAGCCGGTGAACCGAAGGGTGCCGTTGGCTGCCTCGCGCAGCTCCATGCCCTCAAAGGGGCGGGAACGATTCTCGCGGACATTGCGCCGGTCGGCGCGGCTCATGAAATCAGTCACTACAGCACAGCTCCCAGCGCGTCAGCCTTAGGCGCCGTTGGTGACGCCTCGTTGTCTTTCATCTTGGGTGCCGACGAATTCAGCGGCATGGCAATGTCGTCTCCGCCGTCAACCGGCGCGTAATTCTCAAGCGCGCGGATCTCATTGACGGTCAGAATTCCGGTGCTGCGTGCTGCGGTATAGACCGCGTAACGCCCCGCCGTGTCGGTCCTAAGCAATGCGTCAGCGTTGAAACGTGCGCTCTGGGGCTTGGGGAGCATGGTCGACCATGCGTCTTCAAACCGGCCGAGCCACGGCCCCAGCGTGTAAGCGAGGAAGCCTAGACCCTGCTGTTCAATGCCGGTGCCCCATGACGTTGTCTTGTCGACCTGCCCCAGCATGTGGGGAGGAATGCCAAAGATCATGGCAATGTCGAGATTCTGCGCGGCCCGGGTGCCGAGGAACTGAGCGTCTTCAGGCGAGACGGAAATAGGCTTCCACTTGGCGCCACCGGACAGCACGCCGACCGTGTGAGAATTCTTCAGTCCGCTATGGGAGGCGCTGAAATTCTCCTTGATCTGCCGGGCGCGATTCACGTCTAGGTCAGCGTCGATTTCCACCACGCCGGTCATGTGCGCGCCCTCGCCAAAGAAGCGAGCGCCGAATTCCTCAGCGGCGAGCCCAAGACCGATGGCCTGCCGGGCGTAAGAGATCACGCTCATACCGGTGGGCGCCTCAGGCAGCGCCATACCCATGAGGTGGACCACGTCCTCAGACGGAACCGACTGCCGGTCAATCTCGTACTTGCGTACGCCGTACTTATCGAATTCACAGCGGACCCGGTCCGGGTGAATCACACGGAGCCGGATGGGCCGGTTGTAGGTATCCCGCGCGAGCACAAGGCAATAGGCATTGCCCCGGAGCAGAAGGGACACCATCATCTGGCTGAAGCCTTCCCGACGGGTCGGCAAGCCAGCGGAGGACGATCCGCCGAACGGGTCAGCAACGATGGCCGGGGGCGGTTCAACCGTCTTCCGGATCTCGCCGTCAGCCTTGACGGAGTCGAACGGAAGCCCTGAAACGGCGTCTGAGAGCAGCCGGACGCATGCGGCGACTGCAAGTAGCTGTAGCGCCGTTTCGTCCGTCACAGGGACGCCTGAGGCCGTGTAGGCGGCAAGCGAGCCGTTGGACGGGATGGTCCAAGGGTCTCCCCCACCGGAAGGTGCATAGAAGCGCTGCGCTGCGCGCTTTAGCATGCTCATCGGTCGACCACCCAACTACCCACCAGCAAGCCGACACCAGCCAGCGCGAGGCCCAGAATCGGGTTGAACTCCCAACCGGCACCAACAAGGCAGCCGACGCCTAGAAAATCTGCAATTTCGGCTAGCGTGCGCCGATTGGGTCGCTTCAATTTCGATCCTTACAGGTCAGCCCAACTGAAGAATTGGGGAACGGGTGCAACCTCCGGTTCCTGACAGGCTCGCTCCAGCGCCATGACAGCGGAAACGGCCAGGTCGATCTTTCGGGGCGAACCCTTGGCGTCCTTGCTGAGGCGCGAGCCGCGCGAGTCGGTACGGAGCACACAGTTAGACAGGTGGCGAGCTAGTCGCGGGTCACCGGAGTGCGCAACCGTCTTGTTCATCACGGCCTCATAAAACCGCTGGGTCGCCGGGACCATCCGGGAGGGAGACTGCGGGAATTCCACAATCGGCAGCCCCTCGGACTCAAGAATCTGGTAGGTGCGAGCCCATCGGAACGGGTCACAGACGATTTCCCGGACCTGCCAGCGACGGCAAGCCTTCCGGATCTCGTCTTCCACGCTGAAGATATCCACCGACCAGCCGTTAGAGGCGTCCGTAGGTTTCTCCCATGCGGCGACCACATCAATTAGGGGCTTGTCGTCCTCGCCAGCGGGGCAGGAAACGACCACCAGCGCTGTCGAGTCGTTCGTGAACGAGCCGTCGAACCCTAGGACAACCTCAGCGCCGTCCGGGATAGTGCCGCCGGTTTCGCAGTCATCCCAGGCACCGGCAGGCAGCCAGGCTTGCGCCGTGGAAACCCACTGGTTCAGTCGCTTGGTGCGGTACTCCGCCTCAGGCGTGCGCAGGACAGACGACTTAAAGTCTTCCTCGCTGACAATGTCGTTATAGCCAGGGTTAGCGGCTGCCCACACGGCCGGGTCGTTGTGGTCGGCACCTTCCGGCGCTCCCCACCACTCGAAATAGAAAGCCGGGTCCTCAATCTCGCCCCGGATGATCTTTTCTCCGTATTGGTACATGCCGTAACACAGCGAGTCGCCGCCGGAGCTATCCGACTTGACGCCCGCCGTGGTAATGCCGACCATCATCGGCTCAACACGTGCACCGGAGGCGAGAGACATAACGTCCCATAGCTCTCGGGTCGGCTGTGCGTGGACTTCGTCCGCAATTGTGAGGTGCGGATTCAGACCTTCCTTGGTGAAAGCCTCCGCCGACAGCACCCGATAGACGGAGCCGGTAGCCGGTAGCTCAATGGCGTCGCGGTAGACGTTGAAACTGTTCGCCATTTCCGGCGCCATTTCAATCATCTTTTTCGCTGTGCCGAACACGATGCGCGCTTGTTCCTTGTCAGCGGCGATGGAGTACACCTCGCCGCCCTTGGGGCCGGACACCAAGCCATAGATGGCCAGCGCAGCACCCACGGCAGACTTACCGTTCTTGCGCGGCATGCCGATGAGCGCCTGACGGTGCTTGTAACGGCCGTCAGCGCGCCGGGCGAGCAGGCGACAGAACAAGCACGACTGCCACGGGCGAAAGCGCAGCAAGGTGCCGCTGTCGCCGCCCACGGAATCCTTGGTGACCCTCAGGAATGACTCACTGAAATTCACGAACTGGGAACCGTCGCCCCGCGCAATGTCCTCATCGGATACCGGCGTCAGCAGATAGGGGGCGCTCACGCCAGGCACCTCCGGGGCAGTTAGTAAATTTACCGACTGGCCTGCTTGCTGAGGAAATCCTCAAAAGCGTTGCGGGCCTTGACTTCCGCGAGCCCCATCCGGGTGCGGTCCGTAGGCGTCAGCCCCAGTGCGCTGAATAGCTTGGCTATCTCTGTCTCAATGGTGGACAGCATGCCAACCAGCGGATTGGGGTACGCGTACATCTTGTCGGTGTAGAGGACTAGATCCATCGTGGCCAACTGCGCGCGCATTAGCTCTCGCCGGTCGACCTTTTCGCACAGCAACTCAAGGGTTGGCTTATCCGTCTCAGCGAGCCAGGCGGCGCCAGCGGTAATCCGGCGGTACATTTCGGCGCCAGCCTCGCCAAGGTGCGCGGGTGCGCTCTCAGTGACCGGGGCGACTGCCGTAGTGTCGGCCAGAGCAGGCATGGGGCGCTGTCCGGGATTCCCCAGTTTTCGCTTACGCTCCGTGGGGACCGGCGGTCGACCAGCAGGCATGCGGCCACCTCCGGATTTCCGTATACGTATGCAGGTCCGGAGCGTTTTAGAGGCCAAACCCCCGGGGTCAGAATTTCGCAGCGATGTTTCAGGGCCTGGGGGCCGGGTCCCTGGGGAACGCGCCTCCGGACATTCGACCGCCCCCCCACCTGCATACATATGCGGTCGAGCAGGTCGGTCTATGCATGCCTATGCAGTCACAGCGAGGCAGGGCAGAGCACCTGATTACTACAGCGCGTCACGCTTTCGCGCGTTGCAGCCCCGGCAGAGAACACGGAGGTTGGATGGCTCATGGCCACCACCCTTGGCCAGCGGCACTACGTGGTCCACGGTCAGGTCGGCACTGGCATGGCTCGGCACTCCCCACCCCGGGCAAAGATCACCATAGCTAGCCCTGTGCTCTGCTAGTACCTGCCTGGCTACTGCTCTGTATCTACTGGTATAGCCCCTGCTATGTGCACTGCCACGCTGCTTATTACGGCGGGCCAGGTACTCAGCCTGGCACCCATCACAGCGAGAGGGGTTAGTAGTAAGGCGCTTGCATATAAGGCAGGGTCGACGGGCCACGGCTACCAGCCTTCCGGCAGGGTAGCTACGGGCTCCGTATCAGGCTCAGGGGCAGGCTCCGGAGTACAGTCACAATTGGGCAGCGCCGAACTATTGGGGCCGGAACATAGGGCGCCGTGAACCAGGGCAGCAAGCTCAGCGGAAATGCTATGCGAGCCGCACGCATATACGGGCGCCACAGCGTCCTCAGCCTGGCGCCTATTCCAGACCACCAGCGCGGACGAACCGCAGTTACCACAGGCAGGCATTACGCCCCAATCAGCCGGGCCAGGTCGCCGGGCGCAACGTCGCCGGATACACGACCCGGGAATAGCGGAATACCAGCGTCGGCATAGCACTGCGCGACAAGCTGAGAACAGATCATGTGGTGAGTCTCGCCTACGAATTCCTCAAGGGAGTCGAGATACGAATACGGAGTGCCGATGTAGCCGACCGCAGCGCGCACGATATTCGCCCGCTGAGACCCCGTCAGATTGAAGTCGGAAAACACGACTCGTCTATCTGTGGGCAGCGGGGAACGGCACGCTCCGCCCGGTTGGGCCTCCACGATCTCGCCGTTACCCACGTACACGAAAGCGTGCGTGAAATAACTCCCGGAGCCAATGAGGCGCTGACCTAGGCTGACAGCGCGACCGGTGAGACCGGATATACGCGTCAGGCCAAAGTCGCCCGGCTGAGGGTTGAATTGCTTCACGGCACCCCTCCGGGCAGTTGGTAAATTTGCTAGGTGATCGGCGGAAGGGGCAGGATTCGAACCTGCGAACGGCCGGTTATGTCCGGCTTCCTGATTCCTCCGGAATCCCTACCGATGACGGCCAGCCGCTCAACCCTGGGAGAGTTAGGGGAGCAGGCTGGCCGAGAGCAAGAGGACACACTGACCGCCGGTGGCCATACGGCCGGGTAGGGCGCGCGGTAATCCCCCCTGCAACCTCACTGGACCGCAAACACTGTCCGGGGCTACAGCGGGCCGGGTGGTGTTTCGTGGGGGACGTGGTGAAAGAGGGGTCGAGCTGGGTTAGAACTCAATGCGTACAGGTGTTTATGTGAGACGCATACAACAAACACCACTCACCCCACAAAGCGCCAGGTCAGCCCTTTGCGCTGTCGGGCGGAACGCCACTCCCTGTGGTGAAGTTATCCACAGGCGCCTGTGGATAACATAAGAAAGCCCCGCTATCCGCTGGGGATAACGGGGCTCACTGTGTGGGCTAGTTCACACCCATCTGAACGTCAGCCGGTCCTCAATGGGCGTCCGGTCGCCCCGACCAATCAGCGAGGGCGCAACCGTGACGGAGATCAGGGCCGACTGGAGCAGCATCCGCCGGTCACTCAGGGGGGTGTTTTCGTCGTTGAACGATTCCCGCAACAGGTCGGCATCCATGAGCGCCCCAAGGTTCCCCTCAACGCTGAGGCTTTCGAGCTTGGCCGTCATGGTGGTGATGGTCGCATGCTGCTGAGCGCTCAGTTCCTCGAACCGTTCTTCGTCCATCCGACCCTTGACGTAGTAGTCGTCTTCCAGCTTCTTTACGCGCCCCTGTGCGGCTTCTAGGGCGCTGCGGGCGTGCTCCCTCTCCGCCTGAGTCTCAGGGTCGCTGTAGGCCAGCCAGCGGCGTGCAATGTCGTGTAGCACGTCGTCGTCAGGCTCCAGCGCGGTCACGTGCCTTATCCACGTCTCAGCGACGGCAAACTCAAGCCGGGGGGCTCGCGTGCTGATTCCCTCACACGTGCCCTTGGTCGCCCAATTGACGCATCGGTAATAGCCCTTATGGTGTCGCATCCAACCGTTGCAGCGCCCACAGCGGAGAATGCCGGTAAGCAGATATTCCGCGCCTCGCTTGCCCTTTCCGCTGTCGCCGGTCCTTTCGGCAAAGCTGGCCTTGATTGCGTACCACTCACCCGGAGTAACCACTCCGTTACCGCACAGAATGGCATTCCCCTTGTCATCAAGCAGGGGTTCCTTGGTCTGCACCCATTTACCGGTGGGATTCCCGTATTCGTCCATCACCCTTTCCGTGCGCGGAATCATTCCGCCCCACAGTGGCGACTGGACAATGCGGCTGACTGCGGAGCCGCTGAATTCCGCCCCGGTCCTCAGCCGGAAACCTTCTGCGTTCATGCGCTTAGCGGCAGCCGTGCCGGTCAGTCGCTCGCCCGGCTTACCGCTGTCGTCCACCCACTTACCCAAGAGGAGATCCGCCAGCCGCCGGGCAGCCTTGTATTCCTTCGGGTGATGGGCGACCGTGCCGCTGGCCTTTCCGTCCTCAAGCCGGGGGCTGATCAATCCGAACGGCGGCAGGCCGGTTCCTCGCCGTCCCTCAAGCCGGTGAGCGGCCAAGCCAGTGTTCACCCGAAGGGTGATGTCCTTGGCTTCCTCGCGCGCCCTCTCGCTGAGAATGGCGAACACGATTCGGGCACCCGGCCGACGGCTGTCCAGACCCTCAGTGGTCGACACCAGCCCAGCGCGACGGCGGTCGAACTCATCCAACATCCGGCCGACGGCCCCCATGCCTCGCCGGTCGAAACGGTCCGTCTTCCAGAAAGCCAGCGTCTTGGACAGACCGCCGAAGACGGCCTCAGTAGCGTGCTCAAACTGGGGGCGCCGTACATAGGTCTTGGACGCACTCAGTTGCTCGAACCAGACGTGCCGGATCTGCATCTCACCCATGTCGTCCGGCCAGCGGTGCCGCACAATTTCCCGGAGGTGCTGGCGCATGGTCGCAAGATCCTCCCGTTTCTTGCTGCGCCTCAAGTACGCTTCCACCAGCCGTTCCGGCGGCGCTGTAGCCGGTTCCCACAGACCGAGAGCTTTCAGCTCATCGTCTTCAAACCCCAGCGCCTTGAGCGTGGCGTAGTCCTCGCGGTGCAACGGTCCCTCCCCTGTCTGAGTGCCTGTCAGCACTGTACCCCTTTCCGTCATGGATTTCGAGGAGATCGCCATGGCGTACTCCTTCTCCCGGCCCGCGGCGAAACGGGCCGCGCGGGTCCTGTCCCTGGAGCGGTCCACGTCGGCCGACGGCTCCCGCGCGGCGGAGGCGCCGGGCGGCGACCTGTACGACCCGGCCACCGGTCTGCTCGCCGACTCGGGCCGGCTCACCGCCGTGGTGTGCGGCGACCCGGACGCGGCCGGACGGCTCGCGGAACGCCTGGGCGGCCACCCCACCGAACCGGGTCCCTCGGTCCTGCTCGGCGGCGTCCCCCTGGACGAACTCCCGCTGGACAGCGCCCGCACCGCCGTCCTGGTCCAGGACAAGGACCCGGTGCTGCTGTCCGGGTCGCTGCGCGACCTGCTCGACGTGCCCGCCTCCGGCGCCGTGCCGGCCGCGGACGCGCTGGCGGCCGCGCAGTGCGGGGACGTGCTGGACGCCCTGGTGCAGGGGTCGCTGGACGTCGCCGACCCGATGGACGCCCGTGTCACCGAACGCGGCCGCTCCCTGTCGGGCGGCCAGCGCCAGCGGCTCGCGCTCGCCCGCTCCCTCGTCACCGACCCCGAGGTGCTGGTGCTGGACGAACCGACCTCCGCCGTCGACTCGCACACCGAGGCCCGCATCGCGGACGGACTGCGACGGCTGCGCTCGGGGCGGACGACGGTCGTGTTCACCTCCTCGCCGCTGCTGCTGGACCGCGCGGACCGCGTGGCCCTCGTCCACGAGGGCTCGGTCGTCGCGGTGGGCGTGCACCGCGAACTGCTGGACACCGAGCCGCGGTACCGGGCCGTGGTGACACGCGAGACCGACGACGAGGCGGCCATGTCCGGCACCGGAGCCGACCTGGCCGAGGACAGCGCCCTGCTGGACGCCCTGGAGAACCTGGAAGAGATCGAGGAGAGCGCATGATCGGCGTTGCGCCACCGGCGTACGACCCGGCGGCCCCGACGACCGCCACCACCCTGCCCGTCGGCGCCGCGTCGACCGTGCGCGCCTACGCGACCGATCTGTTCCGCCGGCACCGCCGGGCCTTCCTGCTCCTGATCGCCGTCAACACCGTCGCCGTGGTCGCCTCCATGGTGGGTCCCTATCTGCTCGGCGGGCTCGTCGAACGGGTCTCGGACGGGGCCCGGGAACCGCATCTCGGCCTGATCGCCGGTCTGTTCCTGCTCGCCCTCGTCGTCCAGGCCGGGTTCGTACGGCAGGTGCGGCTGCGGGGCGCGGTGCTCGGCGAGCGGATGCTGGCCGATCTGCGCGAGGACTTCCTGGTCCGCTCCGTCGGACTGCCGCCGGGCGTCCTGGAGCGGGCGGGCACCGGCGACCTCCTCTCCCGCATCACCACCGACATCGACCGCCTCGGCAACGCCATGCGCGAGGCCGTACCGCAGCTGGCGATCGGTTTCGTGTGGGCCCTGCTGCTGCTCGGCGGTCTCGTCGTGACGGCCCCGCCGCTCGCGGCCGCCGTGCTCCTCGCGGTGCCGGTCCTGGTCGTGGGGTGCCGCTGGTACTTCAAGCGGGCGCCCGCCGGCTACCGCTCCGAGGCAGCCGGCTACGCCGCCGTCGCCGCCGCGCTCGCCGAGACGGTGGACGCGGGCCACACCGTCGAGGCGCACCGCCTCGGGGCCCGCCGCATCGCCCTGTCGGAGCGGCGGATCAAGGAGTGGACCGCCTGGGAGCGCTACACCCTCTGGCTGCGGTCCGTGCTCGTCCCGGTGATCAACGCCGTCCACGTCATCGTGCTCGGCTCGGTCCTCATGGTCGGCGGCGCCTTCGTGCTCCAGGGCTGGATCGGGGTAGGGCAGCTGACGACCGGCGCGCTGATCGCCCAGATGCTCGTCGACCCGGTGAACCTCATCCTGCGCTGGTACGACGAGGTACAGGTCGCCCAGGTGTCGCTGGCCCGCCTGGTCGGGGTCCGGGACATCGAGCCGGACGCCGGGGACGCCTCGGTGGCACCCGGCGGACGGGACGTGCACGCCGACCGGGTGCGCTTCGGCTACCGCGAGGGCGTCGACGTGCTGCGCGAGGTCTCCCTCCAGGTCGCCCCGGGCACCCGGCTGGCCCTGGTCGGCCCGTCGGGCGCGGGCAAGTCCACGCTGGGCAGGCTGCTCGCCGGCATCTACGCGCCCCGCGACGGACGCGTCACCCTCGGCGGCGCGGAGCTGTCCCGGATGCCAGCCGAGCGGGTCCGCTCGCACGTGGCCCTCGTCAACCAGGAGCACCACGTCTTCGTCGGCTCCCTGCGCGACAACCTGCTGCTGGCCCGCACCGGCGCCACCGACGCCGAGCTGTGGGCGGCACTGGGCGCGGTCGACGCGGACGCCTGGACGCGGGCGCTGGACGACGGACTGGACACCGAGGTGGGCTCCGGCGGGCTGTCGCTGACCCCGGCACAGGCCCAGCAGATCGCGCTGGCCAGGCTGGTGCTGGCCGATCCGCACACCCTGGTGCTGGACGAGGCGACCTCCCTGCTCGACCCGCGCGCGGCCCGCCACCTGGAACGGTCCCTGGCCCGCGTCCTCGACGGCCGCACGGTGGTCGCCATCGCCCACCGCCTGCACACCGCGCACGACGCGGACGTGATCGCCGTCGTGGAGAACGGCCGCATCAGCGAGCTGGGCAGCCACGACGAGCTGGTCGCGGCGGAGGGGGCGTACGCGGCGCTGTGGCACTCGTGGCACGGGTGAGACCTCGCCGGGCCGGCGAGGGCACCGGGTCCGAGGGCCCGTCTGACCGTCCCGGTGCCCCGTCCGGTGCGCGGTGAGCCGTTCGCTCCCCCTTCCGGTCCCGGCCCGGCGCCGCATCCACCCCGGGCCCGGGGGAAGGTGCCCGGGCGGGGGCCGGTGACGGCAGCCGGACCAGGGCGCATGGGCCCGCGCGGGCAGGTCGGGGCGGCGACGCGCGCACAGGTCGAGGCCGTCGGGGCAACCCTGTGCGGGCGGGGCCGTGCGGCGGCGCGGGGCGACGGTGCGTGGCCCGTGCCGTTGCGGAGAGCCGAACAGGGGTGGAAGGCTGGAAAGCGGCACAGGCTCGGGGAAGGTCAGGGAGCCCTCCGGTTCCCGCCGCGTGCGCCCCGTGCCGAGCGTGCCGGCGGCACGTCGCCCCTCACGGGGGGACGAGGCCGTACTCACCACCAGGAGGTACCCGTGGACAGCGCCGACGGATGGGGGGACGACGTCTACCAGCCCGATGCCTCGGAGATCCGGGAGGACTCGGGCGTGCTCGACGTCGAGGACACACTGGACTTCGACGGCGTCGAGGACCCCCTGGACCGCGGCTGGTCCCCTCCCGAGCGGCCGTGGGCGGTGGAGCACACCGGAGTGACGGCGCGCGAACGCCAGACCGGGGAGACGCTGGACCAGCGGCTCGCGGAGGAGCTGCCCGACGCCGAGGCGCCGGACGGCGACGGCATCGGCGACTGCGACGGCGGCGACGGGGAACTCCTGGACAACGAGGTCGGCCACATGCGCTCCGGCCGCCTGGTCGCCCCGGACGAGGGCGCGCACGAGGACGAGGAGAGCGCCCTGGTCGCCACCGACGTCGGCATCGACGGGGCCGCGGCCTCCGCCGAGGAGGCCGCGATGCACATCGTCGACGAGGACTCCCTGTCCGGCTGACACGGACGGCACCGACGTCCCCTGCCCGACCGCCCCCTCCGAGGAGCCGCCATGCAGCAGGACAAGCACCCCGAGTACCGGCCCGTGGTCTTCCGGGACCGCGCCGCCGGCTACGCCTTCCTCACCCGCTCGACCGCGAACAGCGAGCAGACCATCGAGTGGGACGACGGCGAGACCTACCCGGTGATCGACGTGGAGATCTCCTCCGAGAGCCATCCCTTCTACACGGGCAAGGCCCGCACCGTCGACACCGAGGGCCGCGTCGCCCGGTTCGAGCGCCGGTACGGCGGGGCCGGCCCCGAGGGGACGACCTGAGGGAGTCCGCAGCCTCAGATCACGTTGAGGGCCGCCGCGCAGCCCACTCCCCCGAGCACCATGAACACGGGCATGAGCACCCTCAGCTCCACCCAGCTGCCCGCCCGGAACCGCATCGGCTTCGGCGGGCCCAGCGGGTACCAGCGCTTGCGGCCCACCGGGATCGGCCACAGGATCGGGCAGCCGGACACGGTCAGCGCGTCCCCGATGTCGTGCACCAGGGCGCCCAGCACGATCGGCAGCCCCAGCCACAGGTACTGCTGGCCCGGCTCGGTGAACAGCCAGTCGGAGCCGTTGCCCGGCTTGTCCAGGATCCCGGCGAGGATCCAGGCACTCGTCGCCGCGAGCAGCCAGACCAGGACGTCGCTGCTGGAGCCCCGGGCCGCCCGCCACAGCAGGCCCTCGATGGCCAGCACCATGTGCACGAACAGGATCGCCAGCACGGCCCAGCGCCCGCCGGCGATGGCCGTCGCCGAGCTGCCCGCGCCGATGAGGACCGCCCACAGCCAGGTGTGCGTCAGCGTGCGGTGGCCGCCCGAGCGGCGCGCGTCGCCCTTCTTCCGGGTCGCCTTGTAGACGGCGTACGACAGCTTGTCCACGATCTCGCAGATCCACCGCGAGATCGGCCCGAAGGCCCGCGAGATGGTGGCAGCCTTGTGGTCCAGGTCCGGGGCGAGCGCGGCGCCCGCGCAGATCAGCGCGCCGACCAGCAGCACCGGCCAGGGCATCGGGTGCCCGGCCGCGGCGGCCGCCGCTCCGACGCCGAGCCAGGCCGCGGCCCCGGACAGTGAGTGTGCTGGTCCCATCATGGCCGCTTCCCGCCCCATTCCTCATGTGCCGCTGTCCAGTTGACCTGGTGCGCTGCCCCTCCGTGAGCGACACAGCGTAGCGGCCATGATCGTCACTTCCGCAGCCGATTCCCCTCTGGCGGAGAAGGCCAGGCAAGATGGGTGCGTGACCCTCATCGATCAGTTGCCGCCGACCGCCGACCCCGACGCCCTGTACGAAGCCTTCGAGTCGTGGGCGCAGGAGCGCGGCATCACCCTCTACCCCCACCAGGAGGAGGCTCTGATCGAGGCGGTCTCGGGGGCGAACGTGATCGTCTCGACCCCGACCGGCTCCGGCAAGAGCATGATCGCCGCGGGCGCCCATTTCGCCGCGCTGGCCCGCGACGAGGTCACCTTCTACACGGCCCCGATCAAGGCGCTGGTGTCGGAGAAGTTCTTCGAGCTGTGCAAGCTCTTCGGCACCGAGAACGTCGGCATGCTCACCGGCGACGCCTCCGTGAACGCCGACGCGCCCGTGATCTGCTGCACCGCCGAGGTGCTGGCGTCGATCGCGCTGCGCGACGGCAAGGACGCGGACGTCGGCCAGGTGGTCATGGACGAGTTCCACTTCTACGCGGAGGGTGACCGCGGCTGGGCCTGGCAGATCCCGCTGCTGGAGCTCCCGCAGGCACAGTTCATCCTGATGTCGGCCACTTTGGGCGACGTGTCCTTCTTCGAGAAGGACCTCGCCCGGCGGACCGGCCGCCCCACCTCGGTGGTGCGCTCGGCCACCCGCCCGGTCCCGCTGTCCTACGAGTACCAGTTCACCCCGCTCACCGAGACGCTGACCGACCTGCTGCAGAGCAAGCAGGCGCCGGTGTACATCGTGCACTTCACCCAGGCCCAGGCCGTGGAACGCGCCCAGGCGCTGATGAGCATCAACATGTGCTCGCGTGAGGAGAAGGACCAGATCGCCGAGCTGATCGGCAACTTCCGCTTCACCACCAAGTTCGGCCGCAACCTCTCCCGTTACGTCCGCCACGGCATCGGCGTCCACCACGCCGGCATGCTGCCCAAGTACCGGCGCCTGGTGGAAAAGCTCGCCCAGGCCGGACTGCTGAAGGTCATCTGCGGCACGGACACCCTCGGTGTGGGCGTCAACGTGCCCATCCGGACCGTCCTGTTCACCGCGCTGACCAAGTACGACGGCAGCCGGGTGCGTACGCTGCGCGCCCGCGAGTTCCACCAGATCGCGGGCCGGGCCGGCCGGGCCGGCTTCGACACCGCGGGCCTGGTCGTGGCACAGGCGCCCGAGCACGTCATCGAGAACGAGAAGGCCCTCGCCAAGGCGGGCGACGATCCGAAGAAGCGCCGCAAGGTGGTGCGCAAGAAGGCACCCGAGGGCTTCGTCGGCTGGACGGAGAACACCTTCGAGAAGCTGATCGCCTCCGAGCCCGAGCCGCTGACCTCGCGCTTCAGGGTGACGCACACGATGCTGCTGTCGGTGATCGCCCGTCCCGGCAACGCCTTCGACGCGATGCGCCATCTCCTCGAGGACAACCACGAGCCGCGCAGGCAGCAGCTCCGGCACATCCGGCGGGCCATCGCCATCTACCGCTCGCTGCTGGACGGCGGGATCGTCGAGAAGCTCGACAAGCCGGACGCCGAGGGCCGTATCGTCCGGCTCACGGTCGACCTGCAGCAGGACTTCGCCCTCAACCAGCCGCTGTCCACGTTCGCACTCGCCTCGTTCGAACTGCTCGACCCGGACTCCCCGTCCTACGCCCTCGACATGGTGTCCGTGGTCGAGTCCACCCTGGACGACCCGCGGCAGATCCTCGTCGCCCAGCAGAACAAGGCGCGCGGTGAGGCCGTGGCCGCGATGAAGGCCGACGGCGTCGAGTACGAGGAGCGCATGGAGCGCCTCCAGGACGTCACGTACCCGAAGCCCCTGGAAGAGCTGCTCTTCCACGCGTACAACACCTACCGCAAGAGCCACCCCTGGGTCGGTGACCACCCGCTGTCGCCGAAGTCGGTGATCCGGGACATGTACGAACGGGCGCTGTCCTTCACGGAACTGGTGTCCTACTACGAGCTGGCCCGCACCGAGGGCATCGTGCTGCGCTACCTGGCCAGCGCCTACAAGACCCTCGACCACACCATCCCGGACGACCTGAAGTCCGAGGACCTGCAGGACCTCATCGAGTGGCTGGGCGAGATGGTCCGTCAGGTCGACTCCAGCCTGCTGGACGAGTGGGAGCAGCTGGCCAACCCGGAGGAGATGACCGCCGAGGAGGCCCAGGAGAAGGCCGACGAGGTCAAGCCGGTCACCGCCAACGCGCGCGCCTTCCGGGTCCTGGTCCGCAACGCCATGTTCCGCCGGGTGGAGCTGGCCGCCCTGGACCAGGTCGGGGAACTGGGCGAGCTGGACGGCGACGCCGGCTGGGACGCCGAGGCGTGGGGCGAGGCGATGGACAAGTACTGGGACGAGTACGACGACCTCGGCACCGGCCCCGACGCCCGCGGCCCCAAGCTGCTGGTCATCAAGGAGGAGCCGGAGAACGGCCTCTGGCGGGTCCGTCAGATCTTCGACGACCCCGATGACGACCACGACTGGGGCATCAGCGCGGAGATCGACCTCACGGCCTCGGACGCCGAGGGCCGCGCGGTCGTGCGTGTCACCGATGTCGGTCAGCTGTGAGCACTGGAGATTCCCACCGATGACGAACCCGGCCGAGAGACTGGTCGACCTGCTCGACCTGGAGAAGATCGAGGTCAACATCTTCCGTGGCCGAAGCCCGCAGGAGTCACTGCAGCGGGTCTTCGGCGGCCAGGTGGCGGGCCAGGCCCTGGTCGCCGCCGGGCGCACCACGGACGGCGACCGTCCGGTGCACTCGCTGCACGCGTACTTCCTGCGCCCGGGCCGCCCGGGCGTGCCGATCGTGTACCAGGTGGAGCGGGTCCGGGACGGACGGTCGTTCACGACGCGCCGCGTCACGGCCGTGCAGCAGGGACGCACGATCTTCAATCTGACCGCCTCCTTTCACAAGCCTGAGGAAGGACCGTTCGAGCACCAGCTGCCGCCGGCCCGCGAGGTGCCGGACCCGGAGTCGCTGCCGACGGTGACCGAGGAGATCCGCAAGCACCTGGGCGCCCTGCCGGAGCAACTGGAGCGCATGGCGCGCCGCCAGCCCTTCGACATCCGTTACGTCGACCGGCTGCGCTGGAACTCCGGGGAGATCGAGGGGGCCGAGCCGCGCAGCGCCGTGTGGATGCGCGCGGTGGGACCGCTCGGTGACGACCCCCTCGTGCACACCTGCGCCCTGACCTACGCGAGCGACATGACGCTCCTGGACGCGGTCCGAATTCCGGTCGAACCCCTGTGGGGAACGCGGAACTTCGACATGGCGTCCCTGGACCACGCCATGTGGTTCCACCGTCCCTTCCGCGCGGACGAGTGGTTCCTGTACGACCAGGAGTCCCCGATCGCCACCGGCGGGCGTGGCCTCGCCCGCGGGCGCATCTACGACGTGCGGGGACGGCTGCTGGTGTCGGTCGTCCAGGAAGGGTTGTTCCGGGCCCTGTAGCGCCGCGTTTCAGACCCTCGCGGGCCTCGGGGTTCTGCGCCGCAGCCAGACCCGCAGGCCGCGGGCGGCTCGCGTCGCCGTCGGTCCGCGCCTGTCGCCCGGGACCGTGGGTGGCGCGGTGGGTGCGGCGTGCGGTTCCGCCGGGCTGCGGACGGCCCAGGGGTCGCCGGCACTTGCGGTGCTCCCGATGCGCCGGGTGTTCT
The DNA here is from genome assembly GCF_033792105.1 of Streptomyces sp. WI03-4A. Taxonomy (NCBI): domain Bacteria; kingdom Bacillati; phylum Actinomycetota; class Actinomycetes; order Kitasatosporales; family Streptomycetaceae; genus Streptomyces; species Streptomyces sp. WI03-4A. The sequence continues at coordinate 330,141 of NZ_JARAUO010000001.1, forward strand.
CGCCGTGCGCGGTCGCGGGGCGGACGGGCCTGTGGTGTCGTGGGGCCGGTCGCGCGGCGGGCTCGGTCTGCCGTGGGGCCGCTGTGTGGGCGCGCGCCTCCTCCGCCGCGCGGCGCAGTTCGCTGCGCAGCCAGCCGATCTCGTCCGCGTCCTGTGCCGTCATGAGCTCCTCGGCGAGGAGCGCGGAGGGAGAGCCCGGCGCCCCTTGGTCCGGCGGGGCCGGGCGGAAGCGGTTCAGATGGGCACGTTCGTAGGGGTCCCTGACGACGTCGTGGACGTCGACGAGCGGGAGCAGCGCGGCCAGGGCGCCGGCTCGCGCCCAGGGGTCGTCGGCCTTGCGCAGCAGGAATCCGAGGTGGCGTCCACGCCAGTTGCGGGCCCGTAGATCCACTCCCGCAGCGAGCTGGCCTCGCAGGGTCTCGGGGGCGCGGCCCTTGAGCAGGCGCGAGTTCACGCTCTGTGCGGCGAAGTGCCGCAGGTCCTCGGCCAGGTAGAGCCAGACGACGGATCGGTAGCGGTTGACGTAGAAGCGCACCGGCACCAGCAGGCCCAGGCGCGCGAGCCGGGTGAAGCGGCCCGCCGGGATGTCCATGAGCGCGGCTCCTTCGGCCGTGCCCACGACATGCACGCGCTCGTAGAGGGTGTCGGGAAAGCCGGGTTCGGCGCGCAGCCGGTCGATCTCGGCTCGCTCGACCCGGCGGCCGCCGCCCCCGCTGTCGTCGGGCACGGTGCGGATGCGGCCGAGGTGCACGGCGAGCTCGAAGTCGGCTCGCTTCAGGCCCAGTTCACGGGAAGCGCGGCCCGGCGAGTAGGTGGCGGGGCTGGAGGGGACGAAGGTGCTGTCCGGCATGGTGGTACTCCCCCGTGGAGCGGGTGGCTCACGCCTTGTGCGTTCGCCGTGCACCCACCGTATCCTTTTGCTCGCGTTCCGTGTCCGGCCTGTGGATAACCCCGACGACACGGAGAAAGCGCAGGTCAGAGCTCGGCGGACGGGGGTCGCTCGGGGTGCCGGGCGTCCACGCCGAGGTGTTCGCCGACGCGGTTGACGAGCAGGGTCATCTCGTAGGCGATCTGGCCGATGTCCGCCTCCGCACCGCTGAGGACGCACAGGCAGCTGCCGGTGCCGGCGGCGGTCACGAACAGCACGGCGTCGTCGTACTCGATCATCGTCTGGCGTACCGTGCCCGCCCCGAAGTGGCGTCCCGAGCCCTTGGCCAGGCTGTGCAGTCCGGAGGCGACGGCGGCCAGATGCTCGGCGTCTTCGCGGCGAAGGCCCGTGCTCGCTCCCGTGACCAGCCCGTCGTTGGAGAGGACCAGCGCGTGCCGTACGTGGTCCACCCGTTGGGTCAGGTCGTCCAGGAGCCAGCCGAGTCCCTGGTTGTGCGCCATGTTCGGTCTCTCCCCGTGTGACGTCTCCCCCTGGCTGGAGGATCTGTGCGCCAGCCTTCCCCACGACCGGCGTCCGGGCAAGCAGGATGGGCGTATGGCACAGAAGATGACCGATGAGGAATGGCGGGCGTTCGTCTCGAACGGCACGCGAACCGGCAAGCTGTCCACCGTCAGTGCCGATGGGAGCCCGCATGTGGCCCCGATCTGGTTCCTGCTGGACGGGGACGAACTGGTCTTCAACACCGGGAAGGAGACGGTGAAAGGGCGCAATCTCGCCCGTGACGGGCGTGTCGCCCTGTGCGTCGACGACGACCGGCCGCCGTTCCACTTCGTGGTCCTGACCGGGCAGGCCCGGCTGTCCGAGGAACTGGACGAGGTGCGTCTGTGGGCCACCCGGATCGCCGCGCGGTACATGGGCGAGGAGCGCGCGGAGGAGTACGGCGCCCGTAACGGCGTGCCGGGTGAACTGCTGGTACGGGTCGCCGTGGACAAGGTGGTGGCGGTCAGGGACCTGGCCGCCTGAGGGTCATCCCACGGAGTCGAGGAGCCGGGCGGTGTGCATCCGCCCGGCGTACTCGACGAGGCTGATCAGCACCTCCTTGCCCGAGTCCCGGTCGCGCGCGTCGCAGAGGACCACCGGGGTGCCCTGGTCCAGGTCGAGGGCCCGGGAGACGTCGCGGGCGCCGTATCCGCGCGCTCCGGCGAAGCAGTTGACGGCCACCACGAAGGGGATGCGCCGGTGCTCGAAGTAGTCGACGGCCGGGAAGCAGTCCTCCAGTCGGCGGGTGTCGGCGAGGACGACGGCACCGAGGGCGCCCTGGGAGAGTTCGTCCCACAGGAACCAGAAACGGTCCTGGCCCGGTGTGCCGAAGAGGTAGAGGGAGAGGCCGGAGCGGATGGTGATGCGCCCGAAGTCCATGGCGACGGTCGTGGTGACCTTCTGGTCCACGCCGTCGGTGTCGTCCACCAACTGCCCTGCCTCGCTCAGCAGTTCCTCCGTGCGCAGCGGGCGGATCTCGCTGACGGCCCCGACGAGGGTCGTCTTGCCGACTCCGAATCCGCCGGCGACCAGTATCTTCAGGGCCAGGGCGGAGATGTCGCCGGCGGTGTCGGGGTGCTCGGAGACCATGATCACTTCTCTCGGATGGCAGCTTCGGTCGGTGTCGAGGTGCGCGGAACGAGAAGTCAGCATCATGGCAACTCCGGCGCCTCTCCGGGGGACTGGAGCGAAATACGCCTGATGTGACCGGCTCGCGCACGGTTGGTTACGGAACGCGCACGGAACGGAGTACGTCGCGGCGCCTGCCGGGTGGAGGAACGTTCGTTTACAGCGCCCGCAGTCCTTCGATCACCTCGCGCAGGATGCGCTCGTCGGGCAGGTGGGCCGGGGGCACCGGGCGGCTGATCGTGACGCGGCCCAGTTCCAGGAGGTCGCCGAGGAGCACCCTGACCACGCCCACCGGGAGGTCGGCGTCGGCGGCGAGTTCGGCGACCGACTGGGTCTCACTGCGGCACAGTTCGATCAGGGCCAGGTGCTCCGGGCCGAGCGCCGTGTCGTCGTCGGCCACGGGTGCCGCGGGGTCGAGGGTGACGAGGGCGATCAGGTCGAAGCGGACGCCGGTGGGGCCGGGCTGGGTGCGGCCGCCGGTCATCGCGTAGGGACGGACCAGGGGCCCGGCCTCGCCGTCGTACCACTGGCTGCCCTGCTCGTGCGGGCCGCCGGTCGGGTTCTCGGTCATGGATGCCGCCCTTCCGGCTCATCCGGCGGCGTGCGGCCGGGCGGAGAGGCGCGGTGCGGTGCGCAGGTGCTCGCCCACCCGCTTGACCAGGCGTGCCATCTCGTAGGCGACCAGGCCGATGTCCGCCGTGACCGCGGTGAGCACGGCGAGGCAGGAGCCCTCGCCGGCCGCGGCGACGAACAGGAAGGCGTCGTCCATCTCGACCATGGTCTGGCGCACGCCGCCGGCCCCGAAGTGCCGTCCGGCGCCCTTGGCGAGGCTGTTGAAGCCGGAGGCCACGGCGGCCAGGTGTTCCGCGTCCTCCCGGGTGAGGCCGGTGGAGGCGCCGACGGCCAGGCCGTCGTTGGAGAGCACGACGGCGTGCCGTACCTCGCTCACCCGCATCACCAGGTCGTCCAGCAGCCAGTCGAGTTCGCCGGACCGCTGGGCGGCTCTTGTGTTCGGGTCCTGGATCATGCCGGGTCTCCTTCGGTGGTGTCACGGCCCGATCGGGGTGCGCGGGCGGCACCGCGGCCGGGTCGCCCGCCACCACCTCGGGTCCAGCCGGCGCGGTAGGCCGTCATGCGGTCCCGCACGAGTTCGGGGGTGCGCGCGTCGTCGCCGTGCGTTTCGGGCTCCGGTTCCGGCGTTTCGGGGTGCCGGCGGCGGAGCTGGGGCGCAAGGCTCGCCTGCCGTACGCGGCGCGGAAGGTTTTCGGAGGATTCGGAGTCGTCGGTCGCGCGGTGCAGCCTCAAGGTGGCGACTCCGGGGGGTGGTTCGGATGCGGGGTCCGGTGACTCGGGTGCGGTCGGCGGGGGCCGGTGCGACGACGGCGCGGGTTCGGGCGCGGACCGGCGAGGCTCGTGGGCGGGCGGCGGAGGGGCCGGAGCGGTGGCGGCGAGGGCGGGTCGGCCGTCCTGGGCGGTGACGGCGCTGGGCGGCGGGGCGTCGGGCACGCGCGCGTGGGCGTGCGGCTGCTCCACCCCGGCCGGCGTCTCCTCGTGGCGGGGACGGCCTTGCTGACCGGCACGCTCCGCGGAGCCGGTGTGGAGCAGGGCGGTGGGCAGCAGCACGACGGCGGTGGTGCCGCCGTAGGGCGAGGTGCGCAGCAGCACCTTGATGTCGTGCCGGGAGGCGAGGCGGCTGACCACGAAGAGTCCGAGGCGGTCGCTGTCGAACAGGTCCAGTGCCTCGGACTGCTCGATGCGCCGGTTGGCGTCCGCGAGGGTGTCGGCGCCCATACCGAGGCCCCGGTCCTCGACCTCGAGGACGTAGCCGTTGCCGACGGGTTCGCCGGTGACGCGCACGCGCGTGTGGGGCGGGGAGAACTGGGCGGCGTTCTCGACGAGTTCGGCGAGCAGGTGGGTGAGGTCGGCCACCGCGGTGCCGTTGACGAACGCCTCGGGGAGCTGACGGACCTCCACGCGCGCGTAGTCCTCGATCTCGGAGACGGCCGCGCGGACCACGTTCGTCAACGACACGGGCATGCGCCACGCCCGGCCGGGTGCGGCTCCGGAGAGGATGATCAGGCTCTCGGCGTGGCGCCGCATCCGGGTGGTGAGGTGGTCGAGGCGGAACAGGTCGCTCAGTTCGTCCGGGTCGTCGGAGCGTCGCTCCATGCTGTCCAGGAGGCTGAGCTGGCGGTGCACCAGCACCTGGCTGCGCCGGGCCAGGTTGACGAAGACCCCGGAGATGCCGCTGGCGAGTTCGGCGCGTTCCACGGCCGCGAGCAGTGCGGCTCGGTGCACGGTGGTCAGGGCTTCGGCGACCTGCCCGGCCTCGTCCTCGGCGGGCGGTCCCGCGGGTGTCTCGGCCCGGATGTCGATCTCCTCTCCGGCGCGCAGTCTCCGCATGGCCTCGGGGAGTTTGCGGCGCGCGATCTCCAAGGCGTCGTTGCGCAGGCTCACCAGCTCGACCACGAGGGCACGGCCGATGCGGACGGAGATGACGAGGGAGGCGGCGACGGCGGCCAGGCCTAACAGCACGGCGGCGCCCGCCGGGCTGAGCAGGCCGCGTGCGAAGGGGTCGGCGCGACCGGCGACGGCGCGACCGGTGTCCGTGGCGATGGTGCGCATGCCGTTCTGCACGCGCGCGTGGGCGCTGTTCCAGGCGCCCTCGGGTGTCGTGTCGACGCCCTTCGCGCCGGGACCGGCGGCGAGGACCCTGTCCTCGGTGGCGGCGAGCGACGTGTAGGCGTGGCCGCCGGTCAGCTCGCGCCAGGCGGTGCGCTGGGGGCGGGGCAGGTCGGCGACGGCCGCGTCGGTGAGGGTGCGGCGGGTGGCGACGGCCGCACCGAACAGCCGCAGCCGTTCGCCCTGCAGGGCGGCGGCAGGCCGGACGCTGCCGAGGACGGCGTCCTCCTGGGCGAGCGCTTCGGCGGCGCGTGAGAACTCGAGCAGCACGCGCGCGTCCGCGCCCACGTCGGCCTGCTGGACGCCGGTGAGGGCGCCGTCCACGGTGAAGGCCGTGGCGATGGTCGTCGTGTACCGGGCGTACACCTCGTTCCAGCGCACGGTGTGGTCGTGTACGGCGGTGCGCACCGCGCGCAGGCCCTCGGCACCGCTGACGAACACCTCCAGGCGGGCGGCGACCCCGGCGGGCAGTTCCCGGCTGTCGGCGACCGTGCTGTCGTCGCCGAGCCGCAGCCTGGCCACGGCGCGGTCGGTGCGGGCGGCGAGGCCTTCGAGGTCGTCGCCACCGTTCCCGTCGGCGCCGGAGCCGGCCGCGTGGCGCACGGCGGCGGCCCGTTCGGCCTGAAGGGCGGTGACGGCGGCGGCCACCGGTGCCCTCAGCTCATCCTCGACCTGCTGGGACTGGCGCAGCCGGGCGACGCTCTGGGCGGTGCTGACCGTGGCGTACGCCCACAGGGCGAGCAGTGAGACGACGGGCACCATCAGCAGGCAGACGACCTTGGCCCGCACCGTGCGGGGGCGCATGTGCCGGCGGCCCGCGCGTGGGGAAGGGACGGCGGGCGGTGCCTCGCCGGTGTGGCCGGCGCTCTCGTCGGCCGGTGGTCCGGCGTGCGCCCGACGGCCGCGAGGGGCGGGTGGGGGCTGCGCCGAGGCGCCGGTTTCGGGGGTGCTACGGGGTGGGCGCATGGCCTCCTCGCTCGGTCGTGGGTCGGGAGTGCGGGGCCGGGGCCCGTCAGCCGGCGGTGCTCTGGACGGGCCGCTGCGCGGAGGCGGAGGCCTCGCGTTCGCCGGCGGTGGGCGAGAGGGCGACGAAGGCGCAGGTGAGGAAGAGGAAGGACCCGAGGCCGACGGCGAGGGGGAAGATGAACTGCATCGCCGTGGCCCCGGGCAGGACTTCCCCGGACGGGGTGACGCGCACCTTCACCGCGAACATCCCGGTGTAGTGCATGCTGCTGACGGCCGCGCCCATGACCAGCGAGGCGAGGGTGACCGCGAGGGGGGATTTGATGTTGAGGCCCGCCCACAGGGCCACGGTGGCCGCCACGACGGCGATCAGCACCGAGAGACCGACGAACACGGGGTCGTAGGTCACGTCGCCGTGGAGCCGTACCGCGGCCATGCCCAGGTAGTGCATGCTGGCGACGCCGAGCCCGGTGGTGAGCCCGCCGAGCAGCAGGGCCCGGTTGCGGTCCCTGCTGTGCCCCACGACGAAGACGCCGACGGAGACGACGACCATGGCGACGACGAGGCTGAGGATGGTCAGCGGCACGTTGTAGCGGATGTCGGTGCCGCTGACGCGGAAGCCGAGCATGGCCACGAAGTGCATGGTCCAGATGCCCGTCCCGATCGCGGAGGCGGCGGTGAGGAGCCAGTTGCGGCGCGAGCGGCCGGTGGTGGCGAGGGCCCGCACGGTGCAGCGCAGCCCCAGGGCGGCGCCTATGCAGGCCATGACGTAAGACAGCACGGGGGTCAGCCAGCCGAAGGCTGCGTGGTCCAGGTGTCCCATGGCCCCGGGACGCTATCCGGGGCAGGGGCGCACGAAGGGGGCGCATTTCGAAAGGTGTTGCAATCTGACCCGGAGAGGCGAGGGAACGATCGCCTCGCGCTCGAACGTGCGCGCAGGAGTGTCCCTCATGTCGGTGAGGAATCATTGCCGAGCATGAGCGAGGATCACACACACGTCCGGGAGTTCTTCTCCGCCCGCGCGGCCGACTGGGACGACAGGTTTCCCGACGACGGCCCGGCCTACGCCGCCGCCGTCGCCGACCTGAATCTGCGTCCGGGTGACCGGGTGCTCGACGCGGGATGCGGCACCGGCCGGGCCCTGCCACCGCTGCGCGCCGCCGTGGGCCCCTCCGGGGTGGTGGCCGGGGCCGATCTGACTCCGGCGATGCTCGAGGCGGCCACGCGGGCGGGCAGGCACCGGGACGGAGGACTGCTGCTCGCCGACGTCGCGGCGCTGCCGCTGCGGTCGGGGTCCCTGGACGCCGTGTTCGCGGCAGGCCTGATCGCACATCTGCCGCGGCCCGCGGAGAACCTGCGGGAGCTGGCGCGTGTGGTGCGGCCGGGCGGCACGCTCGCGCTGTTCCACCCCATCGGCCGGGCGGCCCTCGCGGCGCGCCAGGGCCGGCGGATCACCCCCGACGACCTCCGCGCCGAGGGCAATCTCGCCCCGCTCCTGGCCCGCTCCGGGTGGCGCATGACCTCGTACGTCGACGAGGACGCGCGCTTCCTCGCGCTGGCCGTGCGCGAGGACTGAGCGCCGCGAGGGTCAGTCCCGTCCCGCCACGGCCGCCGCGAAGACGTCGGGGTTGTCGAACATGATGTTGTGACCCGCGCACGGAACCGTCATCACGCGGACTCCGGCGGCCTCCAGCGCCGGCCTGCCCGGGAGCTCGCCGCTGTGCTCGCCCTGAAGGTAGACCCGGTCGATCGACAGGCCCTCCAGGATCGAGCGCATCACGGGCTCGGAGCCGCGCCGCAGCCCGACAGCGCTGCGGTGCAGCGCGCGGGGGTCGGCCAGCCGCATGGTGGCCGCCCACAGCGGGCCGACGGCCTCCAGCACGCGCGCGTGGTGCTCGTCCACGAACGCGTCCTCTTCGTAGGCGGCGATTCCGCTGCTGCCGGCGGTCGGGGGTGGAGAGGCGTCCAGGTTGGCCTCGGCGAGGACCAGCCGGGAGACGAGTTCGGGCCGCCGGTGGGCGAGCACGACGGCGACGGCGCCTCCCATGCTGTGCGCGATCAGTTCGGCGCCGACGACGCCGGCCCGGTCCAGGGCGGCGGCCACGGCGTCGGCGTTCTCCTCCAGCGAGTAACCGAAGTCGGCCGGCCGGTCGCTGATGCCGTGACCGGGCAGGTCGACGAACAGGCTTCTTGTGCCCGCGAGTTCGGGCCGTGCCGCGATGTGCGCGTGGTAAACGGAAGAGACCGAGCCGAGCCCGTGCAGGTACACACGCGCCGGCTCGTCGCCGGGCACCTCCGTCCAGCGGATCGCGCTCCCCTTGCTGTCGAATGCGGCCTGCTGCACCGTGCCCCTCCCTGATGACTACGTCTGCGTCGCGTGCGGCAACAATACATCGGCACCGATGTATTGCGATATCGAAATACCGTCCCGCCGTGGTACAGCGGTCATACGGCCGTGCGAGAGAATGCGCTCATGCTGGAACTCGCCATCCTCGGCTTCCTCCACGACGCTCCACTGCACGGCTACGTCCTGCGCCGGCACATCGCCGCACTCACCGGCCACGTACGTCCCGTCGCCGAGAGCACGCTGTACCCGGCGATCAAGCGGCTGGAGAAGGCGGGACTGCTGGCCCGGGCCACCGAACCCGGCGCCGTGGCCGCGCCCCGGCACGTCCTGACCCTGACCGAGGAGGGCAGGCAGGACCTGCAGCGCCGTCTCGCCGATCCCGGACAGCGCGAGATCACCGACGAGAACCAGTGGTTCACGCTGCTCGCGTTCCTGCGGCACCTGGAGGACCCCGCGGCCCAGGCGGCCGTGCTGCGGCGCCGGCTGGCCTTCCTTCAGGAGCCGGCGAGCTTCTTCTACGACGGCGACCGGCCGCTGGCGGCCGAGGACCTGGACGACCCGTTCCGGCGCGGGGTGCTCACCATCGCGCGTGCCACGAGCCGGGCCGAACTCGCCTGGCTCCGCGACACCCTGGCCTCACTCGAGGGCGTCGGCGGCTGAGGTGTCCAGGTGCCGCACCGGGCAACCCCCCACACCGGGGACAGGACGGGTGCCCAGGTCGGCCGGCCGGTAGCCGTTCGGGTAGCCCCTGACCTCCCGGTTCTGGCGGGCGAAGTGCGGGGTGCGGCGCGGTGGCAGCAGCCGGACCAGGCGGCCCCGCGCGCGCACCGCGCGGCGCACCAGCGCGGAGGTGGCCGGGCCGGGCGGTTCGTACCGGAAGGCGCGCAGCAGCGGCTCGTCGAGCAGAGCGAGCGTGCCCGTGCGCAGCAGAGGTGCCAGAGGGCTCGGGTACCAGGACGCCATCAGGTCGAGCGTGGCGTCGGAGACCCGCCGGGACTGCTCGTCCCAGGCGAAGTTCGCCTGCTCGTAGGTGTCGAGAAGTTCCTCGAACTCCTCGTAGGTCGCGGGGATGCCGGGGATGCCCATGTGCCGGCCGAGGGTGCGGTAGTACTCGGTGGCGGCGACGATCTCGTGCCGGGACAGCCGTCGCCAGCCGTAGGCGTCGATCCAGCGCCTGGGCATCACGACGAAGGTGGAGAGCACGTACCGCATGTCGTCGTCACTGATGTCGTAGCTGCGGTGCATCCGGTTGATGCGGCGGATCGCGGTACGGCCCTCCTCGGCGGCGAAGCCGTGCTCCACGACGGCGTCGAGGAGCAGCACGGTGTCGTCGTACCGCTTCTGCGTGCGCTCGGTCAGCTCGGCCGTCCGCGCGAGCAGCCGGCCGATGGCGGGGACGGCGTAGGTGCGGTACAGCGCCAGTTCGAGGGCCCGCGCGTAGTCCCAGGGGAATTCGAGCGCCACGCTGAGGCGGTAGATCTCCACGGCGTCCGCCACCGGGTCCAGTCGGCGGATCAGCTCCAGCCGCTCGAAACGCTTCACCCTGCCGTCCCTCTTCTGCCGCCGAAGTCGCAACCTTACGTTGAAGGACAGCAGACGGACGATCGCCGGCGACCCCGTACAGGGGAAAGGTGGGGCACGTGTTCGACGCGATACGCAAGTACACCGCCAGATTCCGTTCTTCCGCGCCCACCGAGGTTCCCGGGACCCGGGGCCGGCGTGCACACAACTTGTTCGAAGCCGCGGCCGTCTACGTGGCGGCCCGCGCGGAGGACGACCAGGACCGCAGCGACGAGGCGACGACCTGGGTGTCGCCCGAGGCACTGTCCTTCGGAGTGAGTGAGCTGGCGTGCCGTGCGGTCGTCACGCTCGCCCGGCAGCGAGGTCAGTCACCCCGGACGGTGGCCCGGGATCTCATGGGGCTGCCGCCGGCCTGAGACAGCCTTCGTCTCCGACGGGCATTTCGCCCCCGTCCAGGTGGAAACCTGCAGGTCCGCGTGGTGTGCGTAGTCGTGACAAGCACCTTTCGCTCGCACTAGGGTGCGCCGACGGACGAAACACTGGGAGGCAGGGATGGCCGGAACGGACGAAGAGGCCGTCACCGCCACCGACGAGGCGCTGTATGTGCTCACGGCGGTGCTGTTGACGCCGGCGCAGTTTCCGAGCGTGCTGGGCGACGACTACCCGGAGGCCTGTGCGGCGCTGGGCCTCGCGCCGCGCGCCGACGGGTACGGCCTGGTGCTCGGTCAGGACGGTGACGGCGCCCGCTGGACGGTCGTCATCGACGACGTCTCGCTGGTCGCCGTCGCGATCGCGTCGTGGGACTGCGGCATGGAGTACGAGCTGTCACCGGACGAGCGCAGTGTCGTGGTCGCCCTGCCGGGCTGGCCGCTGGCCGTGGCGGTCGCGGCTCCCGGAATACCCGCGCCGCACGACCCCGCCCCCGACGTCGCGGACGGGCCCGCCCTGGCTCCCCCGGACACCGGCACCTGGGGACCGGCGCAGCGGCGCCTGGGCGCCGACGAGATCGCCCTGCAGTGGGCCGTGTGGCGGGACCAGATCGGCGACGACTACCTCCCGTCGGCCGACCGGCCGGCGCCGACCGCCGCGGCCGACGACGAGGAGACCGCCCCGAAGCCCGGTCACCAGGGCGTCCGGCGCGTACTGGCGGAGGCACGCGCCTACGTGGACTCACCGCCGCCGCTCGGCCGCGTGCGCTCGTCGTTCGCCCCGGGCGACGCCCGCACGCTGCGCGCCGACGGGCCGGGGTGGTCGATGGTGGCCCGCACCGACGACATCGCGTTCGTCCTGCTCGACGAGGAGCCCGGAGAGGTGCTGCCGGTCGGCCGGGGCCCAGAACTTCCCGGTCTCCTGGAGGCGCTCGACAAGATGGCCGTACGGCCCAGCTGACGCCGCGGCGACCGCGTCGTAGGCGTCACCGCGGCGCCCAGAGGCCCGGCGCCGCCCGCAGGCCCGGTGAACGGACCGGGCCTCGCCGGCCGGCCCTCAGCGGCCGAGTTCCTTGCGTGTGACCCTGCGGAGCCTGCGCCGCTGCGAGGGGTCCAGCGTCAGGTACGCGGCGGCGGGCACGCCGACCACGATGAGGAACGCCACCCACCAGGGCAGCCATATCAGCAGGAGAAGACCGACCGCCACGCCTCCTGCGGCGATCTTCGCGTTCTTCGACATCAGCGTCGCCTCCTTCGCGGCCACTGCCGCTTCCTGATCTGAGAACGGTCCCGCGCTCCCGGCGGTTCCGGGCCCCGACCCTGAGTCGTCCCTGAGACGCGCCCCTTAGTGGTCCAGGTCACAGCGTAGGCCCTCCCGGTGAGTCACGGGCGGGTCGCGGCCGACCATCTCCGCCTGACGGGTCCAGCGCTCCGAGGACCCGAGGCACGAGCCGACGATCGGTGGACGCCGCCTGTTCATTCTCGGGTCGCACACCGTTCCTGCCGAGGCCCAAATCTGTCCGCAGTCAGCGAACTTGTCTTCAGGAGGCCCTGATGTCCCCGCACGCCACCGGCCGGCGCCGCGCCCACCGATCCGTCGCCATGGGCCTGCCCGTGGCCCTGGCCGCCGCTCTCCTGGCCGCGGGAACGGCCACGGCCGCGCCGTCCGGGGACGCCCGTGTCATCCGTACGGCGACGCTCGGGAGGATCCCGCTCGGCGCGTTCAGCAACGCGCTCCTGCCCGGCAGCGTGGCCGACGACCACGGCGTGGATCTCGGCGGCATCGGCAGCGACATCTTCCCGGCGGGCCGCAAGGGCGAGTACTGGACGGTGACCGACCGCGGTCCCAACGGCCAGATCAAGGTGGACGGCACCAAGCGCCGGACGTTCCCGGTGCCGGGGTTCGCCCCGGCGATCGTGAAGATCCGGGTCGCCGGGGACACGGTCGAGGTGCTCGACGCCCTTCCGCTCACCACGTCCTCGGGTAAGGCCGTCACCGGGCTGCCGAACCAGAAGGGCCGCGACGAGGCCCCGTACACCTACGACGCCAGGACCCCTCTGTCCTACGACCCGGACGGTCTCGACACCGAGGGCATCGTGCAGGCCCGGGACAAGAGCTTCTGGCTCGTCGACGAGTACGGCCCCTCACTCGTCCACGTGTCTCCGCGCGGGAAGGTGCTCACCCGCTACGTGCCCGAGGGGCTGAAGCTCACAGGTGCCGACTACCCGGTGGTGGAGGCCCTGCCGTCGGTCCTGCTGCACCGCAAGACCAACCGTGGCTTCGAGGGGCTGGCACAGCTCCCCGGGGGCGACCTGGTGATGGCGCTGCAGAGCCCGCTCTCCCTGCCCGACACCGCGGCCGGGGAGGCGTCCCGGACGACCCGGCTGCTGCGCTTCTCGCCGCGCAAGGGGGCCGTCATCGCCGAGTACGCCTACCGCTTCGACCCGGTCGGCGTCGTCGACCCCGGGGAGGACGACACCTCCGAGCTGAAGATCTCCTCGGTGGTGGCCGTCGGCGGCGACCGCCTGCTGGTGGAGGAGCGCACCGACAGGTCGGCCCGGCTGCAGCTGGTCCGGCTGGGACACAAGGCCGACATCCTGGGCGGTTCCTGGGACGACGACACCACGTCCCCCTCGCTGGAGCAGCTGGACGACCCGGCCGCCGCGGGCGTCCCGGTCCTGGCCAAGCGGCTCGTGGTGGACCTGGGCGAGGTGAGCGGTGTGCCGGGGAAGATCGAGGGCGTCGCGCGCGTGGACCACGACACGCTCGCCCTGATCAACGACAACGACTTCGGCATGACGGACGGCGCGGGCGCGTTCGACGCACAGGGCCGGCTGGTCGACAGCGGCATCGAGACGACCGTGACCTACGTCCGGCTGCCCAAGGGCTTGTAGGCCCAAGAGGCGGTCGGGGCACTGAAGGCCCCTTCGGGGCGGCGGGGCACAGGCCGCTGCCCCGCCGCGGCCGGGGCCGGGGTCGTGGCCGGGACCGGGGTCGTGGCCGGGACCGGGCTCAGGGGAGTTCTCCCGACAACGACGGCCCCAAGCTCCGCAGATCGCTCGGGAGGCTACTGGGGAGTCCTGAGGGCAGCTCGCTCGGGAACACCGACGGAAGCCCGCTCGGCAACCGGGACGGCAGGCGCGTCGGCAGCCGGCTCGGCAGCTCCGCGGGGAGGCTGAAAGAGGGCCGGGCGGAGCGGCTGCCGTTCGTGCCGTTCCCGCCCGGCCCCTTCTGGTCCTGCGCGCCACGGTCTGTGGAGGTCATCAGCACGACCGCGAGTACGGCGGCGGCCGCCACCGGGACGGCCAGTACGGCGAGCAGCCGGCCACGACCGGGCCGCCCGGGCTCCCGAGGCGGCGACCGGCGCGGCTCACCCCACGCGGGCGGCCCATGTCCGTCGTGGGACGGGCCGAAGCCGTCAGGTGGCGGGCCGAAGCCGTCGGGCGGAGGCGGAGCGCCACCGTGCGGCGGTCCGGGCGGCACGGGAGGTACGGGCGGCTGGGACATGGCGTCCAGCGTCGCCGCCTCCCGGTCACGCGGCTACCCGCGCGCGGAAGCTGATACCGGCTCACACCGTGGACCGCACGGTCCCCCGGTCCCGCGCGACAGCGGCGGGAACGACGGTCGCCGGATGGGGCGTACGCCCCCGCGGCGGCCACGCGCGCGGGTGGCTCACATGGAAGCCCCCGCGCGCGTACGCGTTCAGCCGCGTGCGCCCAGCAGGTGGTCCATCGCCAGCTGGTCGAGGTGTTCGAAGGCCATACCGCGCGCGGCGGCGGCCTCCACGTCGAAGTCCTCGAAGGCCGTACGGTCGCCCAGCAGGGCCTGCAGGCCGTCCGCCGCCGTCGGCTGCGCCAGCTCGTCCAGACGCGACGCGCGCAGCGCGTCCTGAACCTCCGGGTCGGCACGGAAGGCGGCCGCGCGCTCCTTCAGGATCAGGTAGTTGCGCATGCAGCCGGCCGCCGAAGCCCACACGCCGTCCAGGTCCTCGGTCCGCGGCGGCTTGAAGTCGAAGTGGCGGGGCCCGTCGTAGCCGGCGCTCTCCAGGAGGTCGACGAGCCAGAAGGCCGCCCGCAGGTCGCCCGCGCCGAACCGCAGGTCCTGGTCGTACTTGATACCGGACTGCCCGTTGAGGTCGATGTGGAAGAGCTTGCCCGCCCACAGGGCCTGCGCGATGCCGTGCGGGAAGTTCAGCCCGGCCATCTGCTCGTGGCCGACCTCCGGGTTGACGCCGTAGAGCTCCGGGCGCTCCAGGCGCTCGATGAAGGCCAGGGCGTGGCCGACGGTGGGCAGCAGGATGTCGCCGCGCGGCTCGTTCGGCTTCGGCTCGATGGCGAAGCGGATGTCGTAGCCCTGCGAGGTGACGTACTCGCCGAGAAGGTCGAAGGCCTCCTTCATCCGGTCGAGGGCGGCGCGTACGTCCTTGGCGGCACCGGACTCGGCGCCCTCACGGCCGCCCCAGGCGACGTAGGTGCGCGCACCCAGTTCGACGGCGAGGTCGATGTTGCGGATGGTCTTGCGCAGCGCGTAGCGGCGGACGTCCCGGTCGTTGGCGGTGAACGCGCCGTCCTTGAAGACGGGGTGCGTGAAGAGGTTCGTGGTGGCCATCGGGACACGCATGCCGGTCGCGTCCAGGGCCTGGCGGAACCGCTTGACGTGCGATTCGCGCTCGGTGTCCGAGGAGCCGAAGGGGATCAGGTCGTCGTCGTGGAAGGTGACCCCGTGGGCGCCGAGCTCGGCCAGTCGCCGCACCGACTCGACCGGGTCGAGGGCGCGGCGGGTGGCGTCGCCGAACGGGTCCCTTCCCTGCCAGCCGACGGTCCACAGGCCGAAGGTGAACCTGTCGTCAGGGGTGGGCTGGTAGCTCATGCCGCGGCTCCTTGCTGGGTGGGACTATTCGTCATGGCCGTTTACAAATTAATATGCGGAGGCTCCTCTGGGAAGAGACAGGGTGTCCTCGACGCCATGGTTTCGCCGACAATCGTCGGCAGAGGGGGAAGGAAGACGTCCTGGCCGGCTCAGCTCACGCCCCGCTGGGCCGCGGAAGAGGGAGAGCCCGATGTCAGCAGCCGAGGGTCCGCTCGTCGTCGGCGTGGACACGTCCACCCAGTCCACCAAGGCACTGGTCGTCGACGCGGCCACCGGGGAGATCGTGGCGAGCGGCCAGGCGCCGCACACCGTTTCCTCGGGAGCCGGCCGGGAGAGCGATCCCCGCCAGTGGTGGGACGCCCTGTGCGAGGCGCTGCACCGGTGTGGCGAGGCCGCGCACGAGGCGGCCGCGGTGTCGATCGGCGGACAGCAGCACGGCCTGGTCACCCTGGACAAACGCGGCGAACCCGTCCGTCCCGCGTTGTTGTGGAACGACGTCCGCTCCGCGCCGCAGGCCCGCCGGCTGGTCGAGGAGCTGGGCGGGCCGAAGGCCTGGGCGGAACGGACCGGCAGCGTGCCCGGGGCCTCGTTCACGGTCACGAAGTGGGCCTGGCTGGCCGAGCACGAGCCGGACGCGGTCAGCGCCACGAAGGCGGTGCGGCTCCCCCACGACTACCTCACCGAGCGCCTGACCGGGCACGGCACCACCGACCGCGGCGACGCCTCGGGCACCGGCTGGTGGGCGTCCGGGACGGAGGCGTACGACGCCGAGACACTGGCCCACGTGGGCCTCGACCCCGCGCTGCTCCCCCGCGTGGTGCGGCCGGGCGAGGTGGCCGGCACCGTGCGCGACAACCACGACCTGCCGTTCTCCAAGGGCACCCTGGTGGCACCCGGAACCGGCGACAACGCGGCCGCCGCGCTGGGCCTCGGCCTGCGGCCCGGCACCCCCGTGCTGAGCCTCGGCACGTCGGGCACCGTGTACGCCGTCTCCCGGCACCGCCCCGCCGACCCCACGGGCACGGTGGCCGGGTTCGCCGACGCGCACGGCGACTGGCTGCCGCTGGCCTGCACCCTGAACTGCACGCTGGCCGTCGACCGCGTCGCGGCGCTGCTGGGCCGGGATCGTGAGGCCGTCGAGCCGGGCACCACCGTGACCCTGCTGCCCTACCTGGACGGCGAGCGGACCCCGAACCTGCCGAACGCCTCCGGCCTGCTGCACGGGCTCAGGCACGACACGACCCCGGGCCAGTTGCTGCAGGCGGCCTACGACGGGGCGGTGCACGCGCTGCTCGGCGCACTCGACCTGGTGCTCGACGAGGACGCGGACCGCACCACCCCGCTCCTGCTGATCGGCGGTGGCGCCCGGGGCGCCGCCTGGCAGCAGACGGTACGGCGGCTGTCGGGGCGCCCGGTCCAGGTCCCGGAGGCCGGGGAACTGGTCGCCCTCGGGGCCGCGGCTCAGGCCGCGGGCCTGCTGACCGGCGAGGACCCGGCCGCGGTCGCCCGCCGCTGGAACACCGCCGCGGGCCCGGTGCTGGAGGCCGTGGAGCGGGACGACGCGACGCTGGCCCGGATCAGCGGGGTACTCTCCGACGCGGCCCCCCTGCTGGAGCGGGGGACGCACACGCGCTGAGCCGGCCCCGACCGGCCGCTGAGCCGGGCCAGGGACGAGGATCGACGAAGGCATGACCGCACCGCTGCACGAGGGCCGCCCGCCCGCCACCGCACGCGCCCTGTCCGACACCCAGCAGGGCATGCGCCGCCGCAACCTGGCCCGGGTCATGCACGCCGTCAGCGCCCAGGGCCCGCTGTCCCGGGCGGCGGTCTCCTCGCACATCGGCCTGACCCGCGCCGCGGTGTCCACCCTCGTGGACGAGCTGATCCGCTGGGGGCTGTTGGAGGAACTGGGCCCCGAGCGGCCGGGCCGGGTGGGCCGTCCCGGATCCGCGCTCGCGGTGAGCGCGCGTGGCCCGGCCGGTATAGGGGCCGAGATCGGCGTCGACCACTTGGCGGTGTGCGCGGTCGATCTGCGCGGCACGGTCCGCGCCCGGGCGGTGCGTCAGGGAGCGAACCGGGGCCGCGCCCCGCAGCCGGTGATCGAGGAACTGACGGCGTTGGTCCGCCGGGTGCTGGCCGAGGCGGACCGCGAGGGGCTGTGGCCGGCCGGTATCGCGGTCGCGGTACCGGGACTGGTCGCCCGGGACGGCCGCACGGTGGTGCGCGCCCCGAACCTCGAATGGAACGACACCGACCTAGGTCCCCTGCTGCCCGGCGGGTTCCCCGTGACCGTGGACAACGAGGCCAACTACGGCGCGCTGGCCGAACTGTGGCTCGGCGCCGACACCCCGCGCGACTTCCTGCACGTGTCGGCCGAGATCGGCATCGGCGCCGCGGTCGTGGTGGACGGGCAGGTGCTGCGCGGCACACGGGGCTTCGCGGGCGAGCTCGGCCATGTGCCCGTCCACCCGGACGGCCCCGCCTGCCCGTGCGGCGGGCGCGGCTGCCTGGAGCAGTACGCCGGTGAGGAGGCGGTGCTGCGCGCGGCCGGACTCGAGCCGCACGAGGACCTGGTCGGACTGCTCGCGGCACGTGCCGAGGAGGGCGACGAGGCGGTACGGCGGGCTCTGCGGGACGCCGGAACCGCGCTGGGCATAGCCCTGACCGGGGCGGTCAATCTGCTGGACCCCGAGACCGTCGTCCTCGGTGGCGCCCTCGCCGGGCTCTCCCCCTGGCTGCTGCCGTCGCTGAGCGACGAGCTGACGGGCCGTACGGCGGGGCCCGCCTGCTCGGTCTCGGTGTCCGGGCTGGGCCCCGAGGGCCCGCTCCTGGGCGCCGCGCACTCGGTCGTGCGGGCCGTGCTGGACGACCCGGCGGTGGTAGCGGAACGGCCCTGACGGCTCCGCCTCACCCGATCGGGTGGCCGAGTTGTCCACAGTCCCCGCTTCGTCCACGGAACCACCGTGCACCCTTCTGCCCAACTCGCCCGAGCCGTACCGTGATTCGCACGAGGCGCCGCCGCCGGGACATCGCGGCCAGCGCTCACCGGGCGAGGAGACACACGCGAGTCGGAGTCGGCTGACACCTGTCGGGGGGACACATGAGCGCGCAGACCAGCGGAACACTGCGGCGGGACGCCATCGGGCTGCGTGAGGTGCTGTTCCAGAGCATCACGGCCATGGCACCGGCCGCCGCGGTGGCGGCCTCCATCCCTTCGGGGGCTGCCTTCGCGGGCGGCAGTCTGCCGCTGGCCGTGCTGATCGCCCTGGTGGCGTGTCTGTTCACGGCCTCCTGCGTGGCGGAACTGGCAAGCGAGTTACCCGCCGCGGGCTCCGTGGCCACGTACGCGGCCCGGGGTCTGCACCCGGCGGTCGGCTTCCTCGTCGGATGGGGCTACGTCTTCGTGGAGATGCTGGTCCCGCCGCTGCTGCTCCTCCAACTCGGCTTCACCACGGCGGACACGCTGCACGAGGAGTGGTCCTCGTACCCGGCGAGCCTGTGGTGGCCGTGGGCGCTGGCGGGCGCCGCGGTGATCGCGGCCGCCGGTCTGCTCGGCGTGCGTGCCTCGGCCCGCTTCGGCACCGTCCTCGGGGCCTTCGAAATCCTTGTCCTGCTGGTGTTCGCCGCCTTGCTCGTCGCGAAGGCGGGCGACGCCAACACCGTGTCCGTCTTCACCACCTCGCACACCGCGGACGGGTACTCCGGCGTCGGCGGTGTTCTCGCCGGGTCCGTGTACACGGTCCTCGCGTTCGCCGGGTTCGAGGCCGCGGCGCCGCTCGCCGAGGAGACACGCGACCCCCGCCGGACGATGCACCGAGCGGTCCTCGGAGCGGCTATGGGGATCGGTCTGTTCTACGTGGTCACGACGTACGCCATGACCGTGTACGTCGGCCCGGAGCGGTTCAGCGGCTTCGGCGCGTCGGGTGCCTCGTCGTGGGAGGGCGTGGCCCGGGCCTCCTTCGGCCTCTTCTGGGTGCTGGTGTTCCTGGCCGTGGTCAACTCGACGATCGCCAACGCCAACGCCTGCGCCAATGTCGCGACCCGCACGGCCTTCGCCCTGGCCCGGATCCGGGTCCTGCCCCGCCTGCTCGCCACCCTGCACCCCCGGCACCGCTCGCCCGTCGCCGGCATCGCGGTCCAGAGCGTCGTCGCCGTCGGCGCGGTCCTCGGGCTCGGTTTCGCCTACGATCCGGTGACCGCGTTCCTGCTCCTGGCCACGGTGATCGTCACGGTCGTGGTGGGCGTCTACATCGTCGTGAACCTGGCGTGCGCCGGTCACTTCCTGCGGGGCGGCCGGCAGTCGTTCAAGCCGGTACGGCATCTGCTGTTCCCCATCCTGGGCATCACCGCGTTCGTCCCCGCGCTGCTGACCGCCGCCGGGATACCGGTATTCGACTTCGTGACGGAGCTGTCGGCGCCGGTGTCGTACGCCGGACCGGTGGTCGGCTGCTGGATGGCGGCCGGCGTGGTGGTCCTGGTGGTGCTGATACGGCGTCACCCCGAGCGGATAGCCGGGACCGCGCGGGTGCACCTCGACGAACCCGACGCGGTCGACAGCGCGCGGGACGGGGCAGCGTCCCGCTGACCGCCGTCACCGGGACGGCCGAGCGGCAGAGCGCGGGCGAGGCCGAGCGCGGGTGACGCGACCCGGCCGCCCCTCCCCCGGCAACTCCTCGGTCGCGACTCAACAGCTCCACGACGGCTTCTCGAAGGCTCCTTGCTCATGGCCCCGCTCGTTCCACCCCCGCAGAAGGGACCGATGCCACGATGACCGACCCGCGGATCCTGAAGGTGCGCCCGGGACCGGAGGAGTACGCCTGGACGTTCGGCGGTGCTCCCCCGGTGGCCCTTATCGCGCCCGGAACGGTTCTCGACCTCTACACGGAGGACTGCTTCGCCGGCCGGGTGCGGTCCGAGAAGGATCTCGTCTCCGAGGTCTGCGAGTTCCCCTTCCTCAATCCCCAGACGGGCCCCTTCCACGTCGAGGGCGCCGAGCCAGGAGACACGGTGGCCGTGCACTTCGTGTCCGTCGAACCGGCCAGGGACTGGGCCGCGTCGACCACCGTGCCCCTGTTCGGCGCGCTCACCTCCACCCACGCCACGGCGACGCTGCAGTCGCCGCTGCCGGAGCGGGTCTGGATCTGGCAGCTCGACCGCACCCGGCGCACCGCCCTCTTCCAGGCACGGGACAGCGACCTGGAGCTGGAACTGCCCCTCGACCCGATGCACGGCACGGTGGGCGTGGCACCCGCCAACCTGGAGGTGCGCTCGGCCCTGGTGCCGGATGCGCACGGCGGGAACATGGACACTCCCGAGATGCGGGCGGGGGTGACCTGCTACCTGGGGGTCAACGTCGAGGGTGCGCTGCTGAGTCTCGGCGACGGCCACGCGCGGCAGGGCGAGGGCGAGACCTGCGGGGTTGCCGTGGAGTGCGCCATGAACACCGTAGTGATCGTCGACCTGCTCAAGGACGTCGCCACGCCCTGGCCCCGACTGGAATCGGACACGCATCTCATCTCGACCGGATCGGCGCGCCCGCTGGAGGACGCGTTCCGGATATCGCAGCTTGACCTGGTGCAATGGCTGGTACGCGACTACGGGTTCAGCGAGCTGGACGCATACCAGTTCGCGACCCAGGCGGTCGAATCGCCGGTGGCCAACGTGTGCGACACCAACTACACGTGCGTGGCCAAGCTCCGCAAGGAGTGGCTGCCCGCGCGGGAGCCCTACCGCGGCCTGCACACCCGGTTGCGTGAGACGGCCCGGACGCTTCGCCTCTGACGTCGTATCAGCCGCCCCAGCGCGTGTCCTCAGCCCTCCCACGACAAAGAAGTGTCACATACCCCCACACCCCCACACAGTTCCGGAAAGGCAGCCGCCGATGGACACCAACCGGTCCCGACCGCAGCTCAACAGACGACGGATCCTGAAGGGCGCGGCCATCGCCGCCGTACCCTCCGTCCTGCTCCCCGACGCCCGGGCGGGCGCACGGGCGGCCGTCGACTACCCGACGGCCGAGTGGCAGCCGGCCACCACCGCCAACTACACCTCGTCCAACCGGCCCGCGACCTACGCCGTCGACCGGGTGGTCATCCACATCACCGAGGAGACCTACCCGGACACCCTCGCCATCTTCCGGAACGCGCAGAAGGCCGTGTCCGCGCACTACGTGGTCCGCTCGGCGGACGGGCACGTCGCCCAGTGCGTGCGCGAGGCCGACGTCGCCTGGCACGCGGGCAACTGGGGCTACAACACCCGCAGCATCGGCATCGAGCACGAGGGCTGGGTGGACCAGCCCGAATTCCTCACCAACGCCCTCTACGAGCAGTCCGCGAAGCTGACCGCCTCGATCTGCGCGCGGTACGGCATCCCCAGGGACCGGGAGCACATCATCGGGCACTACCAGGTGCCGGGCACCGATCACACCGACCCGGGGCCCTACTGGGACTGGGTCCGCTACCTCAGGCTGGTCAATTTCGCGTAGCCGGCCGTCGAACCGGTTGTCCGCACGAACACGGCGAGTGACGATGGTCCCAGCCGTTTCACCGTCCGGGGCGGCCGAGTTGACCGATCCGTGGGTGGCACTGGAACCGGGGGCCGATCCCGCCGAGCGAGTCCGGGTGCTGCGCCGCGCGCACGAGACGTTCACCACGGCGGGTGAGGTGGCCCGCCCGGTGCGTTCGGTGGTGGCCGAGTCGTGGCAGCGCAGCGCTCGGGCCGGGGTGGGGCCGGACGGCGGCGCGAGCGTGGAGCTGAGCGACGGCGACCTCGGCACCTACCGGGCGGAGCATCCGCTGGCCCGGGTGATGCCGCTGTTCCGGGAGCTGATGGGCACGTTCGCGGCGGACGGGGAACACCTGCTGGCGGTGTGCGACGCGCACGGCAGGCTGCTGTGGGTCGAGGGGCACCCGGCGACGCGGCGGCGTGCGGACGGCATGAACTTCGTACCGGGGGCGCGCTGGTCGGAGACCGCGGTGGGCACCAACGCTCCCGGCACCGCGGTCGCCCTGGACCGGCCGGTGCAGGTGTTCGCGGCCGAGCACTTCATACGGCGGGTCCAGCCGTGGACGTGCGCGGCCGCTCCGGTGCACGATCCGCACACCGGACGGGTGCTCGGCGCCGTCGACATCACCGGTGGCGACGGCCTGGCGCATCCGCACAGCCTGGGCTTCGTGCAGGCGGTGGCGCGGGCGGCCGAGTCGCAGCTCGCGCTGCTCGCACCGGCCCGGCTCGGCGACGGCGGCGCTCTGCTCAGCGCGCTCGGCCGGGACGAGGCCGAGCTCCGCCTGGACGGGCGTCGGCTCAGGCTCAGCCGCCGGCACAGCGAGATCCTCGTGCTGCTCGCCCGCCATCCCGAGGGTCTGTCCGGCGACGAGCTGCTGTGCGCGCTGTACGCCGACGAGTCGGTGACGCCGGTGACGCTGCGCGCCGAGCTGGCCCGGCTCAGGCGGCTGGTGGGGCCTGGGCTGCTGGCCTCCCGGCCGTACCGGCTGACGGCGGCCGTCGAGTCCGACGTCACCGTGGTGGAGCGGCGCCTCGAGGCGGGCGCGCTGACGTCGGCGGCGGCGGCGTACGCCGGTCCGCTGCTGCCGGGCTCCCAGGCCCCGGCGGTCGTACGGCTGCGGCGTCGGCTCGCCGACGGTCTGCGCACGGCGCTGATCGCCCACCGCGACCCGGATCTGCTGGCCGACTGGGCGCACGCACCGTGGGGCGAGGACGACCTCGAGGTGTGGCGGGCCCTGGCGGCGGTGCGCGCGGTGCCCGCGGTGCGGGCCCGGCTGGCGGCGCTGGAGACCGAGCTGGCCGCCCCGGCCCGCCCGGCGTCCTGGCCGCTCGGCGGCGCAACGTACTTGCAACGTCCGCCCGCCTAGCCTCGCGCCGAGAGCTGCCCAACGGCGGGCAGCGCTTCACCGGGAGGCAGACCAGCATGACCCGTTACGCGGCGCCCGGCTCCGAGGGCGCGATCGTCTCCTACCAGGCGCGCTACGACCACTTCATCGGCGGTGAGTACGTGCCGCCGGCACGGGGGCAGTACTTCGAGAACCCGTCTCCGGTCAACGGGCAGCCGTTCACCGAGGTCGCGCGCGGTACCGCGGAGGACGTCGAGCGGGCGTTGGACGCGGCGCACGCGGCCGCGCCCGGCTGGGGCCGTACGTCGGTCACGGAGCGCTCCGACATCCTGCGCAGGATCGCCGACCGCATGGAGGCGAACCTCGAATCGCTCGCCGTCGCGGAGAGCTGGGAGAACGGCAAGCCGGTGCGCGAGACGCTGGCGGCCGACATCCCGCTCGCCATCGACCACTTCCGCTACTTCGCGGGAGCGATCCGGGCGCAGGAGGGATCGCTGAGCGAGATCGACGACGACACGGTGGCGTACCACTTCCACGAGCCGCTCGGCGTGGTCGCGCAGATCATCCCGTGGAACTTCCCGATCCTGATGGCCACCTGGAAGCTGGCCCCGGCGCTCGCCGCGGGCAACGCGGTGGTCCTCAAGCCGGCGGAGCAGACCCCGGCGTCCATCCACTACTGGATGAGCCTGATCGCGGACCTGCTGCCGCCGGGCGTGGTGAACATCGTCAACGGCTTCGGCGTGGAGGCGGGCAAGCCGCTGGCGTCCAGCCCGCGGGTGGCGAAGATCGCGTTCACCGGGGAGACCACGACCGGGCGGCTGATCATGCAGTACGCCTCGGAGAACATCAAGCCGGTCACGCTGGAGCTCGGCGGCAAGTCGCCGAACATCTTCTTCGACGACGTCTGGGCGCACGACGACGACTTCCGGGACAAGGCGCTAGAGGGCTTCACCATGTTCGCGCTGAACCAGGGCGAGGTGTGCACCTGTCCCTCGCGGGCGCTCGTCCAGCGCGGCAACTACGCGGAGTTCCTGGAGGCGGCCGTGGCCCGCACCCGGCAGATCAAGCCGGGGCACCCCCTCGACACGGACACGATGATCGGCGCCCAGGCCTCCAACGACCAGCTGGAGAAGATCCTCTCCTACCTGGACATCGGCCGCCAGGAGGGTGCCAAGGTCCTCACCGGCGGCGAGCGCGTCGAGTACGACGGCGAGCTGAAGGGCGGCTACTACGTCCAGCCGACCATCTTCGAGGGCGACAACCGGATGCGGGTCTTCCAGGAGGAGATCTTCGGCCCGGTGGTGTCGGTGGCGTCCTTCGACGACTTCGACGACGCCATCAAGATCGCGAACGACACGCTCTACGGGCTGGGCGCGGGCGTGTGGACCCGTGACATGAACACCGCCTACCGGGCGGGGCGTGCGATCCAGGCGGGCCGGGTCTGGACCAACTGCTACCACGCCTACCCGGCACACGCGGCGTTCGGCGGCTACAAGCAGTCCGGGATCGGCCGCGAGACGCACAAGATGATGCTGGAGCACTACCAGCAGACGAAGAACATTCTTTGTTCTTACAGCCCTCAGAAACTCGGCTTCTTCTAGAGCCTCAAGTGGGCTGCCTGGAGGCACTGTCGCCTCCAGGCAGCCCAGTACGAAGAACACGCCCAGCAAGCCAATTCAGCACTTAGCGCCACAGTATGAGCTCCAGGTGACTTCATCCCGGCCCAGCCGCGGACCAGAAGTTCGACTCTCAAGGATCTAGCCGACCCCCGCCACTGGCACCGCTAAAGTCTGTCTCTTCGGCCTGTCAACTGCTGGCAACCGAGTCCCGCCGCGCTCCTGCACACCGCGACCACGCGGTGAACTGGTCCCGATGGCGACGCCGCCACCAAGCACGCGCCCGACGCTGTCATCACATGCGGCGCGGGCACACGTTGGGTGAACGACCAGCCCCAGCCCACCCATACCGCACCCCCGCTACACTCCCCACCGCCAGGCCGTTGACCAGGCAAAATACAGAAGTCCGGCTGGAGTACTAGTCGGTAGCGCTGAACCGCGGCTTCGGCTCTAAGGTGGGAACGCCCTGCTGCAACAGGACTGCGGGCCCCGGGCGGCCCTTCGCCGTGCGCCCTGGTCAAGGGCCGCCTCCCGCTCCGCCCACGATCCTGCAAGGTCGATTCGGTCTGCGTCCCGGGCGGGGCACGGCCGGATTAGCGGTAGGGGGCTGCGGTCGACGGACGCCGCAGCGCATGGTGCCCGTCGGCGGGCGACGGCCGCCAGTGCACGAAGGAACAGCCACTGTCGGCTCCGGATACGCTGGATCCGCCGGCACTGTTCCGCCGTATACGCGTGGCGGACCGCACGGCGCCCGGCAGCGCTCCGTCACCGGGTGTCGCGCGGGCGAGGGGCCTACCGTGGGAGATGGTCCCGGCGTCGGCCCCGCCGACCGGCCGGCCGTTCACGCCGGGGGCGGAAGGAGGCACGAGATGTCCGATGCGATACGGGATACCACGGCCCGGCGCGTACGACATTTCGTCGACGCCGGATATCCCGACGCCGGGCCCGTCGAGGCGGCGGTGGAGGGAGCCGTCTACCGACTCGGGGACGGAATGGTGGCCAAGGTGTGGGAGCGCCGACGGGGATCCGAACTGCGGCGGATGCAGCGTTTCTACGCCGATGCCGCGGCGCACCTGCCGTTCGGCGCCCCGGAGATCCTCGCCGTCGAAGACATCGACGGTGTCCCGATGACCGTGGAGCGGGAGCTGACCGGCGAGCCCTTGGCGGGCAGGATCCGCACCGACGACCCGGACGAGGTGCTGCCCGAAGCGGTCGACTGCCTGGTCGGCGTGCTGCGCGCCCTCGCGGACGCCCATGACGTCGACGAGGTCAAGCACCTTTCTGTGCTGGACGAGGAACGCCCGCTGTGGGAAGGCCACACCACTTTCGGATCCGCCCTGGCGGACCTGGTGGACCGGCGGGTCAGCCGGTGCGCGGACCGGCTCTCCACGCATGTCCGCGACTTCGACGACACGCGCGCCCGGCTGCTTCGGAAGCTGCGCTCGCTGCCCCGTACCGACGAGGCGGTCGTCCACGGTGACGTCTTCCCGGAGACCGTGCTGGTGGACGACGACCTGCGGCCGCTCGCCCTCGTGGACTACGGCTTCCTGTCCACGGGCGGGGACCCGCGGTTCGACGCCGCCGTGGCCGCGGCCATCTTCCCGGCGGGTACCGAGCACGCCCCGGAGATCACCCGGCAGCTCACCACGCGGTTCGCCGACGAGTTCGGCTACGCGGTCGACGACCTCCTGCTGTACCGGGCCGCCTATGCGATGGCCACGGGCGACGCCTTCGCGCCGGGCGGCGGTGACGAGCACTTCGCCTGGTGCGTCACCGTGCTCGAGGACCCGGCCGTCGCCGAGTCCCTACACCGGTGACGCACCGCGGGCAGCCGGGAAGTTCCGGTGACGGTGTGTGCGGTGCCCTACGATCCCGAGCGGATCCAGGGGCACATGGCCCTGGGGGTCGAGCGGCAGGACCGCATCGTGGTGGCTGCCGGCGTGCCGGACCCCGCCACGACCAGCATCGACACCCTTGACCCTCATCGGTCACGGCGCACAGCCAGTCCCGCCGGCCTCGGCAGGCCCTTCGCCCTGCGTACCGAGCCCGATGAGTCCGTCAACCTGGCGGCACCGCAGGCCGGAGCCGAGGAAGTCGCTGGCCATCTCCGCGGGCGTTGATCGCGCACCACCCCTCCGCTGCCTGAAGCCGCCTCCACAGCGGATGGTCACGGCCGCCACCTGCTCAAGCTGCCGCTTACGGCTGAGAGCACACCCACGAGCGCGGCGCGGGCCCCTTGTGAGGTTCCAGCGTCACGCGGGGGTGGCTGATCAGCCGGTCAGGACGGGTCAGTGGGTGTTCAAGTTCGCTGTTTCGGCCGTCGCCCCGTTCTGGCGATCACGGTGTGACCTGTGGGTGCCGGTCGCGTTCGTCAGTCGTGCGAAAGATCATCACGTGTGGCCACTGAATCTGGTGTGCTCCGGGGACGGGCGTTCTCGGTAGCCTGACCATCTGCTGCACGGAGTGTCCATGTGTCCGACTGGTCCGTGCGACGGCTTCCGGCTGATAGTGATGAGGCAGCGATGAGTGAACTGACGAAGCCCGAGGTCGACGTTCCGGAGGGTGATGCTCCTACCGAGCTGACCATCCGGGACCTGGTCGTCGGGGACGGGGCTGAGGTGAAGCCGGGCATGGTGGTCAGGGTCCACTATGTCGGGGTGACCTTCGAGTCCGGGAAGGAGTTCGATGCCTCCTGGGACCGCGGTCAGCCGTTCAAGTTCGCCCTGGGCAGTGGCAAGGTCATCAAGGGCTGGGACCGGGGGGTGAGGGGGATGAAGGTCGGCGGTCGGCGCGAGATCATCGTTCCCCCGCGTCTCGGCTACGGCAATCAGTCGCCTTCGCCGTTGATCCCGGCGGGCTCGACCCTGGTCTTCGTGGTGGACCTGCTGGACTCGTATTCCAGCACCACCGGGTGGAGCAACGCCTAGTGACCCTGGCCGCTCCTCCCCTGCAGCGTGCCGCGTCGTCCGCCGGGGTGGGCGCCGCCGTGCGGAATCCAGCTCGTAGCACTGCCGATCACAGCGCCGGTCCGAGGAGGCTCCGCCAGCAGCAACACATTGCGCAAGCCGATACGGACCAAGATCCGGACCATTTCCGGACCAGCACCCCGCCAGAGAGCCGCACCAGCTCTGACAGAAACTTGGTTTCTTCCAGAGGCTGAAGTCGGTTGCCTGGAGGCATCGTTGCGCTCCAGGCAACATGAAATGACGACTACCTTCTGTAATGAATCGGTTTCTTGGCGTTACTGTCTGACATCCGAAGCAGGGACGGACGAGGCGAGCGCCTACGCCCGGTCCGAGGCAGTCGGACACGACCTGCACCGCGGCCACTACATCGTCGTGGTGCAGTGGTCGAACCGGACTGCGGGTCGAGGCCATCAGGAGCGCTCCTGACTTCGACAAGGAAAAGCACATCGGCGCCCCGACCTACCACGACCAGCTCAGCAACCACCACGGACGTCCGACACAGCCCTGACCCACCCGGGAACCGGCCTCCTCGCAGAGCCTCCCACCGTGCCCGGCCAGGGACCGCCTCGTAGCCAGCGTGTTCAGCGACGCCGGCGAGTCCGGATGCTGCACCGCCAGGGCTGATGCCGTGGATCAGAACACCCGCCATCAGCCGCGAAACGACCGGAGCCTCGCAGATGACGCGCGATCAGGACTACCAGGCCCCTCAACTGGGTGATCACCGGCGCCACTTCCCGAGACGTTCAGGTCCGGCCGGCGGACGTCCGCTGCGGCCCAGGCAAGCGCTCGAAGGATGAAGGGCGTCGAAGCGGGGACGATCAGCAGGTACATATGGCGCCGGGGGTGCGGCGCTGCCGGGGGCTGGGGCGGCGTCTCGCACGCCAGCCCTCGTGTCGGTTCCCCGACAGGTGTCAGGCAGCCAGCCGTGCCTCGCCAGGTGCGCTGACCTCGAACGGTATCCACAACCGGCATTCAGGACTACGCTGTTGGGTGAAACCCCAGTCCCCGGTATCGATGCTGTGTCCAGCTCCCGGGGAGGCCCACTGTGTTCGTTCTGCTTCTCATCCTGATCGTGACTCTGGTCGGCCTCGGTTTCCTTCACCCGTTCTGGTGGCTGGCCGCCACGGTGCTCGTCTTCGCCGCTGTCCGCCACGGCCGCGATCATGGCGGCGATGGCAGTTCAGTGGAGTTCCGGGACTACAAGGAGCGGCGGGATCGTCAGGAACGCTGGAACCGCCGCTACAGCCGCCAGAACCGGGCGCGTTGGGAGCGTGAGGACCGTCGGGACCGCGAACGCCGCGGGTGACCCGTGAAGAGGCCCGGCAGCCAGGAGAGTTGCGGGACTGCTTGCGCCAGGCCGGCCCCATTCAGCTAGTCGAGAGGTACGCCATGCAAGGCACAACCGTGCTCCAGAGGACCGGTGGAAGCTACGGGCGGAGGCCACGTGGGGGAACCCGGCGACGAGAGAGGACGTCGAGGTCCTGCGGCCCAGAACGATCAGCTGCGGCGGGCACTGGCCGGCCCCGCGGTCATCGACCAGGCCCGCGGCATGCTCATGGCGCTGACCCCTGCACCCGTGGGGCGGCCAGAGGTCTGCTCGTGAACGCCTCACGGCAGTGCGACACCAAACTTCTCGAGGTGGCCGCGGCCATGGTCACCGCCTGGGAGGGCAAACCGCTCCCCGACCGGATGCAGCGCGCGCTACGACGTACCTTCGGAACTTTCATGCCCAAAGCCAGCAGTGCAACACGCGGCGGCCGGACAGGTCGTCCAGGTAAGGAGAAGTCATGATTCACGCAGCCGACGTCCGGGAATGGCGCGAACGCGATGTCGTCGACGCCGAGTCTCGCAAGGTAGGTGTCCTCGAGGCGGTCTACGTGGACACCAGCACCGATGAGCCGGCCATGGCCACGGTACGGACCGGACTGCCCACCCGGCACCGTCTGGTCTTCGTACCCCTCGACGACGCGATCACCGGACCGGACTACCTCAAGATCAGTTACGCCAAAGCGCTGGTGGCGCAGGCCCCTTCGATCGGCATGGACGACGTCCTGCCGGCTGATCAAGAGGAAGCGATCTTCAAGCATTACGGGCTGGCCTACCAGCCCGGCACCGCCGGGGAACGGCAACTGGCACGCCGCTGACCGCCTCCAGGCAGGATGGCTGCCCCCGAGGTACGCACCGAGTGCGCGCCGGGTCCGCGCCCTGGTCCCTCCCGTCCTCCGGGCCGTCGACGGCTCATGTCGCTCCGCAATGGCGGCCCGGGCCAGTCGGGCCTGGGCCGCGGAGACATTGCGTCTCTTCCCCGCACTCCCAGGAACGTGTCCCACCCATCCATACACGGCAAGGGCGGTCGGGCGTAATCTACGAGGTGCGTCCTGGACCCCGGCGTGGCCGATTCGAAGCAGGCACTGCTCATCGGCGGCGGAGGCGCACCTCCTTCCGCCCCTGTGCACCTCCGGGCACCGCCCGGTACCGGCAGCATCATGTACGGCGCACCCGTCCGCACGAGCATGCCGCAGGGCACAAGTCCGCGGGCGGGCAGGTCGTACGGGAAGCGAGGCGTCATGACCGGCGTACGTGCGATGACTCTCTACCGGCGCGACGGTCGCGCGACCGTCTTCCTGGCGGGTGAGATCGACGCGGACACCGCTCCCGCTGTGGGTGCTGCCGTCGATGACTCCTTCAGCCGGGAGACCGGCGACGTGGACATCGAACTGGCCGACGTCAGTTTCTGTGACGCCAGCGGCCTGAACGTCTTCCTCGCCGCCGCCCTGAACGCGGACGCGAGCGGCCGCCGACTGCGGCTTCGCCACCCGACGCCCGCTGTCCGCCGGGTGTTCGACCTCACCGGCACCGCAACCTTGCTCGACGCCGCCCAGGCCGAGCCTCCCTACCGCCCGCAAGACTTCGCGCCGATGTCCCCCGTGCCGGGGCCGCTGGCGGCCTCTGGTGATCAGTGACCGCATGGCCGGGCTCCTCAGCCTGCTCCAGGAACGCGACCCGGCCGGCCCACGCCCAGGCAGACGACCGGCTCCTGGCCCACGCCACCAGCAGCTGCATCCTCTTCCCGATCCCGGCGCCCTGAGCGCGATGGGGCCGAGAGAACTGGCCAGCCTGTCGAGGCTGCTGCATCGGTCAGGTGCTCTCCTTCCCGTCAGCGCCCTTTGCGCGCGCCTTCACCGAGAACGGGTTCGTCGTCCTGGGGACACGATCCATCGGTCGCACAGGGAGGCATACGGCAGGAAGACGACGATCCTGGCGCCCCAGGACCCGTGCGACGACGTCCGGTACCGGCTGCGTCTCCCAACGACCGCACCCTCACCTGCGGGGTCCAGAAGCGGCCGGTCGCGATCAGCGCAGGAGGACGCCGAAGACCATGTGGAAGAAGGCGTCGAAGGGAGCGGAGGACTTGTCGGCTCGGGCCGCGATCAGCGTGCCCTCCCAGGCGCTGAGGATGAAAAGCGCGGCCTCCTCGACCTCGAGAGCGGCGTCCAGCTCACCTGCTTCCCGGGCTTCGGCGAGGACCCGCCGGATGCGCGCGGCCCACCGCTGGAAGCCGCCCTGGACGGCGGAGCGGATCTCCTCGGAGTGGTCCGCCACCTCGGCGCCGAGGTTGCCCACCAGGCATCCGCGGGCGAAGCCGCTGTCGACCGTGTCCGCACCCAGGAACTCGAAGTGCGCCCGAAGCCGCTCCAGCGCAGGGCGTCCGGGCGTGTCGAGCAGGTCGAACCGCAACCCGGCCGCGTAGCGGCTCAGCGCCTCAAGGGCGCTCTCCTCCTTGCTGGCGAAGTGGTTGTAGAACGAGCCCTTGGGAGCCCCGGCCGCCGAGGTGATGTCGCTGATGCCCGTGGCATTGAAGCCCCGCGTGCGGAACTGCTCCAGGGCTGCCTGCGCGATCTCCTCGCGCTTGGACGCGCGCGCCATTCTCACCACCCCCTCAGGGTCAATATGTCCGGTCGCCTTGCCGCAGGTCAAACCCTGTCACCGGGGAAGCGGCTCCCGCCCCCGACGCCACGTGACCCACGGCTCGCCCCTCGGACCTGCTTGACTAATTATAAAGCGACCGGTCATATTGAAGTGACCGGTCATATTGAGCGGATCCCAGTACCGCCCCCCTAGCCCTCAACCCTCCCCGGGTCGGCAGAGGCAGCACCGAGGAGAAATGTCATGTCCGCGTACCGAGCCTTCGAGGCCACCGGTGTCCACCAGCTCCGGCTCGTCGAGCGCGAGTTGGTCGACCCCCAGCCCGGACACGTCCGGCTCAGGGTGCAGGCGTGCGGTGTATGCCACTCCGACGTGCTGGCCGTGGAGGGACTGCGCCCCGACCCGTCACGGCCCGTCGTCCCCGGCCACGAGATCGTCGGCGTGATCGATGCCGTGGGCGCGGGTGTCACCGCCTGGCAGCCCGGCGACCGCGTCGGCGTCGGCTTCCTGAACGGGCACTGCTGGGAGTGCGAACCGTGCCGCCGCGGCGACTTCGTCAACTGCCTGAACCAGGAACAGACCGGCACCACCATCGACGGCGGATACGCGGAGGTGACATACGCCCGCACGAGCGGACTGGTGCGCATCCCCGATGGCATGCCCGCCGCCGAGGCGGCCCCGCTGCTGTGCGCCGGACTGACCACGCTCACTGCGCTCCAGCAGGCCCCCACCCGCGCCGGCGCCCTGGTCGCCGTACAGGGGATCGGCGGGCTCGGTCACCTGGCCGTGCAGTACGCACGCAGCCTCGGACACCGGGTCGCCGCCATCGCCCGCGGCCAGGAGAAAGAAAAACCCGCCAGAGAACTGGGCGCCCACGAGTACATCGACAGCACCCTCACCGACCCCGGCACGGCGCTGGCCGACCTGGGCGGCGCATCGGTCATCGTCGCCACCGCATCCAGCGGGACGTCCATGAATCCCCTGGTCCGCGGACTGGCCCCGGGCGGCACGCTGGTGGTCGTCGGCGCCGCCCCCGACCCGCTGACGGTGGCCACCGCCGACCTGATCTTCGGCACCCACCGCATCGCCGGCAGCCTGACCGGATCGTCGATCCAGAACGAGGACAACCTCGCCTTCAGCCTCGCCCACGGCATCCGTCCCGCCACCGAGACCATGCCCTTCACCCACGCCATGGACGCCTACGAGCGGATGCTCTCGGGCAAGGCCCGCTTCCGCGTCGTCCTCGACATGGACGCCTGACCACGCCACGACCTGCGTCGCCGGGCAGGCGAGTCCTGGCCCGCGCCCCTGGCAATCCCCTTGAGGTTCCCCCATGACCGACATGGTCGATACGACAGAGCACACCGGCACGGCCCCGCGCGGCCGCGGGCCTGCGTGCCCAGCCGACGACATCGTCTCCGACATCAACGGTCCTCGTGCGACCCGCGCCGCACGGATCAGGCTGCTCTCCATCTCCCTCGGCACTGCCGGCCTCGGCGGAGCCTGGCAGGCAGCGGTGACCACCTTTCCGCCCGCTCTCCAGGTCAGCGACGCGCTGTTCACCGTCAGCGGTCTCATCTGGCTGGTGTTGCTGGCGCAGTACCTGCGCCATGGCGGGACACGGTGGCGCAACCTGCGCCACGACCTGCGTCATCCCGGCGATGGCTTCACTCTTGGGTACGTCCCCATCATCGGCATGCTGATCGCAGGCCACTTCTCGCGGTACGGGATCACAGGCCCACGATGGGCCTACGCCGTGTTCGTCACCGTGGCCGCCCTCATCGCCGCACGCCTGCTGGCCCACTGGCTCACTGGTGCCCTGAGCGCAACCGTCCTGCACCCGGGCTACTTGCTGCCGGTGACCTCCGCACCGTTCGTGGCGAGTGCCGTCGCCTCCACGCTCAGGCTGCCCGGTGTCGCCGACGCCGCTTTCGCGGTGGGGCTGCTGTACTGGCTCGCCTTCGGCACCGTCATCCTCGGCAGCCTCGTCACTGGTGGCCCCCTGCCCGGGCCCGCCCGCCCGGCCCTCACCGTCCTGACCATCCCACCGGCCACCGGCGGAATCGCCTGGACCGCCGCTCACAAGGGCGTCTTCGACGCCGTCGGCTACGGCTTCGCCGGCACGCTGCTCTTCACTGTCCTCCTCGTCGTCTTCCTCCTCCCCGATCTGCGCCAGCCCTCGTTCCATCCGGGTCTGTGGATCTTCAGCTTCCCCATAGCGGCAAGCACCAATTTCGCCATCCGCTGGGTCCACGCCTCCGCGCTTCCCGAAGGGCCGACCCTCACCGGCATCCTCCTGACCGGTGCGACCGCGGCTCTGGGTCTCCTGGCAGGAGCCACCCTGCTCCACCGCGCCCGGCGAACACTTTCCAGTTGACTTCCGCTTTGGCGGCGGAGAAACCTCCCTGCCCCCACCGAAACGTCTCCAAGGAGCCCTCATGCCCATGCTCGACCGCCACGACGCCGTCTTCGTTCTCGACCTCGGCGACGGGGAGAACCGCTTCCACCCCGACTGGATCGCCTCGGTCAACGCAGCCCTTGACGAGGTGGAGAAGTCAGAAGGCCCTCGCGCCCTGATGACCGCTGCGACCGGGAAGTTCTACTCCAACGGTCTCGATCTCGAATGGCTCGCTGCGCACAGCGACGAGCACCTGGACTACGTCAACTCCGTTCATGGTCTGTTCGCAAGGTTTCTGTCCCTCCCGCTGATCACCGTAGCCGCCCTGCAGGGACACACGTTCGCCGCCGCAGCGATGTTCTCTCTGGCCCACGACTTCCGTCTCATGCGTGCCGACCGGGGCTTCTGGTGCCTGCCCGAGGCAGAGATCGACATCCCCTTCACTCCGGGCATGTCCGCCCTCATCCAGTCCCGGCTGACCCCGCAGACAGCCCAGCACGCCATGGTCTCCGCCCGTCGTTTCGGCGGCAAGGAAGCCGCCGCCGCCGGAATCGTCGATCAGGCCGTGGACGAGGGCGCCCTGCGCACGGCCGCCCTCGAACTCGCCCAGTCTCACGCGAACAAGGCCGGCGACAGCCTCGGAACCATCAAGACGCGCATGTACGCCCCTGTCCTCACCCTTCTCCGCGACACGACCAACCCGCTGGGCTGACGCCGCGCCGGGGGCGGTCGCCGGCCTCGCGTTGGGGAGCAAGGCTTCTTACGAATGACAGTGCTCGCGCAGGGCGCAAGCTGGGAGCAAGGCAGGGGTGACACCTGGCGATCGATCAGGTGAGGCTGCACACATGGCGCCGTGACTCGCCGGAGGTTGCGTCGTTCCTGCCCAGAACGTTCGCCGACTTCGTCGGGTGCTGAGAGACGAAAGGCCACTCATGCCGCAGTCCATGCGCGCGCTCGTAGCCCGAGAGGTCGGCGAGCCGAACGATGTCCTGCGCCTGGAATCCCGGCCTGTTCCCACGGCGGAAGCCGGCCAGGCGTTGATCCGTGTGAAGGCGACGCCGACTCACGCCAGCGATCTGCACGTGCTGCGTGGTCGCTACGGTTTCTCCCCCAAGTTTCCGACTGCAGGCGGGCACATGGAATGCGTGGGCTGTATTGAGGCCCTGGGTTCGGACACCGAGGGACTGAAGATCGGCGAGCGTGTAGTGGCCCTTGCCATCCCGGCCGTACCCGGGCCGCGTGTAGCCGGCACCTGGTAGGAATACCTTATTGCCGATACACACAGGCTTCTGCCGGTCCCCGATCGTCTGAGCGACTCCACTGCCTGTCAACTCGCGGTCAACCCTTTGACCGCGCTGCTCCTGGCGACTCGTGAGCTCGACGTCCAGCCGGGAGCATGGTTGTTGCAGACCGCGACGGGCTCCACCGTCGGCCGGCTCGTCATTCAGCTGGCCAGGCACCTGGGTCTGCGCACGATCAATGTGGTGCGGCGGCGCGATGCCGTTGAGGAGATCAAGGCGCTGGGAGGCGACGAGGTCATTTGTATTGAGGACGAGGACCTGTTGCAGCGTGTGACTGAGGTCGCAGGCGCGCTCGGTCATCTACGAGACCGAAGTGGTCCGTGGCTTCTGGCTGAACCGCTGGTTCGGCACTGCCTCACCTGCCGACGCGCTGCGCGCGCTGTCTGAAGTTCGCGGCCTCGTCACGGACGAAGTGCTGAGCATCCCCCAGGGCCGGCTCTTCCCGCTCGAACGCTTCACCGAAGCCATCTCGTTCGCCGACACACCCGCTCATGACGCCAAACCGCTCCTCGTCTTCGAAGATGGCCGGGACAACGACGACGAGTAGGGCACGGTACTTGAACGAACTCGTCGCCGTCAGCGAGCCCATCGGCCAGGCGTTCTGCTGCTGTCAGCTGAAGTGGATGTCGCTGAGGTCGATCGAGACCATGACCTCATCGAGGATGGGGTGGCCATCGGAATCGCGGCGGTAGGCCCGGCGCTTGGTGGGCAGCACGATGCCGTCCGCTTCCACGCAGTCGTAGACGTACTGCGCGGCGGCGAACCCGCCTGCCACATCGACGTGATAGTCGTGTCGGCGCAGCAGCCGGTCGGGGCCGAAGTAGAAGTCCTGGTGGGTGCTGTGGCTGGCGATCTCGGGTGGGAACGTAGCGCGAAGTCCTCGCCACAGTTCGTCTCCTTCCCGCCACGGCTCGATTTCGGTGACCGTGAAGCCGGGCATGGCCAGCAGGAACGGTGTGGTGAGGTAGGTCCACAGGGCGTAGCCGTTGAAGTAGGCCCGGTCCAGCGCGTCCCAGGGGGTCTCCAAAGTGTGGCCGCTGAAGGACGACCGTGGATCCTCACGTTCGGCCACCACTCGCCCGTCGAGCTTGTCGATGCTCACACATCCGGGCGTGAAGTCGGTCTTCTGGTCAGGGGCGCCGAAGGGTCTGACCGAGGCGTGCTCCTCGTGGAGGAGCACGGTCATCTCGCGCGGCGCGGGATCCTGCGGCAAGCCTTTCACGGCGAAAAGATGACCGCCGCTGACAAGGGTGGCTCGCGCCCGAGTCAGCTGGCGCCAGCGTGCGTTGCCGCCGTGGGCTTCGATCGCCTCGGTGAGTAGTTCGTTCATGTAGGTCTCCTGAGGTGCGGCGCCTGCGGACAGGATGACGCGGTCAGCACAGACGGTTCGTCGACGGACCCGCAGTCGAAAACGCTCTCCCGCCCTGCGTTGGCGAGCGCACGCTTCTGCTGCGACGAGAAGCGGTTGGCGGGTATGCCCAAGAACGCCGGGTCGGGGAACAGTTCGTCCTCGCCGTGTTCGCTGATCATGATGAAGCGGTCGCCCTCGGGGATGCCGAGCCCCTGCACCAGCGACTGGTTCTGAAAACGCGGTACTCGGGCAGTTCGAGTCCGGCACATATCGCCCGCTTGTCCTCCAGGGGCCGGTGGGCAGAACCGTGATGATCATGGCGTCCGAGCTGCGCTGCAGCCGCCGCGCGCTTGCCGGCACGGTCGGCTGGCGACGATTCGGGCGACCTTGCTGTCGCTATGACCGCTGTGGGGGACGGGGCGAGGTTGCGGGCGGGAGAGTCTGCTCGGCCCAGACGGTCTTGCCGTCGAGGGAGTAACGGACGCCCCAGGTCCGTGCGAGCTGGGCGATGATGAACAAGCCGCGCCCGCCTTCGTCGACCGTCTTCGCGTGGCGCAGCCGCGGCGCGAGGGCATTGCTGTCGTGGACTTCGCAGGAGAGCGTGCGGTCCTTGATGAGGCGCAACCGCACAGGCGGTGCGCCGTAGCGGATGGCGTTGGTGACCAGTTCGCTGACGATCATTTCGGCGGTGTACGCGGTTTCCTCATCCACTCCCCAATGGCTCAGCTGGAGTTGGGTGTGGTCGCGCGCCACGGCGACAGCTTTGGGATGGTGGTCGAGATGCCACGCGGCGACCTCACCAGCGGGGAATGTGTGGGTGCGGGCGAGGAGGAGTATGACGTCGCCGTGGCGGGTGTCGCTCCGCAGCCGGTAGAGCACGTCGTCGCACAGATCCTGCAGCGGCCGGTCGGTGTGGGCCAGCACCCGTTGGAGTGTCTCCGGGGACCGGGAGGTGGTCAGGAGGGATGGGGTGTAGAAGGCGAGGACGCTGCCGTCGGTGACAGAGACCGTGGTGGCAGCGAAGGGAGGCCCTTCGGTGCTCCCCAGGGGAGGCCCGCTCGGCAGCTGAGGGATCTCGGTACTGCCATCGGGATGGGCGATCACGGGTGGGGGGTGGCCGGCCAGGGCGATGGTGCAGGTCTGGGCGAGCGGGTCGTAGACCGCGTACACGCAGCTTCCCGTAAGCGGCATGGGATCGCCGGGCGGCAGAGCTGTGCGTTCCTGGGCCAGGCTGATGGTCGTGTCGTTGAGGCGGGCGAGGAGTTCGTCGGGCTCCAGGTCGAGCGCGGCCAGGGAGCGCGTGGCGGTCCCTATCTGTCCCAAGGTGGTGGCCGCGTGGATGCCCTGGCCGGCTACTTCGCCGACCACCAGGGCGGTGCGGGCGCCGGAGAGGGCGAATGTGTCGAACCCGCTGCCTCCGCCGGTTTCAGAGGGCACCAGCATGTGCACGGTTTCAACGGTCGTCTGCGTCGCAGGCTCGGGAAGGAGCAGGTGGCGCTGGATGGTCAAGGCGATGGTGTGTTCGCGGGTGTAACGGCGGGCGTTGTCGATGCACAGCGCGGCGTGAGCGGCCACTGCGACGGCGAGGGTGACATCGCCCTGGTCGTAGACGTCGCCCTGGCCGGTGCGGTACAGGCTCATCAGTCCCAGCACGGTTCCCCGCAGCGTCAGGGGCGTGATGATAAGACTGTGGGCACCGGAGGCGAGGATCGCCTCTGCGCGCTGCGGAACGGCCGCCAGCCAGGGCGTTTCGGGGCCCAGGGCGACCAGGCGGGGCTTGAGGTCGGTGAGCGTCTGCGCGTAAGGCGTCGGAAACGGCAGAGCCCGTACATCACCCACCGGATGTGCCTGAACCTGCTCCTCGCCGCCACTGCGGCCGAAGGCGGCACGGCGCAGCGGCATCTCCCGTCCGAGAGGACTCGGCGGAGGTTCCTCGCCACGCACCGCCGCCTCCACCACTTCCACCACGGCGATGTCGGCGAGGTCTGGCACCACCGCCTGCACCAGTTCCTCGCAGGTGGCCACCACGTCGAGGGTCTGTCCCACTCGCTCGCGCACCGAGCCGAGGACGCGCAGACGGGCGCGTACCTTTTCGCGTTCGGTGACATCGAGTATCTCCGTCAGTACCCCCAAGATCCTCCCCTTCGTGTCCTCGAGGCGACATGCCGAGACGGAGACCTGGTACTCCGGCCCCGGCCCGCCCTTCGGACGCACCCCCACCGGTCGCCCCCGTGCGGGCGCGCCGCTCTCCAGCACGCCGCGCAGCATCGCCTCGACCTCACCGGGCGCGGAGAGGTCATACACGTCGGTGAAGTGCCGGCCCATGATCTGTTCAAAGGGCGCTGTGCGCAGGACCGGCGTCATGACGCTGATCCGCAGGATTCGCAGCTCCGTGTCCAGGACCATCAGGCCAGTCGGGGACTGGTGGAACAGCGCTTCCAGTACTGCCGCACCCTCGACGGGCGAAATGGCTTCGTTTCGCGCCACGGCAACCCACCTCCCCTATCCAGCCTGCCCCTGCCTCCTGCGCGCCGCTCCCTCGCATTCCGGGACGTGCCCGAACGTCTGGGCCGAGCAGCCCCTCCCGCCCGCAACCGCGGCCCGACCCACTAGCGGTCGGCCGGTTTGTCACTGCACGTATCGTTCGGCGCCTGTCCGGAGTTCCCGCCGGACCGCCCCATCGGGTCGGTGGTCGCGCAGGTCCACCTCAACGCGGGGGCGAGCGCAGACGGCCGCCCGGGTCGCGCCCGGCCCGTCCGGTGTTGAGGCGGCCGGCAGCGCCTTGTCTCCCTTGAGGTTGGCCGGTCGGGTGCGCATTGGCCTGCCCGGCAGCCTCGCCTTGCGAGCGCCCTGCGCGGAGGCCCATCCTGAGAGAGGCATGCCGACCACCGTATGGACCGAGCGCAGACGGCTGCGGAGCCGGTGGCGACCGCAGCCTCGCAGAGAGCGTGTTCCAGATGAGGCTTGTCGTCGATCTCAACCGGTGTCAGGGATTCGCGCAGTGCGTCTTTCTCGCCCCGGACGTCTTCTCCCTCCACGGCGAAGAGGCGCTGCTGTCCTCCCCTCGCTTCGACGAGGAACAACGTGACCGGGTGGAGAAGGCCGCTGCCGCCTGCCCGGTCCAGGCCATCCTCGTCGACTACTCCGACGAGCCGACCAAGGGTGTGCAGCCTCATGTCGGCTGACACGGACGTCCAGGCCCTGCGGCGCCAGGGCCGCATCGTCGTGGTCGGTGCCTCGCTGGCCGGTCTGCGCGCGGCGGAGACCCTGCGCGAGCAGGGCTTCACCGGGTCGTTGACCATGATCGGCGACGAGCCGTACGAGCCCTACGACCGGCCGCCGCTGTCCAAGCAGGCACTGCTCGGGCGGGCGCGGCCCGAGGACACCGCGCTGCCGCGGCGGCGCGACATCGACGCCGACTGGCGTCTGGGCGTCGCCGCCGGGAGCCTCGACAGGGCCACCAAGCAGGTACGCCTGACGAACGGCGACACCGTCCCCTACGACCGCCTGCTGATCACCACCGGGACCAGGGCACGGCCCTGGTTCCACCCAGAAGAGGCCGCGCTGGACGGAGTGTTCGTGTTGCGCACCCGCGACGACTCCGCACGCCTGCACCGCAAGCTGACCGGCGGCGTGTCCCGGGCGCTGGTGATCGGCGCCGGTTTCACGGGCTCCGAGGTCGCCTCCGCCTGCCGGGAGCTGGGCCTCGACGTCACCGTCGCCGAACGCGGCCCGGCGCCGCTGGTCGGCGCGCTCGGCGGAGTGATCGGCGCGGTCGCGGACCGGCTGCAGCGCAAGCACGGAGTCGATCTGAGGTGCGGCGTCAGCGTCACCGCCCTCGAGGGCGACGACCTGGGACGGCTCAGGCGCGCCCATCTGTCCGACGGTTCGGCGATCGACGTGGAGGTGGCGGTCGTCTCGCTCGGTGCCATGCGGAACACGGAGTGGCTTGCCGGCTCGGGGGTGGCCGCGGGTCCCCGGGGGATCGCGTGCGACGCCGGGTGCCGGGTGTTCGATGTCAACGGCATCGTCACCGACGACATCTACGCCGCCGGTGACGTCGCCCGCAGCCCCCACCCGCTGTTCGACTACCAGTTCCTGGCGCTGGAGCACTGGGGCAACGCGGTCGAACAGGCCGAGATCGCCGCCCACAACATGATCTGTGCGGGTCCGGACCGCCGTCCGCACCTGTGGCTGCCGATGTTCTGGTCCACCCAGTTCGGTGTCAACATCAAGTCGGTGGGTGTTCCCTCGCTGGGCGACCAACTGGTCGTCGCCCAGGGGGCGCTCGCCGAGGCACGGTTCGTCGCGGTGTACGGCTACCGCGGCCGCGTCATCGCCGCGGCGTCCTTTGACGGAGCCAAGTGGCTTGGGTTCTACGAGCAGCAGATCGCGTCCGGCGCCCCCTTCCCGCCGGAGTACCGCTCGGTCGACCGCCGGACCGAGACGTTGGAGCCGATCGACCCGGCCTTTCCCGACCCTCATCTGCCCACCCACGGGCCCACCGTCACGCTGACGGGCCACTCACCGAGCGAGCGGCGTGTCACGTTCGTTCCGTCGCATGCCTGATCACCGGCCCTGCACCGCTCGGAGCCCTTAGGAGTCACCATGACGTCCGGCACCATCTCCGCGCAGATCACCGACTACGCCAATCGGGCCGATCCCTATCCGCTCTACGCGGAACTGCGCAAGCAACCGGTCAGGCGGGAGGAGGACGGCACCTATCTGGTCAGCACCTACTACGAGGTGCGGAGCCTGGCCAACGACCCGCGGATGAGCAACGACACGAGCAACCGTCTACCCGGCTACGCCCGCGTCGGGCGACCGGTGGAGTCCGGACTGCCGCCCAGCTTCATCTTCACCGACCCGCCCGTGCACGACCGGCTGCGCGACACCATCAACCGGCCGTTCGGCCCGCCGCACAGCCCCAGATTCCTCGACGGCCTGCGCGAAGAGATGGCCAAGGTCGTCACCGAACTGCTCGACGCCTTCGAGGGCAAGGACCAGGTCGACATCGTCGAGGACTTCTCCTACCCCCTTCCCGTCACCGCCATCTGCAAGGTCCTGGGCGTGCCGCGCGAGGACGAACCGCGCTTCCACGTCTGGGCCGATGCCCTGGCGTCGTCACTCGACCCCCGCTCCGGCGACGACGGCGGCCCTGAAAAGGCAGGGCGGGCCCGCCAGGACATTGGCGCCTACCTGTCCGATCTGATCGAGACCAAACGCCGCCACCCCGGCCCCGGGATGCTCAGCGCGCTTGCCCCCGTCATGACACCGGCAGACCTGGAGGCCACCG
This sequence comes from Streptomyces sp. WI03-4A, assembly GCF_033792105.1. Taxonomy (NCBI): domain Bacteria; kingdom Bacillati; phylum Actinomycetota; class Actinomycetes; order Kitasatosporales; family Streptomycetaceae; genus Streptomyces; species Streptomyces sp. WI03-4A. The sequence goes on from NZ_JARAUO010000001.1 coordinate 372,214, forward strand.
CGGTGCTGCTCCTGGTCGCCGGCCACGAGACCACCGTCAACGCCATCAGCAACACGACCCTCACCCTGCTGCGCCACCCCGACCTCCTCGACCGGTTGCAGAAAGACCCGGACCTGGCCGTCCCGCTCATCGAGGAAGTGCTCCGCTACGAGCCCCCGGTCCAGTTCGTCCCATGGATCACCGCCCTGGCCGACATCGACGTCGCCGGCACCACGATCCCCAAGGGCTCGCCGGTCTGGCTCATGCTGGCCGCGGCCAACCGCGATCCCCGGCGCTTCGAGGACCCCGACCGGTTCGATCCCGACCGCAAGGACAACGAGCACCTGGGCTTCTACACCGGCATCCACTACTGCTTCGGCGCCCCTCTCGCCCGCATAGAACTCCATTTGGCTGTGCCCGAACTCTTCCGCCGGGTCAAGTTCTCCCGGCTGCTCGAGGACCCGCCGCCGTACCGTGCCAACGCGGTGCTGCGCGGCCCCCGCCGCCTTCCTGTGGCGATCGAAGGCCTGCTGGCCTGAGCACCGCCACAAGAGCCGGGAGAACTGGTCCAGAGCGTGTCTCTTTGGTGCGCTCATCAGTTGATCGAACGTGCCTGTCCGACTAGTGATCACTGATGCGATGTGGGACCGGATCGAACCGCTTGTGCCGGCCGACCCGGTCCGCGGACGACGGTGGGCCAACCACCGCCGCACCCTCGAGGCCATCGCATGGAAGTACCGCACCATCTCGCCCTGACGGGACCTGCCCGACGAACTGGGCTCGTACCAGACCGCTCACCAACGACTGATCAAGTGGGCCGTCGACGGCACCCGGGAACAGATGCTCGGCGCCGTCCTCGCGGCAGCGGACGCCGTCGACGACATCCGTGGACCGTGTCGGTCGACTCCACCGTCGTCCGGGCCCACCAGCACGCCGCCGGAGCACTCAGAAGGGTGCGGCAGGTCACAGCGAGCCGGCCGACCACGCGCTCGGACGCTCCCGCGGCGGGCTGAGCAGGAAGATCCACCTTGCCGCAGACGGCCATGCGCGGCTCCTGGCTCTGGCCGTCACGGCGGGCCAGGCTGGTGACGCGCCTGCCTTCGAGACGGTCATGGCCCGCATTCGGGTGCCGGGAACCGGACCTGGCCGGCCTCGCACCCACCCCATCGTGACCCTGGCCGACCGTACCTCCTCATCCCAGGCAATCCGCGGCCATCTGCGCCGTCAGTCGATCCGCGCGGTCATCCCGCAGCCGTCGGACCAGGTCGGCCACCGTCTGCGGCCCGCCCGCCAAGGCGGGCGGCCGCCCGGCTTCGACGCAGATGCCTACAAGCAGCGGCTTCGACGCAGATGCCTACAAGCAGCGCCACACCATCGGACGGTGCACCAACCGCTTCAAGCAGTGGCGCGGCCTGGTCACACAAACCGACAAACTCGCCTCCGCCTACCAGGCCGCACTCCACCTCGCCGCCATCCTCATCCGGACACGACGCTGACCAAAGAGACAGAACCTACTGCTGTGACCGCGAAGGTTCACCGGGTGGGGGATGCTGATCGGTTGGGCCGCCTGAGCGAGCAGCCGGCCTGTCGGTTTCTTCGGCAGGCCATTTCGGATGCGGCGGTGCCCCGCGTAGGGAGGGAGGTACAGCCACAAGCCGGACCCGACGGTGGATCCGCGCCATGGTGCGACCTCGACGCCCCAACGTGACCCGGGCTTCACGCCCTGTCCCGCGGTTGCACCGATGCGCTGCTGAGAGACGATGGGAGGTGGGTGGGCCAGCCGCATGTACCGCTACATCTCAGGCAGGAGGCGCACCATGCCCGCTTCTCGATCCGTCGCAACCCCAGTCCTGGAACCCTCTGCCCGGGAGCTGACGGAGGCCACGTCGCCACATCCGCGCATCTACGAGGTCTCGCCGGAGAACGGCCGCGAGATCCTCGATGGTCTCCAGGAAGGGAAAGGGGTGGCCAAGCCGGCGGTGGACGAGGATTGGGTGACCATCGACGCCGGGCAGTACGGCAACGTCCGCACACGCATCATCCGCCCCCAAGGATCGATGAAAACCCTCCCGGTGATCCTGTACATACACGGCGCCGGATGGGTGTTCGGCGATGAGAAGACGCATGACCGGCTGATCCGCGAACTGGCGGTGGGAGTGGACGCCGCGGTGGTCTTCCCCGTCTACGACAGGGCCCCCGAGGCGAAGTACCCGACTCAGATCGAGCAGAACTACGCGGTCGGGCAGTGGATCCTCCAAAACGGCGGAGAACAGAACCTCGACGCCTCACGGATAGCGGTCTGCGGCGATTCGGTGGGCGGCAACATGTCGACGGTCTTCGCGCTGATGGCCAAGGAACGCGGAGATGTGCAACTGGCTGCCCAGGTGCTGCTGTACCCCGTCACCGACGCGAACTTCGACACTCCGTCCTACCAGGAGTTCGCCGACGGCTACTACCTCACTCGCGACGGGATGAAGTGGTTCTGGGACGCCTACACCTCGGACCCCAAGCAGCGCACCGAAATCTATGCCTCGCCGCTGCGGGCCGACATCCAGCAGCTCCGTGGCCTTCCCACCACATTGGTCATCACCGACGAGGCCGACGTACTGCGTGACGAAGGCGAGGCCTACGCCGCCAAGCTCCGCGAGGCAGGAGTGGACGTCACCGCGGTCCGAGTGCTGGGAATGGTCCACGACTTCCTGATGCTCGACAGCCTCCGCGACTCCAAGGCGACCACGGTCGCGCGCACGCTCGCCATCGAGGCACTGCAAAGAGCACTGCACCCCTGAAGCGTGTCGTATTACGCCGTGAGGCGGATGGGGGCCTCCTGCGGCCGGCCGGCCACGTCCGGGTCCAGGCGTGCCGTGGAGTCGACGCGCAGGCTGACGGTCTCGCTGCCGGTCTCCTCGGCGTCCATGAGGTAGCGCTCCTCGGCGTCCTGTGCTGAGGCGGCAGGCAGGCGGAAGGTGATCATCTCTCCTGGCGGCGGGGAGGGGACGGGTCCGGCCCGCGGGGGTGGCGGAGTGTGGTCAGCGCGCCCACGGGCCGGTGCCCGGACCGTGGGCGAGGCCGGGGAAAGCCGGTGCTGGGAAGAGCCCGCCCCCGGGCCAGAACAACCGGGGGGCGAGCACACCGTTCCCGCCCGGCCCGCAGCCATCAGGCGCGCGGGAACGCGCGGTCCACTCGGGACCTTTCGAAGGTTGCCGACCCCGCCGACAGCCCACCCCCTCGCTGCCGACCGCGTTCCCGTATGCCCCGGCGTGTCACCCCGGCCACTGCACGGACCACACTCCGCGCCGAGCGGTATAGAGGACGGCCTAGGAACCCGAGGCGAACGAACAGGCCGACCTGCTTCACAGACGGTGACGGCCTGGCCCAACGTCGGCGATGCCGGCCGTCTCCGGTTGCGCCGTGGCGGTGCGCACCCCAGTCTGCTCGTATGGACGGCACCCCGGAAGACCGTGCGATGCCCATTCTGGTGACGGGCGCGGCGGGCAGTGTCGGTGCCGTCGGCCGATCTGTGGTCGAGGGCCTGAAGCAAAGGGGCCTGTGCGTCCGGGCCATGGCGCATCGCGAGGATGAGCGAGCGGGGGCGCTGCGCACGATGGGAGCGGAGGTCGTCGTCGGAGACCTGACGCGCGCGGTCGACGTTGCCGACGCCCTGGCCGGTTGTGGACGTATGTACTTCGGTATGGGTGTGTCGGCACAGTATCTGGAGGCTGCCGTGACGGCAGCGGCCGTCGCCCGCGCGTACGGACGCCTGGAAGTGTTCGTGAACATGTCGCAGCTCACTGTCTCGGAGATGGATCTCACCAGCACCTCTGAGTCCGCGCAGCAGCGGCAGCACTGGTTGGTGGAGCAGGTCCTCGGCTGGTCAGGCCTGCCCGTCGTCCAGATCAGGCCCACTGTGTTCATGGAGAACCCGCTGTTCCGTGTCGGCTTCTCCTCGATCGCGAAGAACGGAAGCATCAGACTGCCCTTCGGCCGGGCGAAAACCTCCCCTGTGACGGCTAGGGACGTCGCCGCGGTGGTTGAGGAGATCCTGGCCGATCCGTCCCCGCACATCGGCCGAATCTACGAGCTGACCGGCCCGCGCTCGGAGGACGCCGCCGTCATGGCGGCAGAGCTTTCCACAGCTCTGGGACGACCGGTCAGGTACACGGACGTCCCGCTGCAGGAATGGATCAACGATGATCTCAGACCGCTGGGGCTGCCGGACCATGCCTTTCAGCACATCTCCACCATGGCTCGTCTTCACGCCGAGAATCGGTACGACCGGAAGGCGGACGGGGTCGAGCAGGTCACCGGGCGGCCTCCATCGGGGGTGGCCGATTACGTCCGCGACAACCCCAGCCTGTTCAGCCTCTGAACCCTGTCCCAGTCGTGCGGTGTACGCCCCCTCCTCCAGCATGTCCAGAATCCGCAGGCAACATCACGGGATCACGTTCGGTTGAGATACGGGATCTCCGGCGGCCGGCTCGACACCACCCGGGGAGCGGCTCGATCGGTTCGTCTATGAGCCGCCAACGTGGCCACGTTTGCCCGCTTTATGGAGTATAGGAGTTGGCGCATAGGTGACTTGACGCCTGGTGGACAGGGCAATCTGCTGACCTCGGCACTTGACGGCACCACGCTGTCCTCCCATGAGAGACATGAACAACAAGTGGCGCCGCTGGGTCCGCCCTCCCCGGCCTCGGCATACGGCGGCGGCCGCCGCCCTCGTGGCGCTCGTGGCCGGTCTGACCGCCGCCCCTGGCGCCGCCCAGGACCTCGGCCCGCACACCGGGCGAACGGAAGCCGCCGCGCGCACCGGAGCGGCCCGGTCGCCGATCATCTCCCGGCATCAGCTCACCCTGATCACCGGCGACCGCGTCACGCTGGAGACGGACACCTCGGGCAAGCAGAGTGTGTCGGTCGAGCCCGCCGAGGGCCGCGAACGAGTCGCGTTCATCAAGCGCCAGGCCGGTCGCGACTGGACGGTCATACCCGCCGACACGCTCCCGCTGCTCGCGACGGGCCGCCTCGACAAGGCGCTGTTCAACGTCTCCGCCCTGGTCCGGGGCAAGTACGCGCAGCGCTCGAGCCTGCCGCTGATCGTCGAGTACGCCGGTGACGCGGGCACCGCCCGGCGACAGCTGACCGCTGCCGGTGCCGACACCGTCCGCCCCATCGGTGGGACCCCCTTCGCGACCCTCGGCGAACACCGCGCGGACGCAGCCGGGTTCTGGAAGGGCATCGCCCCCGGCCGGGCGGACGCCACGTCCTTCGGAGCAGGTGTGCGCCGGGTCTGGCTGGACGGCCGCTCGAGGATCCAGCTCGACAGCACGGTGCCGCGCATCGGGGCCCCGCACGCCTGGGAGAAGGGCTACACCGGCACCGGCGTCAAGGTCGCCGTGCTCGACACCGGTTACGACCCCAACCACCCGGACCTCAAGGGCCTCGTCACCGAGTCCGCGAACTTCACCACCGAGCCGAACACCGACGACCTGAACGGTCACGGCACCCATGTGACCTCCACGGTCGCCGGTTCCGGCGCGGCCTTCGACGGCCGCTACAAGGGTGTGGCACCCGGCGTGCAGATCCTGTCCGGCAAGGTGTGCACCGCGGACGGCAACTGCGACAACTCCGACATCGTCGAGGGCCTGGCCTGGTCCGCCCAGCACGGCGCCAAGGTGATCAACCTCAGCCTGGGCGACACGGACACACCGGAGACCGACGCCCTCGAGGCCATGGTCGACACCGTGAGCCGTGACTACGGCACGTTGGTCGTGGCCGCGGCCGGCAACAGCGGTCCCGGCAAGGTCTCCTCGCCCGCCTCCGACGACCGGGCGCTGGCCGTCGGCGCGGCCGAGGACGACGACGACCTCGCCGTCTTCAGCTCGGTCGGCCCGCGGGTGGGCGACTCCGGCCTCAAGCCGGACATCATCGCCCCCGGCGTCAACGTCGTCGCCGCGAGGGCGGGCGGCACCACCGCCGACGACGGCTATGTCGCGATGAGCGGCACGTCCATGGCCACGCCCCATGTGACCGGAGCCGCCGCCATCCTGTTCCAGCAGCACCCCGACTGGACGGCGGAGCAGGTCAAACGCCAGCTGATGCAGTCGGCGACCGGCGCCAAGGAGCACGGCGCCTACTTCCAGGGCGCCGGACGCGTCGACGTCGCCCGGGCGGTCGACCAGGACGTCACCGCCGACACCACCGCACTGGGCTTCGGGCTGATCCGCTGGACGGACGGCAAGCGGCCTCCGGTGACCAAGACCATCACCTACCGCAACCCGGGCGCCGCACCGGTCACCCTTCGGCTGAAGGACAACCCGAGCAGCGGGAAGAAGGACGTGCCCGCTCCCGCCGGGCTGTTCCGGCTCAGCGCCGACACGGTCACCGTGCCCGCGCACGGAACCGCGGCCGTCACCCTCACCGCGACCCCGGAAGCCACCACGACGTACGCCGCCTACAGCGGCGTGGTGACCGCGAGCACCGCGGACGACCGGGTGTCGGTGCGCGTCCCGTTCGGCATGGACGTCGAGCAGCCGTCCTACGACCTGCGCATCGGGATGAAGAGCCGCACGGGCGCCGCCCCCGACAACGCCTACCTGCTCGTCAACTCGGCTGACGGCAAGGCGTACGAGGTCGAGGCGCTCGGCAAGAGCAGCACGGTGGTGCGACTGCCGAAGAACACCTACTCGGTGAGCGGCTTCTACTTCGACGCCTCCTTCACCGAGGGCACCATCGTCGGCGTACCGAAGGTCGTGATGAGCGCCGACCGGCAGGTGACCATCGACGCCCGCAAGGCGAAGCCCGTCACGGTGTCGGCACCGAGCCGCTCCGCACGCATCATGTCGGCCGAGATCGGCACGATCAGCATGGCCGAGCAGCTGCTCTCGGTCACCATGTACAACGCGATCGGCACGGATCACATCGACGGCGTGTACGCGGTGCCGACGGACCAGTACAAGGACTCGAAGTTCACGTACCTCGTCACCAGTATCTGGGGCGAACCGGCCGGCGCGGACGGGAACCCCGCCTCGGTCTACTACCTCACGCGACCGGTGCACGGCGCCATCCCGGCGGATCCCGCCTACAACCCCCGCAAGTCGGAACTGGCCAGGGTGAACAGCACGTTCGCCGCCACCACGCCGGGAACCACGGCCACGCGCATCGTGTGGACGTACGTCGGCAACGTCCGCTTCAGCGGCCGGGCGATGGAGGGGATTCCGGTCCCGGCCCGGCGCGTCGACTACTTCTCGGCGGCAGACGGCCTGCGCTGGCAGACGGCCTTCGACCAGAACAGCTTCCTCGATCCGGACGCGCACGGGCAGAGCTATCTCAGCGACCTGCACGGCTACAAGGCCGGCTCCCAGGTCGACGAGCGCTGGAACGGCGGGATCCAGGCCGTGGGCCTCTCGTCCCAGATGGCCGCCTTCCGTGAGGGCGACACGATGTACCGGCCCTTCCAGTCGGCCGCGAACGGCAACCTCGACCTGGTGGCCGACACCACGTCCGGCCTGCCCGAGGTGAAGCTGTGGCGCAACGGTGAGCTGGTCTCCCAGGACTGGAGCATGAGCGACGTCCCGGCCGACGCCACCCCCGCCGACTATCGTCTGACGGTCGAGCACAACCGTGACATGGCCCCCAGTTCCGTCTCCACGAGTGTGCGGGCGGAATGGCGGTTCCGGTCGCAGACCACGGCGACCCGGCAGGCGCTGCCGCTGTACGCGGTCCGTATGTCGCCGAAGCTGGACGAGTGGAACCGGGCCAAGGCCGGCCGCAAGCTCGACATCCCGGTCCTGATCCAGCGGACGGCCGGCGCCCCGGCGTCGCCCATCCGCGTCTTCACCACCGAGGTCTCCTTCGACGAGGGGAAGACCTGGCAGTCGGTGCGGGTCAAGGGCTCCGGCATGGAGCGCACCGTGACCGTGGAGCACCCGCGCCGCGCTGCGGGCGGCTCGGTCAGCCTGCGCGTCCACGTCGAGGACGCGGCGGCCAACTCCTTCAAGGAGACCGTCATCAAGGGCTACCTGCTCAAGTAGCCGCCTTCGCGTAGTAGCCACGTCCTCGAGTAACTGTTTCCGCGAGTAGCGCAGCCCGGCCGCAGCGGCCGGACGAACGGGGACAGGGCCCGCCGGACACGTCCGATGGGCCCTGTTCGTGTGCGTTGCGGCGTCCGCCGTACTCTCAGAGCCAGTCGCGGCGGGCCGCGTGCCAGCCCAGCTGCATCCGGGTCGCGACGCCCGCCAGGCTCATCAGGCCCTGGATACGCCGCTGGACGGTGCGCTTGCTGACCCGCAGCTGTCCGGCTATCGCCTCGTCCGTCATACCGGCGACCATCAGGGAGAGCAGGTGCCGGTCCTCCCCGACCGGCGAGGCGGCATCCGTGGTGCCGGCGCCGCCGATCTGGCCCTCCTCGGTCACCCGGAGCGGGGCACCGATCTCCCAGTGGTGTTCGAACAGGGCGATGAGCGCGTCCAGCAGGCTGCTCTCCCGCACCACCGCGGCCCGCAGCTCCCTGGGGTTGCGGGACGTGCCCGAGGCCGCCAGCGGCAGGATGGCCACCGAGCGGTCGGCGATCGCCATCCGCAGGGGCAGCAGAGGCACCGCCCGGGCGACCTCTCCGGCGCACACGCCCTTGACGACAAAGTCCACCGAGTCGGGGTCGTCGAAGTACGCCTGCTCGTACAGGGCCCGGTAGAGCACGCCCCGGTCCAGCGCGTCGAACTCCTCCTGATTGCTCTCCGGTGACATGGCCACGTACTGGGCCTTCACGAACCACATCATCTCGCGGCCGGCGCCGTCCTGGAGCTGCCGCAGATGCTGGCGCAGTGCCGCCGCGCCGGTGATGATCTCGACGGCCTCGCCCGTGCTCCGGGCCCATGCGCTGCGGCGGTGTGTCTCCGCCAGTTCGTAGACGGCGGCCCGGGTCTGTTCCAGGGCGTCGAAGTGGCGTTGGAGCCGGGGCATGAGGGCCACCTGCGGCGGCACGGCCGTGAACCATTCGGGACTGTCCTCGACCACCGACGCCAGGCCCTTGTGCTCCAGCGCGCGCAGCAGCAGCCGCGCGGTGACGACGTCGAGGGCCGAGCGGCCGGAGATGTCCTGAGCGGACGCCGTCCCGGTGGCGACCAGAAGGCGGTACACCTCGCTCTCGTCGGCCGTCAGGCCCACCGTCTCCAGCATGTCGCCACCTTTCTCACCATCCTGGCCGCCTCCGCCCCGGCTTCCCGTGAGGGAACGCGGTGCACCCGGCGGATGTTCCACCAGCCCCTGCGCCCAGGCACCACGACGGTTGTCACCGGCGATCCGGTTCACCGTGACGGGGCGGTGCCGTCAGCATCTGGTGGCTGCGGCTGGGCTCCGCCCACGCAAAGGCTGTCCCCGAACGCAGGAACCCCCGTCACCACCTGGCCGACGGGGGTTCCTCAGCTGTCACGTTCCTGTCACCAACACCATCGACGCACCTGGACCCGGCGTGTACCACCAACAGACGAAGAACCTGCTGGTGAGCTACTCGCCGAAGTAGCTGGCCTTCTTCTAGACGCCCGCCGCGTGCGAAAAGGCGCCTGAGCCGGGTCTCCACCCGTCAGGCGCCTTTCCGTGCGCGTCCCGCGCCCCCGAGGGGCCGCGCCCGCCGACCGCCGGTCCGGCCGCTTCGAGGGGGACCGGATACAGTGCGCGGGACGGCAGCCCGGTCAGGAGGGGAAGCGTGACCGACACCAGCGACACCCGGCCCGCCGAGGGCGAGACGCAGGCGCCGCGGCCGAGCAGGCTGCACCGCCTGATGCGCTACATCCCCATGATCGCCCCCGTCCTGCTGTGGGCCGTGCCCTGCTGGGTGCTTCTGTACGGCGGCCAGCAGTGGCCGCCGGCCGTCACGATCGTCGGCACCACCCTGTTCGTCCTCGGCCTCGTCGGTATGCCGCTCGCGATGACGCGCGGCCACGGCCGGCGCCAGCAGGACCGGGCGGCGATCATCGGCGACACCCTGCTGGGCACCAGCTGGATCCTGTTCACCTGGTCCGTCCTGTTCGGCGTCTTCCTGCGGCTCGCCCTGACCGTGGCCGGCGTCGGCGGAGGCCAGGACCGGGCCCGGATCGTCACCTGGGCCGTCCTAAGCGTGGCCGCCGTACTGCTCGCTTGGGGTTACGCCGAGGCCCGCCGCGTGCCCCGCGTGCGCCGGCTCGACGTGCGGCTGCCACGCCTGGGGGCCGGGCTGGACGGCCTGCGCGTCGCCCTCATCACCGACACCCACTACGGTCCGCTCGACCGCGCCCGCTGGTCGGAGCGGGTGTGCGAGACGGTGAACTCGCTCGATGCCGACCTGGTCTGCCACACCGGCGACATCGCGGACGGCACGGCCGAGCGCCGCCGCGCCCAGGCCGTCCCACTCGGCACCGTGCGGGCGACCCACGCCCGTGTGTACGTCACCGGCAACCACGAGTACTACAGCGAGGCCCAGGGCTGGGTCGACCTGATGGACGAACTGGGCTGGGAACCGCTGCGCAACCGCCACCTGCTGCTCGAACGCGGGGGCGACACCCTCGTGGTCGCCGGCGTGGACGACGTCACCGCCGAGTCCTCCGGCCTCGAGGGCCACCGCGCCCACCTCGCCGGTGCCCTGCACGGCGCCGACCCCGACCTGCCCGTCCTGCTCCTGGCCCACCAGCCCAAGTTCGTCGACCGGGCGGCGGCCGCGGGCATCGACCTCCAGCTCTCCGGTCACACCCACGGCGGCCAGATCTGGCCCTTCCACCACCTGGTCGGCATCGACCAGCCCGCCCTCGCCGGCCTCAGCCGCCACGGCGCGCGCACCCTCCTCTACACCAGCCGCGGCACCGGCTTCTGGGGCCCGCCGTTCCGGGTCTTCGCCCCCAGCGAGATCACCCTGCTGGTACTCCGCTCCCCGCAGTCGCCCACCTCGCCGTAGCGCTGGGCGGGCCGAGGCACCCACGCCGCCGGCAGGTCAGCCCGGGGTATCGGTCCCCGCCGCGAAGCGGGCGAGTTCCTCTGCCGCGCCGCGAGGCAGGGCGGCGACTTCGGCCTCGGGCAGCCGGGTGATCACGGCTCGCAACCGCGCGGCGAGTTCCGGCAGCAGGGTCCAGGCGGCGGGCGGGGCGTTGACGGTGGCGAGCAGCAGGTCGCCCTCGTAGAAGTAGGCGTCGAGCAGCGGTTCCTCGATCAGCAGGCGCACGGCGAGTGGGAGGACGTACGGGAGGGCCACCCGCTGCGCCACGAGCGTGCGCAGGTCCGCCGCTCCGAGCGCGCCCAGGGGCACGCGCCGCAGTTCGTGCACGGTGCGCACCAGCCGGGTCGCGTCAGCGGCCGGGGGCGTCCATCGCGGCGGGTCCAGTTCGTCGAGCGTGCGGTCGAGGTGCAGCAGATGGTCCACGCGGCCCATTCTCGCCCCAGTGGGCGGGTGCGCGGGCGTCGTGACGGCCGGCCCAGGGCGGTCGTCCGCCTCACGGCACCAGCCACCACCCGCCAGCCGCCAGCCGCCAGCCGCCAGCCGTCTAGGGTCAAGGGATGCGGCGCAGCGATGCCGGGCGGGACGACGGCCCGTGGGTGGGGCTGTCCCTGGACGTGCGGGACCGCCGCCGGCCGGGGCTGTGCGTGTTCAGCGCGGGGCGGCGGCTGCTGCTCTCCCAAGGGGAGCGGCCCGTACTGCTCGCCGATGTCGACGTGCGCCACGAGGGCGTGGACTTCTGGCGCACCGACGAGTACCGCTCCTTCGTCCCGCCGCTGCGTGCCGAGACGGGCCGTGTCCTGGCGGGCAGCGCGGAGCGGTGGGCCCACCGCTTCGCGGGGTACCTCGCCGACTCGCCGGACAGCCCGTTGCACGACGGCAGATGGCTGCTCTCGCACGAGAGTCCGTTCAGGCGGTGGCGGCACGCCGGCACCTCGCACGCCGAGTACTGGAGCTCGATGCTCGTCGAAGGCCATCCCGACGGGTACATCGACTGGTTCCTCCACTCCGGCTCGTGGGAGGTTCTCCCGCTGCGGCCCATGCCCGGCACGGACGACAGCCGGGTCAAGGCGTACCGCAAGCAGGCCCGCGAGGGGACGCTTCCGCCCGTTCTCCTGTGGTGGGTCAGCGGCCTCGACTGCCATCTGGTCCTGGACGGCCACGCGCGGCTCGCCGCGGCGATCGCCGAGTCCGTCGAACCTCCGCTGCTGCACATGCACCGCACGGTGTCGCGCGACGACCTCGCCGCAGGCGTCGATGACGCGGTGGGAGCCTACGAGGACGAACTGGCGCGTTTCGCCGGACTCCGCGCCGTCCACGGTCCCGCCGTCCCGGACGGCGCCGCCACGGCCGGGCCGCGGCTCGCCCGGCGCCTGCGCGACCTGGACGCGGCGGTACGCCCCACCTGGGCCTGGCCACTGCCCGGCGGAGAGGAGCGATGGCGCGGTGTCGCGCACCAGGTGACCGGCGGCCGGGAGTGGCCCCGGACCTGAGTCACACCGGGTCCTCGCGGTGAGGGGCCGGTACCCCATGCCTCACGAACCGTCCCGCACATGTCTCACGAACCGTCCTGCACCACCCCGTGCGTGGAGAAGGCGATCGGGTCGCCGTGGGTGAAGTCGCCCGGGGGGATGCCGGGGTGGTGGCCCTCGGGGGACGGTGGGGGTTCGGCGCGGGGGCCGAGGGTGAGGCGGGAGACGATGCGGTAGCGGTCTCCGCGATAGATCGAGTGGACGTATTCCACCGGGCGGTCGCGAGTGTCGGTGGTGAGGCGTTCGAAGAGCAGGGCGGGGGACAGTTCCGGCACCTGGAGCAGGTCGGCCTCGGCGCGGGTGACGACGGTGGGCTCGATGGACTGCACGGCTTCGCTGACGTGGACGCCGTGTTGCTCGCGCAGGTGCTCGTACAGGTCGCCGTTCTCCAGCTCGTCACTGGTCAGGTCGGGCAGCAGGTCCGCCGGCAGGTGCAGGTGCTCGATGGCGACGGGCGAGCCGTCGACGAGCCGGAGCCTGGCCACGTAGCGGATCTGTGCGGCGGGGGACATGCGCAGCTTGCGGCCCACCCGGGCGCCGGCGGGCAGGGTGCAGAACTCCAGCAGGCGGCTGGTCCAGGTGCCCTTGGCCGGAGGAAGGCTGAACGCCTGTCGGCCGGAGACGAGTTCCTGGGTGATCTTCTCGGCGGCGACGTACATGCCCCGGCCGTGGCGGCGCACCAGCAGTCCGGCGGCGACCAGTTCGTCGACCGCGGCCCGCAAGGTGGGCCGGGACACGCCGAGTTCGGCACACAGGGTGCGTTCGGAGGGGATGGCGTCTCCGGGGCACCGTTCCTCGATGAGGCCGAGGATCGCGTCACGGACCCGCTCGCGTTTGAGCACCGTGCCGGGGGCGGCGTCGATCTGCATGCGGGGCTCTCGTTCGTCTCGGGGCGGGCACTGGTATGGGACCTGACCATAACTGGTCAGGTGGTCAATCGGGAATAGCCGCGCCTTCACGTGCGATCAGGCCACCGGGTGGGCCAGGTGGCCCGAAATACGGTGTGTGCGTGGGGGGTTGACGCTGCTATTGGTCTATGCCACCTTCATCCGACACCGGCTGGTAAACCACTGGTGAGGCCAACTGGTCAACTTGCCATCTGAGTGTGCTCCGTCCGTCTTCGGGTCTTCCAGAGGTGAACCATGAAGTACCGCTCACTCGCCCCGCTCGGCGCCCTGCTGCTGAGCGTGTGTCTCACCGCCTGCTCCTCCTCCGACGGCGGGTCGCAGGGAGCCGCGGGGAACAAGACGGTCCTCGACGTGTGGCTGATGCGGGACAGCGTCTCGGCCGCCTTCCAGAAGCAGTTCGAGGCGGGTTTCGCCAAGGCCCACCCCGACATCGACCTGAAGATCCAGATACAGGAGTGGGAGGGCATCGGTGAGAAGGTCACCGCCGCCCTGGCCAGCAACGACGCCCCGGACGTGATCGAGGTCGGCAACACCCAGGTCGCCCAGTACGCACAGAGCGGCGGCCTGAGCGACTTCACCGGCGAGGTGGACGAACTCGGCGGCAGCACCTGGCTCAAGGGCCTGGCCGAGCCCGGCAGGTTCGACGGCAGGCAGTACGGCATCCCGTACTACGCCGCCAACCGCGTCGTCATCTACCGCACCGACCTGTTCCGGAAGGCCGGGGTGGACGCCACCCGGATCAGGACGCGTGACCAGTGGATCGCCGCCACCGAGAAGCTCGACCGGGGCGGCACCCAGGGCATCTACCTGCCCGGGCAGAACTGGTACGCCCTCGCCGGCTTCGTCTGGGACGAGGGCGGTGACCTCGCCGTGCGGTCCGGCGGCGCCTGGCAGGGCGGACTCGACAGCCCCGGGGCCCTGCGGGCCATGGACTTCTACCGGCGGCTGCAGGCCCTCGGCAAGGGCCCCAAGGACTCCGACGAGGCCCGGCCGTTGCAGGCGGAGGTGATGGCCAAGGGGCAGGTCGCACAGATCATCGCCACCCCGGGCGGCGCCGGTGTGGTGGTGCAGAACAACCCCGCACTCAAGGGGAAGCTCGGCTTCTTCCCCATCCCCGGCAAGCAGGCGGACACGCCCGGCGCCGTCTTCACCGGCGGCTCCGACCTGGTGGTGCCGGCCGCTGCACCCCACCAGAAGGAGGCGCTCACCTTCATCAGGGAACTCGCCGGTGACGCCTGGCAGAAGAAGCTGGCACTGGCCATGAGCTACGTGCCGAACAAGACGACGCTCGCGGGCTCCGTCTCCTCCGATCCGGGTGCGGCGGCGATGGCGGTGGGCGCGGCCCAGGGGCACGCCACCCCCAACACGCCGCAGTGGGCGGCGGTCGAGGCCAAGAACCCGATCAAGGAGTACATGACCGCCGTGCTCACCGGGAGCGACGAGAAGTCCGCGGCCGCCAAGGCGTCCCGGACCATCGCCACCACCCTCAACAGCGGCTCCTGACCCACACGCGGGCCACGCTCCGGCCGTTCCCCGGCCGGCACCGGCCGCCGCAGGCCACGGCTCCGCCCCCGGCCGGAAGCCGTTCGCCCCCCCACGAACGAAGGAGGCGCCGTGTCGATCGTCCGTGAGCGGAGTGTGCCGCGCTCCGTCCCCCGCCGTCCGCCCCGGCGCACCCGAGGGCGAGCGGGCGCCCACGGCAGCGGCCGACGGGGGTCCGTCTGGCCGTACGCCCTGGTCGCGCCCGCCGCCCTGGGCATGCTGTACCTGCTGGTCTACCCGCTGGCGCGGGCCGTGGTGATCTCCTTCCAGGATTTCCGGCTGCGGCAACTGATCCTGGGCCACGCCCGGTTCGTGGGGCCGCGCAACTACCGGACGCTGCTGTCCGACCCCCGCTTCTGGGAGGTGGTGCGCCGCACGTTCTTCTTCATGGCGGTCAACGTGGTGGCCATCATGGTCCTCTCGACCCTGGTCGCCCTGATGGTCGAACGGCTCGGCAGGTTCGGCAGGACCGCGGTCCTCAGCTCGCTGGTGCTGGTCTGGGCCGTGCCCGTGGTCGCCGCCACGACCGTCTTCCAGTGGCTGTTCCAGTCGCAGTTCGGCATCGTCAACGAGGCCCTGACCGGACTGGGGTTCACCTCGTTCGCGGGCTACCCCTGGTTCGCGCACGGCGGCGCCGCGTTCGCCATCGTCGTCGTGCTCATCGTCTGGCAGTCCGTGCCGTTCGCCGCGATCACCCTCTACTCGGCGCTGACCACCGTGCCGGCCGAGCTCTACGAGTCTGCGCGCCTGGACGGCGCGGGCGCCACGCGTGTCTTCCGCTCCGTCACCTTCCCGCTGATCCGGCCGATCTTCATGCTCGTGCTCTCGCTCGAAGTGATCTGGACCTTCAAGGCGTTCGTCCAGATCTGGGTGATGACGCGGGGCGGCCCCGGCGACGCCACCACCATCCTGCCGGTGTACGCCGTGCAGACCGCCCTCGCCGACCAGCGCTACGACCTGGGCTCCGCCGCCTCGATGGTCACGGTGCTGCTGATGAGCGGCGTGCTCGTCCTCTACTTCCGCCAGCTGTTCCGTCAGGAGGGGGAACACCTGTGAGCACGCCCCGCCCCCGGACCGGTGCGCCCGCGGCACCGCTCCAGCCGCACGGCACACCGTCTCGCCGACCGCACGGCAGGCCCCCGCTGCGGCGCACGGCAGGCCGTCTGGCCCTGAACGGGGCCGCCACGTGGACCGCGGCCGTCTGCCTGTTCCCCGTGTACTGGATGGTCTCGACCGCGTTCAAGCCGTCCCGCGACATCCAGTCGTACCACCCCCGTCTCGTGCCACGGCACTGGACGCTCGACCACTTCCGGCGGGCCGTGGACGCCGACGGATTCGCCCTGTTCTGGCGCAACAGCGTGCTGGTCACGCTCGCCGCCGTGCTGCTCGCGCTGGTCGTCGCCCTCGGCGCCGCGTACGCCGTCGCCCGGATGAAATGGCGCGGCCGGCGCCAGTTCATGCTCGCGGTGTTCATCGCGCAGATGGCGCCGTGGGAGTCGCTGATCATCCCGGTCTACATCATCTCCCGCGACACCGGCATGCTCGACCGGCTGCCCACCCTGACCCTCGTCTACTTCATGATCACGCTGCCGTTCACCGTGGTGGTGCTGCGCGGCTTCATCGCCGGCATCCCGCCGGAGCTGGAGGAGGCCGCGCAGGTGGACGGCTGCACCCGTCCGGGCGCCTTCCGCAAGGTGGCCCTGCCCCTGCTGGCGCCCGGTCTCATGGCGACCTCGCTGTTCGGGTTCATCACCGCCTGGAACGAGTTCACCTACGCCAACTTCCTGATCATCAAGGAGCAGGACAAGCGCACCCTGCCGGTCTGGCTCTCCTCCTTCCAGACCACCTTCGGGACCGACTGGGGCACCACCATGGCCGCCTCCACCCTCTTCGCCCTGCCCGCGCTGTTCGTCTTCCTCGCCCTGCAGCGCCATGTGACCTCGGGCCTCGCGTCCGGAGGCGTCAAGGGCTGACCCGCCGACGCACCTCCCTGACGCACCCCGTCCCGCGCCCCGCCGACGCCCCCCGACGCACCCCCGTCCCGTGCCCCGCCGACCACCGGAGACACAGCCGTGGACCTGCACCGCCCCCGCCCCGCCCTGGTCCCCCGTCCTCGCAGGCTCTCCGTACGCCCCGGCCGCTTCCGGCTCGACGACACCACCCGGCTGCGCGTCACCCCCGGAGCCGAACCGGCCGCCGCCCTGCTGCGCACCCCTGCTGGCGCCCGCCACCGGGCTGCCCCTGACCACCGCCTCCGACGGCACCTTCGTCCTCGTCCTGGACGCCGCCCTGACGGGGTTGGGCGAGGAGGGGTACGGCCTCACCGTCAGCCCGCACGGTGTCCTGCTGCGCGCCGGCCGCCCGGCGGGGCTGGCGCACGGCGTGCAGACGGTACGTCAGCTCCTCCCCCACCAGGTGCTGTCCGACGCACCCCGGCCGGGCGTGCCCTGGGAGCTGCCCGCGGTGGAGATCACGGACGTGCCCCGGCACTCCTGGCGCGGCGCCCTGCTCGACGTCGCCCGCCACTTCCAGCCCGTGTCCTACCTGCGCCGCTACGTCGACCTGCTCGCCCTGCACAAGCTCAACGTCTTCCATCTGCACCTCACCGACGACCAGGGCTGGCGGATGCCGGTGACCGCCTACCCCCGGCTCACCGAGGTCGGCGGACGGCGCGCCCGTTCGATGGTCGGCCCGGCGGGCAGCGACCGCTTCGACGACGAGCCGCACGGCGGCTTCTACACCCGCGCCGAACTCGCCGCCCTGGTGGCGTACGCGGCCGTGCGCGGGGTGACGGTGCTGCCGGAGGTCGGGGTGCCCGGCCACGTACGCGCCGCGCTGGCCGCCCACCCCGAACTCGGCAACTCCCCCGAACGGCGCCTGGACGTGTGGACGCACTGGGGGGTGTGCGAGAACGTCCTCGGCGTCGGCGACCACGTCCTGGACTTCGTCCGCACGGTGCTGGACGAGGTGATGGACGTCTTCCCGTCACCGCACATCCACATCGGCGGCGACGAGTGCCCCACGGCCGAATGGGAGACGAGCCCGGCCGCGCTCGCCCGCGTCGCCCGCGAGCGGCTGCCCGGTCCCCGGGCGCTGCACGGCTGGTTCATGGACCGCGTCGCCGGGCACGTCGTCCGCGCGGGCCGCCGTCCCGTCGCCTGGGCCGAGCACGGCAGCCGGCTGCCCCCGGAGTGCACGGTGATGAGCTGGCGCGAGTCGGCGCACACCTGGTCGGCCGCGCGCCGCGGACACGACGTCGTGCACGCCGACCACCGCGCCACCTACTTCGACTACGCGCGCAGCCCGAGCCCCCTGGAGCCGCCGGCCCAGCCCGGTGTCGTCGTCGACCTGCGTACGGTGCACGACCTGGACCTCACCCCGCCGAAGCCGGACCCGCGGGCCGAGGCACGGGTCCTGGGCGCTCAGGGACAGCTGTGGACCGAGTTCGTCACCACGCCCGGCCACATCGAGTACCTGTCCTTCCCGCGCCTGTGCGCGCTCGCCGACCGGGTGTGGGACGGGACCGCCGACTGGCGGGACTTCACCACCCGGCTGACCCGGCACGAGGCGCGCCTGGACACCCTGCGGGTCCCGCACGCCACGCCCCCACCGCGCCCCACGCACGCCACGGTGTGAAGCCGCGCCGCCCCACGCTCCGCCGCTTCCGCCTCCGGCTCCACAGCACACCCCCTGTGTCTCTCCCCGCACGCGGGAGTCAGCCCCGAGGAAGGAACCACGCATGCGAACACGTCGTCCAGGCCGCCGCTCCCGTGTGGCGCTGGCCCTGTCCACGCTGTTGGCCGGCACCTGTCTGGCCGCCCTGCCCACCCCCGCCTCCGCGGCCGGCGGCATCACCGTCTCCTACCGCACCAGCGCGAGCGCGGCCACCACCGACCAGAGCGAACCCTGGCTCAAGGTGCGCAACACCGGGTCCTCCGCCGTCCAGCTCAGCCAGGTGAAGGTCCGCTACTACTTCAAGTCCGACGCGCCGAACGCCGACTACCGCTTCGCCTGCTCCTGGGCGGTCAAGGGCTGCGCGAGCATCACCGGGACGTTCGGCACCCTCGGCCACCCCACCGCCACGGCCGACCGCTACCTGGAGATCGGGTTCACCCCGGGCGCCGGGTCGCTGGCGCCCGGCGCCGACACCGGGGACATGCAGCTGCGCTTCTACCAGTCCGACTGGCAGTCGTTCAACCAGGGCAACGACTACTCCTTCAACGGCTCCCAGACCTCCTACGCCGACTGGAACAAGGTCACCGCGTCGCTCGGCGCGGACGCCGCGTGGGGTACGGCCCCCGACGGCAACGACCCCACCGACCCGGGCGGCCCCACGGACCCGGGCGGCGGAACCACCGACCCCTCCGGCGGCCACGCCCTGTTCGACGACTTCAGCTACAGCGGCCCCGCCGACCCCGGTCTCGCGGCCCACGGCTGGTCCATCCGCACCGGCGCCGGCGGGCCGGGCATCCAGAACACCTGGTCGGCCGACGCCTTCAGCTTCCCCGCCGACGCGACCGCCAAGGGCGGCCACGCCATGCAGCTCAGGGCCACCACCGACGGCACCCAGGCCGGCACCAAGCAGGCGGAGATCGACACCACCCGGCGGAAGTTCTTCGAGGGCACCTACGCCGCCCGCGTCTACTTCAACGACAAGCCGACCAGCGGCCAGAACGGCGACCACGTCAACGAGACCTTCTACACCATCACGCCCGACGACTCGCTCTACAGCGAGCTGGACGCCGAGTACCTGCCCAACGGCGGCTGGGGCGCGCCCGGTCCGACGCTCTACACCACCACCTGGTACAGCGCGGACGCCATGGACCGGGTCACCCACAACGAGATCAACTCGCTGCAGGGCTGGCACACCCTCCAGATGACCGTCGGCAACGGCACGGTGACCTACTACGTGGACGGGCGGCAGTACTTCACCTCGGGCGGCAAGTACTACCCGCGTGAGCCGATGACCATCGACTTCAACGAGTGGTTCATCGACCTCCCCTTCACCGGCAACCGCGTCTGGGACCAGAGGGTCAACTGGGTCTACTACAACGACGCAGGCGTCCTCACCCCCGACCAGGTGAACACCGCCGTCAACGGCTACTACGCCGCGGGCACCCACTTCGTCGACAACGTCCCGAACCGCTGACCCCGAGCGGCCGGCAGGGCAGGGGGGCGGGGCGGCACCGGAGCGTGTGCCGGTGCCGCCCCGCCGTTCCCGTCGCTTCCTTCGCCCCCGGCTCACGGTGCCGGGCCGCCCGGGACGCGCAGGGCGGATACGGCCACGTCGTCGTCGAACACCTGGCGGCCCCGGGCGATCAGGCCGTCGCACAGCGCGTCCGGCGGGGCCCCGGCGAGTGCGGCGGCCTCCTCGGGGGTGTGCGTGGTCGAAGCGGGGGACGTCCGGATCGATGCCCACCGAAGATCCCGTGCTGGGCGGGCGCCAGACAGCGGGTGGCGCCGGCCGCGGCGACGAGCAGCGGGGGCGGATGCCCGTCGTTGGTCCAGTGGAAGGTGTATCCGTCCGGGCCGTGCTCGATGCGGCCGAACACCAGGGTCGCGGTGGCGGGTCCTCGAACATCGTCAGGGCCCGGTCCAGCCTCGACACGACCCGGCCGGGCGGAACGCAGCGGCCGGCATCGCAGCGGTCGAAGGCGAGCGCCCGCAGCATGTTGCGGAGCTCGCCCATCAGCGGGGCCGCCTCGACGTCATGGCCGGTCACGTCGCCGACCACCACGCAGGTGGCGGCGTCGGGCAGCAGCATGGCGTCGTACCAGTCCTGCGGGGCCGGGTGCGGCCGCTCAGCGGGGACGACACGTGGGAGGGCATCACCGGCGACCTCCTCGTCGTGCCGGCCGCCCGCCACAGCCTGGAGGCCCTGGAGGACGCCGCGGCCCTGCTGACGGTCGCCGAGACGCGGACGCCCTGACCGGCCGACGGCTCGATGGGGACGCCCGTGGCCGCGGGCCGCACAGCCGGTACCGGGGAGCGTCACCGGCCCACCACGACGAGGAGACCCGCCTCTGCCTCGCCGCCCTGGCGCGCGCACCGCCGGGTGATGGAAGAGGTCCTCGCCGATCAAGCGGGTCACGCGTAGCCCGCACCCGCCGGGCACGCCGTCCCCCCGGCCCGGACACCTCGCACACACGCGCGCCGTCCCACGGCCCGGGAAGCCGGGGCGTGGGACGGTGCGGTGCCGGCGCGGCGGCGCGGCAGGTCAGAGGGTCGAGCCGGGATTGCCGGGGCGGATGCGGCCGCGCCAGGCACCGCTCTCGCCGTGCTGCTCGATGTAGTCCTTGAAGCGGTGCAGGTCGCCCTTGACCCGCCGGTCGATCACACCGAGCATGTCACCGCTCTTCTCGGCGATGCCGCTGGGCTCGATCTCCATGGTGAGTTCCACCCGGGTGTGACCATCGTCCAGGCGCTCGAAGCGCACCGATCCGCGCTGCTGGGTGTCACCGTCGACGGCCCGCCAGGTGATCCGGTCGTCGGGCAGCTGGTCGACGATCTCGGTGTCGAACTCGCGCCGGACTCCGCCGATCTTGGTGGTCCAGTGGTTGTGCCGGTCGTCGAGCTGGCGGACCTCCTCGACGCCCTCCATGAAGTTCGGGAAGTCCTCGAACTGGGTCCACTGGTTGTAGGCGGTGTGGACGGGGACGCCGACGTCGACGGATTTCCTGACCGTGCTCATGTCTTCCTCCTTGCCGCGGTCGAGTGCACCGGGCCGGCCGCTTGCGGCCCCGTGCGCGTGTGCGGCACCGGGTACCCGGATGGGCCGAGGGAAGACCTCCGCACGCACGGTGACCGGCCCGATGCACCGCGACAGGGCCGAGGAACGCGCGGCAGGGCCGGGGACCCGCCGCGACGGAGCCAAGGGCGCGCCGCGACGGAGCCGTGGGCACGCTGTGACAGAGCTGAGGGCCCGCTGTGTCCCCCACCGCCACCCCCATTCGGGTGATCCGTCGTGGGGCCCGCCGCCGCCGGGGGCCCGGGAACACGGGCCCGTCGGGCGTTCCCGGCCGAACGGGCGGCCGGTGCGAAGTGGCAGGGCGCCAGGAGCCGACCGAGACTGAACGCGGCGGTTCGTGATCAGCAAGGAGCACGCGCCTCGAGCCCGACGGCTCGGTGGTCCTGCCTTCTGTGTCCGAGGTCCCCGGAACCCGCCACCGGCGGCTCTCGGCGACCCAGACGTCCTCCCAGGAGTTCGCATGGTGGAGCAGTCCTCCGAGGTCCACATAACCGGGCCGGGCGACATAACCGGGCCGGGCGAACGCGCCGTCACCGCACGGAGCGACGCCGCTCCGGCGGGGGCCGGCATCGAGAGAGCGCTCGCGGAGGCCCTGGCCGACGTGATCAAGACGGAGCGGGTCGCGGTCGACGGTCACTTCTTCGACGACCTCGGTGCCAACTCCCTGGTCATGGCCCAGTTCTGCGCACGGGTGAGGAAGCGGGCGGACCTGCCGTCGCCGTCCATGAAGGACATCTACCGGCACCCCACGATCCGGAGCCTGGCGGCCGCCCTCGCGCAGTCCGCCCCGGTCGCCCCGCCGGTTGCCGCACCGGCCGCCGAACCGTCGGCGCCGGCGCCCCAGCCGGCCCCGGGGACGGCGACGGACACGCACCGGCCGCACCACGTGCTCTGCGGCACGGCCCAGTTGCTGTTCTTCCTGGCGTACTCCAGCGTCGCCGGATACGTCACCGCGGGCGGCTACGAGTGGATCGCCTCCGGTTCCGGACCGGCCGACGTCTATCTGCGCTCCCTAGTCTTCGGCGACCTCGGGTTCGTCGCCCTGTGCGCGTTCCCGGTCCTCGCCAAGTGGGTTCTCGTCGGCCGCTGGAAGCCGGGTGACTTTCCCGTCTGGAGCCTGCCGTACCTGCGCTTCTGGCTTGTGAAGGTGCTGCTGCACGCGAATCCCGTGCTGCTGTTCATCGGGAATCCGCTGTACGTGCTGTACCTGCGGGCGCTGGGCGCGCGGATCGGCAAGGGCGTCACGATCCTGTCCCACTCCGTGCCGGTCTGCACCGACATGCTGACGATCGGCGCGGGCACGGTGATCCGCAAGGACTCCTTCTTCCTCGGCTACCGGGCGCACGCGGGACGCATCCAGACCGGCCACGTCACGTTCGGCCGCGACGCGTTCGTCGGCGAGAAGACCGTGGTGGACATCGACGCCTCGATCGGCGACGGCGCCCAGCTCGGCCACTCGTCCGCGCTGCACCGGGGCCAGGCGGTCCCGGACGGTGCGCGCTGGCACGGCTCGCCGGCCCAGCCCGCCGACACCGACTACCTGCGGGTACCCGCGGCCCCCTGCGGCTCCGGCCGCCGGACCTGGTTCGGCCTGGTCACGCTGGTGCAGCTGTTCCTGCTGTACATCCCGCTGGCCGTGGGCGGGATGTACATCCTGTTCACCGCCGTACCCGCGATCGGCAAGCGGCTTGACCCGCAGACGGCAGCGCTCTCCCGGCCGGAACTGGTCACCGACGCCCTGACCCTGTCGCTGGCGCTGTTCTGCGGCTTCGTGATCCTGGGTCTGGCCGTCCTCTACACCGTGCCGCGCCTTCTGGCCCTGTTCGTCCGTCCTGACCGGGTCTACCCGCTCTACGGGTTCCACTACGCGGCGCACCGGGCGACGGCCCGCCTGACGAACGTCCGGTTCTTCGCCTGGCTGTGCGGCGACAGCTCGTACATCGTCCACTACCTCCGCGGGCTCGGCTACGACCTGTCGAGGGTCGAGCAGACCGGGTCGAACTTCGGCACCGAGGTGCAGCACGAGACGCCCCTGCTGGTCTCGGTCGGCAGCGGCACGATGATCGCCGACGGCCTCTCCGTGGTGAACGCGGACTACTCCAGCACCTCGTTCCGGCTGTCGCGGGCGTCGATCGGCGCGCACAACTTCCTGGGCAACAACATCGCGTACCCCGCCGGCGGCCGGACGGGCGACGACTGCCTGCTCGCGACGAAGGTGATGGTGCCGATCGACGGCGAGGTCCGCACGGGCGTGGGACTGCTCGGCTCGCCGTGCTTCGAGATCCCCCGCTCCGTGGACCGTGACACCCGGTTCGACCACCTGCGGACCGGCCGCACCCACGTCCGCCGGCTCGCCGCGAAGAACCGCTACAACCTGCGTTCGATGGCCCTGATGCTCTTCGTCCGGTGGCTGCACACCTTCGCGCTCACGCTGTTCGCGCTCATCTCCGTGGACCTGTACGGCGTGCTCGGACACATCGTGATCGCCGGCTACCTGGCGATCACGCTCGCGTTCTCCACCGCCTACTACATCCTGCTGGAACGCTGCATCACCTCCTTCCGCGCCCTGCGCCCCCGGCTGTGCTCCATCTACGAGCCGTACTTCTGGTGGCACGAACGGCTGTGGAAGGTACCGGACCGGCACCTCAACATCTTCAACGGGACGCCCTTCAAGACGCTGGTCTGGCGGCTGCTCGGGGTGCGCATCGGCCGCGCGGTCTTCGACGACGGCTGCTACATGACCGAGCGGACGCTGACCACCATCGGTGACGGCTGCACCCTGAACGTCGGCAGCAAGGTCCAGTGCCACTCGCAGGAGGACGGCACCTTCAAGTCCGACGTCACCACGCTCGGGGCCGGCTGCACGCTGGGCGTCGGCTCCCACGTGCACTACGGGGTGACGATCGGCGACGGAGCGGTGCTGGCACCCGACTCCTTCCTGATGAAGGGCGAGGAGATGCCCGCGTACGCCCGGTGGGGCGGCAACCCGGCCGTCGACATGCCGGACGCGGCGGAGCAGTACCCCGGCATCGGCCGGGCCACGGCCCCGGCCGGCACCGGCACCCGCGCGCCGACCAAGCGCTGACGACCCATGGCTGACGACCGAGAGCCGACTACCGAGCCGACGACCGAGCCGACGACCGAGAGCTGAGGAAGGCCATTCGATGGGAACGCACGTGGAAGCGGACCGCGAGTTCTGGCGCGGGGTGCTGACCGCCGGCGGCGCCACTGCGGTGCCGCGGTGGGTGCGGCGGCCCGTCCCGGGCACGGCCGAGCACGAGGTCGTGGTCCCGGACGGCGTGACGGACGCGGCGCGGGCGCTGGAGCGGCGCCTCGGCGTGCCGGTCAGCGTGTTGCTGCTGGCCGCCCACGCCAAGGTGCTGGCCGTGCTGTCCGGCGAGCCCGAGGTGGTGACCGGATACGCCGCCGGGGTGCGGGGCGAGCCGCTGCCGTGCCGCCTGGTGGTGCCCGCCGGGTCGTGGAGCGCGCTGGTCTCGGCCGCACGGCACGCCGAGGCCGAGGTGCTGGCCCACCGGGAGTACCCGGTGGAGGAGCTGCGCCGTGAGCTGGGCGCGGCGGAGCCGCCGTACGAGGTGGTCTGCGGTCCGATGGAGGCCGCGGACACCCCGGCCGGCCGCGGCGCCCTGCACGTCCGCTGGTCCGACAAGGACGGACGGCTCAGGCTGCGCCTGCGCCACCGCACCGACCTGCTGGACGCCGAAGCGGCCGCCCGGATCGGCGGCTACCACCTGACGGCGCTGCGGCTGATGACCGCCGACGTGGACGCCGAGCACGCGCGGCAGAGCCTGCTGTCCGCCGACGAGGTCCGCGAGCAGCTCGACGGGCTGGCCGGCCCGCACCGGCCGCTGCCGGACGCTCGCGCCCACGAACTGTTCGAGGCGCGGGTGCGGGAGCATCCCGACGCGGTGGCGGCCGTGCACGGTGAGCGGGAGTGGACGTACGCGGAACTCAACGCGCGCGCCAACCGGCTGGCTCGGGCGCTGCTGGAGCGGGGTCTGGGCCGCGAGGACGTGGTCGCGGTGGTGACCGAACGCAATCTGGACTGGCTGGCGGCCACGCTGGCGGTGTTCAAGGCGGGCGGTGTGTACCTGCCGATCGAGCCGCACTTCCCGGCCGAGCGCGTGGCCGCGACGCTCTCCCGGGCGGACTGCCGGCTGGTGCTGACCGAGGCGGGCAGCACCGGCAGCCTCGACGAGGCGCTGGCCACGCTGCCCGGGACGCGCCGGCTGCTGATCCACGACGCGTACGCAGAACCGCACGCCGACGGTGATCTCGGTGTCCGGGTCGACGCCGGCCAGCTCGCCTACATCTACTTCACGTCCGGCTCCACGGGCGAGCCCAAGGGGGCGATGTGCGAGCACGCGGGCATGCTCAACCATCTCCACGCCAAGATCGACGACCTGGGGATCGGCGAGGGTTCCGTGGTGGCGCAGACCGCGCCGCAGTGCTTCGACATCTCGCTGTGGCAGCTGGTGTCCGCGCTGCTGGTGGGCGGGCGGACGCTGCTGGTCGGCCAGGACGTGGTCGTGGACGTGGAACGGTTCGTGGACACGCTGGTCCGCGGCCGGGTCGCGGTGGCCCAGCTCGTGCCCTCCTACCTGGAGGTCGTCGCCTCGTACCTGGAACGGCACCCGCGCCCGCTGCCCGACCTGCGGTACGTGTCGGTGACCGGCGAGGCGCTCAAACGCGAGCTGGCCCAGCGCTGGTTCGCGCTCCAGCCGGGGATCGCCCTGGTCAACGCCTACGGGCTGACCGAGACGTCGGACGACACCAACCACGAGGTGATGACCGAGGCGCCCGAGCGGGTGCTGCTGGGCCGGGCGGTCAACAACGTGCGCGTGTACGTCGTGGACGAGCACCTGGCGCTGGTGCCGCTCGGCGCCCCGGGTCTGATCGCGTTCTCCGGCGTCTGCGTGGGCCGCGGGTACGTCAACGATCCCGAGCGGACCCGCGAGGCGTACCGGGAGGACCCGTTCCGGCCGGGCGAGCGGCTCTACCTCGGCGGTGACTGGGGCCGCTGGCAGCCCGGCGGCAGGCTGGAGTTCCTCGGCCGGCGGGACAACCAGGTCAAGATCCGCGGCTTCCGCATCGAGATCGGCGAGATCGAGAACGCCCTGCTGCAGGTGGCCGGGGTGCGGGACGGCTCGGTGGTCTGCGCCGAGCGGGCCGACGGTGGCAAGCACCTGATCGCCTTCTACACGGGTGAGGCGCAGGAGCCGGACGCGCTGCGCGCGGCCCTCGGCCGGGTGCTGCCCGCCTACATGGTCCCCTCGGCCTTCCACCGGCAGGACGGCCTGCCGCTGACGGCCAACGGCAAGACCGACCGCAAGGCGCTGACCGCACTGGCCGAACGCACCGCGCCGGACGACGGGGCCGGCGCGCCGGCGGAGCCCGACCGTGCCCCGCGCACCCCGACCGAGCGGAAGCTTGCCGCGGCCTGGGCCGACGTGCTGGGCGTGCCCGAGCACCGGATCGGCCGGCAGGACCACTTCTTCGAGTCCGGCGGCACCTCCCTGTCGGCCGTCAGGCTCACCATCGCGCTCGACCGGGCGGTGTCCCTGAAGGACATCACCCGGCACCCGGTCCTCGCCGACCTGGCCGTCCTGTTCGACGGCACGGCACGGCAGCGGCCGGAGCTGCTGCAGCCGCTGTCGCGGCCGGGCGGCACGCCGGAGAGCACGCTGGTGTGCTTCCCCTACGCGGGCGGCAACGCGGTGAACTATCAGCCGATGGCGAGCGCGCTGGCGGACAGCGGCATCGCGGTCCTCGCGGTGGACCTGCCCGGGCACGACCTGGCGGACCGGCACGAGCCGTTCGCGTCGATCGCGCGGGTCGCGGAGCGGGTCGCCGACGAGATCACCGCGCGCGGCCTGACCCGGGTGATGCTGTGGGGCCACTCGTCGGGCGCCGCCGCGGCGCTGGAGACGGCGCGGCGGCTCCAGGAGCGCGGGGTGGACGTGACCCGGGTGTTCCTCGGCGCCCAGCTGCTCGGCACCGCCGCCGAGCGGCGTGCCGCCATCGGTGAACTGACCGGCGGCAGCGACGCCGAGATCGCCGCGCGGCTGACGGCCGACAGCGGTTATACCGAGCTGGCCGAGCTGAACGCCGGGCACGCCGCGCACATCGGGGCCGCCTACCGGCACGACTGCGTGTCCGCGCACCGCTGGTTCTGCGAGGCGCTGGAGGGCGCGCCGCCGGCCCGGCTGAGCGCCCCGGTCTCGGTGGTCGTCGCCGCCGACGACCCGCACACGGCAGGGCACGCCGCGCACCACCGGGACTGGCTGCTGCTGGCCGAGCAGGTGGACCTGCACGAACTCGCCGACGGCGGCCACTACTTCCCCCGCACCCGCCCGGCCGAGGCGGCACAGGCCGTCCTGGGCGTCGTGGCCCCGCTGGCCTCGTCCTGAGCCCGGGCCGCGAGTCCTGAGCCGCGGAAGACACAACGGAAAGGGAGACCGACATGTCGTCCTCACCCCTGGCAGCACCCCTCGACGTCGAGCTGCGGCCGGACAGACCCGCGGTCCTGCACGTCGATCCCCCACCGGACCTGACGGGCTGGGCGGCCGCGCACCGCGAGTCGCTGCGCGCGCTGGTCACCGAGCACGGAGCGCTGGTCGTGCGCGGGCTCGGACTGCGCGAAGCGCCGCAGACCGGTGCCGTGTTCGCGGGCCTCGCCGGTGACCTGATGGCGGAGCGGGAGGCGTTCGCGCCGCGCGACGCCTACGGCCAGGGGGTGTACTCCTCCACGGCCTGGCCGGCCAACCAGCCGATGTGCATGCACCACGAGCTGAGCTACACGCTGGAGGTCCCCGGCCTCATGCTGTTCGCGTGCCTGACGGCGCCCGAGCAGGGCGGGGCGACCGCGGTGGCCGACGCCGAGGCGGTGCTGGCGGCCCTGCCCGTCGCGCTGGCGGAGCGGTTCGAGCGGGAGGGCTGGCTGCTGACCCGCACCTACAACGACGAGATCGGCGCGTCTCTCGCGGAGTCGTTCGGCACGGAGGACCGCGCCGGGATCGAGCGCTACTGCCGCGAGCGGGCCATCGACTTCACCTGGCGACCCGACGGCTCGCTGCGCACCGAGCAGCGCCGCAGCGCCGTCGTGCGGCACCCGGTCACGGGCCGGCGGTGCTGGTTCAACCAGATCGCCTTCCTCAACGAGTGGACGCTGGACCCGGAAGTGCGCGAGTACATGACGGACGTCTACGGCGCGGACGGGCTGCCGTTCAACACCCGCTACGGGGACGGCAGTCCGATCGGCGAGGAGGTCGTCCAGCTGCTCAACGGCACCTACGAGGCACACACCCGGCGCGAGCCCTGGCAGGCCGGTGACCTGATGCTCGTCGACAACATCCGCACCGCGCACAGCCGGGAGCCCTTCACCGGCGAGCGGAAGGTGCTGGTCGGCATGGCCGAGCCGCGCCGCCTGGACGACGGCCTCCCGACTCCGGAGGCGAGCCGGCGATGACCCGACAGTCGTCAGCGGCCGACCGCTCGGCCGCGCACCAGTCCGCCCAGGTGCCCTCGTTCGCGGTGATCTCCGGGAACCAGGTGCAGCGGGCCCTCAGCGGGCGCGAGAAGGAGATCGTGGAGCTGGTCGAGGCCACCTACCGGCTGCACGGCGCCGGGGACTCGGTCAACCCGCCGTCGTACTTCCTGCGCTTCCCCGACCGCCCGAACGCGCGGATCATCGCGCTGCCCGCCTCCGTCGGCGGCTCGGTGCACGTGGACGGCCTCAAGTGGATCTCCAGCTTCCCGGACAACGTGCGCACCGGACTGCCCCGCGCGTCCGCCGTGCTGATCCTCAACGACCCCGTGACGGGCTATCCGTTCGCGTGCCTGGAGAGCTCCATCATCAGCGCCACCCGGACCGCGGCCTCGGCGGCGCTGGCCGCGGACTGGCTCAGCCGCTCCCGGCCCCGGCCGAACCGTGTCGGGTTCTTCGGGACGGGCCTGATCGCCCGCTACATCCACACCTTCCTGGCCGGCACGGGCTGGTCGTTCGACACGATCGGCGTGCACGACCTGTCCGCCGAGAGCGCCGACGGCTTCCGCGGCTACCTGCGCCAGGCGGACCCGGCGGCGGAGGTCACCGTCCACGAGCGCGCCGAGGACCTGGTCCGCTCCAGCGACCTCGTGGTCTTCGCCACGGTGGCGGGCGAGCCCCATGTCAGCGACCCGTCGTGGTTCGGCCACAACCCCCTGGTGCTGCACATCTCGCTGCGTGACCTCGCGCCGGAGATCCTGCTGGGCTCGGCGAACTTCGTCGACGACGTCGAGCACTGCCTGAAGGCCGACACCTCTCCGCACCTTGCGGAACA
Source organism: Streptomyces sp. WI03-4A (assembly GCF_033792105.1). Taxonomy (NCBI): domain Bacteria; kingdom Bacillati; phylum Actinomycetota; class Actinomycetes; order Kitasatosporales; family Streptomycetaceae; genus Streptomyces; species Streptomyces sp. WI03-4A. The sequence goes on from NZ_JARAUO010000001.1 coordinate 402,219, forward strand.
GCGCACCGGGGACCGTGACTTCCTCAACGGCACCCTCAACGACGTGATGCTGGGCCGGGCCGCCCCGCCCGCCGACCGGCCAGTGATCTTCTCGCCGTTCGGACTCGGCGTCCTCGACCTCGCCGTCGGCAAGTACGTCTACGACGAAGCAGCAGAGGCGGGCGACCTCCGCCTCATCGACGACTTCTTCCACGACCTGCGCCGGTACGGCTGAGGCTGTCGACCTTGGCCCTGGTACCAGGAGGCCCACCGTGCCCGTAATTTCCGCTCCCCATGACTTCAACGAAGGCCGTCTCTTCGTCGACCTCGAGTCGATCTTCGGATGCCCCCTCTACCTGAAGTGCGAGGGCTTCAACTTCGCCGGCTCCATCAAGTTGAAGGCCGCGAACGAGATGGTGGAGAGCGCCGAGCGGGACGGAGTCCTGACGCCGAACTCCATCCTCGTGGAGTCCTCCTCGGGGAACCTGGGCGTCGCGCTCAGCATGATCGCCGCGAGCAAGGGCTACCGGTTCCTGTGCGTCACCGACTCCCGCTGCAACCTGTCGACCAGGCTGCTGATGGAGGCACTCGGCAGCGAGGTGCACATCGTGGCCGACCTGGACGCGAACGGCGGGTTCCTCGGCACCCGGATCGAGTACGTCCAGCAGTTGTGCGCGTCCGACAAGCGCTACGTGTGGCTCAGCCAGTACACCAACGCGGGCAACTGGCGGGCGCACTACCGCACCACGGGCCCGGAGATCGCCGAGCACTTCCCGCAGCTGGACGTGCTGTTCATCGGCGCGGGCACCGCGGGGACCCTGATGGGCTGCGCCCGCTACTTCCGGCAGTGGGACCGGCCGGTACGGATCGTCGCCGTCGACAGCGTGGGCTCGGTGGCGTTCGGCGGCGAGCCGGGCCGCCGGATGATCCCCGGGCTGGGCATGAGCATGGTGCCGCCGCTGCTCGACGAGTCCTACGTCGACGAGGTGATCCACGTGGAGGAGGCGGACACCATCCGCACCTGTCACCGCATGGCCCGCCGGGGCTTCCTGTTCGGCGGCTCCACGGGCACCGTGGTCAGCGGCGCGAGGGAGTGGCTGTCCCGGCACGACACCCGCGGCCTCACGGCGGTGGCCGTCGCGCCGGACCTCGGCGAGCGCTACCTCGACACCATCTACCAGACCAACTGGCTGCAGGATCTGTACGGCGCTCACATCCTCGACTCCGAACGGGTGACCGCCGCGCCCCCGGAGGACGGGTCCACGTCCCGGGAGCCGAGCCGCCGGCCCCGGCCCTAGCGACGCTCTCCACCGGTTCGCGGCGCGCGGCCACCCAGGGCCGCGCGCCGCGAACCGCAACTCACCGCACGCTCGGCGCCGTCTGTCCGGCGGTGTCCGTGGGCGCGGTGCGGGCGGGCGCGGGCACCGGTGCCGCGCCGGGCCGCCGGTACACGTACGGCGGGGCCCCGGTCCGGCCGCCGTCGGCCAGTTCGCGCACCAGCGCGTGGTCGGGCGAGAGGGCGCACGCCGGGTCGGTGCGGGCCGCGTCGCCGGTGAGCGCGAAGGCCTGGCAGCGGCAGCCGCCGAAGTCCTCCTCCCGGCGCGGGCAGCTTCCACAGGGGCCGGTCATCCAGTCGGTGCCCCGGTAGCGGCCGAACGCCGGTGACCGCTCCCAGATCCAGGCGAGCGAGTGGTCGCGCACGTTGGGCGGGTCGAGGTCGGGCAGCGAGGCGGCGGCCGGGCAGGGCAGCGCGGTCCCGTCGGGCGCGACGGTCAGCGAGACCGCGCCCCAGCCGCCCATGCAGGGCTTGGCCACTCCGTCGAAGTAGTCGGGGACGACCCACACCAGGTCGACGGAACCGGCGAGTTCGGCCCGCCGCCGGGCCACCGTCTCCCGGGCGCGGTCGAGTTGGCCGCGGGTGGGCAGCAGAGCGGCCCGGTTGAGCAGTCCCCAGCCGTAGAACTGGGTGTTGGCCAGCTCGATGCGGTCCACGCCCCAGGCCGCGCCCAGGTCGATGAGGGCGTCGACGGCGTCGAGGTTGTCGCGGTGCAGCACCACGTTGAGGCCGAGCGGGAGCCCGGCGGCGCGGACGAGGGCGGCGGCCCGTTCCTTCGCCGCGAAGGAGGCGGGCCGTCCGGCGATGCGGTCGTTGGCCCGGGACTCGGCGTGCTGGACGGAGAGCTGGACGCTGCGCAGCCCGGCGCCGGCCAGCGCGGCCAGCCGGGCCTCGTCGAGGCCGGTGCCGCTGGTGACCAACTGGGTGTAGAGGCCGGCGGTCTCGGCGGCGGCGACGATGTGTTCGAGGTCGTCGCGCAGCAGCGGTTCCCCGCCGGACAGGTGGGTGTGCACGATGCCGAACTCACCGGCCTGGCGCAGCACGTCCGCCCATTGTTCGGTAGTCAACTCACGTGATTTGCGCGCCAGTTCGAGCGGGTTGGAGCAGTAGGGGCAGTGCAGTGGGCAGGCGTGGGTGAGTTCGGCGAGCAGGGCCCAGGGGCGGCCGGGGGCGGCGGGGTTCACGGGGTCGGTCACTTGAGCCAGCCCTCCTGCCGCAGCCGGTCGAGGAAGGCGGGGACCTCGCCGGCCACCGGCGCGCCGGGGAAGCGCTCCGCCAGTTCGCCGACGATCCCCGGCACGGTACGGGTGCCGTCGCACAGGCCGACGACCGCGCCGGCGCGCCCCTGGAGGACGACCACGCGTTCCGGCATGACGAGCAGGTCCGTGCCGCGCACGCTGTCGTGCCGCAGTGCCAGCGCCGGGGCGAGCGACGGGCACCACTGGCGGTCGGGCCCGGTCATCACACGCGCTCCCGTCGCTCGTCCCGGTCGGACCCGCTTCCGCGGTCCGCCGGCTCGTCCTGTCCGTCGGCGCCGGGACGTCCGGCGCAGTCCACGGCGTCGAGCAGAGCCCACAGCACGTCGCACTTGAAGGAGAGCGCGGCCACGGCCCGTTCCTGGTCATGGCGGGTGCGGGCCCACTGCAGGACGAGTTCCAGCGCCTCGGCGCTGTCGCGCCGGCCCTGGTCGACACGGGTGCGGAAGTAGGCGAGGCCGTCCGCCGCGATCCAGGGGTAGTGGCGCTCGAACGCCTCGATGCGCACGCGCATCAGGCCGGGGGCGCTCAGTTCGGTGAGCGAGGCGGCGACGGCCTCCAGGGGCGAGCGCAGTCGGCAGAAGTTGACGTAGCCCTCCACGGCCAGCCGTACGCCGGGCAGGACGGCCTCCCCCGACAGCAGAGTGCGGCGGTCGAGGCCGGCCGCCTCACCGAGCCGCAGCCAGCGCTCGATGCCGCCCTCGCCCTCGGCGCGTCCGTCGTGATCCACGATCCGCCGCAGCCACATGCGCCGCAGCCGCGACGAGTCCAGCTTGGCGACGATCAGCGCGTCCTTGACCGGGATGTGGATCTGATAGTGGAAGCGGTTGGTGATCCAGCGGCGCAGCTCGGCCTGGCTCAGATCGCCCTCGTGCATACGGACGTTGAAGGGATGGCGGTCGTGGTAGCGCCCCTGGCCCACCGCGCGCAGGCGGGCCTCGAACTCGGCGGGGCTCCAGGGCTCCGTCAGCGGGGCGAGTGTCGTGGTCACAGCTCGATCACCATTCCGTCGTCGGCCACCTCGACGCCCAGCCGGGCGAGCCGCTTGTGCTGCGGCGCCGCGGGATCGACGAGGGGATTCGTGTTGTTGAGGTGGGTGTAGAGACAGCGGGCGGACAGCGTGGCGAGCACGGCGGCGGTGCCGCGCGGTCCGTCGACGGGCAGGTGTCCCATGCCCGTGGCGGTGCGGGTGGAGATGCCGGTGCGGCGGGGTTCCTCGTCGTCCCAGAAGGTGCCGTCGACGATCACGCAGTCGGCCGCGGCCGCGGCCCGGTGCAGTTCCTCGGACCACTCGGCCACGGCCGGGGCGTAGAGGGCGGACGTGCCGGCGGACGGGTCGTACAGGCGCAGTGCCACGACCCATGCCTCGTGCGCGGGCGCGCCGGCGGCGTACCGGGGGCGCTTGCCGGAGACGGGCACGGCGCTGATCCGCAGGCCGGAGGCGGGGCCGGCGGGGTCGAGCGGGCGGGCGCCCCGGCATTCCAGCTCACGCCAGGTCAGGTCGGTGTACGGGGTGAGCACCTCGCTCAGGCGCAGGCGCTCGTCGAGTGCCTGGCGCACCGGTGGCGTGGCGAGGATCTCCAGGCCCTGGGCCTCGCGCAGCCGCCAGATGCCCAGGGTGTGGTCGAGTTCGGCGTCGGTGAGGACCACGCCGGCGACCGGTGTCTGCCGGGGACCGGGTCCGGGGTGCAGGACCGGGTGGGCCTCGATCTGGTCGCCGATGTCGGGGGTGGCGTTGACGAGGTACCAGCGGCCCGCGTCGGTGCGGACGGCCAGGGACGCGTGTCTGCGGCGCCGACAGGAGTGGGCGCGTGCCCCGGAGCACCCGGGGCACGCGCAGTTCCACTGGGGGATGCCGCCGCCGGCCGCGGTGCCGAGCACCTGCAGCAGCACGGCGGCGGTTAGCGGACGGAGAGGGAGTAGGCGGTGACCTCGAGCGCGGTGTCGACCACCGAGTACCCGGGCGTCTGCCAGGCGGTCTGCTCGGTCTCCTCGGCGCGGGTCTGCCCGGCCTCCTCGACGGCTTCGGTCATGGTGCGTACCTTCCTTTCGACAGGGGTGAGTCGACCCTCCCGGTGCGGGAGGGGGGTCTTCACTTGATGGTCACCTGGAGGAGGAGGTCCTTCTCGGCGCCGCGGTCGCTCGTGCCCAGCCAGAGCCGGTCGGCCCCGGGGACCTTCGCCAGTGCCCGCAGCCGGCCGTAGGCACCCCGGTAGTAGGCGCTCGCCGCTCCGACGGCCTCGCCGGTGGCGTCGATCGGGACCCGCCACAGCCGGTGGCCGCTCAGGGTCGCCGCGTAGATGACGTTCCTGACGATCGCGATCTGGGCGGGCACGCCGCCGTCGGAGGGTTTCCAGACCATCTTGGGGTTCGTCATGCCCGCGGTGGAGCAGCCTCCCTCGCAGGCGGGCCAGCCGTAGTTGCGGCCGGGCTTGACGAGGTTGAGCTCGTCCCAGGTGTCCTGGCCGATCTCGGTCTCCCACAGCCGCCCGGTGCCGTCCCAGGCCAGACCCTGGGGGTTGCGGTGGCCGTAGCTGTAGACGCGGTTGCCGAACGGGTTCCCGGGCGCGGCGGCACCGGTCCTGGTGATCCGCAGGATCTTGCCGTTCAGCGAGTTCTTGTCCTGCGCCAGCTTCGACTGCTGGGCGTCGCCCGTGGTGACGTAGAGGTAGCCGTCGGGGCCGAAGGCGATCTTCCCGCCGTTGTGCTGGGTGTCCCTGACGATTCCGGTCAGCAGCGGGGTGTAGCCGCTCAGCGTCTTGCCGTCGAAGCTCATCCGGACCACGCGGTTGTCGCCGGCCGTGGTCTCCATGAAGAAGACGTCCTTGTCCGTCTTCCCGTTCCAGGTCGGTGACGCGGCGACGCCCAGCAGACCGCCCTTGTCCTGGGTCTGCTGGTTCCACACCGAGTTGGGCACGGTGCCGAGCCGCTGCTTGGATCCGTCCAGGGCGACCTTCCAGACCACACCGGTGTCGCGTTCGGTGACCAGCGCCGCGTTCCGGCCCGGCAGGAAGGCGATCCCCCACGGGGTCGTGAGCTTGTCCGAGAGCGTGGCCACACCGGCCGGCGCGCCGTCCTTGAGGGGGACGCCGGCACCGGTCTCCTGTGCGCGGGGGACGGACGGCCGGGCCGCGGCCGTCGCGGCCGACTGGGACCCGCCGACGGCCAGCACGGCGGCGACGGCGGTGACGGCGGCCATGCCCGGACGGACCCGGTGCAGTGCCGAACGCGCCAAGCGTGACATCCTGGAGCCTTTCCTTTGGTGGGGGCGCGGCCGCGTGGCTTCCGTCGGGAATGCGCGCGGCCGACTGCGCTTTCAGGGCTGGTGCTCATTGCTGCGCCGCTTCGTGGTGAACCCGGCGAGAAGGGCCGCAGCCGGGGCGGGACGACGACGCCTCCTGGAATGTTCGGCGCCCGCCGCTACGACGGCCACCGGGTTCCCTCCATCCTGCTGACGGCCCTTTCAGCGATGGTCGGCACCGCTGCGCCGATCTCGGGCTCACCGGCACCGACAAGTCCCTCCGACGGGTGACACGCCGTCATGCCAGGTGGCCCTCATGGCCCCTCGGTCACTCCCGGGCCGGGCAGCCGGTGCCGTCGGCCGGGCGCGCCCGTGTGCCCGGGGCCGAGGGGGCCATCGTGCTCCCCGGTGCGGGCGCGGGTGCGGGTGCGGGCGCGGGTGCGGGCGCCGGGTCCGGCGGCCGGCCCGGGCTCGGGGGCCGGGCGGGACCGCCGGACGCGGCCGTGCACGGCTCCGGGGCCCGGGCCGGGGTCGGGGCCGTAGCCGTGGGTGCCGGGCCCGACGACACGCCCGGCGACGGGGCCGGTGACCCGTCAGGCGACCGGCTCGGCGCCTGGCCAGGGCCGAGGCAGGGGGGCGGGGTCGTCGTGGGGGACGCCGGCTGGGACGGGGCGGCGGTCGTGTCCCGCTTTCCGATGCAGTCGACGAAGCGGACGAAGCCGGGCGGCCCGGTGGTGCCGTCGGCCACCGCGAAGTCCCGGGTCTCATGGCTGCGGAGCAGGCACATGTCGTAGCGGACCACGGCCGCGGGGACGCTCCCGGTGGCGGCCGTGCGGTACTGGTGGCGGCCCACGAGCTGGCAGGAGTCGTAACGGATCAGCGGTCCGCGCGGGCCCACCGTGTAGCGGTGCGGGCGTACGTCGGTGGAGAAGTCCTTGTAGGCGAAGGCCGTGTCGTCGCAGTCGCTGAAGTGGACCGTCCCGCCGCTCCACGCGCAGTCGATGACGACCGCGTCGGGGTCGCGGACCTCGAAGCGGATGTCCTGGGCGTGGAAGCGCTGCACCGAGTCGTGGTGCGTGGCGACGGGGAAGCGGAAGAAGGTGCTCGTGGTGCCGTACGGCTCGGTGCGCTGGGGGCGTACGCCGGTGATGATGTACGAGCCGCCGCGGCAGGCGATCGATCCGCCGTAGGGGAACTCCAGGAAGTTCCCCCACTCGTACTCGACCTTCATGTCGGTGAACCAGTAGTTGAGGAACTGGTCCTGGTCGTTCGGGAGCTTCTGCCCGCGCCCGGTGAGGCCCGAGTAGAGGAACGCCCGGCGGTAGCTCCCGCCCACCCGGCACGCCTCCCACCGCATCTCCGAGTTGGTGTCCGTGCCGTCCAGGGCCAGCCCGTACTCCCACTCCCCCGACCACTCGCACTCCGAGAAGCGGTAGTCCTGCGCCTGCCCGGTCGAGTACGAGGCGAAGAAGGAGGCGCCCGGGGTGGCCGAGCGGAACTCCATGCCCTCGAACGAGAGGTTGGACCAGACGTCCTCGTTGCGGCACAGGTAGGACCCCGGGCCGTCCGGCGGGCGGAAGACGAGGGTCGTCATGCGCTTGCCGGCCCCGGAGAACCGCAGACCGCTGGCGGGCCGGGGCGGAGCGATGCCGTTGAGCAGGGCGTGGGGGCGGGTGATGAGGAACTCCCCGGCCGGGATCTGGACGACCACGCGGCCGACCCCGTCGGTGACGCGGGCGGCCGCCATGGAGTAGGCGATCTCGAACGCGCCGGTGTCGTCGGTGCGCCCGTCGCCCACGGCCCCGAGGTCGGCGACGTCGACCACGGTGACCGCCTTCCGCGAGGAGCGCCGGAGCCCGGGCGAGGCGCCCGCGGCGGCGGACGCGCCCGCGGCGGTCAGGGAGGTCGCGGCCAGCACCGACGCCCCGCCGCGCAGCAGGCGCCGGCGGCTGACACGGGACCGGTCGCCGTCCCTTTCGCTCATGATGTCCCTTCCTCGGGCGCTGACGCTGTCCTACTCCCGCGGGGCGAGTGCGTCGTCCCGCGGGTCGAGTTCGTCCGGGACCACCAGCTCCAGGGCGCCACGCAGCAGCGTGCTGGAGGTGTGCATGGTGTAGGGGAAGTAGAGGACCTCGACGCCGACCTCGTCGAAGCGCCGCTCCAGCTCCTCCCACTTGGCCGTGCCCCGCCAGTCGTCGCCCTTGAAGACGACGTGGAAGCCGATCTCCCGCCACCGCGCGTACTTGTCGTCCTCCTCCTCCACGACGGCGTCGTCGACGTGGCGCACGCTGCGGACGATCTCCAGGCGCTCGGAGAGCGGGATGGCCGGGGCCCGGCCCTTCAGCCGCCGGGCCAGGTCGTCGGAGGTGACGCCCACGACGAGGCGGTCGCAGTGCCGGCGCGCCTCGCGCAGGATGTTGAGGTGGCCGATGTGGAACAGGTCCCAGACTCCCGGCGCGTACCCGACGCGTGTGCGGCTCACGGGGTACCCGCCGCCGCGGTGGGGGGCTTCGCGGGCACGGCGACGTCCAGGGCGCGCGACCGGGGTGAGGTGTTCGTCCCGTCCGTCACCTCGATCCGGTACTGGTGACGCGTGCCGGCGGGCACGGAGTCGGTGTAGGTCAGCCACGGGCGGTTCCAGAAGGTGGAGGACTCCCGCTGCCGCGAGACGACGCGCCCGTCCCGGTAGAGCCGGTAGCTCAGCGACGCGGTGTCCCGGTCCCAGGAGGCCGGCCAGCCCAGGGTGACCTTGCCGGGGCTCGTGGTCGCCGCCTCGAGGACGGGCACCTCGGGCGCCCCGGTGTCGGGACCTGCGCCGAAGCGGGTGAGACTCTGCTGCGGGTGGTCGTTGACCTCGGTGAACTCACCGCTCACCCACAGGGTGTCGCCCGCCAGCGTCAGGGCGCGGGGGCCGACCGGCTCCCCCATCCCGTCGTTGGTGTCGGGGAACCAGTGCAGGATCTCCCCGGTCCCCGGCTGCTGGGCCAGCAGGTGCTGCCGGTCGTGCCGCTCCGGGAATCCGCCGGGCGTCCAGGAGCAGTTGTGCGCGTGGGAGCCGCTGTAGAGGACGCCGCGGTGGACGAGCACGGCCTGGGTGGCGCCCTGGCAGTGGTCCTTCCACACCAGCGCCCCGTCGTCGAGCCGGCCCGAGATGCGTCCGTCGTAGGAGCCCCGGCCGTGGCCGTCGCCGCCCAGGTAGAAGTGGGTGTCGTCGTGCGCGATCGTCCGCACCGAGGAGTTGTCCGGGATCCAGCCCGGGTAGCTGCGCACCGTGGCGCCGGTGGCGGAGTCCAGGGTCGCCAGCGCGTGCGCGTGGAGGCCGTTGACCTGGTCGAAGTCGCCGCCGACGTAGAGCTGGTGGCGCGCGGAGACGATCGACAGGGCGCGCACCGGGCGGTCGAGGTCGGCGGTGAAGGGCAGCAGCGCGCCGGCCGGGGTGAGGGCGGCGACCCGGTGCCTGGTCCGGCCGCTGACCAGGTCGAAGTCGCCGCCGAGGTACACCGTGTCGCCGGTGGCCTCGATGGCGCGTACGGTCGCGGACACCGCGGGCCGGAAGTCCCGGCGCAGCGTGCAGCCGGCCGTGTCCAGGGCGACCGCGCTCGCCACGCCGGTGTCGCCGACATGGCTGAAGGAGCCGCCCACGTACAGCACCCGGCCGTCCGGTGAGGCCTTGAGGGCGCGTACGGTCCCCTCGCCCCCGGTGAACTGCGGCGCGCACGGCAGCAGGGCGCCGGTCCTGGCGTCGAAGGCGGCGAAGTTGCGGCGCGCGACCTCCCGCCGGCCGGGCGCGGCACCGGGCGGACGTACCGAGTCGAAGGTGCCCCCGGCGTACACGACACCGTGCGCGTAGGCCAGGGACCAGACGATGCCGTTCGTCTGCCAGGTGCTCAGCGGGTCGGCGGTGAACGAGATGGCGGGTGCCGCGTCGGTGGCGGCGGCGTCGGTCAGGGCGGCGGAGCAGAGCAGAGCGGCGGCCGCTGCGCTTGCGGCCGCCTTCGTCGCGGACTTTCTCAGACGCAATTGGGACATCCCGGATGGCAGTGGTGTGGACGGCGGGGTGAGTGGCGTGGGGCCCGGCGAGCCCGGTGCACCTCGCTGGGGCTCATGCGGCGCGCCGGCGCAGCACTCCGACCAGCTCGCTCAGTCCCAGTACTTTCCGATACCACCACAAAGTAGTACCGAAGGCGCACATTCCACATGCAATTGCCACGGCGAGTCCTGACGCGGTGTCACCGGCCAGGGCGCGGGCGGCCGCCAGCGCCACCGAGACCACGAGGCCCACGCCGAGCGCGGTGGTGTAGCCGCGGTCCACGGTGGTGAAGCCGAGGCGCCGGCGGATGAGGACCGCGGCGAAGAGGTTCTCCACGATGATCGCGGCACCCCAGGACACCGCGGCGCCGAGGGCGCCCCAGACCGGCACCGCGAGCAGCCCCACGGTCACCTGGACCGTGAACGCGACGGCGGTGATGACCAGGTGCCAGGAGCTCTTGCCCGCCATGAGCAGCACTGTCTGCGCGTTGCCGACGGCGACGTTGATCACCGAGGCCAGGCACAGCACGACCAGCGCGGGCGCCCCGTGCGTGAACTCGGGCCCGAACAGCGACAGCACGGTCCGGGGGAAGCCGGCGATGAGGACGAACAGCGGCCAGGAGAAGAGCACGACCCAGCGGGTGGAGACGTGGTGCAGGTGGCGGGCCTCGCCGGTCTCGTCGACGGCGAGCAGCCGGCTGATCTCGGGGGCCACGGCGAGCCGGATGGCGAGCTGCAGCAGGGTGCCCGCGGTGACGACGCGGCCGATGGCGGTGTAGACGCCCGCCTCGGAGCTGGTGGACAGCGCCGACAGCAGGATGACGCCGACCCAGACCGCGCTGATGTCGAAGACCGAGGACACCGCGCGTGGTGTCGAGAACCGCCAGAAGGCCCGCCAGGGCGTGGCCCCGGGCCGGGCCGTGGGCGCCGGGGCGCCGTGCGCGGCGCGGCAGCGGCGCAGGGCCGCCCAGGCGGCGACGGTGCCGGCCAGGGCGGGCAGCAGCCAGGCCGCGGACAGGGACACCATCCCGGGCGCGTAGTAGGCCACGGGTACGGCGATCAGCACCCGCAGCACGGGTTTGCCGATCTGCTCGACGCCGACGAACGGGACCACCGTGCCGTGGCCCTGTGTGGCGCCGAGCAGTACGAGACCGACGGTGGCGACCGGCAGGAAGAGCGCGAAGAGCCGCACCAGGGTGACCGCGTCGGCGGGCGGCAGGTGGGGCAGGAGCGTGGTGGCCACCGCCGGGAAGCACAGCAGGGGCAGGGCGGCGGCGACACCGGCGACGGCCGCCGGCACGAGGGCGGTGCGCAGCAGCGCGCCCACCGAGCGGCCGCCGCCGACGGCGAGGTCGCGGGAGACGAAGCGGACGAGCCCGGTGTCGGCGCCGAGCTTGCAGGTGTTGCTGAGGATGGTGAACAGGGCCACGCCGGTGAAGACCGCTCCCGCGCCGCGCGCTCCGACGGCCCGGGTGATCAGGCCGACGAAGAGGAAGGCGAAGACGGCGTTGGTCGCCGAACCCGCCACTCCGTACCACCCGCCCCGCGCGGCGGCGGCGACCCCGCTCGGGGCGGCCCCGGCGGGGGTGGGTGCCGTCTCTCCGGTGGCGGTCACCCGCGGGAGGCCGTGAGCGTGTCGTCCTTCACGGGGAGCTCGACGAGCTGCGTGACGGGCGTCCGGGCGGTCCGGCGCGCGTGGCGGCGCAGGAGCGAGAGCGGTCCCGGGCGCCGGCGGCCGGAGTCGAGCACGGCGCCGAGCAGGGTGCCGCCCGAGCAGCCGATCAGCTCGTGCACCCGGTCGAGGTCGTCCCGCCGGGTGACGCCGAGGCCGGTGACCAGGAGCACGCCGCCGACGCGCTGGGCGACGGCCAGCGCGTCGGCGTGCTCCAGGAGCGGCCGGGTGACGACGACCGCGGTGCGGGCGCCGGCGGCGGGCAGCATCCGGTGGACCGCGGCGGACACCCCCGCCCGGGCGTGCGCGCCGGTGGCGCCGCTGGAGCAGCAGGCGAACTGCCCGGCGCTGCCCGCGTCGACGAGGAGGCTGCCCTCGGGCAGCGACTGCTCACCCGCCGTGCGTTCCCCGTCGGGCACCCGCGGCAGGCCCGCCACGAGGCCGGGGGTGTCGGGGTCGGCGTCCACCAGGAGCACCTCGTCCCCGCACTCGGTCAGGGCGGCGGCCAGGTTCACGGCCACCTCGCCGGCGGCGGCGGAGCGGCGGGGTGCCACCACGAGGATCCGGCCGGGGCCGGACGGGAGCCCGGTCCCGCGCAGGCGGTAGGCGAGGGCTCGGTAGGCCTCGGTGCGGTCGCCGCCGGTCCGGCCGACGCCCGGCAGGATGCCGTCGTGGTCCCTGTCGTCGGGCAGCATGCCGAGCACCGGGGCGCGCAGCGCGGCCCGGACGTCCTCGGCGGACCGGACCCGGGAGTCGAGTGCCGCGCGCAGCCAGGCCAGCAGCAGGCCGAGGGCGAGTCCGCTCGCCAGGCCGAGGACGAGCAGGACCGGCCGGCCGGGCCCCGAGGGCCGGGTGGGGGCCTCGCCCCGGCGGACGATGTCGCCGCCGTCGGTGTCCCGGGAGTTGATGTCGGAGACGCGCTTGTGCAGGGTGGCCAGCTCGCTCTGGGCAGCGCTGGTCGCGTCCTCGTCGTCCGCCTTCTTCTTGGCCTGCTGGGTGACCGCGGAGATCTGCTGCTCCACGCCGTGCGTGGCCCGCTTCACGGCGGCGTCGTTGCGGTCCTTGCGGTCGGCCAGGTAGGCCTCGGCGAAGGCGTTGGCGCCGCGCGCCGCGCGCTTGGGGGTCCGGGCGGTGAACTCGAAGCGGAGCACCTGCGACTTGGCGGGGTTGGTGATGCGCAGGTCGTCCTCGAGCGCGGCCGCGCGGCTGTCGGACTGCCCGAGGGCGTGGGCCGCGCGGATGGCGACCGCCGCGCTGGCGGCGATCTGCTGTTCGGTGCCCATGCTGACCTGGTTGTCGGCGGCGACGGCGACCGTGCCGAAGGGGTCGGCGGTGGAGCGTACGAGGACTTCGCTGGTGGAGGTGTAGGTGTGGGCGCGGGCCGTCGCCAGGGCCCCTCCGCCGAGCAGGCCCAGGACGATGCCCAGTGCGATCATGACGCGGTGGCGCAGCAGTCGGCGTAGTTGGTCGCGCAGCTGGACCGGCTCGTCGTACCGGTCGTCGAAGTGGGTGGAGCCGGTCACGAGTGCCCTCCTGTTCCGGGGATCGATGCGTGCGAGGTGGGTGCGGCCGGCAGCGCCGAGGGCAGCCGGGACGTCCGGACGGTGCGGGCGGTCACCAGCAGCGGGACGGCCATCAGGAGCGTCAGCGGGCCCACGATGCCGAGCAGGCTGCCGCGCAAGAAGATCATCTGGTAGAAGCCGAAGGCCGGGACCAGGAGCGGCGCGAGGCTGCCGCGCCGGTCGCGCAGCCGGTGCCGTACGTCGTCCATGCGCCGGCCGACGGCGCCGAGCAGGAAGAACACCAGGGCCACCGCGGGCGGTCCGGCCCACAGGTAGCTCTCGATCCACAGCGGCGCGGAGAGGTTGAGGAAGTCGTAGCCCGCCCACTCGGCGAGGGCGATGCCGGTGTCCTTCGGCTTGTCCGGCCACACGGAGCGCGGGACCAGGAACAGCGGGGCGCCCAGCGCGTCCGTCGGCGAGAAACCCTTGTCCCGCGCGTAGTCGATGCCGGTCTGCACCTGCTGGAAGGCGTCGTAGTCGCCGTTGGTGGTGAACTGCTCGGCGAGGGAGACCACGGCGACCTGTTCGCGGTCGCTGTAGCGGAAGTAGTCGCTGTAGGGGAAGACGAGGAGCACGGCCGCCATGACGGTGGCCGCGACGACCCGGAAGGCGCGCGGACGGCACAGCCGGGGAACGGCGAACAGCAGGGTGAGCAGCACCGTGCCGGCCCAGAACCTCGGTTTGCTGACGGGGTTGTTGACCACGACGTTCAGGGCCAGGAGCAGGGGCAGCAGCAGTCGGCGGAGCCCGCGCAGCAGCCGGTCGCCGCGGGGCCGGGCCGGCAGCCGCAGCAGGCCCAGCAGCGCCCAGAACGCGGGCACGGACAGCGACCAGTTGCGCAGGGCCTGGAGGAAGGCGTCCTGCGAGGCGTCCATGGCGCCGGCCTCGCGCAGCGCCTGACGGCTCGTGAAGTACGCCTCGTAACCACCCTGCTGGGCGGGGACGATGACGACCGCGAGGGCGAGCGCGAGTCCGCACAGCGCCATGACACGCCAGGGCGCGAGACGGCGGGAGAGCAGCCGTTCCACCGGTCCGGGTGGAGTGCTGAGCGGCCGGGCGGTCCGCGCGAGCTCCCGGCGGGCGGCGACGGCCGTTCCCGCGCTGTGGGCGAGGAGCCCGAGTTCGACGACGGCCACGGCCATGAGGGAGGTCCCCTCGCCGGCCCGGTAGGCCCACGGGTAGGCGTCGGTGGCGAGCATGGCCAGGGGCGCGAGGCCGAACCAGATGTAGGCGAAGACCCAGAAGCCGAGGGCGACGAGCCGCACCCGCGTCCCGGTCAGCACCCGGGTGAGCGCCACGCCGGTGTGCACCACGACGACGCCCTGCAGGGCGAGGGCCGCCGACACGTGCCCGCCGCCCGACTGGAGGACCAGGACCGGCAGCACGACGATCAGCACCAGGGCCCACAGGGACACCGCGGTCACGCCGCGGACTTCGGCCGCCCGCGTCGCCCCGGCTTCTCTGACACTCCGATATTCCCGCTGATACGTCATCAACAGCTTTATAACGCCCATTCTTCACTATTCACCCCAGGCGCGCGCGAATCAGCACCTCCGCGCAGCCATGCGGGAAACGCCGTCATCAGGGGGGACGCGGACCGGTGAACGGCGTGCCATTTACGGCAAATCACCACAAATATGTATTGCTGATCACAACAGAACGGATCTCGTACTGATCTGACCGAGGAGCTGCCCATGAACAAGCAGGTCGACGTCGTCGTTGCCGGAGGCGGGGGTTTCATCGGCGGTCACCTGGTCGGTGACCTGCTGGCCGGGGGGCTGACCGTCCGCTCCATCGACATCAAGCCGCGGCACGAGTGGTACCAGGTCCACGACGCCGCCGAGAACGTCGTCGCCGACCTGTCGCTGCTGGAGCACGCGCGGGCGGGCGTCCGGGGCGCCCGGCAGGTGTACATGCTGGCCGCGGACATGGGCGGCATGGGCTTCATCGAGAACAACAAGGCCGCATGCATGATGTCGGTGCTGACCAGCACCCACATGCTGCAGGCCGCGCACGAGGCGGGCGTGGAGCGGTACTTCTACTCCTCGTCCGCCTGCGTCTACGCCGCCGGCAAGCAGACCGACCCGGACGTGACCGCGCTGCGCGAGGAGGACGCCTACCCGGCGCAGCCCGAGGACGGCTACGGCTGGGAGAAGCTGTTCACCGAGCGCATGTGCCGCCACTACACGGAGGACTACGGGTTCACCACCCGTGTCGCCCGCTACCACAACGTCTACGGTCCGAACGGCACTTGGGACGGCGGCCGGGAGAAGGCGCCCGCCGCGGTGTGCCGGAAGGTGGCGGAGGCGGCCCTCTCCGGGGACCACCGGATCGAGATCTGGGGCGACGGCCTGCAGACCCGCTCCTTCATGTACATCGACGACTGCCTGCACGGCAGCCGCATGATCATGGACGGGGACAGTGGCGTCCCGGTCAACCTCGGCTCGTCGGAGCTGGTGACGATCAACCAGCTCGTCGACATCGTCGAGGAGATCGCGGGCATCCGCTGCGAGCGCAGTCACCGGCTCGACGCGCCGCAGGGCGTGCGCGGCCGCAACTCCGACAACACCCTGATCCGCGAGATCCACGGCTGGGAGCCCTCGGTCTCCCTGAGCGACGGCCTGGAGAAGACCTACGCCTGGGTCTACGACCAGGTCAAGCGCTCCCAGCAGTGACGCCGGGACGAGCAGAGGGGAACGCGGAGCCGATGCGGATCCTCGTCCACGACTACAGCGGCCACCCGTTCCAGGCCCAGCTCAGCCGGGAACTGGCGCGCCGCGGACACGACGTCGCCCACTCCACGTGCACCGCGTACGTCTCCGGCAAGGGCAACCTCGCCCCGGCCGCCGACGGGCTGCGCTTCCTCACCATCGGCGACGGCACCCGGCTGCGGAAGGAGGCGTACTTCCACCGGCTGCACCAGGAGACCCGGCTGGGCCTCGAACTGGCCCGCCAGGTACGCCGGGAGAACCCCGACGTGGCGCTGCTGTCCAACCTGCCGGTGCCCGCGCTGGTGGTGGCCGCCGCCGCCCTGAACCGGCTGCGGGTGCCCTGGGTGCTGTGGCACCAGGACGTGACGGCGGTCGCGCTCCGCAGCTTCGCGGCCGCCGGTGTCGCGAAGTCCATGGGCCTGGCCGCCAAGGTCATCGGCGCGGGCGAGAAGTGGTCGGCCCGGCGCGCCTCGGCCGTCGTGGTGATCGCCGACTCCTTCCTCCGGGTCCACGAGGGCTGGGGCACCGCCGACAAGGTCTCGGTCATCCCCAACTGGGCGCCGCTGGACGAGATCGTCCCGGTGCGGCGGGCCAACGCCTGGTCGGGCGAGCACGGCCTGGACGGCGTGCGGACGGTGCTGTACTCGGGCACCCTGGGGCTCAAGCACAACCCGGCCCTGCTGGTGCGGCTGGCGGAGCGGCTGCGCGGCCAGGGCGCTCCGGTACGGCTCGTCGTCGTCAACGACGGTCCGGCCGTGCCGGTGCTCAGGGAGACGGCCGCGGCCCGCGGTGTCGACCTGACCCTGCTGCCCTTCCAGCCCTACGAGCGGCTGCCCGAGGTGCTGGGCACGGGTGACGTCCTCGTCGTCCTGCTGGGCCCGGACGCGGGGCAGTTCTCGGTCCCGTCCAAGACGCTGTCCTACCTGTGCGCCGGGCGGCCGGTGCTCGGCCTGATGCCCGCCGACAACCTCGCGGCACGGCTGCTGCACGAGGCCGGGTCGGCGGTGTTCCCGCCCGAGGAGTCCGCGCTCGACGACGCGGCCGCCTGGGTGCGGCAGGTCCTCGCCGACCCGGCGCGCGCCGAGGGGCTGGGCAAGGAGAGCCGTGCGCTGGCCGAGCGGGAGTTCGCGCTGGAGGGCTGCGCCACCCGCTTCGAGGACATCCTCTGGAGCGTGAGCCGCGGATCGGCGAGCTGAGCCGGCGGCGGCGCCCGCCGCCGGCCCCGCCGTGGGCGGACGCGATCGGACAGGCGTTGTCCGACGGCCCGGTCAAACCACAGGCCACGAAGAGGCCCGTTCCGTCTCCCGACCGGGACGGTCCGGGCCTTCGGCGTGAGCCGCGCCCCTGCCCTGGTAGACCTCCTCCAGCCGGTCCGCCACCGCGTGGATGGAGAAGACCTCCTCGACCACGCGCCGGCCCGCCTCCGCCATCCGGTCGCACAGCTCCGGGTCGCCGAGCAGCGCGCGCACCGCGTCCGCCATCGCCCGCGGACTGCCGTCGGTGACGACCGCGGCGCCCCGGCGCTCCAGTTCACCGGCGATGCCGCAGGTGTCGGTGCACACGACGGGCGTGCCGACGGCCAGTGCCTCGATGACCGTCATGCCGAACGGCTCGTTCACACTGGCCAGCACGTGCACGGCTGCGCTCCGGTAGGCCTCGCGCGCCTCGGCGGGGTCGAGCGCCCCGCCGTAGCGGACCACGCCGTCGAGCCCGCCGGCGATGAGCCGGCGCACGGCGGGCAGCGATCCGTCGTCCGGGCCGTACAGCGTGAACCGGGCCTCGGGCATCTCCTGGTGGACCAGCGCCGCCATCTCCACGAACGCCTCCGGGCGCTTGCGCGGGTGCAGCCGGGCCAGGAACAGCACATGGGGGTCACGCGGCTGCCGCCCCGGCTCCGGCGGTGCCGGGCGGATGCCGTTGGGCAGGACGCGCAGTGGCGGGCCGCCGGGCCCGAGCACCCGTTCCACCATCCGCCGCTCGTGCTCGGTGAGGACGAGACAGGTGCGCGTCCGGCGCAGCAGCGGCAGGTAGACCAGGTCGAACAGCCGGACGGCGGCCGAGGTGCGCGGCTCGACCATGCCGTGCGTCTGGGCGACGCACGGGACGCGGCGCAGGGCGGCGACCGCGAGGGCGGCGAGCGAGACCAGATCACGGCCCGCGTGGACGTGCACGGCGTCCGCGTCGCGCATGGCCCGCCACAGGTCGCGCACCAGCAGGGGATGGAGCAGGGCGAGGAACCCGCGGCCCGGCAGCAGGGCCCGCGCGGGCCGGGTGCGCAGCCGGACGGAGCCGATCCGTCGCGGTCCCCGGCCCCGGCCCCGCCACAGGGACATAAGCGTCACGTCGTGGCCGCGTGCGGCCAGTTCCTCCAGCTGGGCGACCGCCACGCTCGTCGGTCCGCCGAACGCGCCGTCGTCGCTGACGAGCGTGACCACGTGCAGCAGTCTCATGCCGCGTCTCCCCTCGTCGTCAGGACCGCGCCGGGCGCCAGGTCCCGGTGGGCGACGGCACCCGCGCCGACGACGCCGCCCCGGCCGACGGTGACGCCGCGCAGGACGACGGCACGGGCCGCGACCCAGCTGCCGGGCTCGAGGCGGATGGGCCCGTTGTCGAACTCGAACGTGGCGGAACGGCGGCGGTGGCTGCCGGTGCACAGCAGCGCGCTCTGGGACACACAGCAGTCGCTGCCGATGGTGACCGGTTCGAGGTTGAGGATCCAGGCGCCCTCGCCGATCCACACGTCGTCGCCGATCTCCAGCTTCCACGGCCAGTGCACCCGCACTCCGTGCCGGATCAGCACCCGCCGTCCGACGCGGGCGCCGAACGCGCGCAGCAGCGCCGGGCGCCAGCGGGCCGGGAACCACCACTTGACGAAGAGGAGATGCAGGGCGGCGAACCAGGCGGCCTGGGCCAGCAGCGGGCGCCCCTTGTCGTATCCCCTGCCGGTGAAGCCGCGCAGGGAGCGCGTGGTCACGGGCCGGTCCGTGGTGACCGGTGCGGAGTCAGCGGGGGGCGGGGCGGCGGTCTGCGCCATCAGAGTGTCCCTTTCGGAGGGCCGGGGCATCCACGTGCGTGATCCTTCACGGCCCGTGAGTGCGCCGACCCGTGTTCGAGGCGTGTTGGCGGCAGGGCTGCCCGGATGGCGGAGCGCCCCGGTGCCCCGGCCGGGACACCGGGGCGCCGGGAGGCGCGCCGAGGCTAGTAGGCGCCCTGGCCGTCGAGCACCGCGCGCACGGTGCGGACGATGACGTTCATGTCCACGGCCGGGGACCAGTTGTCGACGTAGCGCAGGTCGAGCGCGACGGTCTCGTGCCAGGACAGGTCCGAGCGCCCGCTGACCTGCCACAGGCCGGTCAGGCCCGGTTTGACGCTGAGCCGGCGCATCTCGACCTGGTCGTACTTGGCGACCTCCTCGGGCACCGGCGGGCGGGGGCCGACCAGGGACATGTGGCCGAGCAGGACGTTGAACAGCTGGGGCAGCTCGTCCAGCGAGTAGCGGCGCAGCACGCGCCCGAGCGGGGTGACCCGGGGGTCGCGGCGCATCTTGAACATGTGGCCGTCGTTCTCGTTCGCGTCCTCCAGCTCGGTCCTGAGCCGGTCCGCGTCGACGACCATGGTGCGGAACTTCCACATGGGGAACGGCACGTTGTGCCGGCCCGCCCGCGTCTGACGGTACAGGGCGGGTCCGGGCGAGCCGAGCCGGACGGCGAGCGCCAGCAGGAGCAGCAGCGGCGCGAGCAGCACGATCAGCAGGGCGGCACCCGCCCGGTCCACGACGGCCTTCAGCAGCGCGGGCGCGCCCCGGCGCAGCGGCGGCACGACGTGCAGCAGGGTGAGGCCGGCGGCCGAGGTGAGCCGGACCCGCCGGCGTGCGACGTCGACGATGCCGGGCAGCACGACGAGCGGGTACTCCAGGTCGTGCAGGCTCCAGGACAGATGGCGCAGCCGGTCCCCCGACAGGTGGGGTCCCGGCACCACGAAGACCAGGTCGGCCGAGAAGGTGTCGGCGGCCGCGAGCACCACGGCGGCGTCCTGTTCCGGGCTGCCGGGCGTCTCGCAGGGCAGCCGTGTGTCCACCGGCACGCCGGAGAGCACCTCCCGCTCCCCGACCGGGCAGCAGCCGACGATCACGTAGGCGTGGTCGGTGCGCTGGGCGAGCTGGGCGACCACCGTGTCGACGGTCGGGCCCTCGCCGACCACCAGCACGTGCCGCAGGGCGCGGCCGGCCCGGCGGGCGGCCCGCAGATGACGGTGGATCAGCTTCTGGCAGACGGCCGTGAGGACCAGCGCGGGGATGAGCGCCGTGAAGGCCTCGGCGGGCACGCTGTTCAGACCGCACAGCACCCGCAGTGTCGCGAGGGCGCCGACCAGCACCAGCCAGTCCCGGGTGACGGCCCGCAGGACTCCCCCGTCGCCCCAGGCGGCGGGCGTGTACCGCTTGCCGGCCACCCTGATCAGCGGCCACAGCAGGGCGGCGGCCACCGCGAGGCGCAGGGGATGGGGTTCGCGGACCTCCACGATGGCCGCGGCCACCGGCAGCGCCGCCCCGGCCAGGTCCACGCCGATGGACAGGGGCCAGTACCAGCGGGCCCGCGCGCCATCGGGATGGGCGGGCCTGCGTACCACGGGTACCGGTGCCTGTCGGGGTGCCGCGACTCTGAACGGCCTCATGCCACTCCTTGGGAGCTCCAACCGCAGACAAGGGAGGCGCGGCCTCGCACAGGTCGCCCGGGGGACGGCCACGCGTTCATGCGATCTTTATATCAAGGTATGGAGCAGCATGTCCGATTTAGATACCCATCGTTCTTAGGATGATGTGGGACATACACCCCGTAAGTTCACTCCTTCCGAAGGTGCGGCCATGGACCTCACGCCTGCCGGCGGTCGACCGATCCCCCCGACCGGCCCCGCCCACCGGCCCGTCCGGTGAGGGGGCCGTCCGTCCGGGGCGGCTCCCGCGCCCGCCGCGCGGCGCTCGCCCTCGCCGGCGCCGCGGGGGTCACCGCCGCCGTCCTCACCTTCGTCCTTCCGGCCGAGGAGCACGTGGCCCCGCCCCGCGCCGGGCGCCCGGCCCCCGGCGGCTCCACCCGCCCGTCCGGTGAGGTCCCGTCACCCGGGGCCCCGGGCATGGGAGATCCGCTCGTGCCGCTCGACGGCAACGGCGGATACACGGTGCGGCGCTACACCCTCGACTTCGACTGGCGCGCGCCCGGCACGCCGTTCCCCGCGACCGCCGCCCTGCGCGCCACCGCCACCCAGGCGCTGTCCCGCTTCGACCTCGACTTCGCGGGCAACACGCTGCACACGGTCAGCGTGGACGGCGCCCCGGCCCGGTTCACCCGCGACGGTGACGAACTGGTCGTCACCCCGGCGCGGCCGATCCCGCGCGGCGGCGGGTTCACCGTCCGGGTCGCCTACACCGCCGACCCCACGCTGCGCCGGCACCGCGACGACGCCATCCAGGACTACGGCTGGGTCCCCACGGCCGACGGCACCCTGCTGTCCCTCCAGCCCGACGGCGCGCGGATGGTCTTCCCGGCCGACGACCACCCCAGCCTGCGCGCGCCGTTCACCTTCCACGTCACCACCCCGCCCGGACTGACCGCCGTCGCCAACGGCCGGCTCGTGGGGCGCGTACGGCAGCCGGACGGGCGGACCCGGTGGACGTACGACTCCGAGCACCCGCTCGCGCCCCAGCTGGTCCAGCTGGCCATCGGCAGGTTCACCCTCGTGGACGGCACGGGGCCGCACGGACTGCCTGTGCGCGACGTGGTCGCCGAGGACCTGGTCGGCGGCACCCGCGCCTACCGCTCGCTCACCCCGGACCACCTCGCCTGGCTGGAACAGCGGCTCGGCCCCTACCCCTTCCGCCGCTACGGCGTGCTGGTCGGGGACACCGACCTGCCGGTGGCCCTGGAGACCCAGTCGCTGTCCGTGGTGCCCAGCGCCGACCTGCTCGGCGACCGGGTCGACGCCGAACGCAACCTGGTGCACGAACTCGCCCACCACTGGACCGGCGACAGCGTGGCGATCCGCCGCTGGTCCGACCTGTGGCTGAGCGAGGGACACGCCCGCTACTACGAGCGCCTCTACACCGACGGCCACGGCGGCCCGGACCTCGACGAGGCGATGCGGGCCGCCTACGAGCAGCACGACCAGTGGCGGCACGACGACGGCGCGCCCGCCGAACCCACCGCGGGGACCCTGTTCCGCCAGATGCGCTACGACGGCTCCGCCCTGGTGCTCTACGCGCTGCGCCAGAAGGTGGGCGAGGCCGCCTTCGACCGGATCGAGCGGTCCTGGGTGACGACCTACCGGGGCCGGGTGGCCGGCACCCGAGACTTCGTCAGACTGGCCTCCCGCGTGGCCGGTCAGGACCTGACTCCCTTTCTGACGGCGTGGCTGCACGGGCCGCACACCCCGCCCATGCCCGGCCGTCCCGACTGGCGCGTCGACCCCGTCGAGGAGGACTGAGGACCGCCCCGCCCGGCCCGGCGCGACTGCCGCCGACCGGGTGGCCTGTACCCCGTGGCTGGTCCACGCCGGTGACGCTCGGCGCGACGCGGCGCGCGAGGCACGGAAACGTACGAGGGGTGACGCACAGGGCAACCCCCCTTCGCCCTGGCCGCGTTTGTCCTGGCCTCACCGACCTCGTTGGAGGCAGCCCGCATGAAGAAACGCGTCGCCCCACGCGTCCTAGGAACCGTACGCGGACACCGGCGGATCATCTGCGTGACCGCCTCGGCTGCACTGCTGGTGCCGTTGCTGATCGACCGTTCGGCCGACACGGGCTCGCCACCCGACCAACGGCTGCAGGACGACTACACCGCCGCAGCGGACGAGTACCACGTGCCCCGCAACGTCCTGATGGGCGTGTCCTACCTCCAGTCGCGGTGGGACTCCCACCCCGGCGCCCCGAGCGTCGTCGGCGGCTACGGGCCGATGCACCTGGTGGACACCCACGTGGCGCGGGCGCCGGAAGCCCCGCACGACCCCGCACGGCCGCGCGCCGCGGCGGCCGGGCCGCCCGCCAAGCAGGACGCCGGCACCCCGGACAAGCCCGCGGCGCAGTCGGCGGACCTGCAACGGGCCGCGATCCTGACCGGACTGCCGGCCGCGCAGCTGCGCACGGACGACGCCGCCAACGTGCGGGGCGGCGCCGCCCTCCTCGCGGCGACCCAGCGGCAGCTCGGCAAGCCGCTCAGCGCCAACCCGGCGGACTGGTGGGAGGCCGTGGCCCGGTTCCCCGGCACCACCGACAAGGTGTCCGCGCAGATCTACGCGAACGACGTCTTCGACGTGATCCGCCGGGGCGCGCAGCGCACCACCGACGCGGGTCAGCACGTCACCCTCACCGCGAGCCCCGGGGTACGCCCGCACGCGCCCGCCGCCCCGGGCGGCTCCCGGCCGAAGAACGTCGAGTGCCCGCCCGAGCTGTCCTGCTCCTGGCTCGGCGCGCCCTACGTCCGGATCGACGACGACGCGTACGGCAACCACGACGTGGCCGACCGGCCCAAGGACCAGCGGATCGACTACATCGTCATCCACGACACCGAGGCGCCCCTGGCGTCGATGCTCCTGACCATCCAGGACCCCGAGGAGGCGTCCTGGCACTACTCCATCCGCTCCAGCGACGGTCACGTCACCCAGCACATCAAGACCAAGGACGCGGCCTGGCACTCCGGGAGCCAGTTCGTCAACGCCCGCTCGATCGGCGTCGAGCACGAGGGCTTCCTGCGGCACCCCGACGCCTGGTACACGGAGCAGATGTACCGGTCGTCGGCCCGCCTGGTGCGCTACCTGGCGAAGAAGTACCAGGTCCCGATGGACCGGCAGCACATCTTCGGGCACGACAACGTGCCGGCCCCCACCGAGGACAGCATCCCGGACATGCACGACGACCCGGGCCCCTTCTGGGACTGGCGGCACTACTTCGACCTGCTCGGCGCGCCGCTGCGGGCCACCGCCGGGCCCGACAGCGACGTCGTGATGATCCTGCCGGACTACGGCAAGCACAAGCCGCGCTTCACGGGGTGCGCCAAGGCCGGAGTGCCCTGCGCGCCGCACGGCTCCAGCGCCGTGCGGCTGCGCAGTGAGCCGTCCGACGACGCGCCCCTCATCCAGGACCCGGGCCGGCGCCCGGACGGCGAGGACTCCACGGAGGACGTCAACGACCTGGGCTCGCGGGTCTCGGCGGGCCAGACCTTCGCGGTCGCAGGGCGCAGCGGCGACTGGACGGCCATCTGGTTCCAGGGCCACAAGGCGTGGTTCAGGAACCCGAAGGCGCAGCCGACCGCGGTCGGCGCGCGCGGCCGGGTGGTGACCCCGAAGGAGGGAGTGAAGGAGATCTCCGTGTTCGGCCGCGCCCTGCCCGAGAAGGACGCCTACCCGGAGGGCATGGACGAGCAGCCCGAGGCGCCGCTCCCCTACTCCCTGCGGGCCGGGCAGCGGTACGTGACCCAGTCCCGCGTCCTCGGCTCCTACATCGACCGCTCGTCCTTCGGCGACTCCCCGGCCCCGGTGGTGAAGGGCCAGGAGGCGTACTACGAGATCCAGTTCGACCACCGGCTCGCCTACGTCCGGGCGAGCGACGTGGACGTGGTGGACCCGCCGGCCGCCGCGGGGCCCGGACACCCGGCCGCGACCGCCCGCCACTGACCCGGCCGGGCCGCCCGCCCTCAGAGGCCGGCGGCCCGGTGGGTCGGGCGGCCCGCCACCACGGTGAGCACGACCGGCAGCCCGGCCGGCTCGTCGTCGGGACCTCCAGCGGGTTCCCGGCCGTCGTCCGCGGGCGACATCCCCCCAGGGACGGCTGGGAGCTTCCACGGCGGCGGCCGCTGTGCGCGAGGGCGCCGATGAAATCCTCGCGGCTCATCTTCGCCTGGCCGGGGACCTCCCGGCTTGCTCACCCGCTGGGACACCTCCGCCTTGCTCAGCTTCTGCGGCAGAGCCCGGGGCGCGGGGGGCGACGGCTGGGCGCAGGTGCGCGGGGCGCGGGAGCTGGGCCCGTCAGGGTGGGGCGGCAGACCCGGTGGCTCACACCTCGCCGAGGAACCCCGGGTCGGTGAGCCCCGCCTGATGGGCGAAGTCCGTGGCCAGGCCGAGGATCTCCCGCATCGGGGCGGGCCGTCTGCTGGTGGCCGCGAGGTTCTCGCGTGCCTCCCCGGTCCACGGGAACGGGTACATGGACAGGCCCTGCGCGAGGTCGAGGGCGGCGGACTCCTCGCGCCAGCCGGGCGGGCGCAGACCGTCGTAGAACGTCTCCAGACGGCCCGACAGCAGCCACCACACCCACGTGGAGTGGCCCATGTCCATGGCCTCCCACTCCAGGGTGTCGGGGGCGAAGTAGGTCATCTGCCCGGGGGCACCGGGGCGGCCGGCAGCGGCCGGGTCGTGGCCGTTCAGGGCGAACACCCCGCCGAGCACGTCCTGGCCGACGACGAGACCGGTCGACGGGTGCCAGCCGGGATCGAAGCTCTCGGGGAAACGATTCACCCGACCCAGACTCGGCAGCCCGCCGACCGCGGCCGACCCACCGCCGAACACCCGCACCCAGCCGTCGTCCAGGACGAGTCCGCCGCAGTGCAGCGCCAGCGCGCCCAGCGTGGAACGCGCGGTGACCTGCATCTGAAGCACGCACCGGCGGCCCTCGTCCGGGTCCGCGGGCAGCACGCGCACCGGTACCGTGCTGCCGTCCAGCAACTCCCGCACATGGGGCCAGGCCGGATCCTCCACCTGCGCCAACTCGTCGGTCCCTCGCATCCGAGGATCATGACACGACCGCCCCGCCCGGTTCCGTCGGGCGCCTGACGCGGAGCACCTCCCTGGTGGTCCCCGCCAGGAAGCCCGCCGCGAGCAGCCCCACCACGATCGCGCCCGTCCGGGTTCCGTCGGCGTCGCGGCCGTCGAGGAACGCGACCTGGCGGACCTCGGTGGGACGCGCCGGGTCGTACGCGACGGGGACGACCGCGCCCGGCCGCGCGTCGTCCGCCAGGCCGGACGGAAGGTCGACATGCGCCTGCACGGGCCCGGACGGAGCGTCGAAGCGCACGGCCACGCTCAGCGCACGGCCCTCCTCCGAGCGGTCGGTCACCTCGACCACGGTGGCATCGGTCCTGCGGCCGTGTTCCCGGAGGCCGGCCACCAGCTCGTACTCCTGAGCGGCCTGCCACCCCATGTAGCCGGACATGACGGCGAACACCAGGAAGCCCCCGGCGGCCGGCCGCACCCTGCCCCAGCGGGGCGCCACCAGCCACGACTCCGGCCCGAGCCGCAGCAGCCCGGCCACGAGGCGGCCCGGCGAGGGAACGGGCCGACCCTGACGCCGTACCAGCCTGGAGACACCTTCCAGCGCCGACAGTGCCGCCACCCAGCCGAGGACGTAGAGCCACAGGGGCCCGAGCGGTCCGAACGCCAGCCACACCACGACGGCGACGCCGACCGCCGTCGCGCCCCACCCCAAGGGCGAACCGTGCTCGTCCCGGCCCTCGCCCGGCACAGTTGCGCGCTCGTCCATGGCGCCTCCCCACCCCGTCTCAGGATGAGACTCCCCGGCTGCCGCACGGGTTGTAGCGCCGACGGCTCGCGCCCCGCTCCGGATACGCTGCCCGCACCGTCCCGTCACCGCCCGGCCGTCACACCGTCAGACCGCCCGACCGACCAACGGAGCCGTGAGATGTACGTACGCCGTGTCGTGCCCAACATCAGGTCGAACGCCCCGGCGGAGAGCACCGACTTCTACGGGGTGCTGGGGTTCGAGGAGGTGATGGACCTCGGCTGGATCAGGACGCTGGCCTCGGCCCGCAACCCGGCCGTCCAGCTCAGCCTCATGAGCGCGGACCGCACCGCGCCCGTCGTCCCCGACCTGAGCATCGAGGTGGAGGACGTCGACGCCGTGTACGCGGCGATGCGGGCGCGGGGCGCGGAGATCGTGCACCCGCTCACCGACGAGGAGTGGGGCGTACGGCGGTTCTTCGTACGCGACCCCAACGGCAAGGTCGTCAACGTCCTCAGCCACCGCTGACCCCGACCGCGGCGAAGGACGCCCGCTGGACGCCGCCCTGACGAGCCGTGAGACTGGATCGCCCCCGACGCCCGCTCCCAGGACGGTGACCATGGAAGAGGTACTCCCCCGCGTCGAACTGACCCCGCAGGCCGCCGAGCTGGTGCGCCGGCTGCGCGCGGAGCACGGCCCGCTGATGTTCCACCAGTCCGGCGGCTGCTGCGACGGCAGCGCGCCGATGTGCTACCC
Source organism: Streptomyces sp. WI03-4A (assembly GCF_033792105.1). Classification (NCBI taxonomy): domain Bacteria; kingdom Bacillati; phylum Actinomycetota; class Actinomycetes; order Kitasatosporales; family Streptomycetaceae; genus Streptomyces; species Streptomyces sp. WI03-4A. The sequence continues at coordinate 429,256 of NZ_JARAUO010000001.1, forward strand.
CGACGGCGAGTTCCGCACCGGCGGCTCGGACGTGCTGCTCGCGGAGCTGGCCGTGGACGGGGTCGAGGAGCCGGTGACCTTCTGGATGTCGCGCAGTCAGTACGAGGTCTGGAGTCACACCCGGCTGATCGTGGACGTGGTACCCGGACGGGGGAGCGGTTTCTCGCTGGAAGCACCCGAGGGGGTGCGTTTTCTCACCCGTTCTCGCGTAGTCGACGCCTAGCCGGCCTGAGCGCCACCACCGTCTGGTGCACTTCCCCCGAGTCCTGGGACAGTTGACGAGACATCAGGGGGCGCAGTGGCGCGCGATCGGCGGCAGACGGCAGCAGGCAGATCGGTTCTCTCCACTCTCACGGCGTTCGGTGTGCTGGCCGGTGCGTCCCTCGCGGGGGCCGCGCCGGCCGGCGCCGCCACGCTGGGCAGACGGATCGCGCCGGGGGTCACCTACCGGCAGTTCGACATCCGCGCGGCGGCGGGCAGGACCCACGCCCATCTGCTCACCGTCGACCTGACGAACCGCCATGTCCGTCTCGACCTGCTGCACCCGGGGGCGGTGGCCGCCCGGGAGACCGTGTCCGGGATGGCGGACGCGGCCGGCGCGGTCGGCGGGGTCAACGGCGACTTCTTCAACATCAGCGAGACCCAGCACCCGGGCGTCGAGGCGACGGGGGCGAGCGTGGGTCCGGCGGTCGCGGCGGGCCGGGTGCTCAAGGCGGCGGTCCCGGCGGGGCAGCGGTTCGGGCCGGCGCTGCCGCCCGGCACCGGCACCCGGGACGTCCTCGGGGTCGGCACCGACCGGCGGGCCCGCCTGGACCGCCTCACCCTCACCGGAACCGTGACCACACCGGAGGGACGGTTCCCGCTCAAGGGCCTCAACCAGTACGCGCTGCCGCAGAACTCCGTCGGCGCCTTCACCTCCCGCTGGGGCAGCGCCTCCCGGGTGCGCGCCACCTGCGGCACGGACACGAACCGGGCGGCTGGGTGCAGCACGGACACCTACGAGGTGAAGGTGCGCGACGGCCGGGTGACCTCCACCGCCGCCACGCCGGGCAGCGGGCCGATCGCCGCGGGCACCACGGTCCTGGTGGGCCGCGATGAGGGCGCGCGCCGGCTGCGCGAGCTGTCGCCGGGCGACCGGGTGACCGTCACCCACGCCCTGGTGGCGGCCACCGCCAAGGTTTCCTACACGTTCGCGATCGGCGGCTACCCGGTGCTGCGCGACGGCAGGCCGCTGTCCGGGCTGGACGACACCACCTCGGCCGTGCGCACCGTCGTCGGCTTCGCGAACGGCGGCCGGCGGATGCTGCTGCTCGCGCTGGACGGGGCCGCCGCCTACCGGACCGGCATGACGGTCGCCGAGGAGGCGGCCGCCATGGACGACCTGGGCGCCACCGACGCGTTCAACCTCGACGGCGGCGGCTCGTCCGAGATGGTCACCCGTGCGGCGGGAGCACGCGCGGTCAAGGTCCGCAACCACCCGAGCGGCGGCACCGAGCGCCCCGTGGCGAACGGTATCGGGGTCTTCTCGTCCTGACCCGGCGCCCGGTCAGGGCCGCAGGCTGCTGACCAGGTCGGCGGTCGCGGTCAGCCCGCTGTGAATGGTGGGCGCCATGCTGGTACTGGCCAGATAGAAGCCGAGCAGCATGCAGACCAGGGCGTGCGAGATCTTCAGCGCGCCGTTGCGGATGAACACCACCGCCAGGATCAGGAGCAGCAGCACCACAGAGATGGAAATGGCCATTGGAACCTCCTCCGCCACGCCCCATGAGCGGCGTTCGGCCGCAAGTGTGGCGTAGCGGGGGGTTCGTCCGGGCGGCTGACATGTCCTCCGATCGTGTGGTCTTACGCGAACCGGTGGGCGTCGAGGAACTTTTCGAGGCCCGCGAGGTCGTCGGTGTTGAGCTGGTCGACGCCCGCGCGGAGCAGTTCGGTCCACAGGGCGTCCCGGGCCGGGCCGGCCGTGTCCGGGGTGGCCCAGAACCGGACGCGCTGCCCGCGCGCGTGGGCGGCGGCGGTGAGGTCGCGCAGCTTGCGCCGCTCGGCGGCCGGGAAGGTCCCCTCGCCCTGCCAGCTGAAGTTCGCCGTCCAGGCGTCGCTGATCAGCGGGATGAGGGAGGCGGGCGCCGGGCCGCCGAGGTCGGTGAGGCGGCCGTCGTAGAAGGCACGGCGCTCGGTCTGGGTCTCCAGCGGGACGCGGGCTGCGCGGTCGCCGGATACGACGGCGGTGACCGGGCCGGGGCGGACGCGACCGTGCGCCCAGGTGGTGAACAGGTGCGGGTGGCGCCGGAGTCGGCGGTCGAGTGCGAGGTAGGTCGAGGCGCCCTCGGTCTTGATGTCGACGAGGAGTTGCAGCGGGCGGTGCCAACCGCGGTACACGGTGCCTCGGTTGGCGCGGACGCGGGCGGCGAGCGGGGCGAGGTAGAGGGACTCCAGGGTGCGGGCCGGGTCGAGTTCGGAGGGGTCGTGGCCGACGAGGAGCTGGTCGCCGACGAGGAAGATGTCGGCCTCGACGCTGCCGAAGCGGTGGTCGAGGGCGTCGTACAGCGGTCGCGGGTGCTCGTAGTCGTTGTGGGCGTGCGCGTGCCACAGCGGGCGCGGGCCGCGGTGGCCGCCGCCGGCCCGGGCCGGGGTGGAGGGAAGGGTGATCGCGCCCGTGAGGGCGGCGCCGAGGGCGGTGAGGGCTCCGCGACGGGTGGTGAGGGCCATGCGCTGCCTCCCTTGAGGTGCCGAACGGGACCTGGGGAAGTATGCGGGCAGGAGGGAGCCAACGATCCTTGCGTACAAGCGAATTGGCTGGACCGCCGCCCCCCGTTCACCTCGCCGCGCGGAGACGCGGCGGAGCCCGCCCCGGGTGGGGCGGGCTCGGCGCGCGCCCGGGTCAGGGCGCCTGGAGGTCGACCAGTGCCGCCAGGGCCGTGCGGTGCGCTCCCGCGGTGCCGTAGGCGAGGGAGTCCGCCTTGGCCCGCTTGAGGTACAGGTGGATCGGGTGCTCCCAGGTCATGCCGATCCCGGCGTGCAGTTGCAGCGCCTCCTCGGCCGCGTGGACGGCGACGGGCGCCGCGTACGCCTGCGCGACGGCGACCGAGACGTCGGTGTCCCGGCCCGAGGCCAGCGCGTCGGCGGCGGCGCGGGCGGCGGCCCGCAGGTTGACCACCTCCAGCCAGAGCTGGGCGAGCCGGTGCTTGAGCGCCTGGAAGCCGCCGACCTGCCGGTTGAACTGCCTGCGCTCCTTCAGGTAGCGGACCGTCTCGGTCAGCGCCCAGTCGGCGACGCCGAATTGCTCCGAGGCGAGCAGCCCCGCGGCGGACCGCAGTGCCTGGCGCACGGCGGGTTCCGCGGCTCCGATCCGGCGGCCGGCCGCGCCGTCGAGGGCGACGGTGGCGAGCGGCCGGGTCAGGTCCAGGGAGATCTGCGGGGTGACGGTCGCCGCGTCGGCGGACACGGCGTACAGACCGCCGTCGTCGGCGGGGACGAGCAGCACGTCGGCGGCGGCCGCGTCGGCGATGCCGGTCAGCTCCCCGTGCAGGGTGCCGCCCTCCAGCCGTACGGCCGGGAAATCGGCGCCCGGGGCGCGGTGCAGGCCGACGGCGAGGACGCCGATGGTCCGCCCGGAGGCCAGCCGGCCGAGCAGTTCCTCGTCCCCGCAGGCCAGCAGGGCCTCGGTGGCCACGACCGCGCTGGTCAGGTAGGGCACGGGGGCGATCGCCCGGCCCAGCTCCTCCAGGACGACGGCCGCCTCCCGGTGCGTGGCGCCCTGGCCGCCGTGGACCTCGGGCACCAGCAGCCCCGCGAGGCCCATGCTCTCGGTGAGCGACTTCCACAGGGCGAGGTCGTGCGGCGCGTCCGACTCTGTGCGGCTGATCACGTCGGCCGGGGCGCAGTGGTCCGTGAGCAGGTCGCGGACGGCCGCGCGCAGCGCCTCTTCCTCCTCGGAGTAGAGGAGATCCCGCTGTTCGCTCATCGGGCGAGGTCCTTCCATGCGACGTCCTTGTCGGTGCGCGGCTCGGCGGGCAGGCCGAGGACCCGCTCGGCGACGATGTTCAGCAGGACCTCGCTGGTCCCGCCCTCGATGCTGTTGCCCTTGGAGCGCAGGTAGCGGTAGCCGGCGTCGCGGCCGGTGAAGTCGACCAGTTCGGGGCGGCGCATGGTCCAGTCGTCGTACGACAGTCCCTCCTCGCCGCGGAGTTCGACCTCCAGGCCGCTGATCGCCTGGTTGAGCCGGGCGAAGGCGAGCTTCATGCCGGCGCCCTCCGGTCCCGGCTGGCCGGCGACGAGCTGCTGGCGCAGGCGTTCACCGGTGAGCCGGGCGACCTCGGCCTCGACCCAGAGGGTCAGCAGCCGCTGGTGCAGGTCGTGGGTGCGCAGCTCCGGGCGCTCCCGCCAGGTCGCTGAGACCGGGCCGATCATGCCGCCCTCGCGGGGCAGCCGCATGCCGCCGATGGCGACGCGCTCGTTGTTCAGGGTGGTCTGGGCGACCCGCCAGCCGTCGCCGATCTCGCCGAGGCGGCGGGTGTCGGGGATGCGGACGCCGGTGAGGAAGACCTCGTTGAACTCGGCCTCGCCGGTGATCTGGCGCAGCGGCCGCACCTCGACACCGGGGTCGGTCATGTCGCACAGGAAGTAGGTGATGCCCGCGTGCTTGGGCACGCCCGGGTCGGTGCGCGCGATGAGGATGGCCCAGCGGGCGACGTGGGCGCTGGAGGTCCACACCTTCTGCCCGTCGACCACCCAGTCGTCGCCCTCCCGTACGGCACGGGTGCCGAGCGCGGCCAGGTCGGAGCCGGCGCCGGGCTCGCTGAAGAGCTGGCACCAGACCTCCTCGCCGGTCCACAGGGGCCGCAGGAAGCGCCGCTTCTGCTCCTCGGTGCCGTAGCGCAGGATGGTCGGCGCGGCCATGCCGAGGCCGATGCCGATGCGCCGGGGGTCGTTGTCCGGGGCGCCGGCGGCCTCCAGCTCGGTGTCGACCACGGTCTGCAGGGAGCGCGGGGCGCCGAGGCCGCCGAGGCCCTCGGGGTAGTGCACCCAGGCGAGGCCGGCGTCGAAGCGGGCCCGGAGGAACTCCAGGCGGTCGGTGCCGGCCGGCGGGTGGGCGGCCAGCAGTTCGGCGGTGCGGCGCCTGAGGTCGTCGGCGTCGGTCATACGGCGGCTCCCTTGTCCATGACCACGGCCACCCGGCCGGTGGTCACACCGTCGGCGACGCGCTGCACGGCCGCGGCGGCTGCGTCGAGCGGCACCCGCTCGCTCACCAGCGGCTTGATCGCACCGCTGGCGGCCAGTGCGGTCAGCTCCTCGTGGCAGCGCAGGATGAGCTTCGGGTTCTTGGTGGCGTACAGGCCCCAGTGCAGGCCGAGGATGGCGTAGTTCTTCACCAGCGCGTGGTTGAGGGCCGGGCTGGGGATGGTGCCGCTCGCGAAGCCGACGACGACGATCCGGCCCTCGAAGGCGACGAGCTTGGCGGACTGGGTGTAGGCCTCACCGCCCACCGGGTCGTAGACCACGTCGGCGCCCCGGCCGCCGGTGGCCTCCTTGACGGCCGCGATCACGTCCTCGGCGTGCCGGTCGACCACCACGTCACAGCCCAGTTCGCGGGCCACGGCGGCCTTCCGCGCGCCGCCGACCACGCCGATCACGGTGGCCCCGGCCGCCTTGCCGAGCTGCACGGCCGCGCTGCCGACACCGCCGGCGGCGGCGTGCACGAGCAGGGTCTCCCCGGCCTCGAGGCGGGCCCTGCGGTGCAGGCCGAACCAGCCCGTCTGGTAGCCGATGTGCAGCGCGGCGGCCTCGGCGTCGTCCAGCGAGTCGGGCGCCGGCAGCAGGGCGCGGGCGTCGGCGAGGGCGTACTCGGCGAAGCCGCCGTGAGGCAGGGCCGGGTTGGCGAGCACCCGGCGGCCGTCCTCGGTCTCGCCGCAGATCTCCACGCCGGGCGTGAAGGGCAGCGGCGGCCGTACCTGGTACTGGCCGCGGCAGAGCAGGGCGTCCGGGAAGTTGATGTTGGCGGCCCGCACGCGGAGCAGCACCTGACCCTCGCCGGGCGTGGGCCGCTCCACCTCCGCCAGGCGCATCACCTCGCCCGGCTCGCCGTTCTCGTGCACTTGCCATGCCTGCATGGGGGCCTCCACGGGACTGCTTCGTCTGACCGGGTCCACCGCATACTAAGCGGTCGCTTGCCGATCGGGGAACAGTCGATCGCGTCACTCGCGCCGGCCGCACCGTACGCGCCCTTACCCGCATCCTCTCGCCCCGCGACCGGCCCCGCGGTCCGAGCAGGGTGTAGAGCGTGGGCCGCCGGGTCACATTGACTGCATGCTGCTGACCCGGCTCGCGGAGGTTTCCCGGGAGGTGGCCGCCACGGCGGCCAGATCCCGCAAGACCGCCCTGCTCGCGGAGCTCTTCCGGGAGGCGGAGGCGGACGACGTGCCCATCGTCATCCCCTATCTGGCCGGACGGCTCCCCCAGGGACGCCTCGGCGTCGGCTGGAAGGTGCTGGGCCGCCCGGTGCCGCCCGCCGCCGAGCCCTCGCTCACCGTGCGGGAGGTCGACGCCCGGCTCGGCGAGCTGGGCAAGGTGTCCGGCCCCGGCTCCCAGGCCGAGCGCGCCCGGATCGTCGGCGAGCTGATGGGCGCGGCCACCGAGGGCGAGCAGCGCTTCCTGCTCGGCCTGCTGACCGGCGAGGTCCGGCAGGGCGCGCTGGACGCGGTCGCCGTGGAGGGCCTGGCCCGGGCGACCGGCGCGGACGCGGCGGACGTACGGCGGGCGGTGATGCTCGCCGGGTCGCTGCAGACGGTGGCGCAGGCGCTGCTGGCCGACGGGCCCGGGGCCCTGGACCGGTTCCGGCTCACCGTCGGCCGTCCGGTGCTGCCGATGCTGGCGCACAGCGCCTCCTCGGTCGCCGAGGCGGTGGAGAAGCTCGGCGCGTGCGCGGTGGAGGAGAAGCTGGACGGCATCCGCGTGCAGGTGCACCGGGAGGGCAGCGCGGTACGGGTCCACACCCGCACCCTGGACGACATCACCGACCGGCTGCCCGAGGTGACCCGCGCGGCTCTGGCCCTGGCGAGCGAACGGTTCATCCTGGACGGCGAGGTGCTCTCCTTCGACGCGACCGGCCGGCCGCGCTCCTTCCAGGAGACGGCGGGGCGGGTGGGCTCCCGGGTGGACGTGGCGCGGGCGGCCGAGGAGGTGCCCGTCTCCCCCGTCTTCTTCGACCTGCTGTCGGTGGACGGCGTGGACCTGCTCGACCTGCCCTTCGCCGAGCGGCACGCGATGCTCAGCGATCTGGTGCCCGCCCCGATGCGGGTCCGCCGCACGGTCGCCTCCGGTCCCGAGCACATCCCCGAGGCGGAGCGTTTCCTCGCCGACACGCTGGCCCGGGGCCACGAAGGCGTGGTCGTCAAGGCGCTGGACGCCCCGTACAGCGCGGGCCGGCGCGGCGCGTCGTGGCTGAAGGTCAAGCCCGTGCACACGCTGGACCTGGTGGTGCTGGCCGCCGAGTGGGGGCACGGCCGCCGCACCGGCCGGCTCTCCAACCTGCATCTCGGCGCCCGCACCCCGGACGGCGGCTTCGCGATGCTCGGCAAGACCTTCAAGGGCATGACCGACGCGATGCTCGTCTGGCAGACCGGAAGACTCGGGGAACTGGCCGTCGAGGAGCACGGCTGGGGGGTCACGGTGCGCCCCGAACTCGTCGTGGAGATCGCCTACGACGGTCTGCAGCGCTCCTCCCGCTACCCGGCCGGCGTCACCCTGCGCTTCGCGCGCGTGGTCCGCTACCGCGAGGACAAACGGCCCGAGGAGGCCGATACGGTGGAGGCCCTGCTGGCGGCTCACCCGGAGGTCGGGCCGTGACGGCGCGTGCGGCCAGGCGCAGTGCGGGACTCCTGCTGTTCCGGCACACCGACGCCCGTCTCGAGGTGCTGCTCGGCCACATGGGCGGACCGTTCTTCGCGAAGAAGGACGCGGGCGCGTGGACCGTGCCCAAGGGCGAGTACGCACCGGACGAGCCCGCCTGGGAGGCGGCCCGGCGGGAGTTCCGCGAGGAGCTGGGTCTCGCGCCGCCGGACGGGACGGCCCTGGCGCTGGGCGAGGTCACGCAGGCCAACGGCAAGATCGTCACGGCGTGGGCGATCGAGGCGGACCTGGACCCCGCGGCGATCGAGCCGGGGACCTTCACCATGGAGTGGCCGCCGAGGTCGGGCCGCACGGCGGAGTTCCCGGAGCTGGACCGGGTTGCCTGGTTCGGTCTCGACCGGGCCCGTGCCGTGATCATCCCGGCCCAGTCCGCGTTTCTGGACCGGCTGGCGGAGCACTCGGCCTGAACAGGGGCCCACGCGTTGCGATCGGCGCAGTCGCGCGCGAAGGTCGAAGCAAGCCCGCTCCCAGGGAGGCCAGCCATGCCCATCGCCACGGTGAACCCGGCCAACGGCGAGACGCTCAAGACGTACGAGCCCATGGGCGAGGAGGAGCTGGAACGCCGGCTCCAGCTCGCCGAGGCGACGTTCCGCACGTACCGGACGACCTCCTTCGCCGAACGCGCGCGCATGCTGAACAAGGCCGCCGACCTGCTGGACGAGGACCAGCGGGAGATCGGCCGGGTGATGACCACCGAGATGGGCAAGCCGGTCACGCAGGCCCGCGCGGAGGCCGCGAAGTGCGCCAAGGCGATGCGCTGGTACGCCGAACGCGCCGAGGGGCTGCTGGCCGACGAGGAGCCGCCCGCGGTGGACGTGAGCGACTCCGGCGCCTCCCGGGTGCGGGTGACCTACCGGCCGCTGGGCCCGGTCCTCGCCGTCATGCCGTGGAACTTCCCGCTCTGGCAGGTGGTCCGGTTCGCCGCGCCCGCGCTGATGGCGGGCAACGTGGGCCTGCTCAAGCACGCCTCGAACGTGCCCCAGACGGCCCTGTACCTGGAGGACCTCTTCCACCGGGCGGGCTTCCCCGAGGGCTGCTTCCAGACCCTGCTGATCGGCTCGGGCGCGGTGGACGACGTCCTGCGCGACGAGCGGGTGAAGGCCGCGACGCTCACGGGCAGCGAGCCGGCCGGCCGCGCGGTGGCCTCCACCGCCGGCGAGATGATCAAGAAGACGGTGCTGGAGCTGGGCGGCAGCGACCCGTACGTCGTCATGCCCTCCGCCGACCTCGACCGGGCGGCGCGGGTCGCCGTGACCGCGCGGGTGCAGAACAACGGGCAGTCCTGCATCGCGGCCAAGCGATTCATCGTGCACACGGACGTCTACGACGCCTTCGCCGAGAAGTTCGTCGCGGGCATGGAGGCGCTCAGGATCGGCGACCCGCTGGAGGAGGACACCGAGGTCGGGCCCCTCGCCAGCGAACAGGGACGCACCGACCTGGAGGAACTGGTCGACGACGCGAAGCGCAGCGGGGCCCGGGTGCTGTGCGGCGGGGAGCGGCCGGACGGGCCGGGCTGGTACTACCCGCCGACCGTGCTGGCCGGCATCACCCGGGAGATGCGCATCCACCGCGAGGAGGCGTTCGGGCCGGTCGCCACGCTGTACCGGGCCGCCGACCTGGACGAGGCGCTCCTGATCGCGAACGACTCCCCGTTCGGACTGAGTTCGAACGTGTGGACCCGGGACGAGAACGAGGTGGAGCGGTTCGCCCGGGACCTGGAGGCGGGCGCGGTGTACGTCAACGGGATGACCGCCTCGCACCCGGCGTTCCCGTTCGGCGGCGTGAAGCGGTCCGGGTACGGCCGTGAGCTGTCCGGGCACGGAATCCGGGAGTTCTGCAACATCACCACGGTTTGGCAGGGTGCGTGAGCGCCGCGCGGCTACCATCCCGATTGTGAACCGCGAAGTGACTCTGCCTCTGATCGTCGACGACCGCGGTACCTTGCAGGTGGCGGCGGCCGACGTGAGTAAGTTGTTGCGGACCGTGGGCGGGCGGTGGCTGCATCTCGTCGAGGCCGGGGAGCAGCTCGACGAGGACACCGTGGCCGCTTTGACCATCGAGCTGGCGAAGCTGGCGGACCGCATCGACGTGGCCTGCATCGCACACAGCAGCGGGGCGCCGTAGCGGCTCCCGCCGGCCGGGCGCGTACCGGGCACAAAGTCCCCTGCGATGAGAGAAGTCGAGGGTCGCGGCAGCCGCTGCGGCCCTCCTTCCGCGTCCTCCCCCGAGCCGTCACGGGGCCGGGACCGGTCACAGCCCGTTGTCCCCGATTCGGAGTAATCCGACGAGAGATCGTCAGCCCCTCGGGTGAACCTGGGTGGACCACCTCCGGGTGGACCACCTCCGGGTGGACCACCTTCTGACCGGCGGGCGCAGGTCTGCCGGACGGCGAAAGCAGGGACGGCTCATGGCTACTTTGTGCAGACCCTCGGTGTCCGTACCCGAACACGTGATCACGATGGAGGAGACGCTGGATCTGGCCCGTGAGCACCACGCGGACCACCCCCAGCTCCCCCTGGCCCTCCGGCTGATCGAGAACACGGGAGTCCGCACCCGGCACATCGTGCAGCCCATCGAGGAGACCCTGAAGCACCCCGGGTTCGAGGACCGCAACAAGCTCTACGAGGCCGAGGCCAAGGCCCGCGTCCCCGCGGTGATCCAGCAGGCGCTCGACGAGGCGGAACTCCTGACCACGGACATCGACGTGATCATCTACGTGTCGTGCACGGGCTTCATGATGCCCTCGCTGACCGCGTGGCTGATCAACGAGATGGACTTCTCGAGCACCACCCGCCAGCTCCCCATAGCCCAGCTGGGCTGCGCGGCCGGCGGCGCGGCCATCAACCGGGCCCACGACTTCTGTTCGGCCTACCCGGAGGGCAACGCGCTCATCGTGGCCTGCGAGTTCTGCTCGCTGTGCTACCAGCCCACCGACCTCGGCGTCGGGTCGCTGCTGTCCAACGGCCTGTTCGGCGACGGCATCGCGGCCGCAGTGGTACGCGGCCGGGGCGGCACGGGCGTACAGCTGGAGCGCAACGGGTCGTACCTGATCCCCAAGACCGAGGACTGGATCGCCTACGACGTCCGGGCCACCGGTTTCCACTTCCTGCTGGACAAGCGGGTGCCGACCACCATGGAGCCACTCGCCCCGGCGCTCCAGGAACTCGCGGGCAACCACGGCTGGGACGCCTCCGACCTGGACTTCTACATCATCCACGCGGGCGGTCCCCGAATACTCGACGACCTGAGCAAGTTCCTCAAGGTCGACCCGCACGCGTTCCGGTTCAGCCGGTCCACGCTCACCGAGTACGGCAACATCGCGAGCGCCGTCGTGCTGGACGCGCTGCGCCGCCTGTTCGACGAGGGCGGTGCCGAGCACCGGGCGCGCGGGCTGCTCGCCGGGTTCGGCCCCGGCATCACCGCGGAGATGACCGTGGGCCGCTGGGTCCAGGACGGTGAGATGACGCGATGATCGAAGAGACCCTGACCGAGCCGGCCGGCGAGGCGCTGCCTCCGGTGCGGCACTGGCCGGCCGTCGACCTGGCCGGCACGGACTTCGACCCGGTGCTCACCGAGCTGATGGGCGAGGGCCCCCTCACCCGCGTCCAGCTGCCCAACGGCGAGGGCTGGGCGTGGCTGGTCACCCGCTACGACGACGTGCGCATGGTGGCCAACGACCCCCGTTTCAGCCGCGAGGCCGTGATGGGCCGTCAAGTGACCCGGCTCGCCCCGCACTTCATACCGGACCGGGGCGCGGTCGGCTTCCTGGACCCGCCCGACCACACCAGGCTGCGCCGCGCGGTCGCCGCCGCCTTCACCTCCAAGGGGGTGGAGCGGATCCGCGGCAAGGCGCGCGTGATGCTGGACGAGCTGGTCGACGAACTGCTCCAGGACGGCCCGCCCGCCGACCTGACGGCGGCGGTGCTCGGCCCCTTCCCCATCGCGGTGATCTGCGAGCTGATGGGGGTCCCGGCCGCCGACCGGCACGCGATGCACACCTGGACCCAGATGATCCTGTCCTCCTCGCACGGCAAGGACGTCAGCGAGAAGGCCAAACGCGAGATGAGCGCGTACTTCTCCGACCTCGTCGGGCTGCGCGAGGGCAGCACGGGCGAGGACGTCGCCTCGCTGCTGGGTGCCGCGGTGGGCCGGGCCGAGATCACGCTGGAGGAGGCGGTCGGTCTCGCGGTGCTGCTGCAGATCGGCGGCGAGGCGGTCACCAACAACAGCGGCCAGATGTTCCATCTGCTGCTGAGCCGCCCAGAGCTGGTGGAGCGGCTGCGCTCCGACCCCGGGATCCGCCCGCGGGCGATCGACGAGCTGCTGCGCTGGATCCCGCACCGCAACGCCGTCGGGCTGTCCCGGATCGCCCTGGAGGACGTGGACGTCCGGGGCATGAGGATCCGGGCCGGCGACGCGGTCTACGTGTCCTACCTGGCCGCGAACCGCGACCCGGAGGTCTTTCCCGACCCGGAGGTCATCGACTTCTCCCGCAGTCCCAACCCGCACGTGGCGTTCGGCTTCGGCCCGCACTACTGCCCCGGCGGGATGCTGGCCAGGCTGGAGTCGGAACTGCTGGTGGACGCCCTGCTGGACCGGGTGCCCGGCATGAGGCTGGCCGTGCCGCCGGAGCAGGTGACCTTCAGGAAGGGCGCGTTGATCCGTGGTCCCGAGGCCCTGCCCGTGACGTGGTGAGCGGCCGATGACGACGACCGAGGGGCTGGCGGTACCGGAAGGGCCCGCGGCCCGGGGAGTGGCACCGGCGCAGGCGGAGGCGCCGGTGCAGGAGACGGCGCCGCCCGAGGGGCTGCTGGTGCCGCCGGGGCACGGCCGCGTCGTGGAGACGCCCGCCCAGCGTGTGACGTTCAAGGTCACCGGCACGCACTCGCGGATGGCCTCCACCTTCGAGGTGGAGGTCCCGCCGGGCTTCGACGTCGGCGCCCATGTGCACACCCGCAGCGAGGAGTTGTTCTACGTCCTGGAGGGCGAACTGGACGTGCTCGCCTTCGAGCCGCGCATCCGCACCCCCGACCACTGGCAGCGCTGGGAGTCGGTCTCGGGCACCCGGGTGGTCCGGGCGACTCCGGGCACGGTGATCGTCGTGCCCCCCGGGTGTCCGCACGCGTTCGCCAACCCGACGGACACGCCCGCGAAGATGTTCTTCCAGGCGTCTCCCCCGCCGGACCACGAGCGCTACTTCGAGGAGCTGCTGGAGATCCTGGGCAACGGCGGCCCTCCCGACCAGGCCGCCATCGAGGAGCTGCGGGCGAAGTACGACATCCAGCAGCTCACCCCGCTCAGGCACCGGTGAGCGCGCCGGCCGACGGGTGCGCGGGGAGCGCGCCGGCCGGAAGGGGCGCGGGGAGCCGCCCGGCAGGCCACGACGGACGGCCGGCCGCGCTCCCGCACCCCGTCGGCGCCGTCGGCGCTAGCGGATCGGCATGCCCGACAGGGTCCGCGCGATGACCAGCCGCTGGATCTCGCTGGTCCCCTCGAAGATCGTGTAGATCGCGCTGTCCCGGTGCATCCGCTCCACCGGGTACTCCCGGGTGTAGCCGTTGCCGCCCAGGATCTGGATGGCCTGCGCGCTCACCTTCTTCGCGGTCTCGCTCGCGAAGAGCTTCGACATCGACCCCTCGGCCGCGGTGAACGGCTTGCCGTTGACCGCCATCCAGGAGGCGCGCCACACCAGCAGACGGGCCGCGTCGATCTGGGTCCGCATGTCCGCGAGCTGGAAGGCGATGCCCTGGTTGTCGATGATCGGGCGCCCGAACTGCTCGCGGGTCTTCGCGTAGTCGAGGGCGACCTCGTAGGCGGCCCGGGCGGTGCCGACCGCCATCGCGCCCACGGCCGGCCGCGATGCCTCGAAGGTGGCCATGGCCGCGTTCTTCACCCGCTCGCCGCCCGCCCTGGCCTTCTCGCGGGCGCGGGCGAGGCGCTCGTCCAGCTTCTCCTTGCCGCCGAGCAGGCAGGAGCCGGGAACCCGGACGTCGTCGAGGACGACCTCGGCGGTGTGCGAGGCGCGGATGCCGTGCTTCTTGAACTTCTGGCCCTGCGCGAGCCCCGGCGTGCCCGGCGGGACGATGAAGGATGCGTGGCCCTTCGAGCCCAGCTCCGGGTCTACGCTGGCGACGACGACGTGGACGTTGGCGATGCCGCCGTTGGTGGCCCAGGTCTTCGTGCCGTTGATCACCCACTCGTCCTTGGCCTCGTCGTACACGGCACGCGTGCGCAGGGAGGCGACGTCGGAGCCGGCGTCGGGCTCGGAGGAGCAGAACGCGGCCACCTTGACGTCGTTCGCGTCGCCGTACATCTGGGGGATCCAGGTGCCGATCTGCTCCTCGGTCCCGTTGGCGAGAACGCCCACGGCGGCCAGGCCCGTGCCCACAATGGAGAGGGCGATGCCCGCGTCGCCCCAGAACAACTCCTCCATGGCCATCGGGATGCCGAGGCCGGTGGGGTCGAAGTACTGCTGCGCGTAGAAGTCGAGGGAGTAGATGCCGACCTTCGCCGCCTCCTGGATGACCGGCCAGGGGGTTTCCTCACGCTCGTCCCATTCGGCGGCCGCGGGACGGATCACGTCGGCGGCGAAGCCGTGCAGCCAGTCCCGGACCTCCTTCTGTTCGTCGTTGAGCTCCATGGTGAACTCGGCCATGTCCCCTCCAGCGGCGGTGCGTGCACTGTTGCCAGTGATGTTACTAACGGTAACGCGAGTGTGTTACCGACCGGTAGTGAAAGTCAACTCCCGATGACGCCTCGGCATCCCGTTCGATGTCAGGCACACCGACAGTGTTAGTTTGCGCAGGCGTCACCGAATCAGCACGGGTGGGGAGAGCACATGGACACCACACAGCGGACCGATCAGCAGCGATCAGCCGACCGACGACGGCGCGAACTGCTGGAGGCCGCCGACCGGGTGGTGCTGCGCGACGGCCCGCAGGCCTCGATGAACGCGATCGCCGCGGAGGCGGGCATCACCAAGCCGATCCTCTACCGCCACTTCGGCGACAAGGGCGGCCTCTACGCCGCGCTCGCCACGCGGCACACCGACGCGCTCCTCGCCTCGCTGCGGGCGGCCCTCGACGCCCCCGCCGACCGGCGCGAGCGGGTCGAGGCCACCCTCGACACCTACCTCGCGGCCATCGAGGCCAGGCCCCAGGTGTACCGGTTCCTGATGCACCCCGCGGAGGGCAGCACCGGCGGCGACCAGGGCTTCGACGTGGGCAAGCACTCGGCCCCGCTGCTGCGGCGGATGGGCGAGGAGCTGGCCCAGGTCATCGAGGAGCGGCTCGACCTCGGCCCCGGCAGCCAGCAGCTCGCGAGGGTGTGGGGGCACGGGATCGTCGGGATGATGCACGCGGCCGGCGACTGGTGGCTGGGCGAGCGGCCCTGCTCCCGCGCCGAACTCGTGCGCTCCCTCGCCGACCTGCTGTGGGGACGCCTCGCGGCGGCGGGCGACAAGGTCGGCGGCCCCGGCTTCTGACGACCGCGGGCCGGGGCACCGCCGCCCGGCACCCAGTTCAACGGTGCCCCGTTCAGCGGTGCCAGGAAGCGCGGCGGACCTGCCGCAGCAGCCTGCCGCGGCGCCAGCCCGTCAGGCGGTCGGCGTACACCGTGCCCTCCAGGTGGTCGTACTCGTGCTGGAGGCACCGGGCGAAGAACCCGGTGCCGTGCACGGTGACCGGCTCCCCCGTCGCCGTGAAGCCCTCGACCACCGCGTGGTCGTACCGCTCCGTGCCCGCCTCCAGACCCGGCAGCGAGAGGCAGCCCTCCGGCCCCCGGACCACCACGCCGTCCTTCTCCACCAGCCGCGCGTTCACGACATGTCCGAGATGCCGCACATCGTCGTCGTCCGGGCAGTCGTAGACGAACACCCTCAGCGGGACGCCGATCTGGTTGGCGGCCAGGCCCACCCCCCGGGCCGCGTACATGGTCGCGAACAAGTCCTCCACAAGTGCCGCCAGTTCGGGGCCGAAGTCGGTGACGTCCGCACAGGACCCGCGCAGAACGGGGTCCGGGAGCAGGGAAAGCGGCCGGACGCGCCCGTGGGCGCCCGGGATCGAGCCGTGTCGCATGGCGGCAAGGGTACGGTTCGTTCAGCTCGTGCAGGCCGCACGGTACGGGCCGGGATTCGGGTGTGCGAATGGATCTCGATAGGCTGAGGTCCACACCATGCTGCCGGATGCCCCCTGGCGCGGCGCGTACGCAAGGAGGATCGAGAACTGATGGCAGGCAACTCGGACCCGCTCTCGCCGCGGGCCAAGCTGGCCGTGACCGCGGGCAAGGCGGTCGCTGCGGCATCGCGCGCCGCGGGACGCGGCAGCGGTTCGGTGATCGGCGGCCGGGTCGCGCTGAAACTCGACCCCGACCTCCTCGGACGGCTCGCGCAGAATTTGGACGTCGTCCTGGTGTCCGCCACCAACGGCAAGACCACGACCACCCGGCTCATCGCCGAGGCGCTGCGCGCCGCGGGTCCGGTCGTGTCGAACGCGCTCGGCGCCAACATGCCGGCCGGCATCACCTCGGCACTGGCGGGCGGCTCGGAGTCGAAGTTCGGTGTCATCGAGGTCGACGAGAAGTACCTGGCCGGGGTGGCCCGGGACACCGGCCCGAAGTGCATCGCCCTGCTGAATCTGTCCCGCGACCAGCTCGACCGGGCCGCCGAGACGCGCATGCTCGCCGAGAACTGGCGTGAGGGCCTGGCCGGCTCCAAGGCCGTGGTCGTCGCCAACTGCGACGACCCGCTGGTGGTCTGGGCCGCCTCCTCCTCCCCGAACGTGGTCTGGGTCGCGGCCGGGCAGATGTGGAAGGACGACGCCTGGTCCTGCCCGTCGTGCGGTGGCGTGATGCAGCGCCCCGGCGACGACTGGTTCTGCGGCGAGTGCGGTTTCCGCCGGCCGACGCCGACCTGGGCGCTCTCCGGCGACCACGTGCTGGACCCGCACGGGTCCGCCTGGCCGATCCACCTCCAGCTGCCCGGCCGCGCCAACAAGGCGAACGCGGCCAGCTCCGCGGCCGTCGCCGCCGTCTTCGGCGTACCGCCGCAGGTCGCGCTGGAGCGGATGTACCAGGTGCAGGCGGTGGCCGGACGCTACGACGTGGTCCAGTTCCAGAATCGCGACCTCCGGCTGCTGCTGGCCAAGAACCCGGCCGGCTGGCTGGAGACGTTCTCCCTGATCGACCCGCCGCCGACCCCGGTGATCCTCTCCGTGAACGCGCGCGGCGCCGACGGCACGGACACCTCCTGGCTGTGGGACGTCGACTACACCCGGCTGACCGGTCACCCGATCTTCGTCATCGGTGACCGCAAGCTGGACCTCGCCGTTCGACTGGAGGTGGCCAACCAGCACTTCCAGGTCTGCGAGAACCTCGACCAGGCCGTGCAGCAGGCCCCGCCGGGGCGTATCGAGGTCATCGCGAACTACACCGCGTTCCAGGACCTGCGCCGCCGCGTCGGCAACTGATCGGGAAAGGGCCATCACCTCATGAGCGACAACCAACTCCGGCTGGTGTGGATCTACCCGGACCTGCTGAGCACCTACGGCGACCAGGGCAACGCCCTCGTCGTGGAGCGCCGCGCCCGGCAGCGCGGTCTGGACGTGGCACGGCTCGACGTGCGCAGCGACCAGCCGATCCCGACCTCCGGCGACATCTACCTGATCGGCGGCGGCGAGGACCGTCCGCAGCGGCTCGCGGCCGAGCGGCTGCGCCGCGACGGCCATCTGCAGCAGGCGGTGCAGAACGGCGCGATCGTGTTCTCGGTCTGCGCCGGCTACCAGATCCTGGGCCACGAGTTCATCAACGACCTCGGCCAGCGCGAGCCGGGCCTCGGTCTGCTCGACGTCGTGTCGGTGCGCGGCGAGGGCGAGCGGTGCGTCGGTGACGTGCTCGGGGACATCGACCCGCAGCTCGGCCTGCCCCAGCTGACCGGCTTCGAGAACCACCAGGGCGTGACCCATCTCGGTCCGACCGCCCGCCCGTTCGCCCGCGTGCAGATCGGCAAGGGCAACGGCACCGGGGACGGCACGGAGGGCGCGTACAACGGCACGGTCTTCGGCACGTACATGCACGGGCCGGTGCTCGCCCGCAACCCGCAGATCGCCGACCTGCTGCTGAAGCTGGCGCTGGACGTCAACGCGCTGCCGCCGACCGACGACCGGTGGTACGAGGCGCTCCGCGACGAGCGCATCGCGGCTGCGCAGCAGCCTGCGTAGGTACTGCCGCACAGCAGCCTGGGCGGGTGCCGTCTCAGGCTGCTGTCAGCGTCTTCCGGCATGCTCGTGGGAGCCCGCCTGACCGGCCGTCCGCTCACATGTGCGGGCGCGTCCAGCAGGCGGACGCCCGCTACGGAGCCACCCCCTCCCGCCGGTAGGGTGGCCGGGAATCCGCCGGACGCCGTGGTCCGGTTTCCCGGCCCACGTTGAGAAGGTAAATCGGGCTATGCGCATTGGTGTCCTCACGTCCGGCGGCGACTGCCCCGGCCTGAACGCCGTCATCCGGTCCGTCGTGCACCGTGCCGTCGCCGACCACGGCGACGAGGTCATCGGTTTCCGGGACGGCTGGAAGGGCCTCCTGGAGTGCGACTACACGAAGCTCGACCTCGATGCCGTGGGGGGCATCCTGGCGCGCGGCGGCACGATCCTCGGCTCTTCCCGGGTCCGTCCCGAGCACCTGCGGGACGGGGTCGAGCGGGCCCGGGGCCACGTCGCGGAACTCGGTCTCGACGCGATCATCCCGATCGGCGGTGAGGGCACCCTGAAGGCGGCCCGGCTGCTGTCGGACAACGGGCTGCCCATCGTGGGCGTGCCCAAGACCATCGACAACGACATCGCTGTCACCGACGTCACCTTCGGCTTCGACACGGCCGTCGGCGTCGCCACCGAGGCCCTCGACCGGCTGAAGACCACCGCCGAGTCCCACCAGCGCGTGCTCATCGTGGAGGTCATGGGCCGGCACACGGGCTGGATCGCGCTGCACTCCGGCATGGCGGCCGGCGCGCACGCCATCGTCGTACCGGAACGCCCCTTCGACATCGACGAACTGACGAAGCGGGTGGGCGCCCGGTTCGCGGCGGGCAAGCGGTTCGCCATCGTGGTCGCCGCCGAGGGCGCCAAGCCGCGGCGCGGCTCCATGGAGTTCGACGAGGGCGGCAAGGACATCTACGGTCACGAGCGCTTCGCGGGCATCGCGCGCCAGCTCTCCGTCGAGCTGGAGCACCGGCTCGGCAAGGAGGCGCGGCCGGTGATCCTGGGCCATGTGCAGCGCGGTGGCACACCGACGGCCTACGACCGGGTGCTGGCCACGCGGTTCGGCTGGCACGCGGTGGAGGCGGTGCACCGGGGCGAGTTCGGGATGATGACCGCCCTGCGGGGCACCGACATCGTGATGGTGTCGCTCGCCGAGGCCGTGGAGACGCTGAAGACGGTGCCCGCCGGGCGGTACGACGAGGCGGAGTGCGTGCTGTAGTTCACCCCGGTACAACCCGCCCCCGGTCACGTCCGTGACCGGGGGCGGTTCTACTCTTGGGGGCGGACAGAATCGCACAACCCCCACGAATCAGGAGCCGCCGGATGGATCACAGCGGGCACGGCATGAACATGGATCTGCCGCCGTTCACGCTGGGGCGGGGGCTCGAGTGGTCCGCCGACCCGTTCTTCCTCGTCGCCTGCCTGCTCGGGCTCGGCCTGTACGGCTGGGGCGTGCTGCGGCTGCGGCGGCGGGGGGACGCGTGGCCCGTGGCCCGTACGGTGTCGTACGTCGTCGGCGTGCTGACCATCGGGCTGATGATGTGCACCAGGCTGAACGACTACGGCATGGTCATGTTCAGCGTGCACATGGTCCAGCACATGGTGATCAGCATGCTGTCGCCGATCCTGATCCTGCTCGGCGCGCCGGTCACGCTGGCGCTGCGCGCGCTGCCGGTGGCCGGCAAGGGCCGCAAGGGCCCGCGCGAACTGCTGCTGGCGCTGCTGCACAGCCGCTACATGCGGATCGTCACCCACCCGGTGTTCACCATCCCCCTGTTCATCGCGAGCCTGTACGCGCTGTACTTCACCCCCCTCTTCGACTTCCTGATGGGCTCGCGGGCCGGGCACGTCGCGATGATGGTGCACTTCCTCGCCGTGGGTGTGGCGTTCTTCTGGCCGATCATCGGCGTGGACCCGGGTCCGCACCGGCCGGGTCATCTGATGCGGATGCTGGAGCTGTTCGCGGGCATGCCGTTCCACGCGTTCTTCGGCATCGCGCTGATGATGGGCTCCACGCCCATGGTCGTGACGTTCCGGAACCCGCCGGCCTCGCTCGGCATCGACGCCCTGTCCGACCAGAACGCGGCCGGTGGCATCGCCTGGGCGTTCAGCGAGATCCCGTCCGTGCTGGTGCTGATCGCGCTCCTGTTCCAGTGGTACGGCTCGGAGCAGCGGCAGGCCAAGCGCAAGGACCGGGCGGCCGACCGGGACGGCGACAAGGAGCTGGAGGCGTACAACGCCTATCTGGCCTCCCTCAGCACGCGCGAGGGCTGAGGGACCGCGCGCGGAACTGACACGCGCGGTATCCCGTCCGGGCGCGAATCGGGGCACCATGGGGGCAACGGTTCATGAGGAGGGTGTCGCCATGCCCGGTTCTGCGCGCGGTTCCATGCCCGGTTCCACGAGTGGTTCCACCAGCGGCGCCACCAAGGCGATGGGGGCGATGACCGTCGGCGGGCTGGTCCTCGTCACGGCCTACACCGTCGCCCTCGGCAGCAACGGCTGGCTGTGGTTCGGCTGGGTGGTGCTGGGGCTGCTGACACTCGCCATGATCGTCACCCAGCAGTAGCGCCGCGTCCGCGGGCTCCGCTGATTACAGTGCCCGCATGAACAGCAGGACCACGCCCTTCGACGACCTCGACCGCAAGATCGTCACCGCCCTGATGGCGAACGCCAGGAGCAGCTTCGCCGAGATCGGCGCGACGATCGGGCTGTCCTCCACGGCGGTCAAACGGCGCGTGGACCGGCTGCGGGAGACCGGTGTGATCACCGGGTTCACGGCGACCGTGCGGCCCTCCGCGCTCGGCTGGCGCACGGAGGCGTACGTCGAGGTGTACTGCGAGGGCGCGGCCCCGCCCCGGCGGCTGGCCGAGGTGGTGCGCAATCACCCGGAGATCACGGCGGCCATGACCGTCACCGGGGGCGCGGACGCGCTGCTGCACGTGCGGGCGCGGGACGTGGAGCACTTCGAGGAGGTGCTGGAGCGGATCCGCGTCGAGCCGTTCATCCGGAAGACGATCAGCGTGATGGTGCTGTCCCACCTTCTCCCGGAAAGCCCGGAAGCGGGCGCCACCCATCCGGCACCGGAGTAGCCCGCACCCAAACGCAGAAGTCGTGCGTCGTGCGGAAGAAGTACGCAGTGATGCTGCGTATCCGCGCAGCTTTCCTTTCTTGTCCCGCGTATCCCTCCGTTTCTACCGTGGTGTCACGCCTCAGTGACACTCAGGAAAGCGGAGGGAACCCTCTGTGGCCGAAAGCCGTGTGCCGCGCAGTCGGCGCTTCCTCGTCTGCGAACCCAGACACTTCGCCGTGCAGTACGCGATCAATCCCTGGATGCACCCCGACCGGCCGGTCGACGTCGACCTCGCCCGTGAGCAGTGGCAGGACCTGATCCGCGCCTACCGGGCCCACGGCCACACCGTGGACACGGTGGAGCCGGTGCCGGGTCTGCCCGACATGGTCTTCGCCGCCAACGCGGCCCTCGTGGTCGGCGGCCGGGTCTTCGGCTCCCTGTTCCACGCCCCGGAGCGGCGCCCCGAGTCGCTGCACTACGACACGTGGTTCAAGGCGGCCGGGTACGCCGTCCACCGCCCCGAGTCGGTCACCGAGGGCGAGGGCGACCTGGTGTGGACCGGCCGGTACGTGCTGGCCGGCACCGGGTTCCGCACCACCCGGGAGGCGCACCGCGAGGCGCAGGAGTTCCTGGGGCACCCGGTGATCGGCCTGACCCTGGTCGACCCGTACTTCTACCACCTGGACACGGCCCTGTTCGTCCTCGACGAGGACAACGTCGTCTACTACCCGGAGGCGTTCTCGCCGGGCAGCCGGGAGGTGCTGCGGCGCCTGTTCCCGGACGCGGTGCTCGCCACCCGCGACGACGCGATGGCGTTCGGCCTGAACTCCGTGTCCGACGGCCGGCACGTGTTCATCGCCCCCCAGGCCGAGGCGCTGGCCGAGCGCCTGGCCGACCACGGTTACGTCCCCGTCCCCGTCGACCTGTCGGAGTTCCACAAGGCCGGCGGTGGCATCAAGTGCTGCACCCAGGAGATCCGCTGATGACCGCACCCGCGCGCACGCGTACGTCCGACGACCTCATCCGGGCGGAGGAGCCGGTCCTCGCGCACAACTACCACCCGCTGCCCGTGGTCGTCGCCCGGGCCGAGGGGTCCTGGGTCGAGGACGTCGAGGGCCGCCGCTACCTGGACATGCTGGCGGGCTACTCGGCGCTGAACTTCGGTCACCGGCACCCCGCGCTGATCGATGCCGCGCACCGCCAGCTCGACCTGCTGACGCTGACCTCGCGGGCCTTCCACAACGACCGGCTCGCCGGCTTCGCCGAGCGGCTCGCCGCGCTCACCGGCCTCGACATGGTGCTGCCGATGAACACCGGCGCCGAGGCGGTGGAGAGCGGCATCAAGGTGGCCCGCAAGTGGGCGTACGACGTGAAGGGCGTCCCCGCCGACCGGGCCACGATCGTGGTGGCGGCGGAGAACTTCCACGGCCGTACGACGACCATCGTCAGCTTCTCCACCGACGAGCAGGCCCGGGCGGGCTTCGGCCCCTTCACACCGGGGTTCCGGGTCGTGCCGTACAACGACCTGGCCGCGCTGGAGGCGGCGGTCGACGAGACGACGGCCGCGGTGCTTCTGGAGCCCATCCAGGGCGAGGCCGGGGTGATCATCCCGGACGAGGGCTATCTGGCGGGGGTGCGTGAGCTGACCCGCCGCAAGGGCTGTCTGTTCATCGCGGACGAGATCCAGTCCGGCCTCGGCCGCACCGGCCGCACCCTCGCCGTCGAGCACGAGGACGTCGTCCCGGACGTGCTGCTGCTCGGCAAGGCGCTCGGCGGCGGCATCGTGCCGGTGTCGGCGGTGGTGGCCCGGCGCGAGGTGCTCGGTGTGCTGCACCCGGGCGAGCACGGCTCCACCTTCGGCGGCAACCCGCTCGCCGCGGCGGTCGGCACGGCGGTGGTCGAGCTGCTGGAGACCGGGGAGTTCCAGCGCCGGGCGGCCGAGCTGGGGCTCGTGCTGCGCGGCGGCCTGACCGAGCTGGTCGGCAAGGGCGTGACCGGCTTCCGCTCGCGTGGCCTGTGGGCGGGTGTCGACGTCGACCCGGCGCTCGGCACGGGCCGGGAGATCAGCGAGCGCCTCATGCGGCAGGGCGTGCTGGTCAAGGACACGCACGGCTCCACGATCCGGCTGGCCCCGCCGCTGACCATCTCGGCCGACGAGCTGCGCTCCGCGCTCGGCGCGCTGGAGAAGGTGCTCACCGAGGGCAGCTGAGACGGGGGCGACGGGGGTGAGACGGGGGCGGGGGCCCGGCCGGTGACCGGCCGGGCCCCCGCCCACTCGGTCGCCGGTCAGCCCGCGCTCTCGCCGAGGAGCCGCTTCATCTCCGCGATCTCGGCGTTCTGGGCAGCCGTGATGTCGGCGGCCGCACGCTTGGCGGGGCCGTACGCGCCCTTCCCGCGTTCGGTGGCCGCCATCGCGACGGCACCCTGGTGGTGTTCGACCATCAGGGACAGGAACCGGGTGTCGAAGTCCCTGCCGCCGGCCTTCTTCAGGGCGGTCATGTCGTCGTCGCCCATCATGCCGGGCATGCCGGTCGCGCCGGGCGTGCCGGTGGCGCCGCCGTGGCCCGTGTGGTCCATGCCGGGCATACCTGCCATGCCGTCCTGGCTCGTGTGGTCGGAGCGGTCGGTGTGGTCGGTGCCGGCCGCGGGGACCTGCTCGTGCCAGCCCTTCAGCCAGCCGGTCATGGTGCGGATCTCCGGGGCCTGCGCCTTCTCGACGCGCGCGGCGAGGTCCTTCACCTCGGGCGAGGAGGCCCGGTCGGCGGCGAGGCGTGCCATCTCCAGCGCCTGCCGGTGGTGGGCGATCATGCCCTGGGCGAAGGCCACGTCCTGGGCGTTGTGGGCCCCGGCGCCGGTGGCGGCGGGCCCGCCGTGCGGCGCGTGGGCCCCGCCGCCGCCGTCGGCGCCGCAGGCGGCGAGGGCGAGGGACGCGGCGCCGGCCACCACTGCGAGGGCGGTGCGGCGTGTCAGGGTACGGATGGTCATGCTGAACTCCTGCTGAGAAAGGGGATCTTCGGGCACGCGTGGGAGCACGGCCGCACGCCGTGCGGCCGTCCGGCCTCTACATCCGCAGGAGTTGAAGTTCCGCCAGGGAAGGTGGCGCGCGGGCGCCGTCGGGTGTGCCCGCCGTGCACGGGCGCGGGGCACCGGCCGGCGCCGGGTCGGCCAGCGGGCCGGGGACGAGCGCGGGCGGCTGGGGTGTGCCGGTCACGGCCCCGGACGCGCAGGTGGGATCGGCGTGATGGGGACGGTGGCCTCCGCAGTGGCCTGCGCCTCCGGGGCAGTCGTCCTGGGCGGTCAGCACGGTCCCCGGGTGCGGGGAACGGGCGTGTGCCGCGTGGGCGGTGCCGCCGCCGGGCGCCAGCGCGTGCATGCCGAACAGTCCGGCCAGCACCGCGAGGACGAGCAGCGCGCGCCACGGCCGCCGGGGCGGTCGCGGGGGCTGCTGTCCGGTGCTGCGCATCGGGGACATCGTACGAGGCGGCGGGGCGTCGCCCGCCGGGACCCGCCGGGCGACGCCCTGACCCGCCGGGCACAGCCCCGAACGTGGTCAGGGCGGCGCGCGACGCCGGTGTCGACCTCGACGTCGTCAACGTCATGGCCATGGACTACTACCGGAGCACCGACTACGGCGACGCGGCCGTCCAGGCGGCGCAGAGCGCCTTCACCCAGCTCCGGTCGCTCTATCCGGGCAAGTCCGAGGCACAGGTGTGGGCGATGACCGGAGTGACACCGATGCTCGCCAGAACGACGACGGACACGTCTACGACCAGGCCGACGCCCGCCAGTTGGTCTCCTTCGCCCAGGGCAGGCACCTCGGGGAGCTCGCCTTCTGGGAGGCGACCCGGGACCGCAACGCCTGCACCGGCGCCCTGTACCGGTGCACCAACGTCCCCCAGTCCCCCTACGAGTTCGCCAGGATCTTCGCGGGGTACACCGGCTGACCCGCTCCCCTGGGCTGAGCCGGGGCGGCCGGCTCAGCCCCGGGGAGGGTGCGCGGAGGTCCGGGAGCGCCCGTACCAGTCGTGCACCACGGCGCTGCCCACCACGAGGTCCTGGACGGACGCCCGGCGCCGGCTGACCGGGATCCACAGCAGGCCCAGCGGGAAGACCAGGTACAGCAGCGCCCGCAGCACGGCGGCGACCGGTCCGAGCCGCGCCCCGGACCTGCGGGTCACCCGCAGGCCCATCAGATGGTCGCCGACCGTGCGCCCGGCCGTTCCCCAGCTCCCCGCCAGGTAGACGAGCGCGACGGCGGAACCGAGGATCGCGCCGCCCCCGAGGCCCAGGTGGGGGAACCCGCTGGGCGGGCCGAGGAGCAGGTGACCGAGCGCCGCCCAGCCGAGTTCGACGGCCGCGACGACGGCGATGACCACCAGGACGTCGGCCGCCGCCGCGATCACCCGCGAGACGATTCCGGCCGGGCGTCCCTGGACGACCGCCGGGTAGTGCACACGCGCCATCGAGGTCACGGCGCCCCCGCTCCGCCGCCCGTGCCACCGGGTCGCCCGCCGGGCGGTGGCCCGGACTCGAGTCCCGCCCCGTCCCCGTCCGGGCCGCCGCGGTGCAGCAGCCGCTCGGCGATCCGGTCCACGAACCGGTCGGCACGGGCGTTCTGCTCGCGGAACGTGTCCAGCGTCTCCGCCGTGATGCTGCCCCCGGTGTCCCGGACGATCCGCCCGACGTCCAGGTCCTCCAGGACCCGCTCGGTGTACGTCACCAGGTCCACCCGGGCGAGGACCGCGTCGATGTCGAGCCGCCGGGCGACACGGTCGACGTCCAGCCGGTCGGCCACGGCGTCGAGGTCGACGCGGTCGATCACACCGTCCATGTCGACATGGTCGATGACGGCGTCGAGATCGACGCGCTCCAGGAGGGCGTCGACGTCGACCCGGGCCAGGACCGCGTCGAGGTCGACGCGGGCGAGCACCGCGTCCAGGTCGAGCCGGGCCAGCAGGGCGTCCGCGTCGATCCGTCCGGCGACGCGGTCCACGTCCAGCCGGCCGGCCACCGCGTCCAGGTCCACGCGGGACAGGAGGGTGTCGACGTCGACCCGGGCGAGGAGGGCGTCGAGGTCGATCCGGGCGAGCACCGCGTCCAGGTCGAGCCGGGCCAGGACGGCGTCGAGGTCGATGCGGCGGGCGACTCGGTCGACGTCCAGCCGGTCGGTCACCGCGTCCAGGTCGATCTCGTCGACGACCGCCGCCGTGAGGGCTCTGACCACGGCACGCGCCAGCGGCCGCGCCTCGTTACGGGCCCGCTCCCGCTCAGCCGCTCCCCGCGCGCTCCAGTGGGCGACCCTGCGGTCCACCGCGTTCAGCACGGTCGGGGGAACGAGCAGCCGCGTGGTGGCGCGCGCCCAGTTCCCGGCCCGGTCAGCCGTGTCCGTGACGGCGGACACCGAACGCCGCTGCACTTCGAGGGCGAGGCCGAGCACGGCGTCGCCGAGCGGCCCCGGCCGGCCCGGGCGCGGATAGCGGGGGCGCGCGGCTGCCACGGTCTGTGCGGCGATGTCGGCGAGGCCCACGACCAGCCGGGTGACACCGGTGACCAGGGGCCGGGCGAGGGCGTCGCCGCCCGTCCCACCGGTCGGGGACGAGAGGGGCGGGTCGCCCGCGGTGCTGCTCACACCGGCATCGGACCACACCGGGTCCCCGGCTGCCCTCACCCGCCGGGGGTGATCTCCGCACCCGTCCGCGCCCACGCGCGATCACCTCCGGAATACCCCCCAGGGGTATAGTGTTGCCACCTGGTGAACCACACCGACACGGGGAGGCCGACGATGGATCACAGTGAGCACCGGCACCACGAGAGCCACGCGGACCACGGGCACGAGCGCCGCGACCAGCACGCGCAGCACGAGCACCGGCACGCACACCGCCGGCACTCCCCCGGCACCTCCTGGCGCACGGCCGCCCAGGCGACGCTGCACTGCCTGACGGGCTGCGCCATCGGTGAGGTGCTGGGCATGGTCATCGGCACGGCGGCCGGGCTGGGCAACGCGGGCACCGTCGTCGTCTCGATCGCCCTGGCCTTCGTCTTCGGCTACGCGCTGACGATGCGGGGCGTCCTGCGCGCCGGGCTTCCCGTGCGGCAGGCGCTGAAGGTCGCGCTGGCCGCGGACACGGTGTCGATCGCGGTGATGGAGCTGATCGACAACACGGTGATGGTGGGCGTTCCCGGCGCCATGGACGCGGGCCTGTCCCAGGCACTGTTCTGGATCTCGCTCGTGGTGTCCCTGGTCCTGGCCTTCGCGCTGACGACGCCGGTGAACCGGTGGATGATCGGCCGCGGCAAGGGGCACGCCGTGGTGCACGCGTACCACTGACGTACGGTCCGCCCGGTCACCTCACGTACGCCATGCGGTCCACCCACTGGGACAGCGTGAGCGACCCGGCGAGGGACTTGCGGGCGGAGCCGTCGCGGCGGCACCGGCGCTCCGGGCGATGGCGCGGCCGCCGCTCGGAGCCGTCGTCGGTCAGGGCCTCGCGCAGGGTGGCCAGGTGCCCGGCCACGGCGGCGAGGCAGTCGTACTCGTCGCGGCACGCGGCGCAGACCGCCAGGTGCGGGACCACGGCCGCGGCCTCCGGGGGCGTCAGCAGCTTCAGGGCGTGACCGGCCAGCAGGTCCCGGTACGCGCGGCAGTCCTCGAGGGAAGCGGACATGGGGCGACTCCTCTCCGTGGTACGACGCGAGGCGTGCTGTGACACGCCGGAAGGGGTTTCGAGGAGGTCCGGCGATACCGGCCCGGACCAGTCCTCTGCGTCGTGCCTCCAGACTCGCCCAGGAGCCCCCCTCCGCGCGTCGTCCCGGCGCAGTCAGTCCTGGGTACTGCGGGCGCAGTAGCCGGCGGGCTCCGTCGTCGTGCTGACCAGTCCGCACTGGTACGCGATGACGACGAGCTGGGCCCGGTCGCGGGCGGCGAGCTTGGTCATGGCCCGGTTGACGTGCGTCTTCGCGGTCAGCGGGCTGACGAACAGACGTTCGGCGATCTCCTCGTTCGACTGCCCGAGGGCGACGAGCCGGGTCACGTCCCGCTCGCGGGGGGTCAGGCACTCCAGCCGCTCGTGCACCACCGTCGAGCAGGGCTCCGGCTGGGCCAGGAAGCGTGTGATCAGCGCCCGGGTGGCCCCGGGTGACAGCAACGCCTCGCCGGCGGCGACCGTGCGGACGGCGTCGAGCAGCTCCTCGGGCCGTGCTCCCTTGCCGAGGAATCCGCTCGCGCCCGCGCGCAGCGCCTGGGCGACGTACTCGTCGTTCTCGAAGGTGGTCAGGATGAGCACCTTCACCGCCGCGAGGTCGTCGGACTCACTGATCAGGCGCGTGGCGTCCAGACCGTCCAGCTCCGGCATGCGGATGTCCATGAGGACCACGTCGGGCCGCTCGGCCGTGGCCAGTTCCACGGCCTCCCTGCCGTTCGACGCCTCCCCCACCGTCTCCATGTCGTCGGCGGAGTCGAACAGCATCCTGAAGGTGCCGCGCAGCAGCGCCTGGTCGTCGGCCAGCAGTACCCGGATCGTCACGCCCGTCTCTCCTCCAGCAGTCCGCCCGGCACCGGCTCGCCGGTCGCCGAGCCGGGTCGCAGCGGCAGTTCCGCGGTCACGGTGAAGCCGCCCTCGGGCCGGGCCCGCGCGGTGAGCCGGCCGCCCACGCTGGCCGCACGCTCGCGCATGCCGATGAGCCCGTGCCCGGTCCCCGTGCGGGGCTCGTGCGGCCCGGCCCGCCCGTCGTCCTCGACGGTGATGGTCAGCCACTGCGGGCGGTAGTGCAGGAACAGGCGGGCGTGGTCGGCCGCCGCGTGCTTGCGCACGTTGGTCAGGGCCTCCTGCACGATGCGGTACGCGGCCAGGTCCACCGCCGGCGCCAGGGGCTCCACGACGCCGTCGCGGGTCTGCCGTACGGCGAGCCCCGCCCGCTCGAAGGAGGCCAGCAGGGCCGGCACCTCGGCCAGGCCGGGGATCGGGTCACGCGGCGCCTCGGGATCGTCGGACTGCCGCAACAGGCCCACGGTGACGCGCAGTTCGTCGAGGGCGGAGCGGCTGGTCTCCTGGATGTCCTTCAGCGCGGCGAGTATCTGCCCGGGGCGCCGCTCGCCCAGATGGACGGCGACGCCGGCCTGCGCGTTGATCAGGGCGATGTGGTGGGCGACGACGTCGTGCAGTTCACGCGCGATGCGCACCCGCTCGGCCGCCACCCGCTGCCGGGCCTCCTGCTCACGGGTCCGCTCGGCGTGCTCGGCCCGTTCCTCCACGGCCGCCACGTAGGCGCGGCGCGAGCGCACCCCGTCCCCCACCGCCGCCGGCAGGGCCGTCCAGGCCAGCAGCGCGGCGTTGTCCGGCTCCAGCCAGGAGTCCGGCGCGTGCAGCACGTCCGCCCCGACCAGCAGGGCGGCCGAGGCCGCGGCCATGGTCCAGGCGGTCCGCCGGTCCGTGCGGGCCGCGACCGTGTAGACGGACACGATGATGGGGCTGGTCACCAGGGGGCTCTCGCGGAATCCGAGGAGCTGGAACCCGACCCCGCAGGCGACCGCCACGGCCGCCACGGTGAACGGGTGCCTGCGGCGCCACAGCAGGGCGAAGCAGCCGAGCGCGGCGAGCAGCAGGGCGGGCCAGCGCAGCGAGAAGCGGTGCTCGTGCGGGACTATGGACGCGGCCACGACCGACAGCACGAACAGTCCGGTCGCCCCCAGCGCGTTGCGCATCCCGCTCGTCAGCCACCGCCCGTTCCCGCCACCGCCGATCGCCGCCATGGACCCACCGTAAGGACGCCGCCCGCGCCCTGCCGCGCGGCGTCCGCCTCCCTGGGCCCTTCGGGTGACGGACCGTCGTCCCCGCCGTCACGGCCGACGGACACGGGGCCGCAACGAGGGCGCAACGGCTGGACGGCTGCCCGGCCGCCCCGGTCGGGCCGCTCCTAGGATCGGGGCGTACAGGGGGCGGGCGAAGAGAGTTCCCCCGAGGGGTAGGGGGCTCCATGCGGGCGACGTTCTCGGGACTGCTTGCCCGGCGGGTGTCGCGGCGACCATCGCGGCGGCTGACGCGAGCCGTCACCGCGGCCGTCGCGCTCTGCGCCGCTCTGACCGTGACTTCGGGGTGCACGGTTCCCGTCGACGCCGTCGCAGGGATCTCCGTGACCGGCGACGGCCGGCTGCTCGGCGTCATGATGGTCTGCGGGCACCGGATCGACGGCGCGACCCTGTACGTGGACAGCGACGACTCCGACCGCGCGGTGACGGTCCGTTCGTGGACCGCCGACCGCCCCCTCCCGGCCGGCCTCACCACCTGGTCCATCGAATCCCCGTCCCCCGGGTGGCGGGCGACGAGGTGGCACCGCCCGCTGACCCCCCGGACCTCCTACGCGCTCTACGGCTGGACCAAGGACGACTCGTGGTCCTCGGGCGACGTCTCCTTCACCCTGGCCGACCGCGACCGGCTCACCCCCGGGCAGGTCCGCTACGACCGCGTCTCCGCCGACGGCGACGAGTCAGGGGTCACCGTCTCCCTGGCCGAGTTCGAGCGGACGGCCTGTCAGGACACGTAGCCGACACATGCCCGAAGGATGGCCGGCCCTCGCACGGGCACGGCCGGAGGCGGTTCCCCGCGACTGCCCCTGCCCTTACACTGACACCCCAGCAGAAGCCGGTTGACGTGCGAGAACGCGGCGGTCGAGGCGATCCGCCAGAGTGAGGAGCGACTCCTTGTTCTACTACCTGCTCAAGTACGTCCTGCTGGGACCCCTGCTGAGACTGGTCTTCCGCCCCCGGATCGAGGGACTGGAGAACGTGCCGGCGTCGGGGGCCGCCATCGTCGCCGGGAACCACCTCTCTTTCTCCGACCACTTCCTGATGCCGGCGATCCTCAAGCGGCGCATCACCTTCCTCGCCAAGGCGGAGTACTTCACCGGACCGGGCGTCAAGGGGCGCCTCACCGCGTTCTTCTTCCGCAGCGCCGGGCAGATCCCGGTGGACCGGTCCGGCAAGGAGGCGGGGCAGGCCGCGATCCGCGAGGGGCTCGGCGTGCTCGCCAAGGACGAGCTGCTGGGCATCTACCCGGAGGGGACCCGGTCCCACGACGGACGGCTCTACAAGGGCAAGGTCGGGGTCGCCGTGATGGCGCTGAAGGCCGGGGTGCCGGTGGTGCCCTGCGCGATGATCGGCACCTTCGAGGCGCAGCCGCCCGGCAAGGTCATCCCGAACGTCCACCCCGTCGCGATCCGCTTCGGCAAGCCGCTGGACTTCTCCCGCTACGACGGCATGGAGAACGAGAAGGCCGTCCTGCGGGCCGTCACCGACGAGATCATGTACGCCATCCTCTCGCTGTCCGAGCAGGAGTACGTCGACCAGTACGCGGCCGTCGCCAAGGCCGAGCAGGCGGCGGAGAAGAAGAAGGGGCGCAGGTTCCCGAGGGCGCGGCGGAGCTGAGCCCGGCCCGGGCTCTGCCGTCGGCAGAAGATCTTCGGGGCGGGCGCCGGGTCTGCCTAAGGTCGCCCCATGAGACGTGCTGTGGTGATCGGGGCGAGCGGGCAGATCGGCCGTCCGGTGGTGGACGCGCTGGTACGGGACGGCTGGGAGGTGACGGCCGCGTCGCGGGGCGGCGGCCGGGACGAGTCGTGGGACGCGGGGGTGCGCGCGGTCCGTCTTGACCGCTCGGACGACGCGGCGCTCGCGGCCGTGGTGGGCGACGGCTGTGATCTGGTGGTCGACATGGTCGCCTACGACGCCGGCCACGCCCGGCAGCTGACCGCCCTGGCGGACCGGATCGGCTCGGCGGTGGTGGTCTCCAGCGTGAGCGTCTACGAGGACGGCGAGGGGCGGGGCTTCGACACCCAGGGCGAACCGGGCGGCTTCCCCGTCTATCCGGTCCCGGTGGCGGAGAGCCAGCCGACGGTGGCGCCGGGCGAGGCGACCTACAGCACCCGCAAGGTCGCCCTGGAGCGCGAACTCCTCGCGGCCGGTGACGCGTTGCCCGCGACCCTGCTGCGGGCGGGCGCCGTGCACGGGCCGTACAGCCCGCTGCCGCGCGAACTGTACTTCGTGAAGCGGAACCTCGACGGGCGGGACGAGCGGGTGCTCGCCTTTGGCGGCGAGAGCCGGTTCCATCCGTCGAGCGCCCTGAACATCGCCGAACTGGTCCGGCTGGCCGCGGCCCGGCCCGGGTCCCGGGTGCTCAACGCCGTCGACCCCGAGGCGCCGTCGGTGGCCGGCATCGGGTCGGCCGTCGACGCGGTCATGGGGGTGCGGACGCGGACCACGCTCGTGGACGGGCCGCCGCCCGGCGGGACCGTGGGCGCGAGCCCGTGGTCGGTGCCGCTGCCACTCGTCTGTGACATGTCCGCAGCCGAGCGGGAGCTGGGCTACCGGCCCGTGGTGTCGTACGAGGACAGCCTGCCGGCGACGGTCGGGTGGCTGACCGGCGTGGTGCGCGGCCGGGACTGGCGGGAGTGCTTCCCACTGATGGCCCGGGCCTACCCGGACGCCTTCGACTACGCGGCCGAGGACGCCTGGCGGGCGGGCGCATGACGAAGGGGCGGCCGGAGAGCCCGGCCGCCCCTCGTCGCCGTACCCGAGCGGGTTACGGCTTGGGCGTGGCGTGCGGCGCGCAGGTCACGTCGGAGGTGTCCAGCTTGCCGCCGACCAGGTAGGCGTCCACCCGGTCGTTGATGCACGGGTTGACCAGACCGGTCACACCGTGGGAACCCGCGTCCTTCTCGGTGATCAGGCGGGAGCCCTTGAAGCGCTTGTGCAGTTCGACGGCACCCTCGTACGGGGTGGCCGCGTCACGCGTGGACTGCACGATCAGCACCGGCGGCAGGCCGCGGTGCGTCTTGACGTCCAGCGGGTTCTGCTGCTTCGCCGGCCAGGTGGCACAAGGCAGGTTCATCCAGGCGTTGGCCCAGGTCATGAACGGGTAGTCCTTGTTGAGCCGGGTGTTGTCCCGGTCCCACTTCCGCCAGCTGGTGGGCCACTTGGCGTCGGCGCACTCGACCGCGGTGTAGACGGCGTTGCTGTTCTCCGACGCGGCGTTGCCCGCGGTGTCCGACAGGTCCGGGGCGGCGGCGTCGACGAGCGCCTGGGTGTCGCCGGCGACGTACTTGCTGAAGACGCTGGCGACCGGCACCCACGAGGAGTCGTAGTACGGCGCGCTCTGGAAGAACGAGATCAGCTCGGCCGGCCCGACGACCCCGCCGAGGGGGCTCTTCTTGGCGGTGGCGCGCAGCTCCAGCCACTTGGCCTGGACCGCGGCGCGGGTGGTGCCGAGGTGGAAGGCGGCGTCGTTCGCGGCGACCCAGTCCTCCCAGTCCTTCCAGCGGCCCTCGAACGCGATGTCCTGACCCAGGTTGGCCTGGTACCAGATGTTCTCGCGCGCGGGGTTGACCACGCTGTCCACGACCATGCGGCGCAGGTGGCCCGGGAAGAGCGTGCCGTAGACCGCGCCGAGGTAGGTGCCGTAGGAGACGCCCAGGTAGTTGAGCTTCTTCTCGCCCAGCGCGGCCCGGACGACGTCGAGGTCGCGGGCGGTGTTGGGCGTCGTCATGTGCGGCAGCATCGCGCCGCTGCGCTCACCGCAGCCCTCGGCGTACTCGCGGGCCAGCTTGCGCTGCGCCTTCTTGTCCGCCTCGCTGTCCGGCACCGGGTCGGCCTTGGGCGCCTTGACGAACTCCTGCGGGTCAATGCAGGAGATGGGCGCCGAGTGGCCGACACCGCGCGGGTCGAAGCCCACGAAGTCGTAGGCCTTCGCCACGTTCGCCCAGACGGCGTTCTTGGTGGTGACCCGGCGCGGGAAGCGCATACCGGAGCCGCCGGGGCCGCCCGGGTTGTAGACGAGGGCGCCCTGGCGCTCCTTCGCCGTCCCGGTGTTGCCGATACGGTCCACGGCGAGCTTGATCTGCTTGCCGTACGGGTGTGCGTAGTCCATCGGGACGCTCACCCAGCCGCACTGGATGGGCTTCTCGAGCCCCCAGTCGGCGGGGCAGTCCTGCCAGTCGATCCCGGCCTTGGCGGCGCGGGCGGCGGCGATCTCGGCGCCCCGGGCCTCGCGGTCACGGCCGTGGCGGCTGTCCGCGCTGGCCGCGGGAGCCGACACCGCACCGGCGATCAGGGTCGCGGTGACGAGCGCTCCGGCAGAACCGAGCGCCAGCAGACGGCTCTTGGGTCTGTTGTCCCTCAAGTGGGCCCCTCCCCCTACTACTTCGCTTCTGGTGTCCGCCGGGGATCCTTCCGGCTGTGAGGTGCCTGAGAACAGGGGTCGTCGACCATCTTTACCAATCCGATAAACGGATGATCACGTCCGATGGGGCTCATTCCCCCGATCGAGGGAGGTCAGCGCCCGTTCCAGCAGCCGGCGCAGTGTCAGCGCGTCGGGGGCGACGACGCTGACGAGCACGGCCGGTCCGGGCAGCGGCACCAGGGCGGCGCACTCCCCCAGCATCCTCGCGGCGATCGGCCGATCGGCGAACTCCGGCCGTACGACGACGAGCTGCCCCACCGAGCGGTGCCCGGCGAGCACGGCGGGACCGTCCCAGCCGCCCGGCGCGCCGGGCCCGCAGGCCAGTTCCTGGTCCAGCACGGTCCGGCCCGCGACCCGCAGCGTGAGCCGGCTGGTGAGCCGTCCCGGCCGCTCCCCGGCCCGGCCCAGCACCTGCTCCTCGCGCAGCACCAGCCGTCCCCCGGAACCGACCTCGGCCCGGGTGGTGACGCGCAGGTCGCTGTTCCCGGCCGAGATCAACTGTTCAGGTGTCCACCGCAGTTCCGCACCGTCGGCGACGTCCAGCCGTACGTCGTAGCGGGCCTCTCCCTTGGCCTGGCCGGGCAGCGCGATGGTGGCCGCGGCCGATCCGACGCGCAGCCGCGCGCCCTGCTCCACCCGGGCCTCCAGCGTGAACCGGTCACCGCCGAGCGGGCCGCTCATCGCCCCGACGACCATCACCCGGGCCTCGTCGCCGCTGCCCCGGGTGCGGCGCAGGGCCAGCGGGCCGTCGCCGTCCAGCACGGGCAGCGCCGTACCGCCGCGTCCGTCGGCGCGGGCGACGATCCGCGCGTGGGCCGTGACCCCGGCCGTCACGCGGTCCACGCGGCCAGCCGCCCCCGGACCCAGGCGGCGACGTCCGCGACCCCGGTACCGCCCCGCAACGACTGGAGGATCACCGGGAGTTCGGCTCGCTGCGCCTTGGCGTCGGCGGCCATCCGGGCGAGGTCGGACCCGACGTACGGCGCGAGGTCGGTCTTGTTGACGACCAGCAGGTCGGCGGTGGTGACGCCGGGGCCGCCCTTGCGCGGGATGTCGTCGCCGCCGGCGACGTCGATCACGAAGATCTGCGCGTCCACCAGTCCCCTGGAGAAGGTGGCGGTGAGGTTGTCGCCGCCGGACTCGACGAGGATCAGGTCCAACGGCCCGACCTCGTCCTCCAGGTCCTCCACGGCTTCCAGATTGGCGGAGATGTCGTCGCGGATCGCGGTGTGCGGGCAGGCGCCGGTCTCCACGGCCGTGATCCGCTCGGGCGGCAGCACGGCCTCCCGGAGGAGGAACTCGGCGTCCTCGCGGGTGTAGATGTCGTTGGTGACGACGGCCAGGGACAGCTCGTCGCGCAGCTCCCGGCACAGCGCGGCGACGGTGGCGGTCTTCCCGGACCCGACGGGCCCGCCGAGCCCGATCCGCAGCGCACGACGGGATCCGTCCGGGCGACGGGCATCGGCGCTGACGGCGGAGGGGCCGTGGTGGGTGTGGTCGAGATGCATGGGGGCTCCGATCGGGGGGTGGGGCGGGCAGAGGGTGGTGGGGGCGCCGGTGGGGATCGGGGGCGGAGGTCGTGGGGCGGTGACGGTGACCCGCGGGGGCTCAACTGCCGGACCGACGAGGGGCCGGCTGCCGGACAGCCGGGGCCCTGCTGCCGGACAGGCGGAACCCCGCTGCCGTACCGCCGTCGGCCCGGCGTCCGGCTAGGACGCGAACAGGCGCACGGGCCAGGTCGCGTGCCACTCGGCGCCGATCTCCGTCAGGGGCCCGGAGGCGGCCGGCAGCGCGTCGGTGCCCCCGTCGACGGCTCGGCGGGCCGCGTCGACCGCCGTGTCCACGACCCGGTCCAGCTCGGGTGCCAGCCGGGCCAGCACCCCGGTCGCGTCGAACGGGTCGAGGCTCAGCAGCCGGACCGTGGCCGTCGCGGGCCCGCTCACGCTCTCGTACGCCGCGCAGTACGCCGCGTCGTCCGGCCCGAGCCCGGCCGCCCGGGCGGTGAGCCCGAGCACCACCGGCTGGTGCGCCCCCTTCGGGAACCGCGCCGCCAGGGCGTCCAGTTCGGCGGACGGCCAGCAGACCCGCGCGGCCCGCGTCAGCTGCCGGCCGAGCCTGCGCGCGGCGGACCGCAGCGCGGGTGAGGGGGTGCGGGCGTCCGCCGCCGCGTCCAGCTCGGCCGGGTCCGCCCCGAGCACGGCGGCGGCCGCCAGGGCGGCGGCGACGAGTCCCGCGGTGTGCAGTCGGCCCCGGCAGTAGTCCTCCAGGTCCGCGGCGCGGGTGATCCGTCCCGCGCGTACGGCGGCCTCCGCCCCGCCGGAGTGCGCGTGCCCTCCGGCGGGGAAGCGGCCGTCGGCCAGGACGAGCAGTGCTGCCCTGCCCATCAGAAGAGGAAGTAGCGCTGGGCCATGGGCAGTTCGGCGGCCGGCTCCGCCTCGACCAGTTCGCCGTCGATGTGCACGGCGAAGCTGTCGGGGTCGATCCGCACCTGCGGTAGCGCGTCGTTCTCCCGCATGTCCGCCTTGGTCACGGCGCGCGTCGACTCGATCGCGGTGAACCGCTTGACCAGCCGCAGCCGCTCCGGCAGCCCGTCCTCGAGGGCCAGGCGGGCCACGAAGTTGACCGAGTTGGCGGCAGGGGCCCGCCCGATGGCGCCGTACATCGGCCGGGGCAGGACGGGCTGCGGGGTGGGGATGGAGGCGTTGGCGTCGCCCATCTGCGCGTACGCGATCTGGCCCCCCTTGATCACCAAGAGCGGTTTGACCCCGAAGAACGCGGGCTCCCACAGCACCAGGTCGGCGAGCTTGCCGGTCTCGACGGAGCCGATCTCGTGGGCGAGGCCCTGGGCGAGCGCGGGGTTGATCGTGTACTTGGCGACGTAGCGCCGTACCCGGTGGTTGTCCGCGCGCCCGTCACCGGGCAGCGCGCCCCGGCGCCGCTTCATGACGTGCGCGGTCTGCCAGGTGCGCAGGACGACCTCGCCGACGCGGCCCATCGCCTGGGAGTCGGAGGAGATGATCGAGATCGCGCCCAGGTCGTGGAGGATGTCCTCGGCGCCGATCGTGGACGGCCTGATCCGCGACTCGGCGAACGCCAGGTCCTCCGGGACGGCGGGGTTGAGGTGGTGGCACACCATCAGCATGTCGAGGTGTTCCTCGGCGGTGTTGACGGTGAACGGCCGGGTCGGGTTGGTGGAGCTGGGCAGCACGTTCGGCTGGGAGACCACGGTCATGATGTCCGGCGCGTGCCCGCCGCCCGCGCCCTCGGTGTGGTACGAGTGGATGCCCCGGCCGGCGATGGCGGCGAGCGTGTCGCCGACGAAGCCCGCCTCGTTGAGCGTGTCCGTGTGGATGGCGACCTGGACGCCGGTCCGGTCGGCCACCGTGAGCGCGGCGTCGATGACGGCCGGGGTGGACCCCCAGTCCTCGTGCAGCTTCAGCCCGAGGGCGCCGCCGCGGATCTGCGAGAGCATCGCCTCGTGCGAGACGGTGTTGCCCTTGCCGAGGAAGCCGACGTTGACAGGGTAGGCCTCCATCGCCTCCAGCATCCGGGCCAGGTGCCAGGGGCCGGGCGTCACGGTGGTCGCCTTGGAGCCCTCGGCGGGCCCGGTGCCGCCGCCGACCAGGGTGGTGATGCCGGAGGCCAGCGCCTCGTCGGCGACCTGGGGGCAGATGAAGTGGACGTGCGCGTCGATGGCACCGGCGGTGAGGATGCGCCCGTTGCCGGCGATGATCTCGGTCTCGGGGCCGATGACCAGGTCGGGGTGGACGCCGTCCATGGTGTCGGGGTTGCCGGCCTTGCCGATGCCGGTGATCCGGCCGTCGCGGATGCCGACGTCGGCCTTGACGACGCCCCAGTGGTCGACGACGACCACGCCGGTGACGACGGTGTCGGGGGTGCCCTCGGCGCGGGTGGCGCGGGACTGGCCCATGGACTCGCGGATGACCTTGCCGCCCCCGAAGACCACCTCGTCACCGGCGCGTCCGGGTCCGCCGGCGAGGTCCTCCTCGATCTCGATCAGCAGGTCGGTGTCGGCGAGCCGGATGCGGTCGCCCGTGGTGGGGCCGAACAGGTCGGCGTAGGCGGCGCGGGAGATCTCATGCATCGAGGGCACCTCCCGTCCGGCCGCGCAGTCCGGGCACGATCCGGGCGCCGGCCAGGGGCACGAGTTCCACCTCGACGGGGATGCCGGGCTCGAAGCGCACGGCGGTGCCGGCGGCCACGTTCAGCCGCTTGCCGTGCGCGGCCTCCCGGTCGAACTCCAGACCGGGGTTGGCCTCGGCGAAGTGGTAGTGGGAACCGACCTGGACGGGCCGGTCGGCGGCGTTGAGCACGGTCAGCCGGCTGGCCTCACGGCCCGCGTTGCAGACGACCGGGCCGTCGGCGAAGAGGACTTCTCCCGGAATCATCGCGGCCCCCTCAGACGATCGGCTCGTGCACGGTGACGAGCTTCGTGCCGTCCGGGAAGGTGGCCTCTACCTGGACGTCGTGGATCATCTCGGGGATGCCGTCCATGACGTCGTCCCGGGTGAGCAGCCTGCGGCCGGAGGACATCAGCTCCGCGACGGTACGGCCGTCGCGCGCGCCCTCCAGGATGTGCGACGTGATGAGGGCGACCGCTTCGGGGTGGTTGAGCCGCAGACCGCGGGCCCTGCGCTTCTCGGCCACGTCGGCCGCCACGTGGATCAGCAGCCGCTCTTGCTCGTGCGGGGTCAGTTGCACGTCCCACCTCACCGTCCTTGCTCCGGACCGTGCGGGGTCCGGTTGCCGCAGCCATCACGACGGGGACAGGTGTAACACACGGACATACGTGCCCGACCGGGAGCAACACGAGCAGAAGAACCCCTGATGGCGTGGAGCGGCAGGCTAGTTCGCCGGAGTTTCGGCGACGTTAACCAGACCTTGATCATCACATGACCGCACGATGGCCGCCCCCATACCCCGCCCCGACGGGCTCTCCCCGCTAGGAGACGCCGGGCCCCCGGTGCTCGGCCGCGATGCCGAAGCGCTGCCGCTCCCGGGCCGCGGGCGCGACCTCCCGGACCCCGGACACGGAACTGGCGACCTGCTCCCCCGCCGACTCGTCGAGCGCGTCGAGCCGCTCCAGGTCGGCGGCGGACACCAGCGCGACCAGCGGCTTGCCGTGCCGGGTCACGACGACTCGCTCACCGCCGTACACCACCCGATTGATCAGCTCGGCGAGCTCAGCCCTGGCTTGCGTCACCGGAATCTCATAGGCCATACCCCTAGCTTACGGGCCACCCCCACGTTCCGTGAGAGCCCGACGAAGAAGGGAAAGCGCAGGTCAGAGCTACCCCTGGAGCGAGGACCGCATCCCGAGCCACTGTTCGGCGTCCCAGGCCTCGAAGCGTTCCAGTTCGGTGAATCCCAGTTTCGCCGCCAGGCGCATCGACGCGGTGTTGGCGGTCTGGGTGGTGAGGACCACCGGCTCCCCGGGGAGGACGCCGGCGAGCCAGTCGAGCGCCGCCGCGCAGGCCTCGGCGGCGTAACCGCGTCCCCACGCCTCCGGCAGGAACAGGTAGCCGAGATCGACCTTCCCGGCGGCGGCCGGGCGGCGGTGGCCGGTCGCTCTCCTCAGCAGGACATGCCCGATCATCGACCCGCCCAGGTCGACGACGAAGCTCCCGGGCCACCGTTCCGGTATCTCCGGCGTCCCGCGCTCGAGTTCGTCACGCGGTCGGGGGCCGCCGAGGTAGGTGTGCACCTCGGGCGAGGCGAGCAGCTCGACGAACGCCGCGCGGTCCCGGGCCTCGGGGCCACGGAGTACGAGCCTCTCGGTCCTGATCGGCTCCGGCGGCCAGGCCACGCTTCCCAGATCTTCCATCCGCGCACGCTAACAGGTGGTCAAACCAGCATGCCCTGACGGCAATTCGAGCGGCGCCGGGCCACAGGATGACGTACGTCCTGTACATTTTTTACAGATGCGAGGCCGTCCGAGGCCCCGTCACGAGGAGGGGTATGTCCATGACCCGACCGTCCGCCCGCCATGTGCTGCCGGAGTTCACCGAGCGCACGAGCACGGGCCCGCGCACGCTGGACCCCTACGGCAAGCTGTTCGAGAGCAGGGTCGTCTTCCTGGGGACGCCGCTCGACGACACGGCGGCGAGCGACGTCATCGCCCAGTTCATGCAGCTCGAACACGCGGCCCCGGAACAGGACATCACGCTCTACCTCAACTGCCCGGGCGGCTCGTTCGGCGCGATGACGGCGGTCTACGACACGCTGCGGTACGTCACCTGCGACGTGCGGACCTACTGCCTGGGCCAGGCCGCGTCGGTCGCCGCCGTGCTGCTCGCGGCCGGGACACCCGGCAAGCGGTTCGCCCTGCCCGGCGCACGGGTCGTCCTGGAGCAGCCCGCACTGCGCGAACCGGTCGAGGGGCAGACCGGCGACCTGCTGATCCAGGCCCGGGAACTGGTCCGGGCACGCGAACTGATGGAGGAGATGCTGGTCCGGCACACCGGTCGCACCGCCGGGCGGGTGCACCAGGACCTGGAGCGGGTCCTGGTGCTCGACGCGCCGGGCGCACGGGCGTACGGCCTGGTGGACGGTGTGGTCCCGGGACGCAGGGACACGCCCGGCACCGGGCACGCGGGGTGAGCCGCCGATGCTGCCACCG
Source organism: Streptomyces sp. WI03-4A (assembly GCF_033792105.1). Taxonomy (NCBI): domain Bacteria; kingdom Bacillati; phylum Actinomycetota; class Actinomycetes; order Kitasatosporales; family Streptomycetaceae; genus Streptomyces; species Streptomyces sp. WI03-4A. The sequence goes on from NZ_JARAUO010000001.1 coordinate 470,347, forward strand.
GAACTTCCGCCGCTGCCCGCGCTGACCAGGGCCGAGGGCGAGCTGATCGACTGTTACCTCGAGGCCGTGGACCTGCTGGGCCGGATCAACCCGGCCCAGGACGGGGACACCTACCGCGGGCTGCGCGCGGCACAGGCCCTGGTGCGCAAGGCGGTCGAACTGCGCGACGCGCTGACCCTGATGCACCAACGGGGCGAGACGGAGCTGCACGGGGACACGCTGGCACGCGCTTTGCGGGTGCTCGACGGCGAGCGCCGCACTGCGCGCGTCACGCTCCCGCCCGACTGCGTCGGCTGATCCGGACGCATCTCCGGCCCGTACGGGCCCCGTTGTCGACGGGCCGCGCGTGCGCGGCTTGAAACGGCCCGAACGACGTACCCCCGGCCGGCGTATCTCCGGAGCTTTTTTCGGGCCTTCCGACTTGCGCGACAGGGGGGTTCCGGACCCCCTCTCGGGTGCTCCGCCCCAGGTCCGAGGCTACGTGCGGGTTCTGACGGTCGTTCGAACACAGCCCTGTCCACCCGAACGGGTGAGTGGTGAGTAACGCCACAAATTGCCGTTTGCGTTGGGATTTTCCGACTCCTGTGAGTGAAGATCCGTGTCTGACGACAAGCCCCCGCCACCGCGGCGGGGCGGTCCGGGCGGACGCCGAGTCCTGCCGCCGCCCGGATGACCGGTCGACAGGAGTGGATCGGCAGGAGTGGAGGACCCGAGCAAGACGGGTCGCCGGGACGGACGTTCGTCGCAGACGGACGGTCGTGCCGAGCAACCCTTGGGGTGAAGCCGCGACAACGCGGCCGGGCAACTTCGCCAGCCCGAATCCGACAGGTCATCCTTCACAGGCGGCTGACGAAGGGTTGCGCATGACTGCGCTCAATCGTGTCCCGTCGCTCATGGCCCGGGCCGGTACGGCCTCGGCCCTCACGCTTGCCGCCGTGGGCGGCTCGATCGCGGTGCCGGGCCTCGCCACCGACGCCTCCGCCGCGACGCTGGCGACGAAGGCGCTGCAGATCGCCGCGTCCAAGAAGGGCGCCCCGTACGCCTGGGGTGCCACCGGACCGCGGCGGTTCGACTGCTCGGGGCTGACGCTCTACTCGTTCAAGAAGGCCGGCAAGAAGCTGCCCCGTACGGCCGCCCAGCAGTACAACAAGACGCACCACATCTCGGCCAGGAGCCGCAAGGCCGGCGACCTGGTGTTCTTCCACTCGGGGTCCAGCGTCTACCACGTGGGCATCTACGCCGGTAAGAACAAGATCTGGCACGCGCCGAGGACCGGGTCGGTGGTACGGCTGGAGAAGATCTGGACCAGGAGCGTCTGGTACGGCCGGGTCAGCTGACCCTGGCTCAGGGCAGGAGCGGCTCCGCGACGGGGCCGCTCCGAGCACCGTCAGCGCCGTCCCGGCGCCTCCCGCGGCCTGCGGGCGGCCCAGGGCGGCGCTCGGACGTTCAGGCGTCACGGAGGTCCCTGGACGGCCTCTCGGCGGGCTCCCAGGGCTACGGCTCCTGCTGGCCCGCCGTGGTGACCGGTTCGGCCGGGATGCTCCAGGGCAGTTCGATGGACACCGTCTTGCCGCCCTCGCGCGTGGGGCGGATGCGCAGTTTGCCGCCGCACTCCGCGGTGAGCCAGCGGATGATGACCATGCCGCGCCCGTTGTCCTGCTGGACGGCCGCGGGCAGTCTCTTCGGGAAGCGTGGATGGCTGTCCGTGACTCCGATGCGCAGGTGTTCGTCACGGTCCAGCGCGATGTCGACCGTGAAGGTGGGTGACTGGCCGAAGGTGTGCTGTACGGCGTTGGTGGCGAGTTCGGAGACGATGAGCCGCACGGTGTCGGCCACGTCGGTGTCCGACGGCAGGCCCCACTCCGCAAGCGTTTCCACCACGTAGGAACGCGCCGCGGAGACCGAGGCGGGATCGCTCGGCAGAGTGACGGATGCTTCCAGATGGTCTGCCATGGCGAGGTCGTCCCTTTCCCACGGGACCGCAGTCCGACGAGGAGCGGATGGTTCGAGTACGGTCCCGGACTGGTGCTGTTTCGCCAGACTGCCATCACCGGGCCGGTCGGGGGAGCGATCCACCAAGATATGCATATATCTGTCGCTCAAAGCGGTGAACTCTGCGACGCGAGACCGTATATGGGCGGCCCGGAAGGAGTAAGGAGTTGCCCATGCAGAACGGTCCCGCGGTGCGGCGCCGCAAACTGGGCGCCGAACTGCGCACGCTGCGCACCGGGGCGGGGCTCACCAGTGGCGAGGCGGCCCGTCTCGTGGGCTGGCACCAGTCGAAGGTGAGCCGTATCGAGACCGGCGCCAGCGGGGTGAAACCGGCCGATGTGCGGTTACTGCTCGACGCGTACGGGGTGCGGGAAGGACAGCGGCGTGAGCTGCTGCTGATGCTGGCGGGGGCCGAGGAGGCCGGTGGCCGCAGCCGGTGGTGGCACGCCTACCGGGGGATCCTGCCGCCCACCTACCGCGATTTCATCAGTCTGGAGTCACAGGCGAGCGGGATGCGCACCCTGGAGACGACGGTGGTTCCCGGCCTGCTGCAGACGCCCGAATACGCGCGTGCCGTGACCCGCGCGGCCGTCGGCGGCGTGGACGACGAGCGGCTCGACGCACTGGTCGAGGTGCGGCTGGCCAGGCAGGACGTGCTGCGGGCCGATCCGCCGCTGGAGCTGAGCGCCGTACTGGACGAGGCGGTGCTCAGACGTGAGATCGGCGGGCCCGAGGTGATGGCGCGGCAGCTGGAACGGCTGCTCGAGGCCGCTCGGCTGCCCCAAGTACGGCTCCAGGTGCTGCCGTTCGGCGCGGGGGCGCATGTCGGTCTCACCGGGCCTTTCGTTATCTTCTCATTTCCGAGCACTTCTGATCTGGATGTGGTTGTTCTCGACCAGTTGACGAGTAGCCTCTACCTGGAACGGAAAGAAGACCTCAAGGCCTACGCGGAGGCCTTCGACACCCTTCGGATCCACGCCCTTTCCCCCCAGGACTCGTTGGATTACATCGCCGGGATAGGTGACGGCGCGTAAGGAGGCACCATGACTGCACTGCCTCGGAACGTCCCTGCCAGTACCGACCTGCACGACGTGCGCTGGCTGCGCAGCAGCTACAGCACGGGAGCGAACAACTGCGTGGAGACGGCCCGGCCGCGCTCCGGTCCCTGGGCCGGACTGCTCGCCGTGCGCGACTCCAAGAACCCGTCCGGGCCCGCGCTGCTCTTCTCAGCGGGGAGCTGGGTCGGCTTCACGGCCACGCTCCACTGAGCCCGCCCACTGTCAGCCGACTGACCCTTACCGATCTCCGCCGATCGTGACCGGTCCTGACCGATACCTATCGGTCAATTCCGATCACACTCGCGCGATGCCCGGCCGTGTCACGCCGACTCATGGTCGTGTTTCGCCGATCACACGTACAGCGCGTTCGATCTCGGCCCCGGACAGGTCCGCGCGGGCGGTCAGCCTCAGCCGTGAGATGCCGTCGGGCACGGAAGGAGGACGGAAGCAGCCCACGGCCAGGCCCGCAGTGCGGCAGTCGGCCGCCCAGCGCACCGCCTGCTCCGGGGACGGAGCCCGCACGGAGACCACCGCGGCGTCCGGACGTACCGCCTCGTGTCCCGCGGCGGTCAGCCGTGCGTGCAGTTCCGCGGCGACCGCGCGGGCCCGCGCGGCCCGCGCCGGTTCGCGCCGCAGCAGCCGGAGCGCCGCCAGCGCCGCCCCCGCGGCGGCCGGGGCGAGGCCCGTGTCGAAGATGAACGTCCGGGCCGCGTTGACCAGATGATCGATCACCCGGGCCGGACCGAGCACCGCACCGCCCTGGCTGCCCAGCGATTTCGACAGCGTGACCGTGACCACCACGTCCGGCGCGCCCGCCAGGCCGGCCGCGTACGGGGCGCCCTGGCCGCCGTCTCCCAGCACACCCAGGCCGTGGGCGTCGTCCACCACGAGACCGGCGCCGTGCTCCCGGCACACCTCGGCCAGCGCGGCCAGCGGAGCCGCGTCCCCGTCGACGGAGAAGACGGTGTCGGAGACGACGATCGCCTCGCCCTCGTGCGTGCCGAGCGCCTTGGCCACGGCCCGCGGGTCGGCGTGCCCGACCACCTGGGTGGCGCCCCGGGCCAGCCGGCAGCCGTCGATGAGGGAGGCGTGGTTGCCGGCGTCGGACACCACGAGCGATCCGTGCGGGCCCAGCGCGGTGACGGCGGCCAGGTTGGCGGCGTAGCCGGAGGAGAAGACCAGGGCCGCCTCGAAGCCGCAGAAGTCCGCCAGCTCGCGCTCCAGCTCCGTGTGCAGCTCGGTGGTGCCGGTGACCAGCCGGGAACCGGTGGAACCGCCGCCCCAGGTCCGGGCGGCGGCGGCCGCGCCCTCGGTGACCTCGGGGTGGTGCGCCAGGCCCAGGTAGTCGTTGCTCGCCAGGTCCAGCAGCGGCGAGTCGGCGGGGCGCGGGCGCAGGGTCCGTACGAGTCCCGCGCGGCGCCGCGCCTCGGCCTGCTCGTCGATCCAGCCGAACGCCATGGGTCCTCCGGGCTTTTGTAGGTAGCGGACAGACACTAGCGGCACGCCCGGCCGCCCACGGTGTGGCAATACCCACACGTCGAAGTGCCACTGTTGTGCAAACTCTCCTTGGCCCGGAGCGGCCCCGTAGGACAGGATCGGCTCTCATGGACCTGCTGAACACGCTGGTGGACAAGGGGCTTCGGCGCGAACTGCCGACCCGCGAGGAAGCTCTGGCCGTACTGGCCACCTCCGACGACGACCTGCTCGACGTGGTGGCCGCGGCCGGCAAGGTACGCCGGCAGTGGTTCGGCCGACGGGTGAAACTCAACTACCTGGTCAACCTGAAGTCCGGCCTGTGTCCGGAGGACTGCTCCTACTGCTCGCAGCGGCTCGGCTCCACCGCCGGCATCCTCAAGTACACCTGGCTCAAGCCCGACGAGGCCTCGCAGGCGGCGGCCGCGGGCCTGGCCGGCGGGGCCAAGCGGGTCTGCCTGGTGGCCAGCGGGCGGGGCCCGACGGACCGTGACGTGGACCGGGTCTCCGAGACCATCAAGACCATCAAGGACCAGAACGAGGGCGTCGAGGTGTGCGCGTGCCTCGGACTGCTCTCCGACGGCCAGGCCGAGCGGCTGCGCGAGGCCGGCGCGGACGCCTACAACCACAACCTGAACACCTCCGAGGCCACCTACGAGGAGATCACCACCACCCACACGTACGCCGACCGGGTGGACACGGTGCAGAAGGCGCACGCCGCCGGTCTGTCCGCCTGCTCGGGTCTGATCGCCGGCATGGGCGAGACCGACGAGGACCTGGTCGACGTCGTCTTCTCGCTGCGCGAACTCGACCCGGACTCGGTGCCGGTGAACTTCCTGATCCCGTTCGAGGGGACCCCGCTCGCCAAGGAGTGGAACCTCACCCCGCAGCGCTGCCTGCGCATCCTCGCGATGGTCCGCTTCGTCTGCCCGGACGTGGAGGTGCGCATCGCGGGCGGCCGCGAGGTCCATCTGCGCACGATGCAGCCGCTCGCGCTGCACCTGGCCAACTCCATCTTCCTCGGCGACTACCTGACCAGCGAGGGCCAGGCGGGCAAGGCCGACCTGGAGATGATCGCGGACGCCGGGTTCGAGGTGGAGGGCGCCGGCGAGGTCACCCTGCCGGAGCACCGCGCGGCGGCCGCACAGGGCGGTTGCGGGTCGCACGAGAGCGCCGGGTGCGGATCGCCCGAGGGGGCGGGCTGCGGATCGCACGAGAGCGCCGGCTGCGGGTCCGTCTGCGGCTCGCACGAGGCTGCGGACGCCCCCGGTACGGCCGTGGTGCCCGCCGCGGCCGCCGAGCCGCGCACCGACCTCGTCGCCGTGCGCCGCCGCGGTGCCGGAACGGACCTCGCGCCCAATGCCTGAGCTGTCCGGCCCGGACGTGTCCGAGCTGCTGGAGCTGGACCGGCGGCACGTGTGGCATCCGTACGGTCCGATGCCCGGGCGTGCCGAACCGCTCGTCGTGGAGTCGGCGAGCGGGGTCCGGCTGCGGCTCGCCGACGGTGCGGGCGAGCTGGTCGACGGCATGTCCTCGTGGTGGTCGGCGATCCACGGCTACAACCACCCCGTGCTCAACGAGGCCGCGCACGAGCAGCTCGGGCGGATGAGCCACGTCATGTTCGGCGGGCTCACGCACGAGCCCGCCGTACGCCTGGCGAAGCTCCTTGTCGACATGTCGCCCGACGGTCTCGAGCATGTGTTCCTGGCCGACTCCGGATCGGTGTCGGTCGAGGTCGCCGTGAAGATGTGCCTGCAGTACTGGCGTTCGCTCGGCCGGCCCGGCAAGCAGCGGCTGCTGACCTGGCGGGGCGGCTACCACGGCGACACCTGGCAGCCGATGTCGGTGTGCGATCCCGACGGCGGGATGCACGAGCTGTGGACCGGTGTGCTGCCGCGCCAGGTGTTCGTGGGCGCGCCCCCGGCCGAGTACGAGGAGTCGTACGCCGAGCTGCTGCGCTCGGCGATCGAGCGGCACGCGGACGAGCTGGCCGCGGTGGTCGTGGAGCCGGTGGTGCAGGGCGCGGGCGGGATGCGGTTCCACTCCCCCGCGTACCTGCGGGTGCTGCGCGAGGCGTGCGACGCGCACGACGTGCTGCTGGTCTTCGACGAGATCGCCACCGGATTCGGTCGCACGGGTCAGCTCTTCGCCGCGGAGCACGCCGCCGTCACGCCGGACGTGATGTGCGTGGGCAAGGCGCTGACCGGCGGTTATCTGACGATGGCGGCCACGCTGTGCACCGCGCGGGTCGCGGACGGCATCTCGCGCGGCGAGGTGCCCGTGCTGGCCCACGGGCCGACGTTCATGGGCAATCCGCTGGCGGCCGCCGTGGCCTGCGCCTCGATCGGGCTGCTGCTCGGCCAGGACTGGCGCGCGGAGGTCGCGCGGATCGAGACGGGTCTGCGCGAGGGGCTCGCCCCGGCCGCGGACCTGCCGGGTGTGAAGGACGTCCGGGTGCTGGGCGCCATCGGGGTGGTCCAGCTCGACCACGAGGTGGACATGGCCGCGGCCACCCGAGCCGCCGTGCGGGAGGGCGTGTGGCTGCGCCCGTTCCGCGATCTGGTCTACACGATGCCGCCGTACGTCACCGGTGACGCGGACGTGGCACGGATCGCGCGCGCGGTGTGCGCCGCGGCGCGGGAGGGTTGAGATGCCGGTACTGGTGATCACGGGGACGGGCACGGAGGTCGGCAAGACCGTCACGACCGCGGCCGTCGCCGCCGCGGCGCTCGCGGCCGGGCGGTCGGTGGCCGTGCTGAAGGCCGCGCAGACCGGGGTACGGCCGGACGAGCGCGGGGACGCCGACGAGGTCGCGCGGCTCGCGGGGCCGGTGACGGCCACCGAGCTGGCCCGCTTCCCGGAGCCGCTGGCACCGGGTACGGCGGCCCGGCGGGCCGGGATGGCCCCGGTGCATCCGCGGGAGGTGGCCGAGGCCGCGGCCAAGCTGGCGACCGAGCACGACCTGGTGCTGGTCGAGGGCGCGGGCGGGCTGCTCGTACGGTTCGACGCGGCCGGCGGGACACTGGCGGACGCGGCCCGGCTGCTGGACGCGCCGGTGCTGGTGGTCGCCTCCGCCGGTCTCGGCACGCTGAACACCACGGAGCTGACGGCCCGTGAACTGCGGGCGCGTGAGATCGAACCGGCCGGTGTGGTGATCGGCAGCTGGCCGGACGAGCCCGACCTCGCCTGCCGCTGCAACGTCGCCGACCTGCCGGAGGTCGCCGGAGTGCCCCTGCTCGGCGCACTCCCCGCCGGCGCGGGCGCCCTCCCTCCCACCGAGTTCCGCACGAGGGCCCCGGAATGGCTGGCCCCCCGCCTCGAAGGCACCTGGGACGCGGAGGCGTTCCGCATCCGCGAGGCGCGCTGAGGGGTTTCGGGGCAGGGGTGGTGGGCCGGGGCTCGGTGGGTGGGCCGGCCTGGTCCGAGCGGGCTCAGGTCGGACCGGCCTGGGGTGAGCGGGCCTGGGGTGAGCTGGGCTTGGGTGAACCGAGCCGGGCTGGACGGCCCTCCTCGGCCGAGCCTGGCAGTGGTGCGCCGGACCCGACCGGACCCGACCGGACCGACCGGGCCGACCGGGCCGACCCTAGCCCGGTCTACCCCGGGCCAGCCTGCGCCTGGCTGGGCCAGGGCTTGGCCTGGGCCGGGCTCGGACAGGCTGAGCCGAGCCACACTGGAACGGCTGAGCCGGACCGGGCCGGGCCCGGCTGCGCCGGACCAAGCCGGACGGGTCCGAGCGGACCGAGCCTGACCGCGGCGGACGGGTCCGACCCGCCCCCCGGCGCCCCCGACAGGCCTACGCCCGGGGCGTGTGGGGCGGGCGGGGAGCGGTGGTCGTCGGTGGGCCGTACGGACCCGCCGGCAAGGGTGGAACGGGGCTTCGCGGGGGACACTCACCGTAGGACCGACCCGTCCGGGAGGTTGCCATGCGCTTGTCGTCGGCCGGTTCCGGCGCCGCGGCACGAAGCCCCGTCCACCATCCCATCTTCGCCCGCTACTACGCCCGGTTCAGCGTCGACGCCGAGACGCGCCTCGGCATGGCCGGGATACGCGAGCGGCTGCTCGCCGGGCTGTCGGGGCGGGTGATCGAGATCGGCGCCGGCAACGGCCTGAACTTCGCCCATTACCCAGGAGCCGTCGCGGAGGTCGTCGCCATCGAACCGGAGCCGCTGCTCCGGGGCTTGGCGCTGCGGGCGGCGCTGCGCGCCCAGGTGCCGGTCGACGTGGTCCCGGGCGCCGCGGAGGCCCTGCCGGTGAAGAGCGAGGCGTTCGACGCGGCCGTGCTGTCGCTGGTGATGTGCAGTGTGCGGGACGTACGGCGGGCGCTGGGCGAGGTGCGGCGGGTGCTCAGACCGGGCGGCGAGGTGCGCTACTTCGAGCACGGGCGGGGCGGCGGCCGGGTGATGACACTGACCCAGCGCACCCTGGACCGCACCGTGTGGCCGGCCCTGACCGGCGGCTGCCATCTGTCCCGCGACCCGGTGGCCGCGCTGCGCGAGGCCGGGTTCGAACTCGGCCCGCAGCGACGGGTGCTGATGCCGGAGAAGGGCCCGCGGCTGCCCACCTCCTACTGCTCGCTCGGCGTGGCGTGGCGGCCCCCGGAGCCGGCCGAGCGGTGATCACAGACTCCAGCGGCGCAGCTCACGGGCGATGTCGTCGACGCCCGCCTCACCGCTCTTCACCAACCGGGCGAGGTCGCGGACCTGCTCGGGCGTGGTGACCACCTTCTGGCCGCTGGCGACCAGGTAGGCGTAGGCCACGGCCGAGGCGAACAGCGCGTTGGAGCGCTCCAGCGCGGGCACGTGCAGCAGGAGCTGGAGCAGTGCGGCGGCGCGGGCGTGCGGGGAGTCGTAGACGGGCACGCCGAATATCTCGGCCCGGTGGCGGGCGACCGCGGCGACCAGCGCACCCCAGTCGGTGACCTGCGGGTCCCCGGGCGTGCGCTGCTCGGCGAGCATCAGCAGCCAGGCGAGGTCGATGCTGAGATCGTTCAAGGGATCAGCCGTGGCCCTCGCCCGCGCCGGTGCCGCGCGCCTCGGTGAACTCCTCGGCGAACACGGACTCGTACTGCCTCATGAAGTCGGCGGCGGCGTCCACGAAGGCGCGGCCGGCCTCCCCGGCGTCCTGTCTGACCAGCTCCTCGATGTAGCGGTTGACGCTCATGCCACGGGCCGTCGCGCGCTCGCGTGCCGCGCGGGCGGTGTCCTCGTCCACGCGTACGTTCAGCTGGGTCTTCGCCATGCTTCGAAGCTAGCGCCGAAGTGCTAGCAACGGCAAGCGCCCGCAACCGGCCTGGCCACCGCCACCGCCACCGCCACCGCCACCGCCACCGCCACCGCCACCGCCACCGCCACCAGAAGGTGCCCCTTACACGCGCTCACGTCTCGGCCCCACGAGGGATACCGGCTGTGGGGCCGGTCACACTACCCTCGGCCGGGACGAGGGAGTCGACGACCCGGGAGGCGGTCTTGTCCACAGCAGCTGCGCAGCACGCGCCGGGGCGGGCGCCGGACGGCGGGATCGCGGCCCGCGCGCGCGGGCTGACCAAGGCGTACGGCTCGGGCGAGACGACGGTGCTCGCCCTGGACTCGGTGGACGTGGACATCGCGCGCGGCCGGTTCACCGCCGTGATGGGCCCCTCGGGTTCGGGCAAGTCCACGCTGATGCACTGTCTGGCGGGCCTCGACGACGTGTCGGCCGGTCAGGTGTGGCTCGGCGACACGGAGATCACCGGTCTGAAGGAGCGGGAGCTGACCCGGCTCAGGCGGGACCGGATCGGGTTCATGTTCCAGTCGTTCAACCTCATCCCGACGCTGAACGCGGCGGAGAACATCACCCTGCCGATGAACATCGCGGGCCGCAGGCCCGACGAGAAGTGGCTGGACCAGGTCATAGACACCCTGGGACTGCGCGCGCGGCTGACCCACCGCCCGGCCCAGCTCTCGGGCGGCCAGCAGCAACGCGTCGCGTGCGCGCGGGCGCTGGCCTCGCGCCCCGAGCTGATCTTCGCCGACGAGCCCACCGGAAACCTGGACTCGCGGGCGGGGCTGGAAGTTTTGGGCTTCCTTCGCGACGCCGTCGACGACCTCGGGCAGACCGTCGTCATGGTGACCCACGACCCGGGCGCCGCCGCCCACTCCGACCTGGTGCTGTTCCTCGCCGACGGGCGGATCGTGGACGAGATGGAGCGCCCGACGGCGGACGCCGTGCTCGAACGCATGAAGGCCTTCGACGCGGTGCGCGGACGGCGCGGCGGCGACGACGGCGCCCGGGAGGACTGACCCGGTGCTCAAGGCCACCCTGCGGAGCTTCCTGGCGCACAAGGGCCGGCTCGCGCTGTCCGCGCTGGCCGTCGTCCTGTCCGTGGCGTTCGTCGCGGGCAGCCTGATCTTCTCCGACACCGTCGCCCGCACCTTCGACCGGCTGTTCGCCTCGACCTCCGCCGATGTGACGGTCGAGCCGAAGGAGGACCTGAAGTCCCGGGCGCCCAGCGGCGCGGTGCAGACCGTCCCCGCGGCCCTGCGGGACCGGGTGGCGGCGGTCGACGGCGTCGCGGCGGCCCACGCGGACGTCTCGGTACCGTACGTGGTGGTGGTCGACCGCCACGACCGGTCCGTCGGTCCGACCAGCGGCGCCCCCACGATCGCCACCTCGTGGTACGTCACCCGTCGCAGCCCGGTGAAGCTGACCTCCGGGCACGCGCCGCACGGTGCGGGCGAGGCGCTCCTCGACGCGGACACCGCCGGCAAGAGGCACGTACGGATCGGCGACACGCTGCGGGTGCAGGCCCAGCCCGGCACGTTCCCGGTGCGCGTGGTCGGCATCGCCACGTTCACCACGACCAACCCCGGTTCTGCCCTGGTGTTCCTCGACCCCGCGGTGGCGGGCCGTGAACTGCTCGGCTCCGCCGACCGGGCCACCGGCATCTCCGTGGACGCCGCCCCGGGCGTGACCGACCGGGAACTCAAGCGGCGCGTCGGCGAGGCGATCGGCCCCGGTCCGTACGACCTGAAGACCGCCGACGAGCGGGCCAGGTCGGCCGCGGCCGACCTCGGCGGCTTCCTCGACGTCATCAAGTGGGTGATGCTCGGCTTCGCCGGCATCGCCGTGCTGGTCGGCGTCTTCCTGATCGTCAACACCTTCTCCATGCTGATCGCCCAGCGCACGCGCGAGCTCGGCCTGCTGCGGGCGCTCGGCGCCGACCGGCGGCAGGTGCGGCGGTCGGTGCTCACGGAGGCGGTGCTGCTCGGTGTCACCGGTTCCACCCTCGGCCTGGCGGCCGGGATCGGGCTGGCGTTCGGGCTGATCCGGCTGATGGGGGCGTTCGGGATGAACCTGAAGGCCACGGAGATGGTGATCGGCTGGGGCACACCGGTGGCGGCGTACGCCGTCGGCGTCGGCGTCACCTTCGTCGCCGCCTATCTGCCCGCGCGGCGCGCGGCGGGCGTCTCGCCCATGGCCGCCCTCGCGGACGCCGAAGTCGCCGGCGTGGGCAAGCCGTTGAAGGCGCGGGCGATCACCGGAACCCTGGTGGGAGCGGTGGGCGCGGCGGCGCTCGCCGGGTGCGCGGCGGCCTCCCGGACCGGTTCGGCCGCCTCCTTGCTGGGCCTCGGCGTCGTGCTGACGCTGATCGCGACGGTGATCGCGGGGCCGCTGCTGGTGCGGCCGGTGATCCGGGTCCTGGGCGGCGCCTTCCCGGCGCTGTTCGGACCGGTCGGCCGGATGAGCCAGCGCAACGCCCTGCGCAATCCGCGCCGCACCGGTGCCACCGCGGCCGCGCTGATGGTGGGTCTGGCGCTGGTCGGCGGGATGTCGGTGGCCAGTGCCTCCATGTCCGCGTCGTTCGACCGGCAGATCGACAAGACGCTGGGCGCCGACTTCACCGTCCAGAACGCCAACTTCATGCCGTTCACCCGGGAGATCACCGACAAGGTGCGCGACACCGAGGGCGTACGGCTCGTGGTGCGGCAGCGGTTCGCACCGGTGGCGGTCCGGCTGCCCGACGGCAAGCGGGTGACCACGACCGCCGCCGGTTACGACTCCAGGCTCGACCAGGTCGCCCACGTCACCTACGCGGCCGGGAACACCGCCGCCGCGCTCGCCGACGGCGGCCTCGGCATGGACGCCTCCTTCGCCCGGGACCACGGGGTGCGCCTGGGCAGCACGGTCACCGTCGGGTTCCCCGGCGGCCGTACGGCCCGGATGACGGTGGGCGCCCTCACGGACCAGGACGGCAGCGGCGGCTTCGGCTCGCAGGGCGGCCTGTTCCTCGGCATCGCCGCCGTGGAGAAGTACGTGCCCGGCGGCCAGGACGCGGCGCTCTACGTCGACAAGGCGTCCGGCACCGGCGCCGACGCGCTGCGCGCGCGTCTTGAGCGGACGCTGAAGCCCTATCCGCAGGTCCAGGTCCGCGACCAGGCCGACTACAAGAAGCTGGTGCACGACCAGATCGCGGTCCTGCTCTACCTCGTGTACGCGCTGCTGGGCCTGGCGATCGTCATCGCGGTGCTCGGGGTGGTCAACACGCTGGCGCTGTCGGTGGTGGAGCGCACCCGGGAGATCGGGCTGCTGCGGGCGATCGGGCTCGGCCGGCGGCAGTTGCGGCGGATGATCCGGCTGGAGTCGGTGGTGATCGCGGTGTTCGGCGCGGTCCTGGGACTGGGGCTCGGGCTGGTGTGGGGGGTGTGCGTCCAGCGGGTGCTGGCCCTGCAGGGCATGACGGCGCTCGCGATCCCCTGGGGCACGATCGTGGCGGTCGTGGTCGGCTCGGCGGTCGTGGGCATCGTGGCGGCCCTGCTGCCGGCGCTGCGGGCGTCCCGGATGAACGTGCTCGCGGCCATCGCGCACGAGTGACGGCGCACCCCGCGAGGCCGCGGGGCAGCGTTCCGGGGCGGTACGGGCGCGGTGCTCCCGGACGCCCGGCGGGAGTCCGGCGGGAGTCCGCATGGTGGAATTCGCGGGCGGGAGCGGCCCCCCGTGATGGGGTGGGCCGCATGACGGAACTGCGCCTACGTGCCGCCCGGCCCGCCGACCTCGACGACGTCCTCGCCTTCTGGAGGACGGCCGCCGAGGGGACCAGTATCAGCGACGACCGCGCCGGGCTGGAGCGGCTGGTCGAGCGTGATCCCGAGGCCCTCATCCTGGCCGAGCGGGAGGGGGAGCTGGCCGGCACGGTGATCGCCGGTTTCGACGGCTGGCGCTGCCATCTGTACCGGCTCGCCGTCCGTCCGGAGCTGCGCAGGCAGGGGATCGGCTCGGCGCTGCTGGCGGCGGCCGAGGAGCGGTTCGTACGGCTCGGGGGGCGGCGCGGGGACGCGATGGTGCTGGTGCGCAACGAGCGGGCGCAGCACGCCTGGCGGGCGGCCGGGTACGCGCCGGAGGAGCGGTGGCGGCGCTGGGTGAAGCCCCTCGCCGGCTGAACCGAGGCGGGCCCGGGGACCGGCACCTGGGGACCGGCACCCGGACTCTTTGCCCATCCTTTACCATTGAGGGAGCACTCGGCCCTTCATGAGAGGTTGTGAGCGTCCGCCCATGGGCGATCCTCCCGGTCCCCGACACCGCGCGATCCACCCCACCCTGTCCGACCATGGGACGGGGGTGACCCGATGACCGAAGTGCTCCTCCTCCTGGTGGCCATCCTGCTCTCGCTCGCCTGCGGCGCCTTCGTCGCGGCCGAGTTCTCGCTGACCACGGTCGAGCGCGGCGAGCTGGAGCGGGCCGCCGAGCGCGGCGAGCGCGGGGCCGCCGGCGCCCTGAAGGCCGTGCGGAACCTGACGTTCCAGCTCTCAGGCGCCCAGCTCGGTATCACCGTCACCAACCTGGTGGTCGGCATGCTCGCCGAGCCGTCGATCGCGAAGCTGCTCGCCGGGCCGTTCCGGGCGATGGGCCTCACGCCCACCACGGCGAGTTCCGTCGCGCTGGTGCTGGGCACGGCCCTGTCGACCGTGTTCCTGATGGTCGTCGGTGAGCTGGTGCCCAAGAACTGGGCGATCTCCTCGCCGCTGGCCGTGGCCAAGACGGTGGGCAGCGCGCAGCGCTGGTTCAGCGCCGCTTTCCGCCCCTTCATCACCCACCTGAACGACACCGCCAACCGGTGTGTGCGCCGCATCGGCCTGGAGCCCGCCGAGGAGCTGGCCTCCGCGCGCGGTCCCCAGGAGCTGGCGGCTCTCGCCCGGCACTCCGCCAAGGAGGGCGCCCTGGAGGCGGACACCGCCGAGTTGTTCGTCCGGACGCTGAACCTGGCCGACCTGACGGCGGAGAACGTGATGACCCCGCGCGTGCAGGTCGTCGCCCTCGACGCCCAGGCCACCTGCGAGGACGTGGCGAACGCGACCCGGGCGACCGGCCTGTCCCGGTTCCCGGTCTACCACGGCAGCCTCGACTCGGTCGTCGGCGTCGCCCACATCAAGGACGTGCTGGCGATGCCCGCCGAGGAGCGGCGCCACCGCTCCGTCACCCACGTGATGCGCGAGCTCCTGCTGGTGCCCGAGTCCCTGACCGTCGACCGGCTGCTGGACCGGCTGTCCGGCAAGCGCACCATGGCCGTCGTCATCGACGAGTACGGCGGCACCGCGGGCGTGGCGACGCTGGAGGACATCGTCGAGGAGGTCGTCGGCGAGGTCCGGGACGAGCACGACCCGCACGAGACCCCCGACCTGGCCCCCGCCGGCGCCGACCAGGAGGGCCGCGCCCTGTACTCGGCGGACGGCGCCGCCCGTATGGACCAGCTCGCGCGCGTGGGCCTGCGGGTCCCCGAGGGGCCGTACGAGACCCTGGCCGGTCTCGTGGCCACCGAGCTGGGCCGCATACCCGCGGTCGGGGACGTCGTCGAGGTGGCCGGCTGGCGCCTCGACGTCGTGGACGCCTCGGGCCGCCGGGCGGCCCGGGTCCTGCTGCACACGCCCCTGGACGACGAGCGGCACGAGCGGCACGAGCGGCGGGCCGCTCCGCGCGGCGCCGCGCGCAGCGACGGGACGACGGAGGGGGCGCGATGACCGCCGTACAGCTGCTCATCGGACTGGCGACGCTGGTCGTCAACGCCTTCTTCGTGGGCGCGGAGTTCGCGCTGATCTCCGTGCGCCGCTCGCAGATCGAGCCGCTGGCCCAGGAGGGCGACCGGCGGGCGCGCAGCGTGCTGTGGGGCCTGGAGCACGTCTCCGCCCTGCTGGCCGCCGCCCAGCTCGGCATCACCCTGTGCACGCTGGTCCTGGGCGTGGTCGCCGAGCCGGCGATCGCGCACCTGCTGGAGCCGGTGTTCCACGCGCTCGGCGTGTCCGAGGGCGCGGGGCACGCCGTGTCCTTCGTGATCGCGCTGACCCTGGCGACGTACCTGCACATGCTGCTGGGCGAGATGGTGCCGAAGAACATCGCGCTCGCCGAGCCGGTGCGCAGCGCGCTGCTGCTCGGCCCTCCCCTGGTCGCACTGTCCCGGGCGCTGCGGCCGGTGATCTTCACCGTCAACGCCTTCGCGAACGGGCTGCTGAAGCTGCTCAGGGTCGAGGCCAAGAGCGAGGTCGCGGCGACCTTCACGGACGCCCAGCTCGCCGAGATCGTCAAGGACGCCAGCGAGGCCGGCCTGATCGACGACCGGGCGCAGGAGCGGCTGCACGACGCGCTGGAGCTGGGCAGCCGCCCGGTGCGGGACGTCGTGGTGCCGCTGGAGCGGGTGGTCTACGCGCGCGTGGGCGTCACCCCGGAACAGCTGGAGCGGCTGTCGGCCACGTCGGGCTTCTCCCGCTTCCCGGTGGTCGACGAGGGCCGCCGGATCGTCGGCTACCTGCACGTCAAGGACGCCCTTGACGCCTCGCCCCGGGACGTGCCGTTCCGGCTGCGGGACATGCGGTCCATCGCGCGCGTGCGGGAGACCACCCCGCTGGACGACGTGCTCACCGCGATGCGCGGCAGCCGCACGCACGTGGCGGCCGTCCTCGGCGAGGACGGGCGGCTGGCCGGCCTGGTGACCATGGAGGAC
This sequence comes from Streptomyces sp. WI03-4A, assembly GCF_033792105.1. Classification (NCBI taxonomy): domain Bacteria; kingdom Bacillati; phylum Actinomycetota; class Actinomycetes; order Kitasatosporales; family Streptomycetaceae; genus Streptomyces; species Streptomyces sp. WI03-4A. Next base: position 486,838 of record NZ_JARAUO010000001.1, read on the forward strand.
GTGCTGCGGCAGCTGTTCGGCCAGCCCGCGTGAGGGCGCCGGCCGGGGGCGGCCCCGTGTGCCGTCGAGGGCGACCGACCGACGGGTATGCCGCCGGGATACCATCTCTGTCGCCATGCACACGAATCCCACACCTCCCGCTTACTCCAGCCTGGTCGCGGTCGGCGACTCCTTCACCGAGGGCATGTCGGACCTGCTCCCCGACGGCTCCTACCGGGGCTGGGCCGATCTCCTCGCCGCGCGGATGGCCGCCCGCACCCCCGGGTTCCGGTACGCCAACCTGGCCGTGCGCGGGAAGCTGATCGGGCAGATCGTCGACGAGCAGGTGCCCGTGGCGGCGGCGATGGACGCCGACGTGATCACCCTCGTCGGCGGGCTCAACGACACCCTGCGGCCCAAGTGCGACATGGGCCGCGTGCGCGGTCTGCTGACCGAGGCGGTGGAACGGCTGGCTCCGTCGTGCCGGCAGCTCGTGCTGATGCGCAGCCCGGGCCGCCAGGGGCCGGTGCTGGAGCGGTTCAGGCCGCGCATGGAGGAGCTGTTCGGCGTCGTCGACGAACTGGCGGCGAAGCACGGCGCGCTGGTGGTCGACCTGTACGGGGCGCCGTCCCTCGCCGACCCGCGGCTGTGGGACGTGGACCGGCTGCACCTGAACGCCGAGGGCCACCGCCGGGTCGCCGAGGCCGTCTGGCAGACGCTCGGGCACGAGGCCGAGGACACCGAGTGGCACACGCCGATGCCCGCCACGCCGCCGCCCGGCTGGGCGACGCGCCGGGTGGCGGACGTGCGGTTCGCCCGGCAGCACCTGCTGCCCTGGATAGGACGGCGCCTGACCGGGCGCTCCTCCGGCGACGGCCGCCCGGCGAAGCGGCCCGAGCTGCTGCCGTACGGGACGCGGTCGTAGCCCCGCCGCCCGTCCGGAGGGACGTGGCGCGCGTCTCGTAGCTTCCGACGAACGACCCCATGGCGCTGGCCTGCACGAATCGCCAGTAGAATCCGTCTACGTGACTTCAGCGCCCGCCAAGCCCCGCATCCCGAACGTCCTCGCCGGACGCTACGCCTCCGCCGAGCTCGCCACGCTCTGGTCCCCCGAGCAGAAGGTGAAGCTGGAGCGGCAGCTCTGGCTCGCCGTGCTGCGGGCCCAGAAGGACCTCGGCATCGAGGTGCCGGACGCGGCGCTCGCCGACTACGAGCGTGTCCTCGACACCGTCGACCTGGCCTCGATCGCCGAGCGCGAGAAGGTCACCCGGCACGACGTCAAGGCACGGATCGAGGAGTTCAACGACCTCGCCGGGCACGAGCACGTGCACAAGGGCATGACCTCCCGCGACCTCACCGAGAACGTCGAGCAGCTGCAGATCCGGCTGTCGCTCGAGCTGATGCGCGACCGCACGGTGGCCGTCCTGGCGCGCCTGGGCAAGCTGGCGGGCGAGTACGCCGAGCTGGTGATGGCCGGCCGCTCGCACAACGTGGCCGCGCAGGCCACCACCCTCGGCAAGCGGTTCGCGACCGCCGCCGACGAGCTGCTCGTGGCGTACGGCCGGGTCGAGGAGCTGCTCGGCCGCTACCCGCTGCGCGGCATCAAGGGCCCGGTCGGCACCGCGCAGGACATGCTGGACCTGCTCGGCGGCGACGCGTCGAAGCTCGCCGAGCTGGAGGACCGCATCGCGGGGCACCTGGGCTTCTCGCAGGCGTTCACCTCGGTCGGCCAGGTCTACCCGCGCTCCCTGGACTACGAGGTCGTCACCGCCCTGGTGCAGCTCGCCGCGGCGCCGTCGTCGCTGGCCAAGACGGTCCGCCTGATGGCGGGCCACGAACTGGTCACCGAGGGCTTCAAGCCGGGCCAGGTCGGCTCCTCGGCGATGCCGCACAAGATGAACACCCGCTCCTGCGAGCGCGTCAACGGCCTGATGGTGATCCTGCGCGGCTACGCGTCGATGACCGGCGAGCTGGCGGGCGACCAGTGGAACGAGGGCGACGTGTCCTGCTCGGTGGTGCGCCGGGTCGCGCTGCCGGACGCGTTCTTCGCCCTCGACGGCCTGCTGGAGACGTTCCTGACCGTGCTCGACGAGTTCGGCGCCTTCCCGGCCGTCGTCGCCCGTGAGCTGGACCGCTACCTGCCGTTCCTCGCCACCACGAAGGTGCTCATGGGCGCCGTGCGGGCCGGCGTCGGCCGTGAGGTCGCGCACGAGGCGATCAAGGAGAACGCCGTGGCCACCGCGCTCGCCATGCGCGAGCAGGGCGCCGAGCGCAACGATCTGCTGGACAAGCTCGCCGCCGACGAGCGGCTGCCGCTCGACCGCGAGCAGCTCGCGGCCCTGATGGCCGACAAGCTGTCCTTCACCGGCGCCGCCGCCGCCCAGGTCGGTGTCGTCGTCGGCCGGATCGACGAGATCGTCAAGCAGCACCCGGAGGCCGCCGGCTACACCCCCGGAGCGATCCTCTGACCCGCCTCACCCGGGCGGAACTGGAGGCCGCCCGCGACCGCCTCGTCCCGGACGTGGTCGCGGACGGCCTCCGTGTGCTCTTCTGCGGCATCAACCCGGGCCTGATGACGGCGGCCACGGGCCATCACTTCGCCCGCCCCGGCAACCGTTTCTGGCCGGTGCTGCATCTGTCGGGCTTCACCCCGCGGCTGCTGAAGCCCGCCGAGCAGCAGGAGCTGCTGACGTACGGGCTGGGGATCACGAACGTGGTGGCGCGGGCGACCGCGCGGGCCGACGAGCTGAGCGCCGAGGAGTACCTCGAGGGCGGGCGGCTGCTGACGGCCAAGGTGTCGCGGTGGCGGCCGGGGTGGCTGGCCGTGGTCGGTGTGACCGCGTACCGCGCCGCGTTCGGGGACCGCGGGGCTCAGGTGGGTCCGCAGGAGCGGACGGTCGGGGACGCCCGGGTGTGGGTGCTGCCCAATCCCAGCGGGCTGAACGCGCACTGGACGGCGGCGACGATGGCGCAGGAGTTCGCGCGGCTGCGGGAAGCTGCGGGCGCGGCGGATCAGGGCGGATCGGTGTCCGTCACCACGCCCAGGAGCTGAAGGGGCAGCTCCCGGCCCCCGTGGGACACGCCGAGGGCGACCCAGCGGCCCGAGTCCGCCGCCGCCCACAGGTGGAGGTCGGGCACGTGCTCGCTGAGGCCGGCCCACGGTTCGCCGACGTCCTCGCCCTCCATCGTCCGGACGAGTGCGCCGCGCAGACTGAAGCGGTGGGCGGGACCCCAACGCTCCGTCAGCCGCTCGGCCAGTCCGTCCCGGTCGGCCTCGTACTGGGCCGCCGTATCCTCCCACTCCGTGCCGTCGTCGTCCCAGAAGCCGTCGCTGGTCTGTAAGGCGGCTATGTGGTAGCCGGGGCCGCTCTCGCCGTGCTCCGACCTGCCGTGCGCGGCCGGGAACTCCCGGGCGCACAGCACGTCTATGAGGGTCAGGCACTTCGCGAAGTCCATGTGATCCAGTAAACCGGCCGCCACTGACAATTGGCGTGCCGTCAGGCGTCCCTGCGCCGCAGGCTCCACAGCCCGGCGAGCAGCGCGGCCGCCGCCCACAGCGCGGTCACCCCGAGCCCGGTCCAGGGCCCGAGGGCGCCGTCCCAGCCGCTGTGCAGGACCACTTGGCCGGCCCGGTCGGGCAGCAGGTCGGCGACGCCCGAGGACATGTCGCCGATGACGAAGGACACGATCAGCAGGAACGGGATCAGCACGGAGAGGGTCGCGACACCGCTGCGCAGCACGGCCGCGACGCCGGCGCCGAACAGGGCCATCAGCGTGAGGTGCAGACCGCAGCCGACGGCACCGCGCAGGCCCTCGCCCCAGCCCGGACCCGAGGAACCGAGCACGGCCTTGCCTACCAGCAGCGTGACCAGGCCGGTGAACCATCCGACGGCGAGCACGGGCAGCGCGATCGCCGTCGCCTTGGCGGCGAACCAGCGCCGCCGGTCGGGCACGGCCGCCAGGGACAACCGCAGCGCGCCGCCCCGGAACTCGGCGGACAGGGCCGTCGTACCGAAGGCGATCGCGGCGATCTGGCCGAAGCTGACGCCGAAGAAGACCGAGAACAGCGGGTCCGTGCCGTCGGCGTCGGCGGCCGCGAGCGCCGAGAACGCGGTGGTGACGACCGGGATCGCGACGAGGCCGCCGACGAGCGAGGGCAGCGTCCGGACCTTGATCCACTCGGCGTGCAGAGCGGGGGCGAACGACATGGTCAGGCCTCCTGGGGCTGGGCGGTGAACTCGGCTTCCGTGGCGGTCAGGTCGAAGTAGGCCTGTTCCAGGGTGGCTTCCTGGGCGGCCAGTTCCAGGACGGGGACGCCGGCCTCCGCCATGAGGCGGCCGATGTCGTCCACGCGTGCGTGGCGCACGGTCCAGGTCCCGTCGGCGGCCCGGGTGGCGTCGTGCCCGTGCCGGGCGAGCAGGTCGCCGAGCGCGGCCGCGTCGGTGCCGCGGACCCGCACCGCGGGCCGCACGCGCGCGTGGATGAACTCCTGGACCGGGGTGTCCGCGAGGAGCCGGCCGCGGCCGAGGATCACCAGGTGGTCGGCGAAGGCGGCGGTCTCGTTCATCAAGTGGCTGGAGACCAGGACGGTACGGCCCTCCCCCGCGAGCCGGCGCAGCAGGGAGCGGATCCAGACGATGCCCTCGGGGTCGAGGCCGTTGGCGGGTTCGTCGAGCAGGACCACCTCGGGGTCGCCGAGGAGTGCCGCCGCGATGCCCAGCCGCTGGCGCATGCCGAGGGAGTACGTCTTCACCCTGCGCCCGGCCACCTGGGCGAGCCCGGTCTCCTCCAGAACGGTGTCGACCCGGCCCGCCGGGATGCGGTTGGCTGCCGCCAGGGCGCGCAGATGGGCGTGCGCGGTCCGGGAGCCGTGCGCCGCCCGGGCGTCCAGCAGGGCCCCCACCCGGCGCAAGGGTTCGCCGAGTTCGGCGTAGGCCCGGCCGCCGATGGCCGCGGTGCCGGCGGTCGGCCGGTCGAGGCCGAGGACGAGCCGCATCGTGGTGGACTTCCCCGCGCCGTTGGGGCCGAGGAAGCCGGTCACACGGCCGGGGCGGACGCTGAAGGTGAGGTGGTCCACGGCCCGCCGGCTGCCGTACTCCTTGGTGAGGTCTCGTACGTCGATGCTGGTCATGGCTCCAGCCTGGCCGGGCGCGCCGCCCGGCTCCTCCCCCGCCGGTGGAGAGCGTCTCCCTCCCGCGGGGGAGGCCCGCTGTCACCGCCGCCTGCGACGATGTGCGCATGGCCCGCTTCCTTCGCCCGCTGCTGCGCGGGACGACGTACACGCGCCTGCTGCACCTGTGGGTGCCCATGCTGATGGAGAGCGTGTGGCTGTTCATCGACATGTCGAAGCCCTGGGTGCCCGCGCTCGTCCTCGTCCCGGTCGGGCTCCTGCCCGCCGTGCGGGTGGGCGAGGGCGTCCAGGCCCGGCTGCTGCTGACGCCCGGCACGGACGGGACGGGCATCTCGGTCACGCCGTCCGCGAGTTGGCGGGACCGGGGGCGCACGGTGCTGTGGCTGGAGCTGCGGATGCTCCTCGCGGTTCCGACCACGTTCGCCTCGGTGTGGCTGCCGGTCCTCACCTACGAACTGGTCCGGCTCGCGTGCGGGTACAGCGACCCCACCTCCCCGCTGCTGGCCTGGGCTCGGCCGCACTGGGCGTACGGACTGCTCGCCCCGCTTCCCCTGCTCGCCCTGTACGGGCTGGTGGTGGTCCTCGGCGCGCTGGCCACCGCCCTCGCCCGCCGGCTGCTCGGGCCGTCCGCCGCCGAGCGGCTGGCCGCCCTGGAGGAGCGCACCGAGCAGTTGCTGGAACGCACGCGCATCGCGCGCGAGTTGCACGACTCCATCGGGCACGCCCTGACGGTGGCGGTGGTGCAGGCGGGGGCGGCCCGGGCGGCGGGCGATCCGGAGTTCACCGGCCGGGCCCTGGTGGCCATCGAGGAGACCGGCCGGGCCGCCCTGGAGGACCTGGAGCGGGTGCTCGGGGTGCTGCGCGAGTCCGAGCGGCCGGCGAGCTCCCGGCCCACACTGGCCGACGCCGACCGCCTGCTGGACTCGGCGCGTGCCTCGGGCGCCAAGATGGACGCGGAGGTGAGCGGGCCCGTCGCGGCGGTGCCGGGGCCGGTCTCGCGGGAGGGGTACCGCATCCTCCAGGAGGCGCTGACCAACGTGCTGCGGCACGCGGGAGCGGTCCCCGTGCGGGTCCGGGTGGCCGTCGGCGACGGCACGCTCGTCCTGGAGGTCCGCAATCCTCTGGAGGCGGCGGTGCCCGCGCCGGGAGGGGGCAGCGGGCTGCGCGGCATACGCGAGCGCGCCGCCCTGCTCGGGGGCGACGCGCTCACCGGGCCGCACGAAGGGGACTGGCGGGTGCGCGCGGAACTGCCGCTCGGCTGACCCTCTAGGCTGGCCGGATGCCGGTCACCGTACTGCTCGTGGACGACGAACCCCTGGTCCGCGCGGGTCTGCGCGCCGTGCTGGAGGCGCAGCCCGACATCGAGGTCGTGGGCGAGGCGGCCGACGGGGCGGCGGTCATCCCGCTGGTGCGCCAACTGCGCCCGGACGTGGTCGCGATGGACGTCCGCATGCCGCTGATGGACGGCATCGAGGCCACGCGCGCGGTGCTGCGCACCGTCGACTCCCCGCCCCGCATCCTCGTGGTGACGACCTTCGAGGAGGACGAGTACGTGTACGAGGCGCTGCGCGCGGGAGCCGACGGGTTCCTGCTGAAGCGGGCCCGGCCGGCCGAGATCGTGCACGCGGTGCGGCTGGTGGCGGAGGGTGAGTCGCTGCTGTTCCCCGCCTCCGTGCGGCGGCTCGCGGCCCGGTACGGCGACAACCACCCGCCCCGGACGCGGCTTTCGGAGGCTGGTCTGACCGAGCGGGAGGCGGACGTGCTGCGGCTGATGGCACGCGGTCTGTCGAACGCCGAGATGGCCGCCCGGCTCATCGTGGGCACGGAGACGGTGAAGTCGCACGTGAGCGCCGTACTGGCCAAAGTCGGCGCGCGCGACCGCACCCAGGCGGTGATCGCCGCCTACGAGTCGGGGTTCGTCACGCCGGGCTGAGGCGGGGCCGGTCCCGGGGACGGGCGCCAGGTGTGTCCGCGGCTCGGGCGGCCCGGCACTCGCCGGGGTGCGCCGGGCCGAGTACGATCCGCCCAACACGCCCGCGAGCTGGAAGGACGGACGGTGGGGCAGCTGACCGGCGGCGATCCCTCGCTGCTGCGAAGGATCAATTCCGCGGTGGTGCTGCACGCGCTGCGCGCGACGGACTGCGCGACCCTCACCGAGGTCACCCGGGTCACCGGACTGTCCCGGCCGACGGTCGAGGGGGTCGTGGAGGGGCTGATCGAGGCCGGGCTCGTGGTCGAGAAGGCGGCCGAGGAGGGCACCGCACGCCGTCAGGGGCGGCCGGCCCGCCGGTACCGGTTCCGGGCCGAGGCAGGGCACCTGCTGGGCCTGGAGATCGGTCCCCACCGGGTCGCCGCGCTGCTGTCGGACCTGGACGGACGGGTGCTCGGCGCGCAGGCCAAGGAGGTCGACGAGACCGCCCCCGCGGACGAGCGGCTCGACCGGCTGCGCGGCGCGGTCGCCGAGCTGCTGCGCCGGGCCGGGGTGCCGCGCGGCTCGCTGCGGGCGGTGGGCGTGGGCACGCCGGGCATCGTGGAGGCCGGCGGGACGGTACGGCTGAGCACGGCGCTGCCGCAGTGGACCGGCCTGCCGCTCGGGGAACGGCTCAGCCGCTCCTTCAAGTGCCCGGTGCTGGTGGAGAACGACGCCAACGCGGCGGCCGTCGCCGAGCACTGGAAGGGCGCGGCGACGGAGACGGACGACGTGGTGATGGTCCTCGCCGGGCTCAGCCCGGGCGCGGGTTCGCTGATCGGCGGACGGCTGCACCGGGGATACGGCGGCGCGGCCGGGGAGATCGGCGCGCTGCACCTGCTGGGCCGGGAGGTGACCCCGGAGACGCTGCTGTCCACCACCGACGAGCCGCTGCACCCCCTGGACGAGCAGGCGGTGGCGGAGGTGTTCGCGCTGGCCCGCAAGGGCGACCGGCGGGCGACGGCGGCTGTGGAGCGGTTCATCCAGCGTCTCGTCCACGACGTGGCCGCGCTGGTGCTGGCCCTGGACCCGGAGCTGGTCGTGATCGGCGGCTGGGCGGCCGGCCTCGACGGCGTACTCGACCCGCTGCGCCGCGAACTGGCCCGCTACTGCCTGCGCCCGCCCCGCGTGGCCCTGTCCGTCCTCGGCGAGGCGGCCGTGGCGACGGGAGCGCTGCGTCTGGCCCTGGACCACGTGGAAGAACAACTGTTCGCCGTGGAGGGAACGGTGACGGCGCGTCGGTGAGACGGTCGGCGTCTGCGGGGGCGGAGGGGTGTGGCCGCTGCTGGACGGAGCTGGGCTCGGGGGATGCGGAGCGGGCGAGCTGAGCCGCGTCCCCGGGGTCGGCGGAGCGATAGGCAAAGTTACGTCCGGGAAGCCGCGCGGCACGGCACCGAGCCACGCCCGGGGGCCACGCGGGCACGAGGCGGAGCCGAGCCCCGGGGCGGCTGCACATTCGGCCGAACTACGTCCGGGAAGCCGCGCGGCACGGGACCGAACCACGCCCGGGGGCCACGCGGGCACGAGGCGGAGCCGAGCCCCGGGGCGGCTGGACATTCGGCCGAACTACGTCCGGGAAGCGGCGCGACACGGGACCGAACCACGCCCGGGGGCTGCGGGGCACCGGCTGAGCCGAGCCCCGGGGGCCACGCGGGCACGAGGCGGAGCCGCGTCGGGGGCTGAGGGGGCACAAAACGCAGCCGTGCCCTGAAGGGGGTCTTACGGGCCCGGCCGCCCTGCGAGGGCGCCGTGCCACGCGCGGCCAGGGCTCTCGATGCGCGGGGGCACAATGTGCAGCCACGTCCCGTGAGCCGCGCGGCGTTGCGGGCCTGCGTGCAGGGCGCCCAGGGCGGCGGTGGGTCGGCGCACGAGGCGCGTGCGGTCGGTGTGCGGAGGCGAGCTACGTGTGCGGGCGCGGGAGGCGCGGCCGCGTGTGCCCCAGGAGGCGAGCGACGCGCCGCGGCGCACGGCTCGCAGTGGAGGGGCGCGCGAGGTGGCCCTCCCGTGTCTGGGAGGCGGCAGGCGCGCACGAGATGCCGCTGCATCCGGGAGGCGGCGGGGCGCTGCCGGCCTCCGCGTCGTGCGCGCGCGGCGGTCGTGGGCCGGGAGCACGGGATGCATGCGGCCGGTGCGCTGAGTCGAGCAACACGTGCAGGCGCGGGACGCGCGAAGGCGCTGAGGCGCGTGACTCGCCGAGCCGAGCGCCCCGCGGAGACAGACGCCCCGCGGAGACCAGCGACGCTCGACGATCCGCAGCCAGCGGCCCGCGGCCCGCGGCCCGCGGCGGAAGGGCGCGCGAGGTGGACGGCGCGTGCGGGCCACAAGTGGCGGCGGCACGCTCGGCGGCTGGAGGTGCGGCGAGACGGCGGCGCCCCCGCACGCCTCGCGCCCCGGGGGGTTCCGGGGCGCGGGTGGGAGGTACGACGGGTCAGGAGGCCTGCTGCTCAGGGTCGTGGTGTATCTCGACTCCGGGCGAGTCGCCGAAGGTGAGCCGGCAGGTGTCGGCCCGGTACGTGGCCACGGAGAGCGCGGCGGTGCGGCCCTCGGCGAAGAACCGGGTGGTGACCATCAGGACCGGCGCGCCGGGCAGCCGGTCGAGGTCCTTGGCGTCGTCGGCGCGGGCGGAGCCCAGCTCGACGGCACGGTCCTGGCCCTCCAGCTCCAGGCGCTGCAGTTCCCGCAGCACCGCACGCGCGCGTGCCGGGCCGGAAGGCGCGTCGATCGCGGTGAGGTCGGGCACCGAGGCGGCCGGGATGTGCAGCAGCTCGGTGGCGACGAGCTGGCCGTGGGACATCCGGGAGCGGCGCACGATGTGCACGGCTTCGCCGGAGGGGATCTCCAGGGCCGTGGCGACGGCTGCGGGCGGCGCGGCCTGGACGCAGTCGACGGGCTGCCAGGCGTCGCCGCCCGCGCCCGGCCAGTCGTGCTGCTCGGTGCCGACGGCCACGCCGACGCGCGGGGGCGCGACGGTCGTGCCGACACCGCGGCGGCGCTGCAGCCGGCCCTCCAGCTCCAGCTGCTCGAGCGCCTGGCGGAGCGTCGCTCGGGCCACGCCGAAGCGGGCCGCGAGGTCGCGCTCGTTGGGCAGGATCTCACCGACCGAGAACTCGGAGTCCAGTGCCTCACTGAGCACGGTCTTGAGATGCCAGTACTTCGGTTCCGGCACCGATTCCAGCTGCGTGGTCCCCACCCTGTCCTCCGCAAGTGCCGTGGTCCGGCGGTTTTTAGCGCCCTTGTTTATTAAAGGTTGTTGCACTTATCTGCGACCATAAGGCGGCCGAAACCCTTGGTCAAGACCAATCCTCGATCCCCGGGGCGGCGCACGGGCGCGGCGCCGCGGAGCGTTCATGAGGCGTTCGCACGCCGCCGCACGGATGACATGACGGCGAAGCCCCCGTCTCACGACGGGGGCCCGGGGTGACGCGAAGTCCGGCGCGCGGCTCAGCGACCTGCCAGAGAGCCCATCCGGTCGGGGTTGCGCAGGACGTACACGGTGGTGATGACACCGTCGACGACGTCCAGCTGGAAGACGGTGTCGGGCTTGCCCCCCACCAGGGTGAGCACCGCGGGACCGCCGTTGACCTCCACGAGCCGGACGGACAGGTCGGCGGCGTTCTTGGCGGCCACGGCGGCCAGGAAGCGGCCCACCTTGTCGGCGGAGTGCAGGACGCGCACCGGTGCCTTGGCCTTGCCGCCGCTGTCGGCGACGAGCCGGGCCTCGGGGGCGAGCAGGGCCATGAGCCCTTGGAGGTCGCCCCCGGCCGCGGCCGCGAGGAACCGTTCGGTCAGGTCGCGCCGCTGGACCGGGTCGACGTCGTAGCGCGGCCGCCGCTCCTCGACGTGCCGGCGGGCCCGCCCGGCGAGCTGACGGACCGCGGCCTCACCGCGGTCGAGCAGGGCGGCGATCTCGGCGTACGGGTAGCCGAACGCCTCCCGGAGGACGAAGACGGCGCGTTCCAGCGGGGACAGGGACTCCAGGACGACCAGCACGGCGAGGGAGACGGAGTCGGCGAGCAGGGCGCGCTCCGCGGTGTCCGCGACGGAGTCGCCCAACTCGGTGACGTACGGCTCGGGCAGCCACGGGCCGACGTACGCCTCGCTGCGCGCCTTCACCTGGCGCAGCCGGTCGATGGCCAGCCGGGTGGTGACGCGCACGAGGTAGCCGCGCGGTTCGCGGACCTCCGCGCGGTCGGCGCCGGACCAGCGCAGCCAGGCGTCCTGGACCACGTCCTCGGCGTCGGCGACACGGCCGAGCATGCGGTAGGCGACCCCCATCAGGAAGGGCCGGTGTTCCTCGAAGACCTCGGTGAAGGTGTCTGCGCTCACCGGCCCATCCCAGCCGACACACCCACGGGTGTCCAGGGAGAATCGGCCCGTAGGGAACCGGGCGGGCCCACAATGTCCGCGGACCGTCGGTGGCCGGCGGCCGGGGTCCGGGAGGTGACCGATGCATTACGCGGTGCTGGGCACGGGCGAGGTGGGCCGCACGCTGGCCGGGCGGCTGGTGGAGCTGGGGTACGAGGTGACCCTCGGGTCGCGGTCGAAGGACAACCCGGTCGCGGTGGAGTGGGCGACGGCCGCGGGCGGCCGGGCGCACGCGGGCACGTTCGCGGACGCGGCGGCGGGCGCCGACGTGGTCGTGAACGCGGTGGGCGGCCAGGTGGCGCTCGACGCCCTGCGGGCGGCCGGGGCGGAGCACCTGGACGGCAAGGTCGTGATCGACGTGTCCAACCCACTGGACTTCGAGGAGGGCCGGCCGCGGCTGGACCCGGTGGAGTCGGACAGTGTGGGCGAGCGGATCCAGCGCACCTTCCCGCAGGCGCGGGTGGTGAAGGCGCTGAACACCGTCAACTGCCGGGTGATGGTGGACCCGGGGCGGGTGCCGGGCGACCACGCGCTGTTCGTGTGCGGCGCGGATCCCGACGCCAAGCGGCAGGTGGTCGTACTGCTCGGGGAGTTCGGGTGGCCCGCCGACCGGGTGCTGGACCTCGGCGACATCGGGTCGGCGCGGGCCATGGAGATGCTGCTGCCGCTGTGGCTCGGCCTCTTCCAGAAGTTCGGGCACGCGGACTTCAACTTCGAGGTGCGCCGGAAGGACTGAGCGGGATCCCGGGCCGTCCGGGCGGCGACAAGGGGCTACCCGTCGGTAGCAATTGCTGACAAGCTGTCTACGGCGTCCGTCAGCAGCCCAGACGAGGAGCACCCCCATGTCCGCCACCGTCTCCTTCAAGGTCCCCACCACGCACGGCCCGAAGGACGTGACCGTCTCCTACGCGCGCGTGGGACGCGGTGCCCCGCTGGTCCTGCTGCACGGCATCGGCCACCACCGGCAGGCCTGGGACCCGGTGGTGGACATCCTGGCGACCGAGCGCGAGGTGATCGCCGTGGACCTGCCGGGCTTCGGCGCCTCCCCCGGCCTGCCGGGCGGCCTGGCCTACGACCTCCCGACGACCAACTCCGTGCTCGGCGCGCTGTTCGAGGCCCTGGACCTGGACCGCCCGCACGTGGCCGGGAACTCGCTGGGCGGCCTGCTGGCCCTGGAACTGGGACGCGAGAAGCTCGTACGGTCCGTCACGGCCCTGTCCCCGGCCGGCTTCTGGACGGAGGCCGAACGGCGGTACGCCTTCACGATGCTGCTCACCATGCGCGGCATCGCCCAGCGCCTGCCGCTGCCGCTGGTGGAGCGGCTGTCGCGGACCGGAGCAGGACGCACCGCGCTCACCAGCACCATCTACGGCCGCCCCGGACGTCGTGCACCCGAAGCCGTGGTCGCCGAGACGCTCGCGCTCGCGGGGGCCACCGGCTTCGACGCGACCCTGCGCGCCGGCGCCACCGTCCAGTTCACCGACGAACTGTCGGGCCTGCCGGTCACCGTCGCCTGGGGCACCCGTGACCGGCTCCTGGTCCGCCGCCAGGGCATCCGCGCCAAGACGATCATCCCGCACGCCCGCCTGATACGTCTGCCCGGCTGCGGCCACTGCCCCATGAACGACGACCCGGCCCTGGTCGCCCGAGTCATCCTCGACGGCAGCCGCTGAACGGCTCCGCCGACGGAGGCGGAGCAACTGACGGACGCGGCCCGCTGACAGGTGCGGAGCCGCCATCCGTCGAGGGCCCACCGGCGGGTCGGGGCCCGCTGGCGGCGCGGGCCCCCCGGTGGGTGCAGGACCGCGGACGGACGCGGAGTCGCTGCCGGATGCGGGCCCACTGACTGGTGGGGCCGCCGCAGGACCGCGCGACGCTGAACGGCTACGGGTCCGCCGATGGATGGGTGGTCGTTGGTCGACGCAAGGCCGCCGGCGGGTGGGGGCCGCCGACAGACGCGGGACGCTCACGGTTACGGGTCCGCGGACGGGTGGATGGGCACCGGCGGAGGCAGAGCCCGCCGACGGACACAGGACGGCCGGCGAACGCCGAGCCGCCGACGGGCACCGCTCCGCCGACGGACGCGACACGCCGACGCTTACGGGCCCCCTGGTGGACGCGGACCCGCCGGCGGGTGGGTGGCCGCTGGCGGACGTGGGCCGGTGTGCGGGCTCGCGTTGTCAGAACTGCCGGTGGCCCCACGGAGTTCCGGCCCAGCGGCGTCGGGCGCCTCGTCCTGGCGCGCGGGGGGCCGTGGGGAGCCCGCGCGGTGGCTCGGTGCGTGCCGGCGTGCGCCGAGGGTGGTCAGCGCGCCCGAGCCGAGGGCGACGCCGGTGCCGACCAGGGCGCTGCCCACGGCCTGGGCGGGCCCGTAGGAGCCGGTGCCGACGAGCGGGGCCGTGCAGGCGGCCGCCACCGGGATGAGCCCGGAGAAGAGCGTGGCGCGCTCGGTGCCGAGCCGCTGCATTCCCCGGTACCAGCACACGAATCCGACGACGGTGACGACCACCGCCTGCCACAGCAGCGCGGCGGTCTCAGCCCCGTCGGGAACCCGCAGCCAGGCCCCGCCGTCCGCGACCGCGCCGACCAGCGCCGCCTCCACCGCGGCGACGGCGCACACCGTCGCGGACAGGGTCAGCGGTCCGAGCGGCCGCAGCACCGGCACGGCCAGCACCGCGAACCCCACCTCGCCGACGAGTGCGCACAGCGAGAAGGTGATCCCGGCGGCGTCCGTACGACCCCAGCCCTGCACGGTGAAGGCGCCGGCGGCGACGAGCGCGGCGCCCTGGAGCACCACCGGCCGGGGGCGGCGCCCGTCGAGCAGCGGGACCAGGACCGCCACCACGACCGGGGCGCAGCCGACGAAGACCCCGGGCACCGCGGGTTCGGCGCTTCGTTCGGCGGCGAGGACGGCCAGGTTGAAGCCGACCATGCCGACGGCCGCGAGGAGCGCCAGGCTCCCCCACCGGGCGGCGCCGAGCGCGCGTACCCGCCGGACCCCGTCCCGCCCGGCGACCGGCGCGAGCAGCGCGAAGGCCAGGCCGTAGCGGAGGAACTGGCCCCCGGCGTACGGGTAGTCGGCCAGGACGCTGTTGGCGGTGAAGGACACGCCGACCAGCACGCAGGCGAGCGCGGCCAGGAGCGCTCCCCGGGCCGTGTGGTTCTTCATGGTGTTGTTCGTGGTGCCCTTCCCGGGTGCGTCCGTCGGCCTCGTGCGGGTCGTGGTGGCTCTCATGACGGTGACGCTAGGCAGCGCGGCGGCCCGGTTTAAGGTCCACTTCCATGACGTCATCGGGGACCAATCCGCCCGGGCCCGGGGGTTCCGCCGCGTGGGAACTGCTGCTGCCGGCCGCCTCGGCGCCGGCACGCGCGCGTGGCCGAGCCCTCCAGGCGGCCCTGCGAGAGGCGGTCAGGGCGGGTCGGCTGGTGTCCGGCACCCGCCTGCCCTCCAGCCGCGACCTGGCCGCCGACCTCGGCGTGTCACGGGGCCTGGTCACGGAGGCGTACGAGCAGCTCGTCGCCGAGGGGTATCTGCGCAGCGGCCGTGGGGCGGGCACGTGGGTGGGCGACGCGGTCCGGGCGGCTCCGGCACGCGCGCGTGACGGCGCTTCCCGTCACGCGGGCGCAGAAGTCGACTTCGTGCCGGGCACACCGGACCTGTCGCTCTTCCCGCGTGCCGCCTGGGCCGCGGCGCAGCGCGCCGTGCTGGCCGGGCTGCCGCACCACGACCTCGGCTACCCCGACCCGCGCGGACTGCCCCGGCTGCGCACCGCGCTGGCCGAGCTGCTGACCCGCCGCCGGGGCGTGGTGGCCGACCCCGAGCGGATCGTGGTGGTCTCCGGCGTCGCCCAGGCGGCGAGCCTGCTCGGCGGCGTCCTGCACGCGCGCGGGCTGCGCGAGATCGGCGTCGAGGACCCGGGCAGCCCGCAGCACGGCGCCCTCTACGGGGCGAGCGGCCTGCGCGCCGTACCGCTGCCGCTGGACGCGGAGGGCCTCGCGCTGGAGCCGCTGTTCGCGTCCGGTGCCCGGGCCGTGGCGACGACGCCCGCCCACCAGTACCCGACCGGCATCGCCTGTACGGCGGCCCGGCGGACCGGGCTGCTCGACTGGGCGCGGTCGGTGGACGGCCTGGTGCTGGAGGACGACTACGACGGGGACTTCCGCTACGACCGGGCGCCCGTGGGCGCCCTCCAGGGGCTCGATCCCGACCACGTCGCCTACCTGGGTTCGGTCAGCAAGTCGCTCGCCCCCGGGCTGCGGCTCGGCTGGCTGCTGGTGCCCGGCGCGCTGGCGGAGGAGGTCGTGGAGCGCAAGCGCAGCACGGACCTCGGCCATCCCTCGCTCGACCAGGCGGTGTTCGCGCGGTTCGTGGAAAAGGGCGACTACGACCGGCAGTTGCGCCGCTGCCAGCGGGCCTACCGGGAGCGGCGCGACGCCCTGGTGGCCGCACTGTCCGAGCACTTCCCCGAGGCCAGGGTCTCCGGGATCGCCGCGGGCCTGCACGCCGTGGTGGAGCTTCCCGAACGGTACGGTCCGGAGGACGGCTTCCTGGCACGGGTCGCTGCCGCCGGGGTCGCCGTGCGCCCGCTGAGTGCCTGCACGCACGCGCGTACCGGTGCCCCCGGAGTGCGCCTGGTGCTCGGGTACGCGCATCTGCCGCCCGCCCGGATCCGGGCGGGGATCGAGCGGATGGCGACGGCGCCGGCCGGCCGGTCCGCGCCGTAGGGCCTGTTGTTCACCTGTGGTTCGCGTGCCCGCCTCGGCGCGCCAGTAGGTGTGACTGTGCACACCGGCCGGATCATGTCCCTGGAGGCGCAGCCATGTCAGACCGTCAGTTCCCCGGCCGCCGCAGCGTGCTGCGCGGCTCGCTCGCCGCGTCGGCGGCCCTGACCCTGCCCGTGGGCCTCGGCGCCGCACCGGCGTTCGCCCGTTCCGGCCGCCCCGAGGCGGGCTGGGGTGTGCAGACGGGCGACGTGACCACCGACTCCGGCCTGGTGTGGGTGCGCGCGGACCGCCCGGCCCGGATGATCGTGGAGACGTCGGCGACCGGGTCGTTCCGCGCCCCGCGCCGCTGGCACGGCCCGCTGCTGGGCGCCGGCACGGACTTCACCGGCACCACCCGGCTGCACGGCCTGCCTTCCGGGGAGCAGATCCACTACCGCGTCCTGCTCGCGGACCCGGACGACCCGCGCCGTACCGGTGAGCCCGTGACCGGTACCTTCCGCACCGTCTCCCGGCGCCGCCGGGACGGTGTGCGCTTCCTGTGGTCGGGCGACCTGGCCGGCCAGGGCTGGGGCATCAACCCCGACCGGGGCGGCTACCGCATCTACGACGCGATGGCGAAGCTCGATCCCGACTTCTTCCTGTGCAGCGGCGACAACATCTACGCGGACGGCCCGATCGCCGCGACGCAGGCCCTGCCGGACGGAGGCACCTGGCGGAACGTCACCACCGAGGAGAAGGCGAAGGTCGCCGAGACGCTCGCGGAGTTCCGGGGCAACTTCCGCTACAACCTGCTCGACGCGAACCTGCGCAGGTTCAACGCCCAGGTGCCCTCCATCATCCAGTGGGACGACCACGAGGTCCGCAACAACTGGTACCCGGGCGAGGTGATCGCCACCACGGACACCCGGTACACCGAGAAGAGCGTCGACGTGCTCGCCGCCCGCGCCCGGCGGGCGTTCGGCGAGTACTTCCCGATCTCCACTCTGCGGCAGGGCGCGAAGGAGGGCCGCGTCCACCGCGTGCTGCGCCAGGGCCCGCTGCTGGACGTGTTCGTGCTGGACATGCGGACCTACCGCAACGCCAACTCGCCCGACGACCAGACCGTCGACCCGCAGGGCATCATGGGCCGGGAGCAGCTGGAATGGCTCAAGCGCGAGCTGTCCCGCTCGCGCGCGGTGTGGAAGGTGATCGCCGCGGACATGCCGATCGGTCTCGTCGTGCCCGACACGACGGAGGGCCGGCCGAACTTCGAGGCGGTCGCGCAGGGCGACCCGGCGGCGCCGCTCGGCCGTGAGCTGCAGATCGCGGAGCTGCTGCGGTTCGTCAAGCACCGGCGGATCACCGGCACCGTGTGGCTGACGGCGGACGTGCACCACACCTCCGCCCAGCACTACCAGCCGTCGCGGGCCGCGTTCACCGACTTCGAGCCGTTCTGGGAGTTCGTCTCCGGGCCGCTGAACGCCGGTGCGTTCCCGGCCAGCGCGCTGGACGGCACGTTCGGTCCCGAGCGGGTGTTCGTGAAGGCGCCGACCGCGTCGAACGTCTCGCCCGCCGGCGGGTACCAGTTCTTCGGCGAGGTCGACATCGACGGCGACAGCGGCGAGCTGACGGTCCGGCTGCGCGAACAGGACGGCACGGTGCTGTTCACGCAGACGCTGCGGCCCGGTCTGGTCGGGCAGTAGGGCACCGGAGGGGCGGCGGGTCCCGTACGCTCGGAGCCGTGCCGCGCACCGGCGTCATCCCCCGGTGCGCGGCCCCGGACGCCACCGGCGGCCCCGCGGCCAACTCCCCCGCCTGAACGACGTTTTCGCAGGTCAGGTCCATTGTCAGTGGTCGCCTCTACGGTTTTTCCATGACGCGATCACTGCAGGCCGTGGCCTACCGCCGACCCTCCGCACTCGAGTCCGCGGCGGACGGGCGCCACCTCGGTCTGGAGACGTCCCGGGGCGCGACGCCCACGGGTCTCCAGGACCATCCGGGGTTCTTCTCGGGCTTCGTGACCTCGCCTCAGGTCGCCGCGGCGGCGCTGCTGGCGGTGGCCGATGTGGCGGCCGCGCGCTACTACCAGCCGCAGCTGCGCGCCTCGCTCGACCCGGTGGTGACGGGCAACGGCGACCGGCTGCGCTTCGAGTCCTTCTCCGGCTGCGGCGGGGTGTACGCCCGTCTTGACGTCCTCACCCCGGGTCTCGACGGCGGCGAGGTGGGGCACGGCACGACGAACGTGGACGTCAACGACCCGCTGCGCGAGGCCCTGTCCCGGATCGGCTCCGACGACCCGCTGCATCTGCGCGTCGGTCCGGACGAGCTGGCGGTGACCACGCTGGACGGTCCGGTGGTGGAGAAGAAGGTCCCGCTGCCCGACCGGTGGCTGCGCGGCTTCGCCGAGGCCCAGGTCATAGCGGCCGGGTTCGACCTGCGGGCGGAGCTGCCGGCGGACGAGGCGGTGCGGTTCCTGCGCGGGCTGCCCAAGGCGGGCGGGGCGCGGCGGTCCGGCGCGGGGCCCCGCTGGGTGGTTCCGGTGGGCCGCGGGCTGCGGCCGACGACGCGGCCGGTGCCGGGCGCGGTGTGCCTGCCGGGTCCCGAGCGGTTGGCGGCGCTGCAGCGGGTGCTGCGGCACGCCACGGCCCTGCGGGTGTACGGCCCGGCGGTCGGTGCCGCCGCTGCCGAGGCCGCCGCCTGGGAGGTGGTCCTGCCCGGCATGCGGCTCACGCTCACCCTGTCCCCGCACCCCTCGCGCGGCTTCTCCGGCGAGGGCGGTGTCCTGGACGCCCTCGCCACCGAGGAGGCCGCCGGGGACGCGGAGCTGATCGCCGTGCTGCTGGCGTGGGAGCCCCGCGTCGACGTGGCCGACCTCGCCGCCTCCTCCGGTCTGACGCCCGAGCGGGTGCGGGCCGCCCTGGTCCGCCTCGGCACCTCGGGCCGCGTCGGCTACGACACGGCGGAGGCGGCCTACTTCCACCGTGAGCTGCCCTACGACGCGGAGCGCGTCGAGAAGCACAACCCCCGGCTGCGCTCGGCCCGGGCCCTGGTGGCGGCAGGCGCGGTGCGCCTGGACGGCCCGCTCGCCACGGTGACCGCCGAGGACGGGCACGCGCACCGGGTGCGGGACGAGGCAGGGGTGCTCACGTGCAGCTGCCTGTGGTGGGCGAAGTACCGGGGCGGACGGGGGCCGTGCAAACACGCGCTCGCGGTACGGATGGTGCGGCGGGGCGCCACGACCGAGCAGATGCCGGCGGTCGTCGGTGGGGGTGCGCGATGAACGAGCTGATGGAAGCGGTACGGGCCGGGCGGACGGCGGAGACGCTACGGCTGACGGCGCGCCTGACGGACGCCGAACGGCGTTCCTGTCTGTCCGGGCTCAAGGAGCTGCGCAAGGAGCTGCGGAAGGTCCCGGCGTGGGAGAACCGGTCCATGAAGGTGCTTCCGGCGCTGCACCTCGCCGGAGCGGCCTGCCACACCGGAGCGGCCGCTGCCGCCGCCTGGATCGCGGCGAGCGACCTGCGCTGGAACCAGGCGCCCACCGACGCGCTGCTGCGCGCGCTGGAGGGCCGGGACACCGGCTGGCTCGCCGACGTGGCGCACCGGCTGGCGCAGCGGCCCGAGTCCGCGGGCGTGCCGTACGACCTGATGGCGGCGCTGGTGGCCCGGTCGGGGTGCGAGGTGCCGGTGACCGACCCCTATGTGACCGGATGGGTCCGGCACGTGGGCACCGGCCGGTACCGGAACCTGGTCGACCGGCTCCGCCGCGAGCCGAACCTGGCCCCGCTGGTCGGCGGGCTGTTCACGCTCACTGATCTCAGCGAGATCCGCTGGCTGTTCGGTGACGGGCCCGACTCGTGGCAGAGCGCCCTGGCCGCCCTGGCCCGGGAGGGCCTGCTGGACCGCGCGAGCCTGGTCGACGCCTGTGTCGCCCGGCTGCTGCGCGGCGGCGGCCCCACCGACCACCGGACCTTCCTGCCGCTGCTGACGGAGCTGGCGCTCACCCGGGAGGAGCAGCGGGCGCGGATCCCCGACTGGACCGCGCTGGCCCGTGACGCGGTCTCCCCCGTCGCCGCCCACGCCCAGGCGGTGCTCGCCGGCCTCGCGCTGGACGGCGGGCTGACCTCGCGCCAACTCGCCGAGGCCTCCGAGGGTCTGCTGTTCCGCGCCGAGAAGAAGCTCGTACGGGCCCAGCTCGTGCTGCTGGGCAAGGTGCTGTCCCGGGACGCCGGCGCGGTGGCGGAGCTGCTGCCGGTCGTTGCCCAGGCGTTCGGGCACGAGGACAGCGAGATGCAGGAGCGTGCGCTCAAACTCGTCGAACGCCATGCGAAGCGGCTCGACGGCACCGAGGCGCGCGACGGGCTGGCCTGCCTGGTCACCCAACTCGTCCCGGCTCTGCGCACGCGGGCGGCCGCCGTGCTCGGCGTCGCCGCGGACACGGTGGAGGAGGTGTCCGAGGAGGTGCTGCCGCCCGCCCCGGAGCCGGTGCGGTCGGCGCCCGCGCCCCGGACGGCCGAGGAAGTGGCCGAGGAGGTGGGCGCGCTGCTGGCCACCGACGGGGACGTGGCCGCCTTCGAGCGGGCACTGGACGGCCTGGTGCGGCACACCCACCAGGACCCGGAGGGGCTGCGCGCGGCGCTCGCCCCGGTGCTCGCGACCCGCTGGTGGACCCAGGCCGAGCAGCGGCACTGGTACAGCCGGGAGGACCTGTTCGGCAACACCCGCTACGGCCTGCTCACCGCCCAGGAGGGTCTGGAGCTGCTTCTCGCGACCCTGCACGGCGCGGTGAGCACGCACACTCTGCGCGAGGCGATGCGGCGTCCGACGAGCGAGTACGAGTGCGCGCACAGCGGCCTCTCCCGGGTCTTCGACGCCCGGCTGCGGGAGGTGGCCTACCGGCTGCGCACGGACCCGATGCCGCTGCTGCTGGCCACACCGTCCTGGAGCACGGGGCTGCTGGAGCCGGAGGAGCTGGTGGACCGGCTCGCCGAGTACCGGCGGCTGGACGCCCGGGTGGGCGCGAGCGACTTCGCCCAGGCGCTGCTGCGGGTGCGCCGGGACGACCGTGCGGCGGCCGAGCAGGCGGCGCGGCGGGCGAGAGCGCTCGGCACTGCGGAGGGGACGCGGCTGGCGCGCTGGCTGGGCACGGCGAACAACCTCCCGTCGGCCAGGCGGCGCACCAAGGGCGTCCGGATCCTGCTGGAAGCGGCCGAACTCCTGGAGCTGCAGGACGGTTTCCCGCAGGAGTTCCACCGGCTCGGCCGGCCGATGTCGGTGTTCGCCGGCCGCTGGCACTGCGCCCACTGGGACCAGTCGATACGCGGGCACTGGCTCGCCGTGCTGCCGGAGCGGCGCGAGATGGTCGCGGCGCGGCTGCTGGGCGACCTCGCGGGCACGGCGGTGGACGACCAGCGGGGCGCCGCCGTCCTCCCGCTGCTCGCCGAGTCCGGCGGCCAGGCGGGCGAGGCGGTGCACCTGTGCGTGGCGTACGGGCTCGGTGCCCGGCACGCGGAGGACCGGCTCGCCGCCGTGGACGCCCTGCTGGTGCTCGCCGCACGCGGGGAGCTGGACGCGGCCCGGCTGGGATCGGACCTGGGAGAGCTGGTGGGGCGGGGCGCGGTGAAGCCGCAGCGGCTGGCGGACTCGGCGCGGACGGCGGCGGCGACCGGGGCCAACGCGACGATGTGGGAGATGCTCCGGCACGTCCTGCCGGTGCCGCTGGCCGGCCTCACGGGCGCCCGTCCGGAGGCCGCCGCGGTGGCGGCCAGGGGCCTCGGTGACCTGCTGGCGGTGGCGGCGGAGTGCGCCGAGCGGTCCGGGGCGAAGGGCGAGGTGCCTCACCTGGCGGCGGCCGCCGCCCGGCGCGGTTCCTCCCGTCTGGTCACCCAGGCCCGGCGGCTGCGGGACGCGCTGGCCGAGGAGGTGGCCGCCTGATTCACCTCGGCGACAGCCGCCGTACCGGCAACGGCTGCACCCCGCAACTATAGAAAGCGCAATAAAAAGGGCGGAAGCATGCTTTACCCATCGGTCACAGAACGTTCGTGATCACGCAACACCGTTCCTTCACAGTGGCTGCATGACTCCAGACATGTCTCAGTCGAACCGGTCCCGGCACGGACGGCCCGTGCACCACTGGCGGCGCGATCTCGTCGAGCTCGCCGCCCTGTTCACGGCGGTCGCGGTGGCGGACGCGGTGGCGAACCTGATCGGGCACGGGCCCGACGGTCCGGCACTGCTGGTGATCTCGGCCCTGGCGCTGGCCGCGACGGCGGGCTTCCACACCTGGTGGGCCCGCCGCCACGGCCACGCACCGCCGCCCGCCGGTGATACCGGCGCCCGGCCGGCCGCCGAGGGGCGGCCGGCCGGGCACTCGCCGGAGGCAGACCCCTCGGAGCAGGACGGGGACGCGGCGAGCACGCTGTGGCGGATGCGGACGACGGTGAAGGACGAGCCGGGCTCGCTGGCCGCGCTCTGCGCGGCGCTGGCCGGGCGGCGGGTCGATATCCTGAGCCTGCAGACGCACCCGCTGGCCGACGGCACGGTCGACGAGTTCCTGCTGCGCGCGCCGCGGTCGCTGGTGGCGGACGAGATCACCCGGGCGGTCTCGCAGGCCGGGGGCGCGTCCACGTGGATCGAGCGGGCCGACGCCCACGACCTGGTGGACGCGCCGACCCGGGTCCTCGGTCTCGCCACCCGCACAGCGCTGGACCCGGCGGAACTGCCGCTGACGCTGCGGCAGTTGCTGGGCCGGTGCACGATCCGCTCGCTGCCGGCGAAGCCGGCCGGCGGCGGCCGCGGGCCGGAGCCCGTGCCGGTGGAGGGCGCCCTGGAGGACACCGTCATGCGGCTGCGGGCACCGGAGGGCGGCGTGATCACCGTCGAGCGGCCGTATCTGCCGTTCACGCCGACCGAGTTCGCGCGGGCCCGGGCCCTGGTGGAGCTGGACAGCCGGCTCGGACCGCGCATCCCGGACGGCCAGGACGTGCTGACGCTGCCCGAGGGGAACGACATCACGGTGCGCCGGGTGGACACCGGCGACCTGGCGGCGGCCCGGGCGATGCACGAGCGGTGCTCCAAGCGCACCCTCGACATGCGCTACCACGGGCCCGTGGGCGACGCCGACCGCTACCTGAACCACCTGCTCAGCCCCCGCTTCGGGCGGACGCTGGCCGCGCAGACCCCCTCGGGGCGCGTCGTCGGCCTCGGCCATCTGCTGTGGGACGGCGACGAGACGGAGGTCGCCCTGCTGGTCGAGGACACCTGGCAGCGGCGCGGAGTCGGCGCCGAACTGCTGGGCCGGCTGGTGGCGATGGCGGTGGAGGCGGGCTGCGAGAGCGTGTACGCGGTGACGCAGGCGTCCAACACCGGGATGGTCGCCGCGATGCGCGGCCTGGGGCTGCCCCTCGACTACCAGATCGAGGAGGGCACCCTGGTGGTCACCGCCCGCCTCAGCGCCGCACCGGCGCCCACGCTGCCGCAGTACGACACGAGCGCACAGCGCCTCGGCGGCGCGGGACGCCACGACTGACCCCGGGCCGCCGAGAACCTGGCTGACCGGGGCCCGGCGAACGGCTCGGCCGGCGGCTTGCCGGCCCCTCGACGGACGGCGTCCGGGTGGCTTGGCAGACGACTCGCCGAACGGCTGCCGGGAGACCCGGCGGACAGATCTCCGAACGACCCGGCGGCTGGCACGGCAGACAGCTCGCCGAACGGCGCGGATGGCCCGGCGAACGGCTCGGCCGGCGGCTTGCCGGCCCCTCGACGGACGGCGGCCGCACGGCTTGCCGAGCGGCCCGGCGCCGACGGCCCGACGGACAGCCCCGACGGACAGCCCGCCGAACGATGGGGCGGGCAGGCCGCCGAACGATGGGGCGGGCAGGCCGCCGAGCGAAGGGGCGGGCAGGCCGCCGAGCGAAGGGGCGGACGGCCCGGCGGTCACCCGCCGGGCCGTCTTCGTGCGCAACCCCGTCAGCGCACGGCTTCCCGCAGCGGTACCAGTGTGCGGTTCCGCTCCCCCAGGGCGTGATCGAGGTCGGCCCACAGGTCGTCGACGTCCTCCAGGCCCACGGACATCCGCAGCAGCTTGTCGCTCACCCCGGCCCCGCGCCGGTCGTCGGCGTCGACGATGCGGTGGCTGATGGAGGCGGGGTGCTGGATGAGGGTGTCGACGCTGCCCAGGCTCACCGCCGGGGTGATCAGCCCGACCCGGGAGATGACCTCGTGCGGGTCGCCGTGCACCTCGAAGGCGACCATCGCGCCGCCCAGACGCGGGTAGTGCACGCGGGCCACGCGCGGGTCGGCGGCGAGCCGGCCGGCGAGTTCGGCGGCGCTCGCCGAGGCGGCCCGGACCCGGACCGGCAGCGTGGACAGGCCCCTGAGCAGCAGGTAGCCGGCCAGCGGGTGCAGGACACCTCCTGTGGCGAAACGTATCTTCCGAAGCTGTCCGGCGAACTCCTCGTCGCAGGCGACGACGCCGGCCAGCACGTCGCCGTGGCCACCGAGGTACTTGGTGGCGCTGTGCAGCACCAGACGCGCGCCGTGTTCGGCGGGACGCTGCAGGACGGGCGTGGCGAAGGTGTTGTCGGCCAGCAGCGGCACCTGCCCGCAGGAGTGGGCGACGGCCCGCAGGTCGACCTCGGCGAGCGTGGGGTTGGCCGGGGACTCGACCATCACCAGACCGGTGTCGGGGCGCAGCGCGTCCGCGATCCCGGCCGGGTCGGTCCAGGTCACCTCGGAGCCGAGGAGCCCGGCGGTCAGCAGGTGGTCGCTGCATCCGTACAGGGGCCGTACCGCCACGACGTGGCGCAGGCCGAGGGCGGAGCGGGCGAGGAGGACCGCGCTGAGCGCCGCCATGCCGCTGGCGAAGGCGACGGCGGACTCGGTGCCCTCCAGCTTGGCCAGGGCGGTCTCGAAACGGGCGACGGTCGGGTTGCCGAGGCGGCCGTAGATCGGCGGTCCGTCCGGGTCGGCGCCGTCGGTGGCGAAGGCGTCGATGCGCGCGGCCTCCCCACGGCTGTCGTACGAGGGGTAGGTGGTGGACAGATCGATGGGCGGGGCGTGCAGGCCCTGGCGGGCGAGGTCGTCGCGGCCGGCGTGGACGGCCTCGGTGGCCAGTGCTCTCGATGCGGTGCGTACGTCGTCGTAGGCACCCGTGCTCGCTGTGTCCATGGGCGGAAGAGTGAACAGTGAACGGTTCACCGGAATCGAACGCCGTGCTACGTTCGGCCAATGGCCGAATCTGTCGTACTGGATCCGGTGGACCTCCATCTGCTGCGCCTGCTGCAGAACGACGCCCGGACCACCTACCGCGATCTCGCCGCCCAGGTGGGTGTCGCGCCGTCCACCTGTCTGGACCGGGTGACCCGGCTGCGCCGCTCCGGTGTGATCCTCGGCCACCAGTTGCGACTGGACCCGGCGAAGCTGGGGCGCGGTCTGGAGGCCCTGCTGTCGGTGCAGGTCAGACCGCACCGGCGGGAGCTGGTGGGACCGTTCGTGGAACGTATCCGCGCGCTGCCGGAGTCGCGGACCGTGTTCCATCTGACCGGACCGGACGACTACCTGGTGCACGTGGCCGTGGCGGACATGACCGATCTGCAGCGGCTGGTGCTGGACGAGTTCACGGCGCACCGGGAAGTGGCCCGGGTGGAGACCCGGTTGATCTTCCAGCAGTGGGACTGCGGGCCGCTGCTGCCCCCGGCCACGCCCTGAGCGGAATCCCGCGATACGCGGGTGACGCGGCCGCGGTCGCCGTACGAGGATGGGCGGCATGTCTGAGATCCGGATCTTGCTGCCCCGTCAGGTCGCCGACGCCTACGTGGACGACCTCATCGCCGTCGACCCCGTCACCGGTACCTACCTGGGCGTGAAGGAAAGTTCGAACAGGCTGCCCGACTACTCCCCGCAGGGCCAGGAGGCCCTGGCCGAGCTGGCGCGGGCGACCCTCGCGCGGCTCGACGAGGCGGAGCGGCAGCCCGGCGCGGACAGCGACGTCGAGCGCCGTTGCGCCCGGCTGCTGCGCGAGCGACTGACCGCCGAACTCGCCGTGCACGACGCCGACGAGCACCTGCGCGCGGTCGGCAACATGCACACGCCGGGACACTCGGTGCGGGACGTCTTCACCGTGATGCCGGCGCAGACCGAGGAGGACTGGAGCGCGATCGCCGCGCGGCTGCGCGCGGTGCCGGCCGCGCTCGCGGGCTACCGGCAGTCCCTCGAGCTGGGTCTGGAGCGCAAGCTGTACGCGGCGCCCCGCCCGACCGCGACCTTCGTCGAGCAGCTCACCGAGTGGGCGGACACCGACGGTCACGGCCGCGGCTGGTTCGAGGACTTCGCCGCCGCGGGCCCGGACGCGCTGCGCGCCGAGCTGGACGAGGCGGCGCGCACGGCGACCGCGGCCGTCGCGGAGCTGCGCGACTGGATGCGGGACGTGTACGCGCCGGCGGTCGAGGACGCCCCGAACACCGTGGGCCGCGAGCGGTACGCGCGCTGGTCCCGCTACTTCAACGGCACCGACCTGGACCTGGACGAGGCGTACGCGTACGGCTGGTCGGAGTTCCACCGCATCCTCGGCGAGATGCGGCAGGAGGCCGAGAAGATCCTGCCCGGCGCCGAGACGCCGTGGGTGGCGCTCGCGCACCTGGACGAGCACGGCCGGCACATCGAGGGTGTCGAGGAGGTCCGGGAGTGGCTGCAGGGCCTGATGGACCGGGCCATCGCGGACCTGGACGGCACCCACTTCGAACTCGCCGAGCGGGTACGGCGGGTGGAGTCGCGCATCGCCCCGCCCGGCGGTGCCGCCGCCCCGTACTACACGCCGCCCTCGGAGGACTTCTCCCGGCCCGGCCGGACCTGGCTGCCGACCATGGGCCTGACCCGGTTCCCGGTGTACGACCTGGTGTCGACCTGGTACCACGAGGGTGTGCCCGGCCACCACCTCCAGCTCGCGCAGTGGGCGCACGTGGCCGAGGACCTCTCCCGCTACCAGGCCGGCGTCGGCGGGGTCAGCGCCAACGCCGAGGGGTGGGCGCTGTACGCGGAGCGCCTGATGGACGAGCTGGGTTACCTGACCGACGCCGAGGTGCGCCTCGGCTACCTGGACGCGCAGATGATGCGGGCGGCCCGGGTCATCGTGGACATCGGCATGCACCTGGAGCTGGAGATCCCGGCGGACTCGCCGTTCCACCCCGGGGAGCGCTGGACGCCGGAGCTGGCGCAGGAGTTCTTCGGCGCGCACAGCAGCCGGCCGGCGGACTTCGTCGAGAGCGAGCTGACCCGGTACCTGACCATCCCCGGCCAGGCGATCGGCTACAAGCTCGGTGAGCGGGCCTGGCTGCTGGGCCGTGCGAACGCCCGGGAACGGCACGGCGACGCCTTCGACCTGAAGGCGTGGCACATGGCGGCCCTGTCGCAGGGTTCGCTCGGCCTGGACGACCTGGTGGACGAGCTGTCCCGGCTCTGATCCCGCCGGGTCAGCGACGGAAGCCGCCCTCGGAGTTGACGACCTCGCCGGTGACCCAGCCCGCCTCGTCCGTGGCCAGCCACGCGATCAGCCGGGCCGGGTCGTCGGGCTGCCCCCAGCGTCCGGCGGGGAACCGCGCGGCCACGGCCGCGTGGTCGGCCCCGGTGGCGTACCCCGTGTCGACAGGGCCGGGGTTGACGGTGTTCACCGTGATCCCCTGCCCGGCGAGGGCCGTCGCCAGGGAGCGGGTGACGGAGGCCAGGGCGCCCTTCTGCAGGGCGTAGGCGATCTCGTCGGGCATCCCGCCCGCGATGTCCTGTCCTGAGGTCATCATCACCACGCGCCCGCCCGCAGTCCCCTGCGGGAGCCGGGCGCGCGCACGGGCGTACGCCTGGACGAGCAGCAGGACCGAGCGGGTGTCGACCGCCCAGTGGGCGTCCAGCATCGCCGCGTCGATCTCGTCCAGGGTGCCGTCGGAGCCGCTCAGGGCGTGGTTGGCGACGAGGATGTCGAGCCGGCCGAACTCCGCCACGACCGCGTCGACCAGCCGGGCCGGTGCCGCCGGGTCGGACAGGTCGCCGGGTCCGGAGGTGACCCGGGCCGCCGGGTCGGCGAGCGCCTCGCGCACGGAGCCGGTGACGGCCTCGACGCTGTCGGCGCCCCAGGGCATCGCGGCGTCGTGCGGCACATGGTGGTGCAGATGGACGCTCGCCCCGTACGCGGCCAGCCGCCGGGCCACCGCGTGCCCGATGCCGGCCCGCCTGCTGACGCCGGTGACGAGCGCGGTACGGCCGCGCAGGGGCAGGGGGTCGCGGCGCAGTTCGCCGGGGCTGGGCGCAAGGGAGTCGGGCACGGACGGTCACGCTAGCGGTACGGCCGCGCGGGGCGCGAGCGGATTCGGCCGACTCCCGGGGAACGGCCCGCCCCCTTCCTTTCGGCGCCGGAGCCCGCACGGATGCCGGGGCCCGTGCGAGGCCGGCACCTGCGCGGACGCGGAGGTCCGTGCCGGGGCCGGTGCCTGCGCGGACGCCGGGGCCCGTGCGAGGCCGGCACCTGCGCGGACGCGGAGGTCCGTGCCGGGGCCGGTGCCTGCGCGGACGCCGGGGCCCGTGCAGGTGCCGGTTCCCGCTCGGACGCCGGTGCCGGTGGGACACCCGGGCCGGTGCCGGTCGGCCGTACGGCCGTCCCCCGGTGGCGCGGCTGCCGGGAAGGCGGCTTGCTGGTGTCCGGAGCCGACGTGAGGAGGCGGGCCGGGTATGCGGGCATTGGGGCCGGGGCGGCAGCCGCTGCAGACCCCGCGGGCCGCCGGGCTGGCCGGAGTGGTGTTCGCGCTGCTGCTGGCGGCGGCGATCGTGCTGGTCCGGCTGGGGATCCCGGAGGGCGCCGAGGCGGTCACCCCGCAGGGGTTCACGGACTCCACGCGGCGCGACGCGGTGCGCGCGGCCCTGGATCTGGTGCCGTTCGCCGGCATCTTCTTCCTGTGGTTCATCGGCGCTGTGCGGGCCCACGTGGGGCAGGTGGAGGACCGGTTCCTCGCCACCGTCTTCCTGGGCAGCGGACTGGTCTTCACCGCCACCCTGTTCGGCGGTGCGGCGGCGGCCGCCGCCGTCATGGCCCTGGCCCACCCCTCGGGTGCCCCGCCCTCGCTGCCCGCCTGGGACTTCGGCCGCCATTTCGCGTACACGTTGATGACCGGGTACGCGATGCGGATGGCGGGGGTCTTCGTGTGCTCGTTGTCGGTGATGGGACACCGCCTCGGCGTCCTGCCCCGCCCGCTGTCGGCCGTGGGGTTCCTGGCCGCCGCGGTGCTGCTGTTCGTCTCCTCCAACGTGCCGTGGTCGGAACTGGTCTTCCCCGCGTGGGCGCTGGTCGTCAGCGTGCACATCTTCGTGGTGGGCGGCCGGAACCGCTCCCGGGGTGAGCACGGGGCGTCCTCCGAGCCGTCCGCGCCCTCCGCGCCACCCGTGTGACCCCGCGGCTCCCCCGCGGTCGCGCCGCCTCACCCGGACGGCCCGGCCCGGAGGGCGGCGACCCGGCCCGGCTCCCATGCTGGCCAGCGGGACATGACCGTCGTCCGGGGATGGCCGCGCGCGACGTGGCGGTGCGCACCGGACCAGGCCACCGGAAGGGGCGGAGCGTCGATGAGGCTCGTCGTCGATCTCAACAAGTGTCAGGGGTACGCGCAGTGCGCGTTCCTCGCGCCCGACGTCTTCGCCATGCACGGCGAGGAGTCGCTGATCTACAACCCCCGGGCGGACGAGGAACAGCGCGAGCGGCTGGCACGCGCCGTCGCCGCCTGCCCGGTGCAGGCCATCACGGCCGACGGTCTGGACGGCGCGGGCGAGGGCACCGCCTCCGCCCGGGAGGCGTCCGATGCCCGCTGATCACGTGGAATGGATCCGGCGCGAGGGCCGCATCGTGATCGTGGGCGCCTCGCTGGCCGGGCTGCGCGCCGCCGAGACCCTGCGCGCCGAGGGGTTCACCGGCGAACTGACCCTGATCGGCGACGAACCGTACGAGCCGTACGACCGGCCGCCGCTGTCCAAGGCGGTGCTGCTGGGCATGGCCTCGCCGCGCCACACCGAGCTGCCCCACCGCCGGGAGATCGACGCGAAGTGGCGGCTCGGCGTCCCGGCCTCCGGCCTCGACCTGAGCGCCAAGCGGGTACGGCTGGCCGACGGCGACGAGGTCGAGTACGACCGGCTGCTCATCGCCACCGGTGTGCGGGCCCGGCCCTGGCCGAAGGAGGCGGAGGCGCGCCTTGACGGAGTCTTCCTGCTGCGCACCCGTGACGACGCGGCCAGGCTGCTGCAGAAGCTGAAGGCCGGGCCCCGCCGGGTGTTCATCATCGGCGCCGGGTTCGCCGGGTGCGAGGTGGCCTCAGCCTGCCGGGAGATGGGGCTCCAGGTCAGCATGGCGGAGCGCGCCGGTGCCCCGCTGGTGGGCGCGCTCGGCGGGGTGATCGGCGCGGTCGCGGCCGACCTGCAGACCGAGAACGGGGTGGACCTGCGCACCCGCGTCACGGTGACCGCGCTGGAGGGCGACACGTCCGGCAGGGTGCGGGCCGTCCACCTGTCCGACGAGAGCGTCGTCGAGGCCGACGTCGTGGTCGTCTCGCTCGGTTCGCTGCGCAACACCGAGTGGCTGACCGGGTCGGGGCTCGGCGCCGGGCCGCGCGGCATCGCCTGCGACGCGGGCTGCCGGGCCTTCGACTTCCGGGGCATCGTCACCGACGACGTGTTCGTCGCCGGTGACGTGGCCCGGTCGCCGCACGCGCTGTTCGGCTACCAGTTCCTCTCGCTGGAGCACTGGGGCAACGCCGTCGCCCAGGCGGAGACGGCCGCGCACAACATGATCTGCCGGGGCGCCGACCGCCGCCCGCACCTGTGGACGCCCGCGTTCTGGTCCTCGCAGTTCCGGGTGAACATCAAGTCGGTCGGGGTGCCGCCCATGGGCGACCAGATCATGATCACGCAGGGTTCCCTGGCCGAGCGCAGGTTCGTCGGTGTCTACGGGTACCAGGGCCGGATGATCGCCGCGGTCAGCTTCGACAACAACCGCTGGCTGGAGTTCTACCGGCGGCAGATCGAGCGCGGCGCCCCGTTCCCGGTGGAGTTCCCCACGATGGACCGGCGGCCCGAGGGCCGGCAACCCGTACCGGCCGACTTCCCCGACCCCTCCCTGCCGACCCACGGCCCCACCGTGACCCTGAGCGGCTACTCACCGGCCGACCAGCAGCTGGTATTCACCCCGGCCCGCCACTGACCGCCGCCGCGGCCTCGACGCCCCTAGGACTTGTCATGACGCAAGCCCCGCTGTTCCGCCAGATCACCGACTTCGCCAACCGCGCCGACCCGTATCCGCTGTACACGGAACTCCGTAAGACGCCGGTGCTGCACGAGGAGGAGGGCGGCCCCTACGTCGTCAGCTCCTACTACGACGTCGAGGCGTTGCTCCACGACCCCCGGGTCAGCTCCGACGCCGCCAACCTGGCCGCCTCCGAGGACGACGGGCTGGGCATGGGCGACGAGACGGGCGGACTGCCGCCGTCGTTCCTCCGTCTCGATCCGCCCGAGCACGACCGGCTGCGGCGCATCGCCAACAGCGCGTTCGGGCCGCCGCACCAGCCGCGCCGCATCGAGAACATGCGGGGCGAACTCGACGGCATCGTCACCGGCCTGATCGACGGCTTCGGGGACGCGCGAGAGGTCGACCTGGTCGACCAGTTCGCCTACCCGTTCCCGGTGACGGTGATCTGCCGGCTGCTCGGCGTGCCCCGCGAGGACGAGCCCCGGTTCCGGTCCTGGGTCGATCCGCTGGTCGCCACCCTCGACCCGGACACCCGGCGGAGCGCCGACCCGGAGTTCGTGAAGACCGCGCAGGAGGCGCGGATGCAGCTCGGCATGTACCTGGCCGGGCTGGTGGAGCAGCGCACCAAGGAGCCGCGGGACGACGTGCTCTCCGACCTGGCGAACAGCCGGGGCCCGGACGGCGCCATGACCATGATGGAGGTGCTGAGCACCGCGGTGCTGCTGCTGATCGCCGGGCACGAGACGACGGTCAACCTGATCACCAACGGCATGCTCACGCTGCTGCGCCACCCGGAGGTCCTGGGGCGGCTGCGGGAGGACCCGGGGCTGTCGGTGAGGATCGTGGAGGAACTGCTGCGCTACGAGCCGCCGGTGCAGATCGTGCCGCAGCGCACCTGCATCACCGACATCGAGCTGCGCGGCACGACCATCCCCAAGGGCTCGCGCATCTGGCTCATGATCGCGGCGGGCAACCGGGACCCGGAGCGGTTCAAGGAGCCCGACCGGTTCGACCCGGACCGCGAGGACATCCAGCACCTCGGGTTCGGCAGTGGCATCCATAGCTGCTTCGGCGCTCCCCTGGCCCGGCTGGAGACCCAGATCGCGCTGTCCGAGCTGGCCCGACGGCTGGAGAACCCTCGGCTGGTCGAGGACCCGCCGCCGTACCGGCCGAACGCGGTGCTGCGCGGCCCGCGCCATCTGAACGTCGCCTTCGACGGCCTGCGCTGACCGTTCCCACGGCCTGGGACGGGGCCGGGGTGACCGTGTGGCTCAGGGTGCCGGCCCGCTGAGCCGCACCAGTCCGACCCAGGTCTCCGGGTCCGGCCGCAGGTGGGCGGCGCGCACCAGATACGGGCCCGGTTCCACGGCCCGTTGTCAGCAGCCGCACTCGCCTGCCAGGGGCGCCGTCAGCGGGTCGGCGTCCCGGCGCGCCGGTCCCTGCCAGGTCTCGAAGGCGAAGCCCTCGCGCGCCCAGTACTCGAAGCCGCCGAGCATCTCCTTGACCTGGTAGCCGAGTTCGGCCAGGGCGAGGGCGGCGCGGGTGGCGCCGTTGCAGCCGGGGCCCCAGCAGTAGGTCACCACCGGGACGGACCTGTCGAGGAGTTGTCCGGCCTGCTCGGGGATGAGCGCGGTCGGCAGGTGGACGGCGCCGGGGACGTGCCCCTGGTCCCAGGACTCGGTGGAGCGGGAGTCGACCACGACGAAGCCGGGGTCGCCGCCGGCCGCGAGCGCGGCGGCGACGTCGGAGACGTCGGCGTGGAAGGCGAGGCTCGCCCGGAAGTAGGCCGCGGCCTCGGCGGGGGCGGCGGGGGCGGTGCGCAGGACGGGGTTCACGAAGGTGTCGGTGTTCATGCCAAAGAATCTACGGCCGGTCACCGTCCCGCTGAAGTGACGATCCACGGCCTGACCCTTGCCCGGCCGGGGATTCCCCTGCTATTCATCCAGGATGACCGCGTATTTCCCGGACGCCACCGACTGGCGCATTCTCGACGTCCTCCAGCGGGACGGCCGGGCCAGCTACGCCGAGCTGGCCCGCGAGGTCTCCATGTCACCGAGCGCCGTCACCGAACGGGTCAGGCGTCTGGAGGAGGCCGGCGTGATCCAGGGTTACGCGGCCGTCGTGGACCCCGAGCGACTGGGCCTCGCCATCATGGCGTTCGTGCGCCTGAGGTACCCGAACGGCAACTACAAGCCGTTCCACGACCTGGTCGCCGCGACCCCCGAGATCCTGGAGGCCCACCACGTGACGGGCGACGACTGCTTCGTCATCAAGGTCGCCGCACGCTCCATGTCCCACCTGGAAGAGGTCACCGGCCGCATAGGCACCCTCGGCTCCGTGACGACGAGCGTGGTGTACTCCTCCCCCCTGCCGCGCCGCGCCCTGGGCCGCTGACCTCGCACCCCCGCGCGCCGGCCGGGCAGGCGGGTCAGACGCCTCGCTGCCGCAGTGACGACCCCGATCTGCCCTTCACGACCTCCAGTTGGGCGTGGATGCGGCGGCGGAGGTCGGGGACGTGGCTGACGATGCCGACGCTGCGGTCCCGTTCGCGCAGGGAGTCCAGGACGTCGAGCACCTCGTCGAGGGTCTGGTCGTCGAGGCTGCCGAAGCCCTCGTCGATGAAGAGGGTGTCGAGGCGGACACCGCCGGCCTCGTCGGTGACGACGTCGGCGAGGCCCAGGGCGAGGGCGAGGGAGGCGAAGAAGGTCTCGCCCCCGGAGAGGCTGGCCGTGTCGCGTTCGCGGCCGGTCCAGGCGTCCACGACGTGCAGCCCGAGCCCGCTGCGGCCGCGCCCGGTGCGGTCGTCGGAGTGGACGAGGGTGTACCGCCCCGACGACATGCGCTGCAGCCGTACGGTGGCCGCGGCGGCGACCTGCTCCAGGCGGGCCGCCAGTACGTACGACTCCAGGCGCATCCTGCGTTCGTTGTCGGCGGAGGTGCCCGCGGTGAGGGCGGCCAGGCGGGCCACCCGGTCGTACTCCTCGCGCAGCGGGGCGAGCCGGCGCGCGCCCTCGGTGGCGCGGGCCGAGAGCCGGTCCAGCTCGGTGCGGCAGCGGTCCGCCGCGTCGCACGCGGAGGCGGCGTCGCGCAGCCGCCGTTCGCTCCCGGCCGCCGCCCGCTGTGCCGCGGCGAGGTCGGCGGGCGGCTGCTGGGCGGCGGCAGCGGTGTCGGCCTCGGCCAGCATGGCGCGCACGGCCGCCTCCTCGGACTGCCAGGCGTCCAGGCGGTGTTGCAGCTCGCGGTGGGCCGCGTCGTCCAGCAGGGCGGCAGCCGCGGCCTGCGGGGTCTCGAAGCCCGCGCGGTAGGCGGCGTCGGCGAGGCGGGCGTCGGCGTCCTTGAGCCGCTGGGCGGTGTCCTCGGCGGTGCGCGCGGCGTCGGCTGCGTCGGTGAGCTGCCCGGCCAGCCGCTCCAGTTGCGCGGCACGGACGGCGACGCTGGCCGCGCTCCCCCGCGCCTGCGCCAACTCCTCCTGGAGTGCGGACTGTTCGCGCTCCAGCGTCTCGCGCCGGGTGAGCCGGGACGCGGTCCGTACGGCGGCCTGCTGGCGGTCGGCCTGGCGCCGCTCGCGCTCCTGCTCGGCGCGCCGCAACTCCTCGTGGGCGGTGTGCAGGCCGGTGGCGGCGCGACGGGCGCGCTCGTACTCCTGCTCCAGTTCGTCGGCCTCGGCGGCGAGCCGCTCGGTGGGGGTGTCTCCGGCCTCGGCGGTGGCCGCGGCCAGGGCCTCGCGCACCACGCCGAGGCGCCGTTCGTCCTCCGCCTGCCGCTCGCCGGCCCGCTGGTGGGCGGCCAGCGCGCGCTCCTCTGCGTCGCGGTCGACGTGCCCGGCGACCTTGCGGGCGGGCGCGGGGTGTTCGGTGGCTCCGCAGACGGCGCACGGCTCGCCGTCGGTGAGGTGGGCGGCCAGTTCGGCGGCGATGCCGGTCAGGCGCTGTTCCTTGAGGTCGAGCCAGTGCGCGCGGGTGTCGAGGGTGTGCTGGGCGGAGGCGTGGGCGCGGCGCCGCGCCTGCTCCAGGTCGGCGGCCAGTTCGTCGCGGGTGCGGGCCGCGTGGAGGCGGCGGCGTGCGGGGTCGCGCCGGACGGCGAGCTGTTCGGCGCGGGTGGCCGCTTCCTGGGCGGTGTCGATGCGGGTCTGGAGGCCGGCACGGGTGGTGTCCCACTCGGCGAGCCAGGCGTCGGCCTCGCGCAACACCTCCTCGTCGGCCCGTTCCTGCCGGTCGAGGCCGGCCCGTTCCCCGGCCAGTTCGGTGAGCCGCTGTTCGGCGCGCCGGGCGGACTCCAGGCCGCCCAGCTCCTCGGCGGCGCGGCGGGCGGCGGCGGCGAGGCCCGCTGGGCCGGCGCCGGCGTGCTCCTCGGGGAGCGCCAGGCGCAGGCGCGCCTCGGTCGCGGCGGCGGCGCGGTGCTCGGCCTCGGCGGCCTCCCGCAGGTCGAGCGCGGGTGCGACGTTCTCCGCCTTGCGGGCGCGCCGCATGCGCTCCTGCGCCTCGTCGTGGGCGCCGGCCCGTTCCCTGAGCAGCTCGGCCCGCCGCCGCGCCTCGGTGAACCGGCTCTGCAGCCGGGCGAGTTCGCGTGCGTCGTCCAGGGTGCGCAGGGCCGCGGCATGGCCGGACTCGGCGGCGGTGAGGCGGCACCGGGCGACGGTGAGGCGCTCCCGTGCGGTGCTGCGGGCCACGGCTGCGGCGCCGAGGACGGCCTCGGCGAGGCCGGGGTCGCCGGGGCTCAGCTCGGGCAGCTCCATGGCGTCGCCCGCCTCCTGCTGCATGCGGTGCGCGTCGGCGAGCAGGCCGGCGTCGCCCTCCCGCACCCGGGCCTCGGTGGCACGGCGGCGTTCGGCGAGCCGCTTCTCCACGTCGGCGAAGCGCTGGGTGTCGAAGAGGCGGCCCAGCAGGCGGCCGCGGGCCTCGGCGTCGGCGCGCAGGAAGCGCGCGAAGTCGCCCTGGGGCAGCAGTACGACCTGGCAGAACTGCTCGCGGCTCATGCCGAGGAGCTGGGTGATCTCCTCGCCGATCTCCTGGTGGGAGCGGCTGAGGTCCTTCCAGGCGCGGGCCGGGGCGTCGTACTCGCGCAGCCAGGTCTGGGCCTTGTCGACGGTCAGGCCCGTGCCGCGCAGCTTGGGCCGTTCCCACGGCGGCTGCCGGGTGATCTCCAGCCGGCGCCCGGCGACGGTGAGTTCGAGGCGGATCTCGGTGCGGGTGCGGGGCTCGGCGTGGTCGCTGCGCAGGTTCATGCCCTGGCCGCTCTGCCGGGCGCCGGGCACGGAGCCGTAGAGCGCGTAGCAGACGGCGTCCAGGACGGAGGTCTTGCCCGCGCCGGTGGGGCCGTGCAGCAGGAACAGTCCGGCGGCGGACAGCGCGTCGAAGTCGACGCTCCGGGAGCCGCCGAAGGGGCCGAAGGCGGTGATGTCGAGCCGGTGCAGCCTCATCGGGCCACCTCCCGCAGGGCGTCGTCGGCGCGCACGGCGTCGAAGGCCTCGCGCAGCACGGCGCTCTCCCGCTCGTCGGGGCCGGCGCCGCGCACGTGGGCGACGAAGTCGTGGGCGATCTGCTGGTCGCTGCGGCCGGCGAGCCGCCGGGCGTAGGAGACCGCGGGGTCGTCCGGTGCCCGTTCCGGGGCGAAGACGAGGCTGAGGGTGTGCGGGAAGCGCTCGGCGAGCCGGGCCATGGGGTCGGCCGGGCGTACCGGGTCGGTGAGCGTGGCCTCCACCCAGGCGTCCTCGTGGCGGGCGAGGGCGGGGTCGGCGAGCAGGTCCTCCAGGGTGCCGCGGATGCGGGCGAGCGGGCGCGGCACGGGGCAGTCGAGGCGCTCGGCGGTGACCGAGCCGTCGGCGGCCAGGTCGACGAGCCACATGCTCTTGCGGTGATCGGCCTCGGAGAAGGAGTACGCGAGCGGGGAGCCCGAGTAGCGGACGCGCTCGGTGAGGGTCTGGCAGCCGTGCAGATGGCCGAGCGCCACGTAGTCGACGCCGTCGAAGACTCCGGACGGGACGGCGGCGACCCCGCCGACGGTGATGTCCCGCTCGCTGTCGCTGGCCTTGCCGCCGGTGACGAAGGCGTGGGCGAGGACGACGGACCGGGTGCCGGCGGCTCGGGTGGCGAGGTCGGCGCGGACGCGGTCCATGGCGGCGGCGAGCACCGTCTCGTGGCCGGCCCGCTCCACCTCGAACTCGTCCTTGGCCAGGGCCGGTTCGAGGTACGGCAGTCCGTAGAAGGCGACGTCCCCGTGGGCGTCGGACAGTACGACGGGGGTACCGGCGGCGGCCGGTTCGGTGCGCAGGTGGATGCCCGCGCGGTCGATGAGTCCGGCGCCGACGCCGAGCCGGCGCGCCGAGTCGTGGTTGCCGGAGATCATCACCGTGGGCACGTCGAGGTCGGCCAGGCGGTGCAGGGCGTCGTCGAACAGCTCGACCGCCGCGAGCGGGGGCACCGCGCGGTCGTACACGTCGCCGGACACGACCACCGCGTCGACCGCGTACTCACGCACGGTCGTGACGAGGTGACCGATGAACCCGGCCTGGGCCCCGAGCATGTTCACCCGGTGGAAGGCCCGGCCGAGGTGCCAGTCGGACGTGTGCAGGACTCTCATGATCCCCGAGACTAACGGCCGGGTCCGACATCACGGGCGGTTACTCCCGTATCAGACCGTCACACCCCGGCCTGTTGTCGGGCGTTATGTCCGATTGGCTGCTTAAGTCGCCCTTGTGCGTGACGCGAACCTCACGCGTCCCCGTAGGCCTCCCCGCCGAGTTCGAAGCCGGCCGTGCCCGCCGTCACGTCGGCGAGCCAGCCGCGGAAGGCGTCCACTTCGGAGTCCGGCAGCCCGATCTCGATCGTGACGGCCTCGCCGTAGCGGACGTCCCGGACCTCGCGCCCGGTGGACCGCAGGTCGTTCTCGACCTTGCCGGCGCGCTGGTGGTCGACGGTCACGGTGGCCAGCCGGAAGCGGCGCCGGGTCAGGGTGCCCAGGACGTCCAGGGCCTCGCCCACCGCGCCGCCGTAGGCGCGGATGAGACCGCCGGCGCCGAGCTTGACGCCGCCGTAGTAGCGGGTGACGACGGCGACGACGTACCGCATCTCGCGGCGCAGCAGCATCTGGAGCATGGGCACGCCCGCGGTGCCGCCCGGCTCGCCGTCGTCGCTGGCCTTCTGCACGGAGGCGTCGGCGCCGATGACGTACGCCCAGCAGTTGTGCGTGGCGTCGGCGTGCTCCTTGCGAACGGCGGCGACGAACTCCTGGGCCTCGCGCTCGGTGGCCGCGGGGGCGAGGGCGCACAGGAAGCGGGAGCGGTTGATCTCGATCTCGTGCATGCCCGAGCGGGCGACTGTGCGGTACTCGTCCTGCATTCCGCCAGCCTATGCGAGGGCCGGCCCGCCTCATGATCGCGGTGCCGGTCGCCCTCCGGCCCCGCTACGTGCCGCCCTTGCCGCCTTTGTCGTTCTTATCGTTCTTGTCGCCCTTGCCGTCCTTGAGGCCCTTGCCCCTCTCGGCGTGCTTCCCGCGGGGCACGGTGAACGACGTCAGCAGGGCCGCGCCCGGGGCGAGGGCGGGCCAGCCGGTGCCGCGCCAGGCCAGCACGGCGATCGCGCAGGTCGGGAACTTCACGCCGACCCGCTCGACCGTGTCGTCCAGACCGTCGCCGGCCAGTCGCAGGACCAGCTCCTCCAGTCCCGGGTTGTGGCCCACCAGCAGCAGCGTCTCCACCTCGCGGGGCACCTCGTGCACGACGTCGAGCAGGTCGGGCACGTCGGCCGCGTACAACCGCCGGTCGTAGCGCACCGGCGGTGGTGTGCCCCACTGCGCGGCGGCCAGCTCCCAGGTGCGGCGGGCGCGCACGGCGGTGGAGCACAGGGCGAGGTCGGGCAGGGCATCGCTCTCGGCGAGGAACCGTCCGGCGGCCGGGGCGTCGCGCAGACCGCGCGGCGCGAGCGGACGCCGGTGGTCGACGACCCCCTCGGGCCACGCGGACTTGGCGTGCCGCAGAACGACCAGCCGGCGCAGCGGGCCCGCGCCCGCCCGCTCGATCACGGCAGGCTCCCGAGGTCACGGGCAAGGTCGAGGGCGAGCAGCCGGTCCGCGTACACGTACGTCTCGAACCGGGCCCCGTCGGGCAGCCCCGGCGCGTCCGCCACGTCCCGCAGCACGGCCAGCACCCCGGGCAGGTCGAGATCGTCCTCCCAGGCCGCCCGCAGCCGCACCCGTACCTCCTCGGGCACCGGCCGGGACGGCTGCCGGGCCCACCCGGCGACCGCGCGCCGCCACCCGGCCAGGGTCCGCGCGGCCTCCGCGAGCCCGGCCGCGTCCAGCCGCACCGGCACCCCGCGCGGCACGGACAACAGACTCAGACGCAGCGCGGTGGGGTCGGCGAGGAGGGCCGCGAGGTCGCCGGGCGTCACGTCGTCCGGAACGGCGGCGGGCGCGGCCGGGCCGTCGGCGGGCGGTGAGGCGTCGGGAGTGGCGAGACCTGCGGGCGCGGCTGGGCTGTCGCCGGGCGGTGCGGCATCCGGGGAGGCCGAACCGGCGGGCGGAGCCGGGCCGTCGCCAGGCAGTGCGGCGCCCGGGGTGGCGGGCGCGGCCGGGACGGCGGCGGGTCTCGGTCCGTCCGCCTCCCCCGGTTCGCCGTCGGCCGCGCCACTCTCGCCGTCGGCCTGGCGCGCCTCGGCGCCCGCCGCCCGCACGTCGGCATCGACCGCCGGGACCTCCCCACCGGTCGGCCCCACCTCGCCGTCGGCCACGACCGGCCCCACGGCGACCGTGTCCGCCCCCGCCCGGGCCCAGATCACCGGTGCCACGGCGAGGAGGGGGCCCTCGCCCGGCGAGGCCTGGGCGTCCTGGGCCACCACGTGGATCACCTGTGCCTCCCCGAGGCCCGACGCGACGTCGCGGCCGTCCTCGAAGGGGCGGATGGCCAGGGTGGTGGCGGCCGTGCGCAGCTCGGCCGGCCGGTTCGGGGCGGTGAGTATCGCCCAGACGGGGGTGCCGCCGAGTTCCAGGGCGCGGACCAGGAGGTCGGCGGTGAGGAGTACGCGCAGCGCCGTCGGGTCGAGGCCCGAGGCGTACGCCTCGATGCGGGTCAGGCCGCGGCGGGCGGGCGCGGCGGCGACGGGCTCACCGGTTCGGGCGTCGAGGATGCGCAGCACGGCCCGAGCGTAGGCGTGCGGGCGGCCGTACGCGGGCACCTTGCGCCGATTCCGGTCACCGTGGCGGGGTACCGGGGGGAATCCGCACCTGCCGGACGCTGTTGCGACGACGACAGATTCCCGAGACTCCCGCGCGTTCCCGCGCGACCGGAGGAGGCAGCCGTGTACGGCGACGAAGCGACGATCCGCAGGATCCTGACCGAGCTGGGTGACACCTGGGCGGTGGTCGGCCTGTCGTCGAACCGGAACCGGGCCGCGTACGGGGTGGCGCAGGTGCTCCAGCGCTTCGGCAAGCGGGTCGTGCCCGTGCACCCCAAGGCGGAGACGGTGCACGGCGAGCAGGGGTACGCCTCGCTCGCGGACATCCCCTTCGAGGTGGACGTGGTGGACGTCTTCGTCAACAGCGATCTCGCGGGCGCGGTGGCCGACGACGCCGTCACGAAGGGCGCGAAGGCGGTCTGGTTCCAGCTCGACGTGGTGGACGAGGCCGCCTACGGGCGGGTCCGGGCCGCGGGGCGGGACATGGTAATGGATCGGTGCCCGGCCATCGAAATTCCACGCCTCGCATAGCCTGTCTCACTGTCTTCTCACAATTCCCCGCTGAATATTGACATTCTGGTCTACCGTCTGACCTGTGCAGAGACCGTTCCCAAGACAGGCAAGATCCTGAGTCAAGTTTTCGGAAACTCTCTTCTGTAAGTGCGGAAAGCTTTCCTAGCCTGTGGCGTCCTTGCTCGTTAATCCTGCGTTTACGATCTGAGAGGCCACTTGACATGGCGAAAGTCGACCATGCCGCGCCCATAGCCGCGAAGGACCAGAGCGGCGGCCCAGGCGGCGGCCTGCGCCGCGACGTCGGCCTGATCGGTCTGATGTGGGCCTCCGTGGGTTCCATCATCGGTTCCGGCTGGCTGTTCGGCGCCGAGAAGGCGGTCGTGGTAGCGGGCCCCGCGGCGATCATCTCGTGGGTGATCGGCGCGGTGGCCATCGTGCTGCTGGCGCTCGTGCACGCCGAACTCGGCGGCATGTTCCCGGTGGCCGGCGGCACGGCCCGCTACCCGCACTACGCCTTCGGCGGCCTGGCCGGCATGTCCTTCGGCTGGTTCTCCTGGCTCCAGGCCGCGACGGTCGCGCCGATCGAGGTCGAGGCCATGATCGGCTACGCCAAGCACTGGCAGTGGGCCGAAGGACTGCAGCGCGCCAACGGCACGCTCACGACCAGCGGCATCGTCGTCGCCGTCGTCCTGATGGCCCTCTTCGTCGCGGTCAACTTCCTCGGCGTCCGGGTCCTGGCCCACACCAACAGCGCCGCCACCTGGTGGAAGATCGCCGTCCCCCTCGCGGCGATCTTCGTCATCGCCATCGGCAACTTCCACCCGGGCAACTTCACCTCGGAGGGCTTCGCGCCCTTCGGCGCCAAGGGCGTCCTCGCCGCCATCAGCTCCAGCGGCATCATCTTCGCCCTGCTCGGCTTCGAGCAGGCGATCCAGCTCGCCGGCGAGAGCCGCAACCCCAAGCGTGACCTGCCCCGCGCGACCCTCGGTTCCGTCGCCATCGGCTCGGTGATCTACATCCTGCTCCAGGTCGTGTTCATCGTCGCCCTGCCGCACAGCTCCTTCGCGCACGGCTGGGGCAAGCTCGACTTCCCGGGCATCAGCGGCCCCTGGGCCGGTCTGGCCACCCTCGTGGGCCTCGGCTGGCTGAGCGTCGTCCTGTACGCCGACGCGATCATCTCCCCCGGTGGCACCGGCCTGATCTACACCACCGCCACCTCCCGCATCTCCTACGGCCTGGCCAAGAACGGCTACGCGCCGAAGCTGTTCGCGAAGACGGACTCGCGCGGTGTGCCGTGGTTCGGCCTCATCGTCTCGTTCGTGACCGGCGTGGTCTGCTTCCTGCCGTTCCCGAGCTGGCAGGAGCTGGTCAGCTTCATCACCTCCGCGAGCGTGCTGATGTACGCGGGCGCGCCCCTGGCGTACGGCGTCTTCGCCGACCGTCTGCCGCACCACGAGCGCCCGTACCGCCTGCCCTTCGGCAAGGTCATCTCGCCGCTGTCCTTCGTGGTCGCCAACCTGATCATCTTCTGGTCGGGCTGGGACACCCTGTGGCGGCTCGGCTTCGCGATCCTGCTCGGCTACGTGCTGCTCGGCTCCTACGCCTGGTACGCCGTCCGCAAGAACCTGCCCGACGCGCCCCGGCTGGACTTCAGGGCCGCGCAGTGGCTGCCCGGCTACCTCGTCGGCCTCGGTGTGATCTCCTACCTGAGCACCTTCGGCGGCGACGGCACCATCCCGCTGTACTGGGACATCCTGGTCGTCGCGGCGTTCTCGCTCGGCATCTACTACTGGGCCAAGGCCACCGCGTCGAAGCCCGAGGCGATCGAGCGCAGCATCGAGGAGGTCGTGGTCACGGACGCTCCGGCGCACTGACCACACACGACCGCTGACGGTGTCCCGTCGGCCGCGGCACTCCGCCGTGGCCGGCGGGACACCGTCGTCATGAGGGACCGCTCCGGCCTTTCAGGAGGTCTGCGTCCCGCCGGCCCGCTCGGCCAGGCGATGGTCGGCCACCTTCAGGGCCTCGTCGACCAGGCGCCGCAGATGGCCGTCGCGCAGCGCGTAGA
The DNA here is from genome assembly GCF_033792105.1 of Streptomyces sp. WI03-4A. Lineage (NCBI taxonomy): Bacteria > Bacillati > Actinomycetota > Actinomycetes > Kitasatosporales > Streptomycetaceae > Streptomyces > Streptomyces sp. WI03-4A. Next base: position 530,005 of record NZ_JARAUO010000001.1, read on the forward strand.
CCACGCGGCGGCCCTCCTTGCGGGTGGTCACCAGACCCGCGAGGCGCAGCCGGGCCAGGTGCTGGCTGACAGCGGGACGGGCCGCGGCGCACGCCTCGGTGAGGGTGGTCACGTCGGCCTCTCCGGCCGTGAGGGCGTGCAGCAGGGTGAGCCGGGTCCGGTCACCGAGCAGGGCGAGGAGCTCGGCGGCGACGGCGAACTGGGTGTCGCCAGGGGTGCGCGGCTGCGCATGATGCGCAGGTGATAGGTGCATGCGTGCGCTCATACGCACATAATGGCTCCGTGGGCGCCCCCGCGTCCACCTCCCGGCACCCCCGGAAGGGGATTCACGTGAGCGAGCGGCACACACACCACCCGAGTGGCGGGCACCGACATCACCATGACGGACACGCGCCCCACGGCCACGGCCACGACGACCACCATGGCCACAGCCACCCCTCCCCCGGTTCCCCCGGCCTCCGCCACCGACTCGGCCATCTCCTCACCCCCCACTCGCACGCGAGCGCCGACAAGGTGGACGCCGCGCTGGAGTCCTCGGCGCGCGGGATGCGCGCGCTGTGGGTGTCGCTGGCCGTGCTGGGCGCGACCGCGCTGGTCCAGGCGGTGGTGGTCGTCGTCTCGGGTTCGGTGGCCCTGCTCGGGGACACCGTGCACAACGCGGCGGACGCGCTGACCGCCGTACCGCTGGGCATCGCGTTCGTGCTGGGCCGGCGGGCGGCGACCCGGCGGTTCACCTACGGCTACGGGCGGGCCGAGGACCTCGCGGGTCTGGTGATCGTGCTGACCATCGCCGCCTCCGCAGCTTTCGCGGCCTGGGCGGCCGCCGAGCGGCTGCTCGACCCGCGTCCGGTCGCGCACGTGCCGGCGGTCGCGGCGGCCGCGCTCGCGGGGTTCGCGGGCAACGAGTGGGTGGCCCGGCACCGGATCGGGGTGGGCCGGGAGATCGGCTCGGCCGCGCTGGTCGCCGACGGGCTGCACGCCCGCACGGACGGCTTCGCCTCGCTCGCCGTGCTGCTCGGCGCGGGCGGATCGGCCCTGGGGTGGCGCTACGCCGACCCGGTCGTGGGTCTGGCGATCACCGCGGCGATCGTCCTGGTGCTGCGGGACGCCGCGCGGGAGGTGTTCCGGCGGGTGCTGGACGCCGTCGACCCGGCGCTGGTGGACCGGGCCGAGCAGGCGGTGCGGACGGTGCCGGGCGTGCGCGAGGTGGGCGAGCTGCGGCTGCGGTGGATCGGGCACCGGCTGCGCGCCGAGCTCACGGTCGTGGTCGACGGCGAGGCCACGGTGCGGCGGGCGCACGCGATCGCCGTCGAGGCCGAGCACGCCCTGCTGCACGCCGTGCCGGGACTGACGGCCGCCCTGGTGCACGCGGACCCGGCCCCGGCGCCGGGCGAACGGGACCCGCACCTGGCGCTGGCCCATCATCTGACGGCCTGACCTCGGGCGTCCCTCGGCTCGGACCCCGAGCCCGGCCTCGGCTCAGGCGACCCCGAGCCCTTCGAGCACCTCGGCGCCCGGCAGTTCCGCGAGCGCCTTGCCCGGGATCAGCAGCTTGCCGCGCCGGCGCCCGCTGCCCACGAGGACGTAGGGCAGATCGGCGACGGCCGCGTCCACCAGCAGCGGCCAGCCGTCGGGCAGCCCGACCGGGGTGATGCCGCCGTACTCCATGCCGGTCTCGCCGGTCGCCGTGTCCATGGGTGCGAACGAGGCCTTGCGGGCGCCGAGCCGGCGGCGCACCACGCCGTTGACGTCGACGCGGGCGGTGGACAGGACCAGGCACGCCGCGAAACTGGTCTCGCCGCCCCGCTTGCCCGCGACGACCACGCAGTTGGCGGACGTGTCCAGCAGGTCGCGGCCGTAGTGCTCGACGAAGACGGCCGTGTCGGCCCAGCGCGGGTCGGTGTCGACGTAGACGATCCGGTCGGCGGGGACGCCGCCGCGCCAGTGGCGTACGGCGTCGGCGACGGGGGCGACCAGCTCGTCCAGGCAGTCGGGGGCGGGGGTGGCGGTGTCGAACTCTCCGATGGGTGCGCGCATGGCCGCACGCTAACAAGGCCGCGCCGTCCGCCGTGGCGGTGTCTCAGCTCACGGGCGGCACCGAGACCGCCATCACCATCTCCATCGGGACGTCCCCGGTGTTGGCGTACACGTGCGGGGTGTTGGCCTCGAACGAGGCGCTCGCGCCGGCCGGTACGCGGTACTCCTCGCCGTCCACGGTGAGGGTCAGCTCGCCCGCGGTGACGTGGACCAGTTCGACCGTGCCGCCGGGGTGCGGTTCGGAGGTGCTGCGCTCACCCGGCATCAGCCGCCAGTCCCACATCTCCAGCGGGCCCGGGGCCTCGGTGCCGGCGAGCAGCCGGTTGTAGCTGCCGGCCTCGGTGTGCCACAGCCGGACCGCCCGCTCGGCGGGGACGACGCGGACCTTCGGGCCGCGCTCGTAGTCGAGCAAGGTGGTCACGCTGACGCCCAGCGCGTCACCGATCTTGACGACGGTGCCGATGCTCGGGTTGGTGCGGGCCTGTTCGATCTGGATGAGCATGCCGCGGCTGACACCGGCCCGGGCGGCGAGCACGTCCAGGGTGAAGCCGCGCACCGCGCGCCAGTGCTTGACGTTGCGCGCCAGGGACTGGGTCAGGAGTTCGAGGTCCGACACGTTCCGTCCGGTTCCGTCCAGTAGCGGGAGTGGGGCTGACAAGGAAAACGAATTGGCGAGATGTGGGTGAACTATTTTGCTCGCCGTAGTTCACTGCAATGAACTACGGTGGGATGCACCCGCTCGTTCACCGAACTGTACTGCGAGGCAGCCGTGACCGCGTTCTTCGCCCTGAGCACCAGCCTTCTGTGGGGTCTGGCCGACTTCGGTGGCGGGCTGCTGACGCGACGCGCGCCCGCGCTGACGGTGGTGGTCGCCTCCCAGGCGATCGCCGCCGCCGTGCTCGGAGTCCTCGTGGTCGCCACCGGGGGCTGGAGCGAGGCGGGGCCGCGCCTGTGGTTCGCGGTCGCCGCGGGTCTGGCCGGTCCGGTGGCCCTGCTCTCCTTCTACAAGGCCCTGGCGCTGGGCCCGATGGGCGTGGTCTCCCCGCTGGCCACGCTGAGCGTGGCCGTCCCGGTCGGGGTGGGGCTGGTGCTGGGCGAGCGCCCGGGGGTCGTGCAGGTCGCCGGCATCGCGGTCGCCGTCACGGGGGTCGTCCTCGCGGGCGGCCCGCAGTTGCGCGGCGCCCCGGTGCAGCGGCGGACGATCCTGCTCACGCTGGTCGCGGCGCTGGGCTTCGGCACGGTGTTCGCGCTGATCACGGAGGCCTCGACGACGGTCACCGGCCTGTTCCTGTCGCTGTTCGTGCAGCGGGTGACCAGCGTCGCGGCGGGCGGCGCGGCCCTGTACGCCTCCGTGCGGCGCGGCACCCCTGCCCTGCCCGAGGGCGCTCCGGTGCGGTCATCGCTGCCGGCGCTGGCCTTCGTGGGACTCGCGGACGTGGCGGCCAACGGCACGTACGCGGTCGCCGCCCAGCACGGCCCGGTCACCGTGGCCGCGGTGCTGGCCTCGCTCTACCCGGTGGTCACCGCACTGGCCGCGCGCGGTTTCCTCAGCGAGCGGCTGCGCGCGGTCCAGGCCGCGGGCGCGGGCCTCGCGCTGGTCGGGACCCTGCTGCTGGCGACCGGCTGAGTCGGCCACCGGCCTCCGGGCGGACGCCCGAATCAGCCGTCGGCCTCCAGGCGGGCCAGCCGCTCGGCCCCCTCCTCGTCCAGCTCGGCCAGCGCGCGCAACTGCTCCGGGGTGATCCCGTCAGGCAGCGGCACCGGCGCCGGGGTCCGCAGCGGCGGCTGCCAGCCGTCGTCCGGGGTCCAGCGCCGTACGACCCGGGCGGGTGCCCCCGCCACCACGGCGTGGTCGGGCACGGTCCCGCGCACCACGGCGCCCGCCGCCACGACCACGTTCCGGCCGATCCGGGCGCCGGGCAGGATCACCGCGCCGGTGCCGATCCAGCAGCCCGGGCCGATCTCCACCGGCTCCATGCGCGGCCACTGCCGGCCGATGGGCTCGTGCGGGTCGTCGTAGGAGTGGTTGGTGGAGGTGACGTAGACATACGGGCCGAAGTAGCAGTCGCGGCCGATCGTGACCGTGGTGTCGGCGATGACGTGACTGCCCCGGCCGAGGACGACGCCGTCGCCGATGCGCAGGATCGGGTCGGGGCCGAGATCGAGGTCCGGCATCAGGCCGGCGGTGAGGGTGACCTGCTCGGCGATGATGCAGTGGGAGCCGAGGTGGATCCAGGGTTCGCCGAAGACCGTGCCGAGCGGGAAGGCCAGCCGGGTGGCCTCGCCGATCGAGCCGAAGCGGAGGCCACCGGGGTTCTCGGCGGACACCGAACCGGTGCGCTGCACCCACGCCCAGGCCGCGTGGACGGCGCGCTGCGCTACGCGGCCCCGCCACGATGAGAACGTGTTCTTGCTCTTCGGCACGGGCTCAAGTTACTCGGCGGGAGCCTCCGGCATGAGGGCGGGCTGCTGTGATCTTTGCCCCACCGGTGTCGTACGGTGCGGGAAGCGTGTGGTGCGGAGCACGTGGGGTGCGGGGCACCGGTGAGGTGAGGAGAGCTGATGACGCACAAGGCGATGATCGTGGGCTTCGGCGGCAAGGAGCCCCGGCTCGACGGCGAGGTGTTCGTGGCGCCCACGGCATCGGTGATCGGGGACGTGACACTCGGCCCGGGCGTCAGCGTCTGGTACGGCGCCGTGCTGCGCGGTGACGTCGAGAGCATCGAGGTCGGCGCCAGCAGCAACGTGCAGGACAACTGCACCCTGCACGCCGATCCCGGGTTCCCGGTGCGGGTCGGGGAGCGGGTGTCCATCGGTCACAACGCCGTGGTGCACGGGGCGACCGTGGAGGACGACTGCCTCGTCGGGATGGGGGCGACCGTGCTGAACGGCGCCGTGATCGGGGCCGGTTCGCTGGTCGCCGCGCAGGCGCTGGTGCCGCAGGGGATGGTCGTTCCGCCCGGGTCGCTGGTGGCGGGGGTGCCCGCGAAGGTGAAGCGGGCGCTGTCGGAGGAGGAGCGGCAGGGGGTCACCCTCAACGGGACCATGTACGCCGAGCTCGGCAAGGCGCACCGCGGGGTGCACGGGTAGGCGGGGGCCCGGAGGCTACTCCCCGGCGCCCACCGGTTCGGCCTCGGGCTGGTCCCGCCGCTCCGGCTGGGCCTTCTTGGCCCGCCGCTTGATGACCAGCGCGGACGCCAGGCCGATCAGGACCGCCGCCGCCAGACCCACGTACGAGAAGCGCTTGAGCCAGTCCTCGGCGACGACGCCGACGTAGTAGATGACCGCCGTGGTGCCGCCGGCCCAGCAGATGCCGCCGAGGACGTTGGCGATCAGGAACTTCCAGTACGGCATCCGCAGCACGCCCGCGAGGGGGCCGGCGAAGATGCGCAGCAGGGCGACGAAACGGCCGAAGAAGACCGCCCACATGCCCCACTTCTCGAAGGAGCGCTCGGCGGTGGCCACATGGCCCTCGCTGAAGTGCTTCGGGAACTTCGCGCCCAGCCAGGCCAGCATCGGGCGTCCGCCCTTGCGGCCGATGGCGTAGCCGATGGAGTCGCCGATGACGGCTCCGGCGGTCGCGCAGACCCCGAGCACGACGGGGTTGACGCCGGTGTGCTGGGAGGACATGAGGGCCGCCGAGACCAGGACGATCTCACCCGGCAGCGGGATGCCCAGGCTCTCCAGGCCGATCACCACGCCGACCACGGCGTAGACCGCGGCCGCGGGCACCGTGTCGAGCCATTCCTGCACGTGCACCGCGGGTACCTCCCCTGTTCACCGATCCTGACCGCCCGGGCGTGGCTTGCGCAGCGCGCCCCATGGGAAGGCTACCTGGTCGGCTGTGCACGGCGGTTTCCGCGCACGCGCCCCGCGGCACCGCCCCGCCCTCGCTCCGTCGGTTCCCGGCCACCCCGGTGTCACGCGGGAGGGGAAGGCTCCCGGAGGTTTCGCCGCTCCGCCTCCCCCAGGCCCCTGCCCAGGGTCCCGCCGCGGAAGGACGACTTCCCCGTGTCCTCACTGTCCCCGCTCACCCCGCTCACTCCGCTGTCTCCGCCCGCGCCGCTGCCGCCGGGGGCGCCTCCGTCGTCGATGGCAGTACAGCCACCTGGGACCACGGTGCCTCGGGCGACGGCGGCCCCGCCGTCGCCGGAGCCGCCGCACCGGCCGGTGACAGCCCATCCCCCAGCGGCCCCGGACCCCCCGGTGGCAGGCGGCTGCCTCTCGCCGGGCTCGCCCGGTCCCCTGCCGGGGCCTCGGGTGCGCCGGCGGTCGCTCATGGCGGCCCGTTCGGTCCGGCTCGCCCTGTGTCTGTCGCCCCTGCTGCTCGCCGGCGGCTGGGCCCTGGCCAACCGGCCGGTGGCGTACGAGGGCGTCGTACGGCTGGCCGCCGCTGATCCCTGGTGGCTGCTGGCGGGGGCCGCGGTCACCTGTCTGACCTGGGTGGCCGCCGCCTGCTGCAGGCAGGGCGCGCTGCCGGACCGGCTGCCGCCAGGGTTGCTGCTGGCCTCGCAGTTCGCGGCGGGCGCGGCGAACCACGTCGTGCCGGGCGGCCTGGGCGCGCACGCCGTCACCTTGCGCTTCCTGCGCACCCGCGGGGTGCCGCTGCCCCGGGCGACCGCCTCGATCGGCCTCTACTCCCTGGCCAGGTGCGTCGCCAGGACGTTGGTTCTGCTGCTCTTCCTGGCGTGCACGCCCGCCCGGCAGCGGCTCGGCGATCTGCTGCCCGACGGCCGCCTGCTGCCCACGGCCGCCGTGGCGGGCGGTGCGCTCGCCGTGACGGGGCTGGTCGTGACGGCCGTACGACCACTGCGGCGCCCGGTGACGCGGATCGTCGGGGGCGCCCTCGCCGACGCACGGGAGGTGCACGGGCGGCCCTGCCGGGTGCTGGCACTGTGGGGCGGGGCGGTCGCGATGCCGCTGGTGCAGGCGGGGGTGCTGGTGTGCGTGGGGGCCTCGCTCGGCCTGGGGCTGCCGTGGCACCACGTCGTCCTCGCCCACCTGGCGGCGGGCGCCGCGGTCGGCGCGGTCCCGTCGCCCGGTGGCCTCGCGGTGGACGCTGCCCTGGTGTGGACGCTGGTCGCCTTCGGCGGCTCGCCCGCACTGGCCACCGCGACCGTGATCGGCTACCGCCTCCTGACCGACTGGCTCCCCCTGCTACCGGGCGCCCTGGTCCTGTCGGCACTGATCCGCGCGGAGGTGCTGTGAGGGGGCGCTCGCGCTGGGTGCCTGGGAGGTGGGGCGTCTGTATCCCGAGCGGTGCGTTCGTATCCCGAGCGGTCCCGGAGCGGCGTCGCGGTCCGGGTGAGCTCGCGTCCCGGCTGCCGGGGCCGCCCGGCGCGCCCGTGCCGGCGGTGCCGATCCAGGCCGGGATGTCGCCGGCCCAGGCCAGAACACCGTGGGCCCCAGGCCGCTGTAAGCGGCGGTTGCTCCAGCCGGGCGCCTGGGAAGGGGGCGGCGACCCTGTCCCGAGCGGTCTCACGGCGGCTCCGTGAACCAGGCGGGATCGCATCCCGGCCGCCCGGCGCGCCCGTGCCGGCGGTGCCGCCCCAGGCCGGGACGTCGCCGACCCAGGCCAGAACACCGTGGACCCCAGGCCGCTGTGAGCGGGAGTCGCTCTCGCCGGGCCACCAGGCGGTGGCGTCGCGCAGGCCATGTCAGCGGGACGGTGGCCGAACCGTGAACCGACCCGGCAGGGCCCTCGATCGAAGGGGCCAGGGGCACCCCTGGCCGCCGAAGCCGCGCACAGCGCCCCTCACTCCCGCCTTGCGACCAAGCGGTACGCGTTGCTCAGGCCGAGGCGTTCGGCCAGGGGGCGGATCGCGAAGCGGTCCAGGAGGGTTGCGGTGAGGAGGGCGGGGATGCCTGCCAGGAGGAGTGCGGTGCGGGTGGCGCGGCGCAGGGCGCCGGGGGGTTCGGGCAGCCAGGGTGCGTCTTCGCGCGGGGCGGCGTGGTCGAGGGCCAGCCATACGGCGGCGAGCAGGTCGACCGGGTCGTGCGGCTCGGCGTGCTGTTCGGCGACCACGGTGAAGCCGAGCGCGGCCAGCCGCTGCCGCAGGTTGGCGACGGGGACGAAGTGCAGGTGCTGCGGCTGCAGCCAGGGCAGCCACCAGCGGCCCAGCAGGCGGGCGTAGCGGCTCTCCGGGTCCGGGACCTCGATGAGCAGGTGGCCGCCGGGGCGTACGACCTCGTGGGCGGCCCGGAGTTCGCGGTCCGGTTCGGTGCTGTGCTCCAGATAGTGGAACATGCTCACCACGTCGTAGCGGGCGGCCAGTTCGGGCGCGAGGTCGGGGAAGGCGCCGCGGTAGGCGTGCGCCACCCGGCCCTCGCGGGCGGCGAGTTCGACGCCGTCGGTGAAGTCGAGGCCGTCGAACGCGGTGCCGGGCAGGACGGCTCGGGCGGCCTCGCAGAAGTGGCCGTGGCCGGTGCCGACGTCGAGCCAGTTCTTCGGGGTGGGGTCGTGGGGCGCCATCGCCTCCGCCCGGTCCCGGTACATCGCGGTGCGGCCGCCGAACGTACCGCTCATGCGCTGCTCGCCGAGGCCGTCGTAGAAGTCGCGGTAGTAGAACTCCAGCCCCTCCTGCGTCAGTCGGGGGTTCTGGAAGACGTGGCCGCAGTCCGCGCAGCGGTCGAGGGTGAAGTGGCCCGGCTTGTGCTGGAGCAGGTCGGTCGTACGCAGCCGCACCGCCAGCCGGGCGGAGCCGCACCAGGGGCAGGTGGTGCTCCGGGGGCCGAGGAAGCGGTCGGTGCCGCCGGCCAGGTCGGCGCGGTAGGCGGGCCGCAGGGCGGCGATCCGCTCGGCGTTCTTGCCGGGTTCGCTCATCGGCCCTCCTCGGCCCGTCGTCCGCTGCTGTCGGCCGCCAGTCGTTCGAGGTGGGCGGCGGCCGCCCGGGCCCCGCCCGCCGCGCGGAACGCGGTGCGCACCCGGGCGGCGGCGGCCCGGTGGACGCGGTCGTACAGGACGCGGTCGAGGGCCTCGCCCAGCCGGGGCGCGGTGACCTTGCCGAACCTGACCCGGACCCCGGCACCCGCGTCCACGACCTGCGCGGCCACCACGGGCTGGTCGTCGCGGATGGGCGCCACCACGAGCGGCACACCGTGCCAGAGCGCCTCGCACACCGTGTTGTGCCCGGCGTGGCAGACGACCGCGTCCATTCTGTCCAGCAGCGGGAGTTGGGGCACGGACGGCAGGATCAGCACATCCTTGTCCAGCTTGCCCGGGTCGTCGTCGGGCAGCGTGCCGCCCGGGTCGACGAGCACCGCCTGCACCCGGTCGGCGCGCTCACGAAGAGCGGCGCGGCACTCCGCGAGGAAGCGGTCGCCTGCGTCGGCGTTGGCCGTGCCCAGGGTGACGAGGACCTTCGCCCGGCCGGGGTCGAGCCATTCCCAGGGGAAGCCGGGGCCGGCCGGGCGGTCGGCGAGGGAGGGTCCGACGTAGTGGATGCGTGGCCCCAACGGCGCCTGCGGTCCGATGAGTTCGGGCGTGCTGAAGACCAGGAGCAGATGCGGCGAGTAGCGCGGGTCGGCGGTCGCGGCCGGGGCACCGACGCGGGCGCGCAGCTCGGCCAGGCGCTCCCGCAGCCATGCGGCGACCTTGGGCAGCCCGTCGTAGGCGCCGGCGAACTCGGCGGAGGTGGTGGCGGAGGTCGCCCAGGGCAGGCCCAGGCGTTCGGCCACCAGGGCGCCGGCGAACGCCTGCTGGTCCGCGACCAGGACGTCGGGGCGGAAGTCCGTGACGGCGGCGTGGACGCCCGGGGCCATCGCGTCGGCGAGCGGCACCAGGTACCGCTCCCACAGGAATTTCAGCGCCTCCGCGCCGCGCAGCTCCGGCGGCCGTACGGCGCCGTCGACGCCCGGCACCGGCCCCGCGCACGCGTGGACATGGGCGTCCTGGCCCGCGAGCCGGCGCACCAGCGACGGGTCGGCGCACGCCCAGGCCACCCGGTGTCCCCGCGCGGTGAGCCGGGCGGCGACCCCGACGGCCGGATTGACGTGCCCGACCAGCGGCGGGACGACGAACAGGAACCGGCTCACCACGCCCCCGCCCCGGCCCCCGCAGCGGACCCGGCCCCGGCCCCTGTCCTGGCCCCGGCGCCCTCGGCGGAGCGGATCAGCTCCAGGACGTGCCCGCCGACGGTGCCGGGCGCCTCGACCAGCACCGAGTGCTCGTGGCCCGGCAGCACGACCGGCCGGAAGTCCGTGAGCAGCCTCTCCTTCAGCGGGACCAGGTCCACCAGGTCCGAGTCGCCGCCGTACACGCCGAGGACCGGGCAGCGTACGGCCCTGATCTGCGCCTCGGTCAGCACCCGGCTGGCGGGGATGTCGCGGCCCAGGGTGGTCTCGCGGGCGAGCCGGGCGGCGCCCTTGGCCAGCCGGGCGGTGTTGTGGCCGCGGTGGGCGAGGATCCAGGCGATGGCGTCGGGCTCGTTGTGCGCGAGCTGGGTGACCACGCGGCGCAGGATGCCGCCCATCTTCGCCGCCCAGTCGGCGGTCGCCGGTTCGGACTCGATCAGGGTGAGGCTGGCGGCGCGCGCGGGCCCGCGGGCGGCGAGACCGAAGGCGATGGTGCCGCCGTAGGAGTTGCCGACGAGGTGCACGGGCCCACTGATCCCCAGCCGGTCCAGGAGCGCCTCCAGGTCGTCGATGTTGTGGTCGAGGGTGTAGCCGTGCGGCGGGCGTTCACTGCGGCCGTGCCCGCGCAGGTCGTACATGACGACGTCGAGGCCGGCCGCCGCGAAGGCGGGGGCGACGGTGAAGTAGTAGCTGGCCAGGCTGTCGGTGAGCAGCCCGTGCACGAGGACGACGGTGGCGTGCGGTGCGCGCCCGTCTCCCGGGCCCGTCCGCTGGACGTGCAGCCGGATCCCTCCGGCGTCGATCATCGCCATGGGTCAGCCCGCCTCCGTGCTCCGCAGGCTCAGCACGACGTGTTCGACGAGCCGCCCCACGGTCAGCTCGATGATCTCGTCGAACTCCATTCCGGCCAGGAACTCGGCGAGGTTGACCCGGCGTCCGTACCGCTCCTCCAGCAGCGCGGCCAGGGTGACCAGGTCGATGCTCTCCAGTTCCAGGTCGCGGTTGAAGGTGGTGGACGGACCGATCTCCACGTCGTCCTCGCCGTACTCCGCGAGGAGCGTGCGGAGCATGCCGGTGACGTCCGTGAGCACGGCGTCGGTGGTGGGCTGCGCGGGCAGCGGCTGGGTGGGGTTCATCGGGCGTACTCCTCGGCTGCGTCGTCGTGTTGTCCGTCGTGGGCCGCCGGTCCGGTCGTCCAGGCCACGACGTAGGAGCGCGCCGGGAGGGCGGGCGGGTTGCCCGTCCGCGCGCAGCGCACGGTGTAGGCCCGCTCCAGGCGGCCGGCGACCACCAGCCGGCTGCCGTCCGGCGCCGTCTCCAGCACCGTGAAGTCCCTGGGGCGGCCGCCGAACCCGACACCCTCGGCCTTGGCCACGGCCTCCTTGGCGGCCCAGAAGCGGGAGAACCACAGGGCCTCGGCCTCGGGGTCGTCGGCGGACCGCCCGCGCAGCAGCCGGAGTTCGTCCGGGCCGAGGGCGGTGGCGAGGGTCGCGGGGTCCCGCGCGGTGACCTCCTCGATATCGATGCCGGGGCCCGGGTGGGGGGTGCGCGGCCGTACGATCGCGACGCCCGCCTCGGCCCGGTGGGCGAGGGAGACGTCCAGCGGGGGCAGGGCGCGGCCGTGCGCGCCGGTGGCGTACGGACGGCCGAGTTCGTCGTTGCCGACCTGGATCTCCGCCGGGAAGACGGGTCCTTCGCCGTGCCGCCACAGCCACTGCCGTACGGCGTCCTTGACCGCGATCCGGCCCAGCAGCCACTGTCTGCGGCCGCGTGGCGGGCGTTCGGCGTACCGGGCGCGCTCGGGGCCGCCGAGGGAGTTGCGCATGATCAGCTCGCGGGAGGCCAGGTCGGGCCACCGCTCGTGCACCAGGGCCCAGCCCCCGGGGCGGGCCTCGGAGAGGGTGTGGCGCTCGGGGAAGCGTTCGACGGGCCGGGTGCGCGGGTCGTTGTCGAAGCGGCGGTCCTGCCAGCCGGTGAGCCGGGCCCACACCCGGCCGTCGGTAGTCAGTTCCGCGTCCGCCTCCAGGACGGTGTCGGTGAGCGAGGTGACGCGCAGCAGACAGGTGACCGGGGTGCCGGGTGCCGGCTGGGGCCCGTGGAAGCGCAGGTGCCGGATCTGCACCGGGAAGACGACGGTCCGCTCGGTGCGGGTCGCCATGATCCAGTAGCCGAGGAGCTGGCCCACGTTGTCCAGCAGCGCGCCGGGCGCCGCCGGTGCGGTGATCACTCCGCGGACGTGCCGGTCGCCGATCGCGGTGAGTTCACCGACGCCCTGGAAGGCGGGGCCGTGGAACATCCAGCGGTCGCGGTAGAGCTGGGCGGCGGTGTGCTCGGGGACGCGTTCGGGGGCGTCGGGGCGGGGGCCGGGCGGAGGCGGTGCCGGGTGGCGCGGGGCGAGTTCGACCACGGCGCGGGCCGTGGGCCCGAAGGCGACGGCGACCCGGTCCGCGTGTCCCGGGTCGGGGGTGACCGTGACGGGTACGTCGACGGGGGGTGTCGCGGTGAGCCACCGGTCGAACCGCGCACCGTGCACGGCGACCGCGCACAGCCCGGGGGCCGCCGCCTCGGCCGCGTCCATCATGTGCCGGACGATCGTGGTGGCCGGGACGACCGGCCAGCGGTCCGCCTCGTCCGGCCAGCCGGGGCGCTGCGGGAAGAAGCAGTGGTCCAGCAGGTACGGCATGGCGCTCGTGGAGACGCGGACGGTCGCGGTGACGGGAGTGGGGACGGCGGGGGCCGGGACGGCCGGAGTCGGGACGACGGGGGCGGGGCCGGCCGGTTCGGGGGCTCGCCGGGAGGCCACCGCAGCGGCCGGGGTGCTGGGGTGACCGGCGGGCGCGGGTAGGCCCTCGAATCGACGATCGGCCGCCGTGATCAGTTTCGCCGCCGTGTCCGCGGTGTCGCGCAGCAGGGCGGTCAGCTCGGCGGCGGCCGGGAAGCGGGTGGCGAGGTCGTCGAGATCGTCGAGGACGTCGAGGTCGTCGAGGGGGGACGTGCCGGGGCGGGCCGGTCGCGAAGGGGACGACGCCGGGTGATCCGCATGCAGTTCCGCGCGCAGGGCTTCCAGGTCCGGTCCGGCCAGGGACACCAGGGCGCCGTCGAGGTCGAGGCGGACGGGTGGGCGCCCCGGCGCGGGCGCGGTGGCGCCCGGGCGGCGCACGGCGCTGCGGACGGCGGCGTCCGGGCGGGACACCCCACCGTCCGCGGCGACGTCCGGGCGGGCCGTCTCGCCGTGGCCGACGACGGTGTCCGGTCGGGGTACCGCCGGTGCGACGTGGGCCCCCGCCGTCCACAGGGCGGTGGCGACCCGGCGGAGCTGGGCCATGCCCGTGCGGTGGGGCGAGTTGGCGGCGACGGCGAGGTGGTCGCGGTCGCCGAGGGTGTCGTCGACGAGGGAGGCGAGCTGTCCGGGGCCGGTCTGGACGAAGGCGCGGTGCCCCCCCGCGTACAGGGCCTCGATCAGCTCGCGGAAGCGCACCGGTTCCAGCAGGTGCCGTACGAACAGTTCGCGCACCGCCGTCTCGTCGCTCGGGAAGGGCGCCGCGGTCGTGCCGGACCACACCGGCACGGTCGGCCGGTGCAGCCGGAAGCGGCCGGCCGCCTCCTCGATGGGGGCGAGGTAGGGCCGGAGCATCGGGGTGTGGAAGCCGGAGCGGAACGGCAGCACCTGGCAGAGCACGCCCTGGGCGCGGAAGGACCGGGCGAACCGCTGGACCGCCTCGTCCGGCCCGCACACCATCGACTGGTGGGGCGCGTTGTCGTGGGACAGCACGATCCCGGTGCCGGTCCAGGCGTCGGCGAGGGCGGCGGAGACCCGGTCGGCGGAGGCGCCCACGGCGGCGAAGGCGAGGCCCGGCATGGTCACCGTGTCCGGGTCGAACCCGGCCATGAACGCGTCGACCTCCGCGTCCGCGTACAGCCCCGCCGCCGCCATCGCGGTCCACTCGCCGACGCTGTGCCCGGCGACCGCGTCCGGCACGACCCCCATGCGGCGCAGCGCGGCGTCGAGCAGCCGGCCGACGCCGACCACGCCGAAGCCGTGCCGTCCGACGTCGCCGACCCGTACGTCCGTGCCGGCGCGGGTGAGCGGGGGCAGGCCGAAGTGATCGGCCACGTCGTCGGCGCGGGGCGTGAAGTCGCTCTCCAGGCCGGGGAAGACGAAGGCGAGTCCGCCCAGGCCGGGCCCGAGCAGCGGGGCGGTGCGGAACCAGACGTCGTTGCGGCCCTGCCAGGCGCGGCCTCTGCCGGCCGCGCGGCGGGCCAGGGCGAGCCGCTTGGCCGTGGGGTCCACGACGCCCAGGCGCACCGGGCCGGCGTCGGGGTGCGGCCGCTCGGGGGCGAGGCCGGCGGCGAGGACCGCGTGGTCGTCGCGGTCGAGGAGGGCGGCGAGGCCGTCCTGGCCGTCGGCGGCGAGCAGCAGGACCCGTTCGGGCTCGGCGGTCCGGGTACGGGCCCGGTGGGGCGCCGGTCGCGGGCCCGGCGCCTCCTCCAGCACCACGTGGGCGTTGATCCCGCCGAACCCGAAGGCGTTGACGGCGGCCCGGCGGACCGGGCGGGCCGGCCCGGTCTCCCAGGGCCGCGCCCGGGTCAGGGTGCGAAAGCGGGTGGCCGCGAGGGCGGGGTGGGGGTCGTCGCAGTGCAGGGTGGGCAGGAGGGCGCCGTGGTGGAGGGCGAGGACGGCCTTGACCAGTCCCGCCACGCCCGCGGCCGGCATGGTGTGGCCGATCATCGACTTCACCGAGCCGAGCACGGGCCGCTCCCCGTCCTCGGCCGTTGCCGGTCCGAACACGTCCGCGAGGGTGGTGAGTTCGGCGGTGTCACCGGCCGGGGTGGCGGTGCCGTGCGCCTCCAGCAGCCCGAGCGAGCCGGGTTCCGCGGGGTCGAGTCCGGCCGCCCGCCACGCCTGGCGCACGGCCCGCGCCTGGCCTCCGGGGTCGGGGGTGACCAGGCCGGCGGTACGGCCGTCGCCGGCCACGCCGGTCCCGCGGATCACCGCGTACACCCGGTCGCCGTCGCGTTCGGCGTCCGCGAGCCGCTTGAGGACGACGATCCCGGTGCCCTCGCCGATGAGGAGGCCGTCGGCGTCGCGGTGGAAGGGCCGGCTGCGCTGGGACGGGGACAGGGCGCGCAGCTGCGAGAAGACGCTCCACAGGGTGATGTCGTGGCAGTGGTGGACTCCCCCGGCCAGCATCATGTCGCAGCGCCCGGTGGTGAGTTCGGTGACGGCCTGGTCGACGGCGACCAGCGAGGAGGCGCAGGCCGCGTCCACGGTGTAGGCGGGGCCGCGCAGGTCGAGCCGGTTGGCGATGCGGGAGGCGGCGAGGTTGGGGACCAGGCCGATCGCGGCCTCGGGGCTGTCGGGGCCGAGGCGTTCGGTGAACGCGGCCCGTACCCGGTCCAGTTGGGCGGACGACAGCTCAGGCATCAATTCGCCCAGAGTGCGCACGAGTTGCCCGGCCGTACGCACCCGCTGGTCGAGCCTGACCAGGCCGGGGGTGAGGTAGCCGCCGCGGCCCAGGGTCACACCGATCCGGTGCCGCTCGGGCAGCCGGTCGGCGCCGCCCGCGTCGGCGAGCGCGGCGGCGGCCACGTCGAGGGCGATGAGCTGGTCGGGTTCGGTGCCCGGCACGGAGGCGGGCATGATGCCGTACCGGGTCACCTCCACCTCGGCCAGTGCGTCCACAAATCCGCCGCGCCGGCAGTAGATCCGGTCGGCGACGGCGGGCTCGGCAGCGCTGCCGGGGTGGTAGTAGCCGGCGTCCCAGCGGCCCTCGGGGACGTCGCCGATCGCGTCCACGCCGTCGCGCAGGTTGCGCCAGTAGGCGTCGAGGCCCGCGGCGCCGGGCAGCAGCACCGCCATCCCCACCACGGCGACCGGGGTTCGGACCTGTGTCATCTCACCAGCCCGAAGCGGTGTAGACGACGGCGCGCGCCGAGCGGTCGCCCCAGGCGAGTTCGCGGAGCAGGGCGGCGGTGCCCTCGTCCGGGTCGATCAGCCGTACGCCGCGGCGCGCGTACTCCCGGCCCAGTTCCTCGCCGACCATGCCCCCGTGCCGCCCGGCCGGTGCCCAGGGGCCCCAGTGCACGGTGAGCGCCCGGTGGCCGGTCCGCTCGGCCCAGTCGGCGCCGAGGCGTTCCAGGGCGTCGTTGGCGGCGGCGTAGTCGGCCTGCCCGCGGTTGCCTAGGACGGCGGCGACGCTGCCGAACAGGACGGTGAACCCGGGTCCGTGGGGCAGGTCGGCCAGCGCGGCGAGCAGGGCCGCGGCCCCGGCGGTCTTCGTGCCGTAGACCCGCTGGAAGGAGTCGGTGCTCTTGTCGGCGATCAGCCGGTCCTCGATCACTCCGGCGGCGAAGACGACCCCGTCGAGGCGGCCGTGTTCGGCGTGGATCTCCTTGACCGCCTGCAGGGCGGCGTCCCGTTCACGGAAGTCCACCGAGCGGTAGCGTGCCTCGCTGCCCAGGGCGGTGAGTTCGGCGAGGGTGGCGGTGATCTCCCGCTGGGCGAGGATCAGTTCGGCGGAGCGGCTGACCTCGGCCGGGCTCGACGCGCCGTCCCGGGCGAGGGCGGCGCGCAGTTCGACGAGGGTGCGGGCGGCGGCGGTCGCGGGTGGTTCGGGCGCGGTGGCCGCGGGGGTGCGGCCGAGCAGTTCGAGCCGGCAGCGGCTCGCCGCGGCGAGCGCGGTGGCGAACCGTGCGGTGATGCCACGCGCGCCGCCGACCAGCAACACCACGGAGTCCCGGTCGAGGCCGAGCGCGGCGGCCTCGGCGGCACCGTCGCCGGCGGGTCCGGCGCCGGTGCTGCCCAGCGGCCCGAGGGGCGCCGGGACCAGTTCGAGCCCGTGCCGTCCGCCGGTGGCCGTGCGCAGCACGACCGGGGCCGCCGGTTCAGGGGCGAGCAGTTCGGCGAGCAGGGCGTCGGCGACGGCGCCCGGGCCGGTGTCGGGGACGGTGACCAGGCGGGCCAGGGTGCCGGGGTACTCGCGGGCGACGGTACGGAAGAGACCGTGCAGGCCCGCCGAGCGGGTCGCCTGCGCCCCGTCGGCGGGCTGCACGGCCAGCAGGGTGCGCGGTGCGCGGGCGAGGGCCGCCCTGAGCACGGGGAACGCCTCGGGGAGCACCGGGAGCTCCGGGCCGGGGAGCGCGCCCAGGTACAGCACGCCGTCGGCCCTGCCGTCCGCCTCGCCGAGGAGACGGGTCCGGTCGGCCACGACGGTGTCGGCACCGTGCGCGCGCAGCCGTGCGGCCAGCTCGGCCGCCGCTCCCCCGCCGTCCCCGAGGAGGACGAACCGGTTGCCGCGCAGGACGGTTTCGGGGTCGTCCGAAGGGGGCGGCAGGGGTACGGGGCGCAGTTCGCAGCGTTGCGGCGCCTCTCCGGGGGGTGTGCTTACGGATGCGTCGGCGGGCTCCGGGCGGGTCGGAACGGTGCTGGGCTCTGTCCCAGTCGCGGCTCCGGTGTCCCCGGCGATCCGTGCGGTCAGCCAGGCCGTCACCGCGGCCGCCGTCCGCGCCTTGGCCAGTTCCTCGAGTTCCGCGTCGTCCAGGACCTCCGTGCCGTCCGCGATGCCGAGACGCCGGGCGAGCTCGCCCGCTATCTCGGCCCGCTTGATCGAGTCGATGCTGAGGTCGGCCTCCAGGTCGAGGTCCGGCTCGATCATGTCGACGGGGTATCCGGTGCGCTCGCCGATGATCTCCAGGACGACCAGCTCGACGCTCGGTCCCGGCACGGCGGCCCCGGGCGACGGGGCTGCGGCGGGCGTGTCCGCAGCGGTCACGAGCGACGCGGGGTCGGCGGCCGCGGCTCGCGGTGCCTCGGATGTTCCGGGCGTCTCGGATGAAGACGACGGCTGCGCGGCCGTCGGTCCGGCGAGCGCGGCCAGGGGTGGCTGCCCGGCAACGGCCGGCTCCACGGGTCCCGCCGGGACCGTGCCCGGCGTGGCGCCGAAGTAGGTGAGCAGCACGTCCCGCTGGGCCGCGATCATCTCGCGGCTGGTGCGCAGGAATTCGGAGATCAACGCGTCCCGGTCGGCCGGGGCTCCGTTCTGCGGGTTCGTCGTCACGGTCGTCTCCACGACTCGTCGGGCCGGTGCGAGGGCACCGGGGAGGAGTGCTCCGTCGGCGGTGCGGACGAGGTGCCCGTCGACCGTCCAGCCGGGCCGCCGTGGCGCGGGTGTCCGCAGCGCGTCTACGGCGTCGCGGCCCTGGAGGAGCCAGGCGGTGCGCACCGGAAGCCCGGCGGCGGCCAGCCTGGCCAGGGCGTCGAGCCAGCCGGGCAGGCCGCTGTCGGCGCGGGGCTCGCAGGCGACGGTGCGATGCGGACGGTCGCCCAGGATCTGCCCGACGAGCCGGGTGAGGACCGTCCCGGGGCCCGCTTCCACGAAGATCCGCGCCCCCGCCTCGTACATACCCTCGATCTGGGCGGCGAAGGAGACCGGCGCGCCGATCTGGGCGGCGAGTTCGGCGCGTACGGCGTCGGGGTCGGCGGGGTAGGGGGCCGCCGTGCGGTTGGCCCACACGGGGAACTCGGGGGTCCGTACCGTCTTGTCGGCGAGGACCTTGGCGAACCGCTCCCCCGCGGCGGCCACCACCGGGCTGTGGAAGGCACAGGCGACCGGGATACGGCGGGCCGTGAGCCCGGCCTCGCGCAACAGGCGTACAGCGGACTCGACTTCGGCCGTGGGCCCCGATATCACCGACTGCTCGGGCGAATTGTGGTTGGCCACGACGACCGATGCGGGCGCCCCGGCCTCCCGCAGGGCGCCGGCGACCTGCGCGGCACCGGCTCCGACGGCGGCCATGGTGCCGGATTCGTCGCCCGCGGCCGCCAGGATGGCGCTCGCGCGCTCGCCGCTCAGCTCCAGGAGTGTCTCGGCGTCGAGCGCGCCGGCCGCGCCGAGGGCGGCCAGTTCGCCGTAGCTGTGTCCGGCCGCGAGGTCCGGGGTGACGCCCGCCGCGGTGAGGAAGGCGTGCGCGGCGAGGGCCGTGATGCCGAGCGCGGGCTGTGCGGCCCGGGTGTCGGTGAGGGCGGCGGCGTGGCGGGCGCGGGCCTCCTCGCCGAACGCGGCGGGCGGGTACAGGGTGTCGGCGTGCGCCCGGCCGAGATGCAGGTAGTGCCGCAGCTCGGGCAGGGCGACCAGCAGGTCCGCGAGCATGCCGGGCCGCTGGCTGCCCTGGCCGGGGAAGAGGAAGGCGACCTTGGCGCCACCGGGGGCGTCACCGGTGGCGGCGCCTGCCGGGGTACCGGCTGCGGGATCGGCGGGGTGGATGCCGGACCGCGGACCGCGCTCGCCGGAGCGGACGCCGACCGCCGGATCGCGCTCGCCGGAGCGGACGCCGACCGCCGGACCGTCCTCGCCGGAGCGGACGCCGACCGCCGGACCGTCCTCACCGGAGCGGACACCGACCGCCGGACCGTCCTCGCCGGAGCGGATACCGACCGCCGGACCGCGCTCGCCGGAGCGGATACCGACCGCCGGACCGTCCTCGCCGGAGCGGACGCCGACCGCCGGACCGCGCTCGCCGGAGCGGACACCGACCGCCGGACCGTCCTCGCCGGAGATACCGACCGCCGGATCGCTCGTGCCGAGACGGATGCCGGCCGCCGATCCGTCCTCGCCGGAGTGGATGCCCGCCGCCGGATCCTGCTCGCCCGCGAGGACCCGTCGTAACTGTCCGATGAGGTGGTCCACGTCCCGGGCCACGACCGCCGCCCGCACCGGATCGTCGGAGGTGTCCGCGCGACGGGCCGCGGCGAGCGCCAGGTCGCGCAGGCGCCAGGGGCGGCCGTCCGCCTCGGCGGCCCGCAGCACCTCGGCGACGTCACGGTGGGCCGCCGCCGTGTCCCGGCCACGGAAGAGGAACAGCTCGGCGGGCCAGGCGTCCAGGGTCTGCCGCGGCGCCACGCCGTCCGTGTGGGCGCCGAGCACGGCGTGGAAGTTGGTACCGCCGAACCCGAACGCGCTGACCCCGGCGAGGCGTTGTGCGGCCGGGGCCGGCCAGGGACGGGCGCGGGTGTGGAAGGCGAACGGGCTGTTCTCCTCCGACCAGGCCGGGTTGGGCCGTTCCAGGTGCAGGGTGGGCGGCTTGACGCCGGTGTACAGGGCGAGGGTGGTCTTGATCAGGCCCGCCAGTCCGGCGGCGCACTTGGTGTGCCCGATCTGCGACTTGACCGAACCGAGCGCACAGCCGCCCGCCCCGGCCCCCGCCTCGGTGAACACCGCTTCGAGCACACCGAGTTCGGTACGGTCCCCGACGACCGTGCCGGTACCGTGCGCCTCGACCAGCCCGACCTCGGCGGGCGAGACACCGGCGTTGCGGTAGGCGCGCAGCAGGGCGGCGCGCTGGCCTTCGGGGCGGGGCGCGGTCAGGCCGAGGGAGCGGCCGTCGCTGGCGGAGCCGATCCCCTTGATCACGCCGTAGACGCGGTCGCCGTCGCGCTCGGCGTCGGCGAGCCGTTTGAGGACCACGCAGGCCACGCCCTCGCCGAGGGCGATGCCGTCGGCGGAGCCGTCGAAGGCGCGGGACCGGCCGCTCGGCGAGAGGGCGTGCACGGAGGAGAACAGGACGAAGTCGTTGATGCCGTTGTGCAGGTCGGCCCCGCCGCACAGGACCACGTCGCTGCCGCCGGAGACGAGTTCCTTGCAGGCCACGTCGAGCGCGGCGAGGGAGGAGGCGCAGGCGGCGTCGACGGTGTAGTTGGCGCCGCCGAGGTCCAGGCGGTTGGCGATGCGGCCGGAGATGACGTTGGCGAGCATGCCGGGGAAGGAGTCCTCGGTCAGCCGGGGCAGCTGGGCCTCGATGTTCTCGGGGACCTCGCCGTAGTACGACGGCAGGACGGCGCGCAGGGTGACGGCGTTGGACAGGTCGCTGCCCGCCTCGGCGCCGAAGACGACCGAGGTGCGCGACCGGTCGAAGGCGCGGCCCCGTTCGCCGTACCCGGCGTCGTCCAGGGCTCTGCGCGCGGCCTCCAGGGACAGCAGCTGGACCGGCTCGATGCTGCCGAGGGAGGCGGGCGGGATGCCGTAGCTCAGCGGGTCGAAGGGGATGCGCGGCAGGAAGCCGCCCCATTTGGACGCCGTCGCGCCGGCCGTGTGGTGCACGGCGGGGTCCCAGCGGTCGACGGGGACCTCGGTGACGGCGTCGTGTCCGGCGACCACGTTGGCCCAGAAGGTGGCGAGGTCGGGCGCTCCGGGGAACATGCAGGCCATGCCGACCACGGCGACGTCGAGGGGCTCGGCGGGCGGCGGTTCGGGGGCCTGCAGGGGGGCCGGCCGTGCGCACCGGGCGGTGAGCAGGTCGGCGGCGCCGTCGGTGACCGCGTGGTGCAGCCGGGCGACGGTGGTGGTCGCCGAGCGCAGCGCCACGACGTCGCCGGCCATGAACATCCCGTCGCTGAGCTGTCGTCGCTCGTCCACCACGGTCAGCTCGCCCCGCGCCGAGCGTTCGACCCCCTTGCTGGCGATGCGCAGCCGGCCGACGTTGAGCCGCTCCAGCGCCTCCCACAGCTCACGGTCGGGGGTGCCGGACGCGCGCAGCCGTGCCTCGTGCTCCCGGTAGCCGGTGGTGAAGGGGCTGGGGACGCAGCGGGTGGCGTGCCCGGGTGCCGTCTCCAGCAGGGCGGTCGAGGTGGCGGCCAGGACCTGCCGCTGGAAGAGCGGCTGGATCGCACCGCGGGCCACGGCCTCCTCGGTGAACAGGTAGGCGGTGCCCATGAGCAGGCCTACGGCGGCACCCCGTGCGGTGAGGGGGGAGGCCAGGGCGGCGGCCATCGCGGCGGACCGCTCGTCGTGGATCCCGCCCGCGAGGAACACCTCCAGCTCTCGTGCGGTGCCGTCGGCGGCGCCTGACTCGGCCAGGAAGTCCTCCAGGACGGCGAGTTGGGCCTCCCACAGCGGGAAGGAGTGGCGCGGCCCGACGTGGCCGCCGCACTCGGAGCCCTCGAAGACGAAGCGGCGCGCCCCGGCCCGCAGGAACTGCCGCAGCAGTCCCGGCGAAGGCACGTGCAGGAAGGTGCGGATCCCCGCCCGCTCCAGCGCCTGGGCCTGCCCGGGACGTCCGCCCGCGATGACCGCGTGCGTGGGGCGCAGCTCGCGTACGGCCTCCAGCTGGGCGTTCCTGATCTCCTCGGGTGCGAATCCGAGCACGCCCACACCCCAGGGGCGTCCGTCGAGCACGGCACGCGCCCCGGTCAGCATCTCCCGGGTCCGCTCGCCGTCGGCGAGGGCCAGCGCCAGGAAGGGCAGCGCACCCTCCCCGGCGACGGCGGCGGCGAAGGCCGCCTGGTCGCTGACCCGGGTCATGGGACCCTGGGCGACCGGCAACCGGGTACCGAGCGCCCGGCTCATGCCCGACCCCGGCCGCAGGGCCGCGACCGCGGCGGAGGCGGTCGGGCGGAGGCCGGGGGTGGTCGCGGGGAGGTCGGGCCGGGGATGCGGCAGCACTCCGGGTTCGCTGTCCGGCGACGTTGCTGGGCCGCCGTCCAGCGGCACTCCGGCCCCCGCGGTCAGCGGCACTTCAGGCCCGCCCCACCCCGGCGGCGCCACGGCGCCCTCGGCGCCGACGAACTCCTCGATCGCCGTCCGCAGCCCGCGCACCGTCCCCCGCACGTCGCCCCACCGGTCGGCGAAGCGGGCGGCGAGGAAGCCGTCCTGGCCCACCGGCAGCAGGCGGCGGCGTGGGTCCCGCGCGCCGATCAGGGCCGCGACCGCGCCGGGATCGTCGGGCGGGGGCGGAACGTCCGGACCGCGCCTGCGCAGTACCCGGTGCCCGGCGACGACCGCCGTCTCGGAGCCGTCCAGGGAGCGCAGCGTGGCCCGTACCGCCTCCGGCAGCCGTGACTCGGCCAGCAGGGCGAGTTGGCTGTCGAGGACGACGCCCGCCGCCCCGCCGGCCACGGCGGCCGCGGCGGTGTACGGTCCGATGCCACCGCAGGCCCAGACCGGAACGTCCAAACCTTGTTCGCCCAATAGGAGTTGCAGCAGCACGAAGGTGCTGGTTCCACCGATCCGGCCGCCGCTCTCGGCACCTCGGGCGATCAGCCCGTGAGCCCCCGCGCGGACCGCCTCACGCGCCTGCGCCAGATCGGTCACCTCGATCAACACCCTGTACGAAGGCGCGACTTCGGCGACACTCCACGGCGCGTCGACGGCCAGGACCACGGTGTCCGGTCCGCCGTCGAGGTCGGCGGGTCCGAGGGTGCAGCGGCCCGTCACTCGCACGCCGTAGGGCCCCGGCGCCGTTCTTCTCAGTCTGGTCAGTTCCTCGCGTGATCTTCGGTCGCCGTCGCCGAGGTCGAGGATGCCGAGCCCGCCGGCGGCGCAGGCGGCCGCGGCGAGCCAGGCGTCGGGTTCTCCGAAGGGGGTGAGGCACAGAATCAGGTCGTGGGCGCGCACGGGCGAGGTCATGATGCTCCGAAGAATCGGCAAGACAGCACGGTGGGGGGTGTGCGGCAGGACGCTCTGGTGCGAGGCACCGGAACCTAGCGAGGCGCTTACTGACGGGTCAATAAGGCATCGGCCTTTTCGCGGGCGGTGGCATCGATTCAGCCAGCCCGCCGAATCCCCCAACAAGCGCCGGAAAACCGACAATTGACGGTCCGTCATCTACCTGGTCGACCTCACGGCGGCGTCGCCGTCCCGGCGCGCCTCCACCCGCACGCCGGAGCCCCGGACCTGTTCACCGGCCCCTCACCGGCCCCTCACCGGCCCCTCATCGGCCCGCAACGCCTCGCGCCCCGGGTCCGCCCCACGCGAACTCAGGATGACGCGCACCCGGTGACTCGATCCGGGCGCGCGCCACGCCCCACCGGGCTCACACGGACATCGCCACCCGCCCGTATCCGGCCCGGGTCCTCGCGTCCTCAGCCGCGCGGCGGTGGCGAGCCCAACTCCGCGGGCACGGAGGCGAAGGCGCCGGAAAGCGTCGGCACGACGCCGCCCGCTCGGCTCCGTCCTGGCCCGGCGCCCGCCCGGCGGACGCGCACATGGCCACCAGCGCGCAGGATGTCACGTTCGCATGCCGACCCGAACCGCCGATGTCCGCGCTCGGACCCCTCGAACCGCTGGGTCCCCTCGGACCGTTGGGCCCCCTCCGTCCGCCGGGACGCCTCGTACCGCTCGGCCCGGATGCCTCGGGCCGATGGCCGCACACCCTTCACCACCCGCTCCACGCGGACGCCCCCGACCGGCTCCCCGGTCGGCGTCCCCTGGTCCGGCCGCCCGCCGCCGACCCGGTCCTCCGACCGTCCGGGCGACTGCTCGACGGCCTCCGGCGAAGGGGCGGACGGCCGCACACGCCCCCGCGTCCCGCCCGACGCCGGTGCGGCGGGTCGTACCCCCGCCACCGGCTCGGACTCCAGGATCCACCGCTGTCGGCCGGAGCCGTCGCGGGCCGCGAGCACCAAGCGCACCACTCCGGCGCCGCCCACCGGGACGAGCGCGGGACCGCCGGTCAGGCGCGGCAGAAGGCCACCGCGGACCGTCATCGTCCGGTCGTACGACACCTCTCCGGGGCGCAGGACGCAGGCGGACACCACGACGTCGCGCGTGCCGGTTCCGGCGGCCAGACAGAGTCCGGGGTCGGTGACGCTGCGCAGCAGCCCGTCGCCCT
The DNA here is from genome assembly GCF_033792105.1 of Streptomyces sp. WI03-4A. Taxonomy (NCBI): domain Bacteria; kingdom Bacillati; phylum Actinomycetota; class Actinomycetes; order Kitasatosporales; family Streptomycetaceae; genus Streptomyces; species Streptomyces sp. WI03-4A. The sequence goes on from NZ_JARAUO010000001.1 coordinate 554,719, forward strand.
GGTAGGTCCACCTCTGCGACCGGGCGGACGAGCACCGTGCCGGACGGACGCCGGCATCCGGCTCGTTCCTGCCGGCGCGGACGTCGAGGCAGCGGCCGGAGTCGAGGCTGCGCAGCAGGCCGCGGGCGATCTCGACCGGTTGGCTCGCGGAAGCCTCGGACGGCCCGGCGGCGGCTGACCGCCCGCCCGTGACCTCGGGGGCGCCAGAGGCGCCAGGGGCATCAGGGGTGGGGGCGGCGGGAGAGCGGCCCGCCGGGGCGGCCCAGGTGGCGCCGGGCGACGGGGCACCGTTGTCGTCGGACCAGCTTCTGGCCACCAGCACGGTCGTGAGCAGCGCGAGCGCGGTGAGGCCGACGCCGAGCGCCAAGGCGGTACGCCGTCCCCCCTCGGGTGCCGTGCGGTGCCGGCCGCCGGCCCCCCGCCGTTCCGCTCGCGGTGGCGGCGCGGACTCCTGGGCGCCCCGGCCGGGACGGGAGTCGAGGTAGCGGCGGGCGCCCCAGCCGAGCACGGCCTCGGCGAGCAGGAGCCCCAACGGGCCCTCGAAGTGACCGAGTTGTTCGGCGGCCTGTCGGCAGTACCGACACTTCGTCAGATGTCGCTCCACATCGGGGTGCGCAGGGCCGCCGCGGAGAATGGACATCTCCAGAAGACGGTTGTGGAAACGGCATTCGGCCGAGGGCGCGAGTTCCCGATGGGCGCGTACACAACCCGCCCGGAATTGCTCGCGCGCCTGCTGGAGGGCGGCCGTGGCGGTGCCGGTGTCCAGCCCCGACAGAGCAGCGGGAATGTTTATGTGTTCCGCCTCGACCTCGGTATGCCACAGAAGGCATCGGGACGCGGCGGGCACTGCACGGAATGCGCGTTCGGCGAGCCGGCGCCTTTCGGATGTGGCGGGTGCCGTCGCGCGCAGGCCGCGGCCGCCGGTGGGTTTGCGCAATTCCGGTACGACCACGCAGGCGCCCTCGTCGGCGGCCCACGCGCGTACGGTGTCGCGGACGGCCACGAGCAGCCGTGGGCGCAGGGGGCCGTCGGCGGCCTCGTCCGCCGGCCGGCCGAGCACGCGGTGGAACGCGGCGGCGGCCACCAGGTGGGCGTTGGGCCCGGTCGCGGCCAGGCAGACGATCGCGTAGTCGCAGGTGGCGCGCCAGTGGCGGGCCAGCAGCAGGGCGACGGCGTGGTGCCGGCCGGCGGCCGGGCCGCTCAGCCGGGCGACCAGATCCCGGTCCGACTCACCCCGCGGTGAACCGGGGCGGGGCGGGAACGGTGGGTGTGGGGGGTGGGGGGACTGCACGGAGCACCATGTCCTTTCCATCCGCGGAACGGCTTCCGGAATGCCGTCCCGCGGGAATGCAGCGCCTGATTGGTGCGTACCAGAGGGGCCTGACCTCGCCGTTCGGTGCCGTACGGACCCGGCCTTTGCCTCCTCATGGAAGGGCTCACCCTGGCACAGGCTACTCACGGGAAACAAGGCGACCGAATGACCCGGCCTCAAATACCCGAGAACCGGCGTTGGTTACCAGCGGTATGCACACGCGAAGTGATGTGCCGGTCGCAGAACGGTCGACGGACGTGCACGGAAAGGCCGTTCGGTGCACGGAATCCGCCACTGTCCCCTCGGCCCCCGGCGTTCCTCCACAGCCGGTTCCCACGTTTCTCCCGGCGGGCTCTCATCCACGTGCCGCAGCATGACCGCATGATCGTTCCCCACGCCCCGGCGACCCCCGCCACCGCTCCCGCCCCTGCCCCCGCCTCCGTTCACTCCCCCGCCGGTGCCCGTCCGGTGCGCAAGGCGGTCGTCCCGGCCGCCGGGCTCGGCACCCGGTTCCTGCCCGCGACCAAGGCGACACCGAAGGAGATGCTTCCCGTCGTCGACAAGCCGGCCATCCAGTACGTCGTGGAGGAGGCCGCCGCGGCAGGGCTCGACGACATCCTGATGGTCACCGGCCGGCACAAGCGGGCCATCGAGGACCACTTCGACCACGCCTTCGAGCTGGAGCAGGCGCTGGCGGCCAAGGGCGACACCGTGCGCCTGGACGCCGTGCGCGATCCCGCACGGCTCGCCGACATCCATCACATCCGCCAGGGCGACCCGCTCGGGCTCGGGCACGCCGTGCTGTGCGCCCGCCACCACGTCGGGGACCAGCCGTTCGCCGTGCTGCTCGGGGACGATCTGATCGATCCGCGGGAGACCCTGCTCAGCCGCATGCTCGACGTCCGCGACCGGTACGCGGGCAGTGTGGTGGCGCTGATGGAGGTGGAACCCGAGCTGATCGGCCGCTACGGGTGCGCGGCGGTGGAACCCGCCGAGGACGGGGAGGACGGCGTCGTACGGGTCACCGGCCTGGTCGAGAAGCCGGCCGCCGGGCAGGCACCGAGCCACTACGCGGTCATCGGGCGCTACGTCCTCGACCCCGCGGTCTTCGGCGTCCTGGAGCGCACCCCGCCCGGGCGCGGCGGCGAGATCCAGCTCACCGACGCCCTCCAGGAGCTCGCCACCGCCGGCACGGTGCGCGGGGTCGTCTTCGACGGGCTGCGGTACGACACCGGTGACAAGGCCGACTACCTACGCACGGTGGTACGCCTGGCCTGCGCCCGCCCGGACCTCGGGCCCGAGTTCACGCGGTGGCTCAGGGAGTTCACGGCGGCCCTCGACGGCGACAGCGACAGCGACGGGATCACCGCGCGGGAAGGCCGGCGGGCCGCCTGAACGGGAGGCGCGGCACAGTGGAAAGGGGCCCGGCCGGGCCCCTTCGTCCTCCCCCGTGCGGGCCGGTACCGGGCCGCGGCCGCCCGCTCAGCCGTTGGGGCGCAGGGTCCACACGACGGTCATCTCGCCGGTGACGGCCCCGTCCGCGCGCCGGATCTCGATGGCCACGGGGAACTCGGGCCGCCGGCCCGCGTCCAGTTCGGCCACGACGTCGGCGGCCGGGCGGCCCAGCGTCGCGGTCGCCGTGACGGCGCCCATGGCGAGCTTCTTGTAGGCGATCTCGGCGCGCACGGCGAGCGGCACGGCGCGCGCGAGCTGGTCGCCGAACGCGGCCAGCACGATGGCGCCGCTGGCCGACTCGCCGAGCGTGAACATCGCGCCGGCGTGCGGGCCGCCCACGTGGTTGTGGTAGGCGTCCTGGTCCGGCAGGGACACCACGGCCCGGTCCGGGGAGGTCTCCAGGAACTCCAGGTTCAGCGTCCGGGCCATGGGCACGGTGGCGGCGAGCATGTCGCCGATGGACATCTGGTCTGCGCTCATGGCGCCATGTTACTCACGAGTAGCCGAGCCTGGCCAGAGCGGGGCCCGCTTCGCTGCAGCCCTGAAGAGGGCCGGTGACCGAATCGTTTCCGCGGCGCCGCTAGTGTGGGCGCCCATGTGGCCAGGACAGCAGCCGCCCGGGGGCGAGCAGAACCCGCAGCACAACCCGCAGCAGAACCCGTACCAGCAGCCGGGGTACCAGCAGCCGAATCCGTATCAGCAGCCCGGCTATCAGCAGCCCGGCCCCCAGCAGCCCGGTTACCAGCAGCCGGGTCCCTACGGCCAGCAGCAGCCGCAGTGGGGCGCGCCGACGCCCGCGGGCGCTCCCCAGCCCTCGCCGCCCGCCGGCGGTGGCGGTGGCGGGAACCGGACGAAGATCGTAGCGATCGTGGCGGCCGCGGCCGTGGTGGTGGCCGCGGGTGTGACCGGCTTCCTGGTCCTGGGCGGCAAGGACAAGAAGGACGAGGCCGACAAGCCGAGCAGCCCGGCTTCGTCGTCGGCCGACCCGAGCGCGTCCGCTTCCGACGACGACCCGCGCGGCGGGGACACGGACAAGCCGACGATCGCCGGCTGGAAGGTCGTGGTGAACCCCAAGTGGGGTGTCGCCTTCGACGTGCCGCCGGACTGGGAGGTGCAGGCCACCGGTCTCGCGGTCAACTTCGACTTCCCGAAGTCCGAGAAGGACAAGGGGATCACCATGTCGGGCCTGGCCGAGTACAGGTCCAAGTGGTGCACGTCCGACGACGACAAGGACGGCCGCACCGAGGACACCCCACTGGCGGTCGTGGGCACCAAGGGCGCGAGCGGCGCCAAGAACACGGACGAGATCGCGGTCAACACCGCGCCCTGGTGGGTGTACGGCGCCTACACCATGCCGGACAAGAAGAGCATCACGTGGGACAAGAAGGCCACGCCCTTCACGACCACTTCGGGGATCGAGGGCAGCTACGCCTGGGCCCGGTCGACCGACACCCCGCACAAGGGCAAGTGCGCCTCCGACGGGCAGTCGCTGACGTTCGGCTTCCAGAACTCGCTGCACAACTACGTGTCGTTCGACTTCTACGGGGCCACCGGAGTCAAGGGCGAGGTCTCCAAGGCGACCGTCCTGAAGGTGCTCGGCACGATCCGGCTGCACGGCACCCCGACGAACGACTGAGCCCGCCGGGCGTTCCGGCCCACCGCGGAAGCGGCGGGCCGGAACACCTGGTGCGTCAGGCCCTGCCGAGGTAGCCCCGGTAGATCCAGTGGCCGTACAGCGTGCTCTGGCCGTTGTCGGAGACCTGGCAGTTGGAGATGCACTCCCAAGTGCCGTGGCTGTTGTCGCACTCGTAGTGCGAGATCACGTGGTGCCCCTTCAGGGCGTGACCGATCACCTTGCCGCTCGGGGACGGCGTCTTGTGGATCGGAGCGTCCTTCTTGAGGACGTAGCGCGCGCCGACCTCCTGGCACCTGATCGTCGAGGCCGAGGCGGGCGTGGCGAGCACGGCCGGGACGGCCGAGCCCAGGAGCGCGGCCGCACTGACGAGGGCTGCGACATGCTTGCGCATGAAGGTCCTTTCTTCTCTTTTCAAGCAATTACGTCATCGCCATGACAAACCGTCATGAACATGACCTCGTCACCTTAGGAGGCCGCCCGGCCCCAGTCAAAAGCTCGCGCCTCGGCGCGAGTTGGTGGAGGGCGGCCGCGTGGCCGCCGGACCGGCCAGGACCGCTCAGAGAGGGCGAAGACCGGGTGCGGGGGCTCCCGGATTGTGGCGGCCGCCGACCGGAGGCAGGGTGGTGTCAAGACCGTTCGGGCGGAGCGGAACACCCACGCCCCGCCACGGACGCGGGCTGCGGCCCGCCCTCAGCACGCGCAGGGTCGTCCACGGCGAACCGGCCTACGGAGGTGTGGTACGTGTCGGAGAAGGACTCAGAGCAGGGCAGGCCCGAGGTCTCCTTGCCGCCTGAGGTCAAGTTGCTGCAGGAAGTCACCCCGCCCTTCTTTCCCGAAGGCGGTTCGGGCATGACCATCCTCGTCGACTGGCCTCCCGGTCACCCCGGGCTCCCTCCGCACCGCCACTCGGGCCCGTCGTTCGGCTACGTGATGGAGGGCGCGCTCCGGTTCGAACTCGAGGGCGAGCCTGAGCGTGTGGTCGAAGCCGGTGGGACGTTCTGGGAGCCGGGCGGTGACGTGATCCACTACCAGGACGGCAACGCGCTCCCTGACGCACCGACCAAGTTCCTGGTGACCATGCTGTGCGCGCCGGGCCGGCCGATGCTGACGTTGGTCGACGAGGAGGAACTGAAGGAACGGGCACACCTGCGCGCCCCACGCCCCTCCGAAAGCTGACCCGAGAGTCGACAGGTTCGCCCAGACAATCGTGAGGAAAGGCTCCCGATGAAGGTCGCAGTCATCGGCGGTACCGGGCTGATCGGATCTCAGGTCGTCACCGACCTCAGGGCCGCCGGGCACGAGGCGGTGCCCCACTCGAAGTCCACCGGCACCGACGTCATCAGCGGACGGGGACTGGACGACGCGCTGGGGGGTGCCGACGTCGTCGTCAACCTGACGAACTCCCCGACGTTCGACGAGGCCTCCCCGGCCTTCTTCCGGACCTCGATGGACAACCTCCTGGCCGCGGCGGACAGGAGCGGCGTCGGCCACTTCGTCATTCTCTCGATCGTCGGCGTGGACCAGGTGTCCGAGCTGGACTACTACAAGGCGAAGCTGCTCCAGGAGCAGATCCTCGCGGCCGGGCCGGTCCCCTACTCGATCGTCCGGGCGACGCAGTTCATGGACTTCATGGACGCCGTCCTGTCCTGGACCGCCGACGGCGACACCGTCCGGCTGCCCGCCACACCGATCCAGCCGATCGCCTCCAAGGACGTGGCCCGGGCGGTGGCGGAGGTCACCGCCGGCCCGCCGCTGAACGGCATCCGCAACATCGCCGGCCCCGAGGTCTTCACCCTGGACGAGCTGGGCCGCATCACCCTGTCGCACAAGGGTGACGACCGCACCGTCGTCACGGACCCCACCGCCGGCATGTTCGCCGCCGTCAAGGGTGACGTCCTCACCGACAAGAACGCCCACCTCGCCCCCACCCGCTACGCCGACTGGCTTTCCTGACCGGCTCGCGCCGAGCGGCGCGCGGGTTCACCGGCCGGGACGTACCGAGCGCCGTGCTGGAGCGCGTGGCCGCGGGCGACTCGTGGGACGAGCGGGAGAACGAGATGGACCCGGCCGCACTGAAGTCCCCGTACCAGGAACGCGGGTCAGTGGCACCGCTTCCCTCAGCCGATGCCGAAAGCGCCGTCGGGGGGCTCGGGTGAGGGTACGGCCTCGGCGTCCGCGACCGGCCGGGCCGTACCGATGAACTCCCTGAGCGCCGGGCCGTGTTCGACCCGGGCCGGGAAGACGTCGGCGGCCGTGCGCCGGGCCACGGCGGCCGTGTCGAGCGGCCGGTGCGAGGCGACCAGCACGGCGTTGCCGAACCGCCGGCCGCGCAGCACGCCCAGCTCGGCGATCAGCGCGAGGTGGTCGAACAGCGTCGCGAAGGCGGCCAGTTGGGAGCGCAGGAAGGCGAACGGCGCGGCGTCGGCGAGGTTGGCCAGATAGACCCCGCCGGGGCGCAGCACGCGCTCGGCCTCCCGGGCGTAGCCGAGCGAGGTGAGGTGGGCCGGGACGCGTGAGCCGCCGAAGACGTCGGCGATCAGCACGTCCGTCGAGTCGTCCGGGGCGGCCTCCAGCCAGGTCCGCGCGTCGGCGGCGTGCAGGACGACTCCCGAACCCTCCGGGAGCGGCAGGTGCTCCGTGACCAGTTCCAGCAGCCCCCGGTCGGCCTCGACCACGTCCTGCCGCGACCCCGGCCGGGTGGCGGCCAGGTAGCGGGGCAGGGTCAGCGCTCCCCCGCCGAGGTGCACCACGTCCAGCGGCCGCCCGTCCGCGGCGACGGTGTCGAGCACGTACCCGAGCCGCCGCGTGTACTCGAACTCCAGGTGCGCGGGCTCGTCGAGATCGACGTACGACTGCGGCGCCCCGTCCACGGTGAGCAGCCAGGCCCGCTCCCGGTCGACGTCCGGCATCAGCTTGGCAGTCCCGTGATCGATGCCCCGCGTCACAGGCATGGCTTCACTCACCCCTCCATTGTCCCCGGGGCCCCTGGCCGGGGGCCCGCGGGGCTACCGCTGGGCGGCGGCACCAGGAGACGGCGCACCGCCCACCCCCGACCACAGCGCGACGCGCGCCCGGTCCCGGGCGCCGCGAGGCGGGACACCGCCCGCCCCTGGAGGTCCGGCCCTTGCCGGCACGAGCGGAACGCGAGCCCGGCCTCCACGGCGGCGCGGGCCCCGGGGCCCGGTCCCGGCACCGCGCCGCAGGGCGCCGCGTCACCGGTCACGACCGGTCCGCGGCGCCCAGCGCCCCCGTAGCCCGCGCCCCCGTACCCTGGCCCTACCCCCCGACGCTCAGCACCGTCCCCGCCCCCACCGTCCTGCCGCCCTCGCGGATGGCGAAGCCGAGGCCGGGCTCAAGCGGGACCTCGCGGCCCAGTTCGACGGTCATCTCGATCGTCTGGCCGGGGCGGGCGACCGGCGCCGTGGTGAGTTCGATGTCGCCCACCACGTCCGCGGTGCGGATGTAGAACTGCGGCCGGTAGCCGGAGGCGACCGGTGTCGTGCGGCCGCCCTCCTTCCCGGACAGCAGGTAGACCCGGGCCGAGAAACGCCGGCTGGGCACCACGCTGCCCGGCGCCGCGACGACGTGCCCGCGCCGGACCGCGTCCCGCGGCACACCGCGCAGCAGCAGCGCCACGTTGTCCCCGGCCTGCGCCTCCGTCATCGGCTTGCCGAAGGTCTCCAGACCGGTGACCACGCTCTCCACGTCGGCGCCGAGCACCGCGACCCGGTCCCCCACGCGGAGCGTCCCGCGCTCGACGGCGCCCGTGACGACCGTGCCGCGGCCGGTGATGGTGAGCACGTTCTCCACCGGCAGCAGGAAGGGCGCGTCCAGGTACCGCTCGGGCATGGGCACGTAGGTGTCCACCGCGTCGAGCAGCGCCTCGATCGACGCCGTCCAGCGCGGGTCGCCCTCCAGGGCACGCAGCCCGGAGACCCGTACGACGGGCACGCTCTCCCCGGGGTAGCCCTGCGCGGTGAGCAGGTCGCGGACCTCCAGCTCGACCAGGTCGGCCAGGACGGCGTCCTCGCCGTCGTCGGCGGCGTCGGCCTTGTTGAGGGCGACGACGATGTGGTCGACGCCCACCTGCCGGGCGAGCAGCACGTGTTCGGCGGTCTGCGGCATGATCCCGTCGAGCGCGGAGACGACGAGGATCGCCCCGTCGAGCTGCGCGGCCCCGGTGACCATGTTCTTGACGTAGTCGGCGTGCCCGGGCATGTCGACGTGCGCGTAGTGCCGGGTGTCGGTCTCGTACTCGACGTGCGCGATGTTGATGGTGATGCCGCGGGCGGCCTCCTCCGGCGCCCGGTCGATGCGGTCGAACGGCACGAAGGTGCCGGTGCCGCGCGCGGCCAGGACCTTGGTGATGGCGGCGGTCAGGGTGGTCTTGCCGTGGTCGACGTGACCCATGGTGCCGATGTTCAGGTGCGGCTTGGTGCGTACGTAGGCCGTTTTGGACATGGCTGTACCTCGGAGCCTCTCCGGTCGTACGGGAATGCGGGACCCCGGGAACCGGCCGACCCTCCCCCTGCGGGGTCCGCCGGACGTTCCGGAGAGGGTCAGCTTCGGGCGCCGTCGACAGCGGCCACGAGGATCGGGACGGCAGCCTTCGGCGCATCCGCGACGGCGGATGCTGCGAGGAGGAAGGCGTACCGGAACATGTCGACGATCATCGCCGACGGCCCGCCCGGCGTCGAATGGTTTTCCGGGGACCGTGCCGCCCGTCAGGGGCCGATGTTCTTCAGCGCCTCGCGGACGGTCAGCGGGGCGAACCGGCCCCGTTCGCGGGCCAGGAACCCCCGCACGGCGCCGGGGTCGGTCTTGGCGTACTCACGCAGGGCCCAGCCGATGGCCTTGCGGACGAAGAAGTCCTGGTGCCCGGACTGGAGCAGGCAGTAGGCGAACAACCGCTCGGTGTCGGTGCCTTCCTTGTGGCGGAGCTGGTGCAGCAGGGCCGTGCGGACGGCCCAGAGGTCGTCGTCGGTGATCCAGACGTCCATCTCGGCCGCGAGCGCGGGATCGGCCGCGACCAGGGCGCCGACGACGTGCGCGGCGAGCAGGTCGACGGTGTCCCACCAGGGGACGGTGGTGACCAGGTGCCGGGCTACGGGCAGGAAGGCGGAGGAGCAGCGGGCCGCGTGCCGGCGCAGGTAGTCGACGGCGAAGTACTGGTACTCACGCTCGGGCAGCCGCCAGCAGCGCAGGGCGATCGCGGCGCAGTCGTCCTCGACGGGCCGTGGCGTGCCGGTCAGGACGGCGCGGGTCAGGGCCCGGCGGTCCGGGGTGGGGATGCCGAGGAACGGTGCCACGTCCTTCATGTACGCCCGCATCGCGCCGGCCCGCTCCGGATCGGCCGCCGCGGGGTAGGTGACGGTGAGGCGGTCCAGCACGGCGTCGGCGAGGGCGCTGCGCGGGACGTGCGGCGGGGCCGCGCCGGTGACGGTCATGCCATGAACCATACGGTCGGGAGAGGACCGGCAGACCGAAAATAATCGAACTGGTATTTGACTTGGTGAGGCGCCAAGCCTGCCCGGAACCCCTCGCGCGGGCCTCCGGGACGCGGGTTGCGCCCCCTCCCGTACGGGCGTTACCTGGAGGTACGGCGGTGAAGCGAGCGCATGGGGCCACGGCACGGTCCGAGGGCCCGCGCCCTCCCGTGCGCCCTCCGGCAGCGGCCCCCTCGCCGCCGTCGTCAAGCGCTCGACGCGGAGGTGACAGAAGGTGAAAGCCGTCGTCTACGAAGAGCCCTTCAGTGTGACGGTGAAGGATGTCCAGGATCCCCAGATCCAGCATCCCAACGATGTGCTCGTACGGGTCACGTCGACCGCGATATGCGGCTCGGACCTGCACATGTACGAAGGCCGCACGGCGGCCGAGTCGGGCATCGTCTTCGGACACGAGAACCTCGGCATCATCGAGGAGATCGGCAGCGGTGTGGCCTCCCTGTCCGTGGGTGACCGCGTCGTGATGCCCTTCAACGTCGCGTGCGGATTCTGCAAGAACTGTCTCGCCGGCAAGACCGGTTTCTGCCTGACGGTGAACCCCGGCTTCGCCGGTGGCGCCTACGGCTATGTGGCGATGGGCCCGTACAAGGGCGGCCAGGCGGAGCTGCTGCGGGTGCCGTTCGCCGACTTCAACTGCCTGAAGCTGCCGCCGGGCGACGAGTTCGAGACCGACTTCGTGCTGCTCGCCGACATCTTCCCGACCGGCTACCACGGTTGCGAACTCGCCCAGGTGTCCCCCGGCGAGAGCGTGGCCGTCTACGGTGCCGGGCCGGTGGGGCTGATGGCCGCCTACTCCGCGCTGGTGCGCGGCGCGGCGAAGGTCTTCTCCGTCGACCGCGTGCCCGAGCGGCTGGCGAAGGCCGAGGAGATCGGGGCCATCCCGATCGACTTCACCCAGGGCGACCCGGCGGAGCAGATCAAGGAACAGACGGGAGGCGAGGGGACCGACAAGGGCGTGGACGCCGTCGGCTACCAGGCCCAGGCGCACGACGCCAGCCACGAGGAACCCGCCGTCGTCCTCAACGCGCTCGTCATGACCGTGCGTCCCACGGGCATGCTGGGCGTGCCGGGGCTGTACGTGCCCTCCGACCCGGGCGGTCCCGACGAGCACGCCAAGCACGGCCAGCTGCTGGTCTCCATCGGCAAGATGTTCGAGAAGGGCCAGCAGATGGGCACCGGCCAGTGCAACGTCAAGCGGTACAACCGCCAGTTGCGCGACCTGATCATCGCCGGGCGGGCCAAGCCCAGCTTCGTGGTCTCCCACGAGCTGCCGCTCGACCAGGCGCCTCAGGCGTACGAGAAGTTCGACAAGCGGATCGAGGGCTACACCAAGGTCGTCCTGCACCCTGGTCACGCGCTCGCCGCGTGAGGTGACCGGCCGCCCCGCCAGCGCCGTGGCGGGGCGGCCGTGCGTCACACCTCACGGCGATCACACGCCCGCGTCGGTTACTGTCACCGGATGCTCGATGCCAACCGCTCTGGCACCGCCACGGCCTCTCCCCGGGCCGCCGCCACGGAGCTGACCGTCCCCACGGCCGTGTCCGTGCCGCCCGTGCGCCGCACGGGGTTCGCCGCCCGCTGCACGCGCGCGGCGCTGTCGCCGTACGCCCGGCTGTCGCTGCTGCTCGCCCTGCTCGGGGCCGCGGCGGGCTGCGTGCTGGCGTTCGAGCCGCAGCGGCTGCTGACGCACGGCTGGCCGCCGCAGCTCGGCGGGGCCGCGGCCGCGCTCGTGTTCGCTGCCGCGTACGGGCTGTGCACGGTGGCGTTCGTGCCGCGCCCGCTGCTCAACCTCGCGGCCGGCGCGCTGTTCGGGTCCCAGTGGGGTCTTGGCACGGCGCTGGCCGGCACGGTGCTCGGGGCCGGGGTGGCCTTCGGGCTCGGCCGGGTGCTGGGGCAGGACGCGCTGCGCCCGCTGCTGCGGGGCCGCTGGCTGAAGGCGGCCGACGGGCAGCTGAGCCGGCACGGGTTCCGTTCGATGCTGGCGGCGCGGCTGTTCCCGGGCGTGCCGTTCTGGGCGGCCAACTACTGCGCCGCCGTCTCCAGGATGGGCTGGCTGCCGTTCCTGCTGGCCACGGCGCTCGGCTCGATCCCCAACACGGCCGCCTACGCGGTGGCCGGCGCCCGCGCCTCGGCGCCGACCTCGCCCGCCTTCCTGATCGCGATGGCCGCCATAGCCGTACCCGCGCTGGTGGGATCGGTGGTGGCCTGGCGCAAGCGCCACCACCTGCGGGCCCGCTGAACCGTCAGACACCCTCCAGGATCATCGCGTTGGCGAGGCCGCCCGCCTCGCACATGGTCTGCAGGGCGTAGCGGGCGCCGCGCTCGCGCATGGCGTGGACCAGGGTGGTGGTCAGCCGGGTGCCGCTGGCGCCGAGCGGGTGGCCGAGGGCGATGGCGCCGCCGTGCACGTTGACCCGGGCGAGATCGGCGCCGGTCTCCTGCTGCCAGGCGAGGACCACGCTCGCGAAGGCCTCGTTGACCTCGAAGAGGTCGATGTCGCCCAGGGACAGACCGGCCCGGCGCAGCACCTTCTCGGTGGCCGGGACGACACCGGTGAGCATGAGCAGCGGGTCGGAGCCGGTGACCGCGAAGCTGTGCAGCCGGGCGAGGGGGCGCAGGCCGAGCCGGGCCGCCGTCTCGCTCGAGGTGATCAGCACGGCGGAGGCGCCGTCGTTCACCGGGCTCGCGTTGCCGGCGGTGACGTTCCACTCGATCTGTGGGAAGCGCTCGGCGAAGCCGGGGTCGTGGTACGCGGGCCGGAGTCCGGCCAGGATCTCCGGGGTGCTGCCGGGGCGTACGCACTCGTCCCGGGTGACGCCGTCCAGCGGCGCGACCTCGGCGTCGAACAGGCCGGTCTCCCACGCGGCCGCGGCCTTGCGGTGCGAGGAGACCGCGAACTCGTCCATCCGCGCGCGCGTGAGCGACCACTTCGCCGCGATCAGTTCGGCGCTGATGCCCTGCGGGACCAGGCCCTCCGGGTAGCGCTCGGCGACGCCCGGGCCGAACGGGTCCTTGCCCTCGGGCACGTTGGACCACATCGGCACCCGGCTCATCGACTCCACGCCGCACGCGACGACCAGGTCGTACGCGCCCGAGATGACGCCCTGCGCGGCGAAGTGCACGGCCTGCTGGGAGGAGCCGCACTGGCGGTCGACGGTGGTCGCCGGGACCGTCTCGGGGAAACCGGCCGCGAGGACGGCGTACCGGGTGGTGTTCATGGCCTGCTCGCCGACCTGGTCGACGGTTCCGCCGATGACGTCGTCGATGAGCGCCGGGTCGACGCCGGAGCGCTCGACCAGGGCACGCAGCGTGTGGGCGAGGAGCTGCACGGGGTGGACGTGGGCGAGGGAGCCGTTCGGCCTGCCCTTGCCGATGGGGGTGCGTACGGCTTCGACGATGACTGCGTCGCGCATGGTGCGGGCCTCCTTGGCCGCCGACAGAACCGCTCCGGTCGGCACGATTACCAGTGAGTAGGGAATCTGGACTCACCATAGCTCGGTGAGTTGGAAAATCAAACCCTCCCCTAGACTGGACCGCATGGCCGCCCCGAAAGACCCGCGCCCCTGCTCCATCGCCGACGCCCTCGCCCTGGTCGGCGAGAAGTACTCCCTGCTCGTCCTGCGGGAGGTCTGCCTCGGCAACGGCCGCTTCGACCAGCTGGTGCGCAACATCGGCGCCCCGCGCGACGTCCTGGCCGCCCGGCTGCGCCGGCTCGTCGGGGCGGGCATCCTCACCAAGCGCGTCTACAGCGAGCGCCCGGAGCGCTTCGAGTACCGGCCCACCCAGGCGGGCCTCGAACTGGAGCCGGTCCTGATGACCCTCAAGGAGTGGGGCGACCGCCACCTGCGCCAGGGCACCGACCTGCCCATGGTCGTCGAGCACGTCTGCGGCCACGAACTGGTCCCGCAGGTCACCTGCTCCGCCTGCGGCGCCCCGGTGCGCCACGAGGACCTGACGGCCCGTCCGCAGGCGCCGGGCTGGACGGTGGCGGGCCCCACGGCGGCCTGAGACGGGCCTGAGGCCGGCCCGAGGCACGGGCCGGCGCGGCGCGTCCGACGGACCGGCGGGAGGCGTCCGGGACCGCCCAACCCCTGTGTGCGCGCCGCACGCGGAGCCCGCTACGCTGCACAGGTCATTTGATCATCCTTTTACCTCTCCGCACTTGGACGCCATCCCTCCATGTCTTGGTTTGAATCCCTCGTCCTCGGGCTCGTCCAGGGGCTGACCGAGTTCCTGCCCGTCTCCTCCAGCGCGCACCTGCGGCTCACGGCGGCGTTCTCGGGGTGGGAGGATCCCGGCGCGGCCTTCACGGCGATCACGCAGATAGGCACCGAGGCCGCCGTCCTCATCTACTTCCGCAAGGACATCGGGCGGATCGTCTCGGCCTGGTTCAGGTCGCTGTTCGACAAGGCGATGCGGCAGGACCACGACGCGCAGATGGGCTGGCTGGTGATCGTCGGCTCGATCCCGATCGGCGTGCTGGGCGTGACGCTCAAGGACCAGATCGAGGGGCCGTTCCGTGATCTGCGGGTCACGGCGACGATGCTCGTGGTCGTCGGCGTGGTCATCGGCATCGCCGACCGGCTGGCCTCGCGCGACGAGAACGGCGGCCGGCACCGGGCGCCCAAGCAGCGCAAGACGCTGGAGAACCTGGGCGTCAGGGACGGCCTGATCTTCGGCCTCTGCCAGGCGTGCGCCCTCGTCCCGGGTGTCTCCCGCTCCGGCGCGACGATCAGCGGCGGCCTGTTCATGGGTTACCGGCGTGAGGCGGCGGCCCGTTACTCCTTCCTGCTCGCCGTTCCGGCCGTCCTCGCGTCCGGCGTCTTCGAGGTGAGGGACTCGGTGGGCGGCGGGGACGTGGCGTGGGGCCCGACCCTGTTCGCCACGGGCATCGCCTTCGCGTCGGGATACGCGGTGATCGCCTGGTTCATGAAGTGGATCTCCCACAAGAGCTTCATGCCGTTCGTCTGGTATCGCGTCGCCCTCGGCATCGTCATCATCGCGCTGGTGACGGCGGGCGTCCTCAGCCCGCACGCGGCCGAGTCGGCGAGCTGACGCCGCCCGAACACCCCTTCCGCATCCCCGTTTCGGACATCTGCTGCCCAGCAATGCTGACGGGCATATGCCTCCTGGGCTGGCACGACTCCCACCGCGCGCCCCTCACGGCGGTGACCAACCCCATACGTTCTGCGTAGCGACGCGGTAGCGCAGTGTCAGTGCTTGCCCCTAGGCTTGTCCGCATGTCCCCCGATTCCCTCCTCCCTGGTTCGGTGCGGTCGGCCGCCGAGGTGAACGAACAGATCCGGGCGCTGTGGCTGCGCGCGGGTGGCACCCTGTCGGCCCAGGAACGCGCGGAGTACGAGCTGTTGGTGGTCGAGTGGGCCGAGGCGATCCGCGCGGCGGTCATCGAGGCGGCCTGACTCCACGGACCCGTAGAGCACTTCGCCCGGCAGGATCTCTCGCCGGGATCTCCTGCCGGGCGATTCATGACATGGCCATCACTGGCTAGAGTTGTCGGGTCAAAACTGGTTGTGGGGACAACCGGCGCGCCGCGGGGAGGGCATCCAACGCATGAGTCGTCGTTCTGGTGGCATGGTCGGCGTCTGGGCTGAGATGCAGAGGCAGCAGCAGCGCCAGGTGGAGGCCGACGCCAGACGACGCAGACAAGAGGCGCAGCAGGCACGTGCCTACGAACGGCGGGCCGCCCAGAGTCACCGCGAGTACATGCAGGCGGAGGCGCTGCGCCGCACGGAGGAACTGGACGCGCAGGTCTCGGCGTTGCAGGGCCTCCTCGCCTCGGGCTGCCGTGCACCCGCCTTCCGGGCGTCCTCCCTCATGCGCCCCGAGGAGGTCCAGCCGTTCGCACCGGGACCGCTGGCGCAGCCCGTGCCCATGCCGAACGTCGAGCACTACCAGGCGCAGGGCGGCTGGACCGCCGGCCGCCGGGGCCAGGCGCAGGCCGAGGCCCGCGCGCGCTTCGAGCACGACTGGTACGCGGCCCAGGCGGCGGAGACGCGGCGGCAGCAGCAACTGGCCGCCTACCAGCGCGAGTACCAGCAGTGGGCCGACGCCCAGCTGGCCGAGGTGCGCCGGCACAACGCCTCCATCGGTGAGCTGACCGAGGGGGTGCGGCGCCGCGACCCGGACGCCGTGGTCGAGTACTTCACCGCCGCCCTGTACGCGTCGACCGCGTGGCCGGAGGGCTTCCCGCGCCAGGTGGCGGCGGCCTACGACGCGGCGGCCGGAGAGCTGGTGCTGGACTGGGAGCTGCCCGCCTTCGACGTCGTCCCCGAGGCCAAGTCCGTGCGCTACGTGTACGGGGTGGACCAGCACAAGGAGACGGCCCGGCCGGTGACCCAGCGCCGGGCCCTGTACCGGGAGGTCCTCGCCCAGTGCCTGCTGCTCGTGCTGCACGAGCTCTTCGCCGCAGACGAACCGGGCGCGCTGGAGTCGGTGACCGTGAACGGGTTCGTGGACGGGCACGACCCGACGACGGGCCGCCCCGACCACATCGTCCTGGCGACCGTGATGGCCCCGCGCTCCATGTTCCGCGGACTGCACCTGGCCCAGGTGGACGCCTGCAGCTGCCTGGCCGACGCACTGCACGGGCAGCTCTCGGCCCGTCCCGACCAGCTCACGCCGGTACGGCCGAACCGCCGTCCGCAGCAGGTCGGGAACCGCGTCGTCGCGCACGGCGGCGACGAGGAGCCCGACCTGTACGAGATGGACCCGATCGACTTCGAGAACCTCGTCGCCGAGCTCTTCCGGGCCATGGGCATGCAGGCCGTCACCACCCAGCGCTCGAACGACGGCGGGGTGGACGTCGACGCGCTCGATCCCGCACCGATCCGGGGCGGCAAGATCGTCGTCCAGGTGAAGCGCTACCGCAACACCGTGCCGCCCACCGCCGTGCGCGACCTGTACGGGACCGTGCAGGACGCCGGCGCCAACAAGGGCGTCCTGGTGACGACGTCGCGGTTCGGCCCCGGCTCGCACACCTTCGCCAACGGCAAGCCGCTGGAACTGATCTCGGGGCCGGAACTCGTCGACCTGTTGCACCGCCACGGGCTCCGTGGCCGCCTCGGTGAGGGCGCCCGCCGCTCCGGGGCGCGGACCCCGGCGCGGGCCGCCGCGGTGCCGGACCCCCGGCTGCCCGACGACTACAACGTCCTCGGCATGTCGTGGACGGGAAGCGTCGCCCTGGACGTGTGCGCCCTCGTCTGCCGCGGGAACCGGGTCCTCAGCGACGAGCACTTCGTCTTCTACAACAACCCCCGCACCCCGGACGGCAGTGTGCGCGCCCTGCCCGCCCGCGCCCCCGACAAGGCCGCGATCTGCGTCTCCTTCGACGCGCTGCCGGACGAGGCCGACCGCTTCGTCCTCGTGGCGGCCATCGACCCCGAGGCCGATCCGGACGCCGACCTCGCCGGCTTCACGGACGCGTGCATCCGGCTCCTCGACCCCGGGCTGAACGAACTCGGCACCCTCGCGGTCTCCGACGGCCGGCCCCAGGAGACCGCCCTGGTGCTCGGCTCCTTCCGGCGCCGGACGAACGGCGACTGGGACTTCGTCCTCGGCGGCAAGGGCTACCCGGGCGGCCTGGAGGAACTCGTCAACGACTACGGCATCGAGGTGGAGTAGCCCGCCGGAGCGGCCCGCGGGCGCCCGGTCCGGACGCCCCGGCGGCCCGGACGGGGTCCTGAACGGCTGCTTGACGGCCGGGACGGCCGCACCCGCACCACCCGATGTCCGGCGGCCCTCTTGGCACCCGGGCCCCGGTGGCCAACACTGTGCCGATGACGCAGCGCATGGAGCTCGCCACCGTGATGGACCGGCTGGCCGTGGACGAGTTGGTCACCGAGTACGCGGTGGCCGTGGACGACGGGGACTGGGCGGCGTACCGAGAGCTGTTCACGGCGGACGGGCGGGCCGACTACCGGTCCGCCGGCGGCATCGAGGGGGAGGCCGGCCAGGTGGCCGGATGGCTCGCGGGGAGCCTGGAGCTGTTCGCGATGCGGCAGCACCTGATCGTCAACCGGCACGTGCGGTTCGGGATTCTGGAGCACGACACCGGGGACACGGCCCGGGTACGTGCCGACTACCTCAACCCGATGCGGTTCGCCGGTGACGGCGGCTCCGGCGCGCCCGACCTGGTGTGCGGCGGCCGGTACGCGTTCGGGCTGCTGCGCACCGCGGAGGGCTGGCGGCTGCGGGAGGTCGTGGTGGAGGAGAGGTGGCGCCGGATGCCGGAGCGCGGCCCGGCGACCGTGCCCGAGTGAGCCCCCGGCCGCCCCCGGCGCCCTCTGTCGGAGATCGCTCCCGGCGCGCACACTGAAGACAGCGCTGGGTAGGGAGACCTCCATGAGGACGATCGACCGCTGGCTCACCTCCCCGTGGCGGCGCTCGTGCGCCGTCGCCGTCGCGGGCGCCCTGCCCGTGCTCGCGTTCCCCGCGCCGTCGCTGTGGTGGTTCGCGTACGTGGCGCTGGTCCCCTGGATCCTGCTGGCGCGCTCGGCGCCGACCGGGCGGCGGGCGGCGTACGACGGCTGGTGCGGCGGCTTCGGCTACATGATCGCCGTGCACCACTGGCTGCTGCCCAGCCTGCACGTGTTCATCTTCCTGATCGCCGGGCTGCTGAGCGTGCTGTGGATGCCCTGGGGATGGCTGACCCGCCGGTATCTCGGCGGCACGCCGGCGCCGGGGCGTGCCGCGGCCGCGCTGCTGGTGCTGCCGTCGGCGTGGCTGGCGGTGGAGCTGGTCCGCTCCTGGCAGGGCCTCGGCGGGCCCTGGGGCATGCTCGGCTCCAGCCAGTGGCAGGTGGGCCCGGCGCTGCGGCTGGCCTCGGTGGGCGGGGTGTGGCTGCTCAGCTTCCTGGTGGTGGCGGTGAACGTCACGGTCGCGGTGCTGGTGTCGGTGCGGGAGGCCCGGGTGCCCGCCGTGGCCTCCCTGGTCGCCACGGCGGCGGCCACCTCGGCAGCCTGGGCGTGGGCGCCGCGCCCGGACATCGACGGCGGGGTGCGGATCGCCGTCGTGCAGCCGGGCGTCGTGGACGGGCACGCCAGCAGCGAGAAGCGGTTCGACCGCGAGGAGCGGCTGACCCGGCGGCTGGCCGGGCAGGGCGTCGACCTGGTGGTCTGGGGCGAGTCCAGCGTCGGCTTCGACCTGGGACAGCGGCCCGACCTGGCCCGGCGGATCGCCGCGCTGTCCCGGGAGACCGGCGCCGACCTGCTGGTCAACGTGGACGCCCGGCGGGCCGACCGGCCCGGCATCTACAAGAGCTCGGTGCTCGTCGGCCCGAACGGCCCGACCGGCCAGCGCTACGACAAGATGCGGCTGATCCCGTTCGGCGAGTACATACCGGCCCGCTCCGTGCTGGGCTGGGCCACCTCGGTCGGCAGGGCGGCGGGCGAGGACCGGCGGCGCGGCACCGAGCAGGTCGTGATGCACGTCGGGCACGGGCTGCGGGTCGGTCCGCTGGTGTGCTTCGAGACCGCGTTCCCCGACATGAGCCGCCATCTCGCCGAGGACGGCGCCGACGTGCTCCTGGGCCAGTCCTCCACCTCGACCTTCCAGCACAGCTGGGCCCCCGAGCAGCACGCGTCGCTGGCCGCGCTGCGCGCCGCCGAGACCGGCCGTCCGATGGTGCACGCGACCCTGACCGGCGTGTCCGCCGTCTACGGCCCGGACGGCCGGCGCCTCGGCCCGTGGCTCGGCACCGGCGCGAGCACCGCCCGTGTGTACGACGTCCCGCTAGCGCACGGCATCACGCCCTACGTCCGCTACGGCGACTGGCCCGTGCACGGCGCGCTGCTGGTGCTGACCGCGCTGGGCGCGACCGAGGGGATCCGGGCGCTCAGGCAGCGCCGGGGCGGTCCAGAACCGCTCGTACCACCCGCTCGCACAGCTCATGGGTCGCCAGCGCGTCCCGGGCGCTGAGCACCTTGCCCGCGCGGACGGCGTCGAGGAAGGCGAGGACCGCCTGCTCGATGCCGCGCTGGCGGGCCACGGGCACCCAGTCGCCGCGCCGGCGCAGCGTCGGCTGCCCCTTGTGGTCGACGACCTCGGCGAGGTTGAGCACCTGGCGCTTGGTGTCCTGCCCGGAGACCTCCAGGATCTCCTCGGCGGAACCGCTGAGCCGGTTCATGACGCCGAGCGCGGTGAAGCCGTCCCCGGCGAGCTGGAGCACGACGTGGTGCAGCAGGCCGCCCTCGGTGCGGGCGCGCACGGTGACGTCGTCGACGGGGCCCGGCACCAGGAACCGCAGGGTGTCGACGACGTGGATGAAGTCGTCGAGGATCATCGAGCGGGGCTCCTCGGGCAGCCCGACCCGGTTCTTCTGCATGAGGATCAGCTCGCGCGGGTGCTCCAGGCACTGTGTGTAGCCGGGGGCGTGGCGGCGGTTGAAGCCGACGAAGAGGGTCACCCCGCGCTCCTCGGCGAGGGTCACCAGGCGCTCGGATTCGGCGAGTTCGTAGGCGAGCGGCTTGTCGACGTACGTGGGTACGCCCGCCTCCAGCAGTTGCGTGACGATGTCCGGGTGGACGGCGGTGGGCGCGTGCACGAAGGCGGCGTCGAGGCCGGTGTCCAGCAGCGCGTCCAGGCTCGTGTGCCGCTGCCCGGCGGGCAGGTGCAGCGCGTCCGCGACCCGCTCCAGCGTGGCGGGCGTCCGGGTCTGGAGGTGCAGCTCGATCCCCGGCTGGGTGGCCAGCACCGGCAGGTAGGCCTTCTGCGCGATGTCCCCGAGTCCGATGCAGCCGACCTTCACGTGCTCTCCCCTGCCGCTCGCGTGCGCGTACTACGTACTCCCCCGGCAGCATACGGGGGCCGCCGGCCGGAGAGGCCGCCGAAGCCGGCGCGCTGGACACCCGGAACGTCACCCTCCGGACGCCAGGACCCTTCGTTAGGGGCAGGAGATCACCCGTGCGGGGGCATCTGTGTACGGTGCGCGGTGCCAAGACGGGAGCCGAACCCGCAGAGTTGCCGGGTGCATCGAACGACGACGACCGCAGCGCTCCTGGTCACCGTGGCCGTCTCGGCCCTGTCCGGCTGTGTGACGGTACAGCGCCCGGCGACACCCGGACCGCTGCCGGACACGGCGCCTTCGCGGCCCACGGCGGCCCAGCCCGACGGCAGCGCGCAGCCACGCGTGGTGCAGGCGCCGGCCCGCGAGGCCCTGGAGATGGCCGGCCCGTCCAGGCACCCGCACCGCACCGCCCCGGCCGCCCCGCACCGAGCGGAGCCCGCACCACCGGCCGCCCACCGCCCGCCCGCACCCCCCACCCACCCACGGCCACGCCCGGAACCCGCACACCGGCCCCCGGCCGAGCCCCCGAACGTGTCCCGCCCGGCCCGCGGCGCCGAAGACCTCTGCGCCCTCGGCCGCAAGTACGGCGGCTGGCGCGGAGACAGCCCGGAGTCAGTGATCTGCGAACGGACGTACGGCCGTTGACCGCGCCCGCAGACACGGCTGGGTCCCCGCCCCACAGCACGTCAACCGGTGAGCCGCGCAGCGCCGCGTTTCAGGTGGTGGGGCGCTGGCGGGGTGGGCCCCAGTGGTCGCCGCCCGGGGTGTTGTCCTCGCCCAGGCGGGATTCGAGGCGGCTGATCGCCGCCCAGACGCCGTCGCCGTAGCCGTCGTCGGAGAGTGAACCGGCGGCGTGGCGGGCCCGGCGCAGATGGCTGTGGGCGGCTTCGGCGCGGCCCAGTTTGGCGTAGTCGGCGGCCAGGTTGAGGTGGAGGGAGGGCAGGAAGGCGCGGACGCTCGGCGGGTCATCGGCGGCGCGGTCCCCGGCCAGCTCCTCCGCCGCGGACAACGCCCGCAGGTCCCAGGCCAGTTCGTCGGACGGGTCGTCCTGGGTGTCGGCCAGGTAGTGGGCCAGCGTGCAGCGGTGCAGCGCGGCCCCCTGCTCGCCGATCTCCGCCCACAGCTGGAGGAAGCGGTGCCGGGCCTCCTCACGGTCGCCGCCGTGATGCAGCATCACGACCTGGCCGATCCGCGTCAGCACGGCGTCCGGTGCCGCCTGCTCCTGTCGCTCCGCCACCACGTCCTCCGGGCCCTCGTCGGCTGTCTGGTCAGCCGTCTGCCCCGACGCTAACCGGCGGCGCGGGGAATCCCGGGCAGGCGGCCCCGTGCGACACGGGGCCGCGCGGGCCCGGCGGCCTGTCAGGCCGTGGACGGGCCCGTGGGCGCGGGTCAGCCCAGGTCGGGGATGCGCCAGTCGATGGCCTCGTGCCCCTGCCGGGCCACCGCCTCGCTGATCTGGGTGAACGGCCGGGAGCCGAAGAACTTCTTCGCGGACAGCGGCGAGGGGTGCGCGCCCTTGACCACGACGTGCCGGCTCTCGTCGATCAGAGGGAGCTTCTTCTGCGCGTAGTTGCCCCAGAGCACGAAGACCGCCGGGTCGGGCCGCGAGGCCACCGCGCGGATGACGGCGTCGGTGAACTTCTCCCAGCCCTTGCCCTTGTGCGAGTTGGCCTCGCCCTCCCGGACGGTGAGGACCGCGTTGAGCAGCAGCACGCCCTGCCGGGCCCACGGCATCAGATAGCCGTTGTCCGGAACGGGCAGGCCCAGCTCCTCCTTCATCTCCTTGTAGATGTTCCGCAGCGAGGGCGGCGTCCGCACGCCCGGGCGGACGGAGAAGCACAGGCCGTGGCCCTGACCCGCGCCGTGGTACGGGTCCTGGCCCAGCACGAGGACCTTGACCTGCTCGTACGGCGTCGCGTCCAGCGCGGCGAAGACCTCCTCGCGCGGCGGGTAGACGGGACCCTTCGCCCGCTCCTCCTCGACGAACTCGGTCAGCTCCTTGAAGTAGGGCTGCTGCAGTTCGTCGCCCAGAACCCCGCGCCAGGACTCGGGCAGCATGGCGATGTCGGTCACGTCAACGTCCTCACGATGTGGATCAACTACGGCGTGCGGTCACCTTCAGGTCTCCGAACCTACAGGCGACCACTGACAACCGTTGCCGCGAGCCGGATCACCAGCTCGTCTTGCGGTGCAGCGCCCACATCATCATGATCGTCGACGGGTCGAGGGCCTGCTCGCCGCCGGAGATGTCGTCGCTGGCCGCCACGTACTGCCGGCCCTGCCACAGCGGGATCAGCCGGGCGTCGTTCACCATGAACTGCTGGGCCGCCTCCAGGTCCTTCACCACCTTGGCGCGGTTGCTCTGGGCGCGCGAGCGGGGCAGCAGCACCGAGGTGATCTGCTTGGACGGGTAGGGCGTGCCGAGGGCGTTGTGGTCGCCGACGAACGGGGCGATGAAGTTGTCGGCGTCGGGGAAGTCCGGGAACCAGCCACGGCCGAACACCGGGTACTCGCCCTTCTGGTAGCCGACCACGTAGGTCTTCCAGGGGCGGCTCTTGAGGGTGATGGTGAACAGGCCGGAGCTCTCCAGCTGCCGCTTCAGCTCCTGGAACATCACGGCCGTCTCGGAGCCGTAGCGGTCGGTCGTGTACCAGAAGGTGAGCGGCACGCGCTGGGTGATGCCCGCGTCGGACAGGATCCGGCGGGCCTTGGCGACACTCGGGTCGCCGAAGTCGTCGAAGAACGCCGTGGTGTGCGCGGTCAGGCCCTTGGGGACCATGGAGTACAGCGGGTCCACGGTGTCCTTGTAGACCTTGTGCGCGATCGCGCCGCGGTCGACGATCTGGGCGACGGCCTTGCGGACGGCGGGCTGCTTGGCCCAGGAGTCCTTCGGGTTGAACACCAGGTAGCTGATGTCGGTGCCCGCGCCGTCGAAGAGCTGGAGGTCCGAGTTGCCCTGCCGCTGGAGTTCGATGATGTCGTCGGCGGCCAGACCTCGGTAGGTGACGTCGATCTGCTTGTCGCGCAGCGCCTTGACCATGCTCGACGAGTCGTGGAAGTAGCGGATCGTCACCGCGTCGTTCTGCCGGTCGGCGAAGCCGCGGTACCGGTCGTTGCGGACCAGGACGGCCTGCTTCTCCTCCTCGTAGGACTCCAGCTTGTAGGGCCCGGAACCGAAGACCTTGCCGTCCTTGCGCAGGGAGTTGGAGGGGTAGTCGTCGGGGTCGACGATCGACATGGCCGGGGTCGCCAGCACGAACGGGAAGGTGGCGTCGGACTGGTTGAGGTGGAAGACCACCTCGAGGTCGCCGACCGCCTCGACCTTGTCCAGGCTGCCGAGGAGTCCGGCGGGGCCGCCGGGCGCGTTGATGGCGCGGATGCGGTTGATGGAGTGCTGGACCGCTTGGGCGGTCAGCGCGTCGCCGTCGGCGAACTTCATGCCCGCGCGCAGCTTGCACCGGTAGGTGCGGCTGGCGCTGTCGGTGAACGAGCAGCTCTCGGCCGCGTCCGGCTGCGGGGTGGTGGCACCGTTCGGGTAGGCGAGGAGCGTCTGGAAGATGTTCCGGTACAGCTCCCAGGACCCGTCCCAGGCTCCGGCCGGGTCCAGCGTGCTGGGCGCGCTGGTGGTTCCCACGACGATCGGGCCTTTGCTGTCGGGATCGCCATTGGACAGCAGACTGCAGCCGGCCACCAGGGATATGGACGCGATCGCCGCGACTCTCCGCAGGAATCGGTTCCGGTTGAACACGCGCACGCTCCTCGATCTGCCATACCAAGGGTCGGCAGACCATACCGCAGCGTCCGGCTCCCCGAGCCTCCTCCGGAACAGGACTTCTTGATCGATTGAACGATGACTACGTTGTCATCCCACTGTGCGCCCCCTGAGACGCGTTTCGGGCGCCGTTCCGCTGGGAAACGGCGCCCGAACGAGACGGACGGACAGGGGCGGTCAGCCCACGCCGGCGTTGAGGAAGAGGCCGCCGTCCACGACGAGCGTCTGCCCCGTGACCCAGTCGGACTGGGCGGAGGTGAGGAACGCGGCCGCGCCGCCGATGTCGGCGGGCACGCCGAGCCGGCCCAGCGGGTAGGAGGCGGCGGCCTCCGCCTCGCGGCCCTCGTACAGCGCCTGGGCGAACTTGGTCTTCACCACGGCCGGGGCGATGGCGTTGACCCGGACCTTCGGCGCGAACTCGTGCGCCAGCTGCTGGGTCAGGTTGATCATCGCGGCCTTGCTGACGCCGTAGGCGCCGATGAACGGCGACGGCGCGAGACCCGCGATCGAGGCGATGTTGACGATCGCGCCGCCGTTGTCCTTCTGCCAGGCGTGCCAGGTCTTCTGGGCGAGGCCGAGCGCCGAGACGACGTTGGTCTCGAAGACCTTGCGGGCGACGTCCAGGTCGAGGTCGGCGATGGGCCCGAAGACCGGGTTGGTCCCCGCGTTGTTGACGAGGTAGTCGAGGCGGCCGAAGGCCTCCATGGTGCGCCCGACGGCCTCGGTCTGGTGGGCGAGGTCGTGGGCCTTGCCGGCGACGCCGATGACGCGGTCCGCGCCGAGGCGTTCGACGGCCTCCTTCAGCGCGTCCTCGTTGCGGCCGGTGATGCACACGCGGTCGCCGCGGGCGACCAGCGCCTCGGCGACGCCGTAGCCGATGCCGCGGCTGGCGCCCGTGACGAGGGCGACCTTGCCGGACAGCTCCGGAAGTTCAGTCATGTCCGTGTTCTCCGCGTTCTCCGTGTTCTACGGGTTCCCGAGGACCTAGTTCAGCGGTCCGCCGGCGACGTACAGCACCTGGCCGGAGACGAAGCCGGCCGCCTCGCCGGTGAAGAACGCGATGGCGTTGGCGATGTCCTCGGGCTCACCGACGCGCTGCACCGGGATCTGGGTGGCGGCGGCCGCCTTGAAGTCGTCGAAGCCCATGCCGACGCGGTCGGCGGTGGCCTTGGTCATCTCGGTGGCGATGAAGCCGGGGGCGACCGCGTTGGCGGTGATGCCGAACTTGCCCAGCTCGATCGCGAGGGTCTTGGTGAAGCCCTGCAGACCGGCCTTGGCGGCGGAGTAGTTGGCCTGGCCGCGGTTGCCGAGCGCCGAGGAGGAGGAGAGGTTGACGACCCGGCCGAAGCCCGCGTCGACCATGTGCTTCTGCACGGCCTTGGTCATCAGGAAGGAGCCGCGCAGGTGCACGTTCAGGACGGTGTCCCAGTCGGAGACGCTCATCTTGAACAGCAGGTTGTCGCGGAGCACGCCCGCGTTGTTGACCAGGATCGTCGGGGCGCCCAGCTCCGCCACGATCCGGGCCACGGCCGCTTCGACCTGCGCCTCGTCGGAGACGTCCGCGCCGACCGCGATCGCCTTGCCGCCGGCCGCCGTGATCTTCTCCACGGTGTCCTTGCAGGCGGCCTCGTCGAGGTCGATCACGGCGACCGCGCGGCCCTCGGCGGCCAGTCGTACGGCGGTGGCGGCGCCGATGCCGCGCGCCGCACCGGTGACTACCGCGACCCGCTGTTCAGTGGTGGACATGTGCTGCTTCTCCTCGCCCTTGAGAGAACCTGTCTGGTCCTCTTCATGCGGACCCGTGCGGCCCTTCGAGAGAACCTGTCGTGCGGTGAGCGACCGCTTAGTACCTTCCGCACCCGTGACGCTAGAGACCCTGGCACCCGGTGTCAACGGGACACCGGGGCGGTGTGATCCATTACCTCACCAGGAGGTCCAGCAGACGCTCGGTCTCGGCCACCGGATCGGCGGTCAGACCGGTGTGCACCGGGCCGGGCTGCACGATCGTCGAGCGTGGCGCGATCAGCCAGCGGAACCGGCGCCCCGCGTCGTCGTGGGCCGCCTGTCCGGCCCCCTCCCCGCCCGCGCAGACGCGCTCCACGGCCCCGAGCGCGGCCCGCACCCCGGCCACGTCGGCGCCCGGGTCGAGGGCCAGCAGCCGGGCCTCGTCCAGATGGGTGCGGGCGCCGACGTACGCCCGGGCGCGGCAGTACAGGAGCACGCCCGCGTTGACGCACTCACCGCGCTCGATCCGGGGTACCACCCGCAGCAGCGCGTACTCGAACACGTCCCGGTCGCCGCCCTGGCCCGGCCGGGTGATGTGGCGCTCGGTCACATGACCGGCCATGTGGATGTGGCGCTCGCTCACTTGCCCTCCTCGATGCCGGTGATGCGCTCGGCGATGACGGCCGCGCGGGCCAGCAGGGGCCGGGCATAGGCCCGGCGCAGGTCGTCCGGGGTGTCGAAGCCGGGTTCGCCGGCGAGCCAGACGTCGGGGATCTCGGCGGTGACCTCGGCGAGCAGGTCCTCGGTGACCAGGGGGGCCAGCTCGGCCGCCGCGGCGGCGACGTCCGGGGCGAACCGGGCGAGGGCGTGGTCGGAGGCGTCGTAGGGGCGGGCCGCCGAGGCTTCCGCGGAAGGCCAGTTGTGGTGCCAGATCATCGTGGCGCCGTGGTCGATGAGCCACAGCTCGCCGCGGTGCACCAGGAGGTTGGGGTTGCGCCAGGAGCGGTCCACGTTGTTGATCATCGCGTCGAACCAGACGATCCTTCCGGCCTCCGCCGGGCTCACCGGGAAGGCGAGCGGGTCGTAGCCGAGGGCGCCGGAGAGGAAGTCCATGCCGAGGTTGGTGCCGTCGCTGGATCTCAGCAGCTCCTGCACCTGCTGCTCGGGCTCGCCCAGGCCGAGAACGGAGTGCAGGTGAAGGGTGACCAGGCGGGGCATCCGGAAGCCCAGCCTGCGGGCGAGTTCGCCGCACACGACCTCGGCGACCAGCGTCTTGCGGCCCTGTCCTGCGCCGGTGAACTTCATGACGTACGTCCCGAAGTCGTCGGCCTCGACGAGCCCCGGCATCGAGCCGCCCTCACGCAGGGGCGTGATGTAACGGGTCGCGGTGACTTCCTTGAGCATCGCCCCAGGTTACTGGGGCGGCGGGCGCCCGGGCCCACGGCCGGCCGGCACCCTCCGCTCACGCCGCCTTCACGCCGCGGGGCAAGGATCTGGTTGCCGTCTGAACGGGTGGTGCCCGGGGGCCGTACCCCTGGACGGATCGGGAACAGCTCCGCGGAAGGGAACGCCCACATGACCAGCGCCTCGCACACGCCCGAATCGGGACCGGCCCGCCGTACCGTCATGGCGGCGGCCGGAGCGGCCGGGCTCGCCGCCGCGCTGACCGCCTGCGGTTCGGGTGACGACTCGTCGGACTCGGGGAACACCGGAAACTCCGGGAACACGGGGAACACCGGGGCCGGCTCCGGCTCGGCCGCCGGCACCGCCCTGGCCAAGACCTCGGACATCCCCGAAGGGGGCGGCAAGGTCTTCGAGGACAAGGGCGTGGTGGTCACCCAGCCTGCGGCGGGGACCTACAAGGCGTTCTCCTCGAAGTGCACCCACCGGGGCTGCACGGTGGGCAGCGTCGCGGACGGCGTCATCGTCTGCCCGTGCCACAACAGCCACTTCTCCGCCGAGGACGGCAGCGTGAAGAAGGGACCGGCGACGCAGCCGCTGGCCGCCGCGAAGATCACCGTCGCCGGCGACGAGATCAAGCTGGCCTGAGCCGCGTCACGCCCCGGGCCGCCTCACGCCCGCCGGCCCTGCCGCTCGAAGCAGTCCAGCACCCGGTCCGTGGTCGTGATCGTGGCGACCAGGGCGAGGGTGTTGCGGATCATCGCGGGTGTGTAGTCGGCGGGCACGCCGGCGACCGCGTCGGCCGGGACGACGGCGGTGTAGCCGCGGTTGACCGCGTCGAACACCGCGTTGGGTATCGCCACGTTGGCCGAGACGCCGGTCACGACCAGGGTGCGGCAGCCGAGGTTGCGCAGCAGGGCGTCGACCTCGGTGCCCTGGATCGGGGACAGCCCGTGCAGCCGCCGTACGACGAGGTCCTCCTCGGCGACCTCGATCGGCGGCGCCACCCGCACCGCGGTGGTCCCGGTCAGTTGCTGGACGGGGAGTCGTTCGGCGGCCCGGAACAGGCGGGCGTTGCGGCTGGCGCCGCGTCCGTCGGGGCGGCGCTCGGCCAGGGCGTGGATCACCTGCACCCCGCCGGCGTGCGCGGCCGCGACCAGCCGGGCCACGTTGCGCAGGGCTCCGGAGGAGCGGGCCTCGCGGGCGAGTTCGGGCAGCGCGCCGTCCGGACCGACCACCCCGCGCTGGCACTCCACGGTCAAGAGCACGGTGCCCGTGGGGTCGAGCAGCGCGCGCAGCTCTTCGTCCGACGGCATGGCGCCTCCCGTCGCGGGGGTGCGGGGCGGTGAGAGTATCCGGATCGAGGCGCGAGGGGAAGCCGACCCATTCCTTTTTCTGACGTGATGTCAGAGGATCACCGCAGGACGGACGTTCTCTGGCACGACGTGGGAGAAAGAGGGGGCCGTATGACTGTCACGGAGCAGCGCCGGGGCCGGAAGATCATGATGACGCCCGGGGAGCTGGACGAGTTCCTGACGACCCAGCGCACCTGCCGGGTCGCGACCGTCTCTGCGGACGGCGCGCCGCACGTGAGCGCGCTGTGGTTCGCCTGGGACGGCACCTCGCTGTGGCTGTACTCGGTGGTGCGCAGCAGGCGCTGGGCCCAGCTCACCCGTGATCGCCGGGTGGCGGTCGTGGTGGACTCGGGCGAGGAGTACGACCAGTTGCGCGGGGTCGAGCTGTCCGGGCGGGTGGAGTTCGTGGGCGAGGTGCCGCGGACCGGTGAGCTGTGCGCCGAACTGGACACGGCCGAGACGCTGTTCGCCCGCAAGAACTTCGGCCTGGACGAGATGCCGCACGACGGCCGGCACGCCTGGGCCCGGCTGACCCCGGAGAAGATCGTGTCCTGGGACTTCCGCAAGCTGGGCGCGTCCTAGACACGTGCCCCAGGGCGCGGCTCCCGGGGCACGCCCGGGTGCTGGCCCAGTCGCCCGGCCGCCGTGCGCAGGGCCTCGACCGCCGCGCGGATCGAGGGGCGGCGGTCGGCGTCGGCCCGCCAGACGACGTAGACGTGCCGGCGTACGCGCTGGGCGAGCGGGACCAGGACGATGCCGTCCGGCACCGGGTGCCGGCCGAGCAACGGCGCGATGCACACGCCGAGTCCCGCGGCGACCAGGCCGAGCTGGGTGTGGGTCTCGCCCGCGCGGTGGCCGACGAGGGGCTCGATGCCCTTCGAGCGCAGGGTGAACATCAGCCACTCGTGGCAGAACTCGCCCTCGCCCCAGGTGATCCACTCGTCCTCGGCGAACTCGGCGAGGTCCACCTCCTCACGGTCCGCGAGCCGGTGTCCGGCGGGCATGGCGACGTCGGCCGGATCGTCCAGCAGGGGCGCCTTGACCAGGCCGTCGGGCACGGGCATCGGCTTGTTGTACCAGTCGAGGACGACCGCGAGGTCGAGGTCGCCGCGCACGACGCCGGCCACGCCCTGCTCGGGCTCCAGTTCGCTGGAACGCACCCGCAGCCCGGGGTGCCGGCCGCGCAGTTCGGCGAGCGCGGCCGGGAAGAGGCCCCGGGCGGCCGTCGGGAACGCCGAGAGGCGGAGTTCGCCGACGACCTGGCCGCGGTGCGCCTCCAGGTCGGACTGGGCGAGCTCCACCTGCGACAGGATGCGGGCCGCGTGCTCGGACAGCAGCCGCCCGGCGTCGGTGAGCCGTACGCCCCGCCCGTTCTTGGCGAGAAGCCGCTGGCCGACCTCCCGCTCCAGCTTGCCGAGCTGCTGGGAGACCGCGGACGTCGTGACGTGCAGGGCGTCGGCGGCGGCGCTGACCGAGCCGTGCCGGGCGAGGGCGTCGAGGGTGCGCAGGCGCTCCAAGTTCAACATGTAAGCGATTCTACGAGGTACCCGGTGCAAGATTTCGATTGTGCTAAGAGGTTGCCTCCAGCATCGTGGAGAGCATGAGCACGGTCCCCGCATCCACGGCCCAGACCCCGGGCCGGTCCCCCATCCCTTCCCCCTCCTCCACGTCCTCCGCCCCGGCGGCAGCGGCAGCCCCGGCTCCCCCCACCGGGCCGCGGGCCCGCCTCGACTGGCGTCTGCGCTTCGGCGCCCTGTCGCTGATCTGGGGCTTCAGCTTCCTGCTGATCAAGGTGGGCACGGAAGGGTACGCGCCCTTCCAGGTCACCCTGGGCCGGCTCGTGTTCGGTACGGCGGTGCTGGCGGCCGCCATGACGGTGAAGCGGGAGCGGCTGCCGCGCGGGGCACGGACCTGGACGCACCTGACGATCGCCGCGTTCTTCCTCAACGCGCTGCCGTTCTCCCTGTTCGCCTACTCGGAGCTGACCATCCCGTCCACGCTGGCCGGGATCTGCAACGCCACCTCGCCGCTGTGGGGCATGGCACTGTCCATGGTGGCGCTCTCCGAGGACCGGCCGACCCGGGTCAGGGTCGCCGGCCTCGGCCTGGGCTTCCTCGGCGTCCTCACGGTGCTGGGTGCCTGGCAGGGCTTCCACGGGCTGGACGCCACCGGCACCGCCATGGCGCTGCTGGCCTCCCTGAGCTACCCGGTCGGGTGGATCTACGTCCGGCGCACGCTGGCCGGGACGGGGAACTCGCATCTGTCGATGACGGGCGCGCAACTGCTGGTGGCCACGGTCCAGCTGGCCGTGGTGACCCCGCTGTTCACCAGCTTCCCGGCGCACTTCTCCTTCGGCCCGCTGCTGGCGATCGCCGCGCTGGGGGCGCTCGGGACCGGGCTGGCCGTGCTCATCCAGTACGGCCTGGTCGCCGAGGTCGGGCCCACCACCGCGCAGATGGTCACGTACTTCATCCCGGTCATCGCGACGGCCGCCGGTGTGGCGATCCTGGGCGAGTCGCTGCACTGGACCACACCGGTGGGCGCGGTGATCGTCCTCGCGGGCGCTGCACTCACCCAGGTCAAGCCCAGGCGCAGCGCCCCCTGAGGACAGCGGTCCGGCCGCGGCGACGAGGTGCGCCGCGGCGGGCACGTCCGCTCCCGCGCCCCGGGCCGGGGGCTCGCCCGCGCGGAGGCACGCCGAGACCAGGCGCACTGCCGCCACGGCCCCGGCCGGCCGCCTCTTGAACACGGTGCCGGCCTGCCACGAGATGCGCCACGCCCGGCCCGGGTGGCTCCCGGGCTTCCGGGCGGCACCCGCCGGACGTGGGTCCGCGCCCGGGCCGGACGGACTGCCGCCAACGTGTCGGGCGAGGGCGCCGCACCCCTGACGACGGCGCACTCGGGACGTGGCCCGGCCGGCCCGGCCCGCTGCCGCGCCCCGACCGGGACCCGTCTACACGTACGTGCGCGCCGGGGTCGGGCGGATCGCCGCCGCCACCGCCTCGGCCAGGGGGGCGGCGTCCTGGGGGCTCAGCGTCGAGATTGTGATGCGGATGCCGGGCGGCGAGCCGAGGCGGAAGCGGGCTCCCGGGGTGACCGCCCAGCCGCCGTGCAGGAGCCGGGCGACCGCGCCCGTCTCGTCGGGTACGGGCACCCACACGTTCATGCCGCTGCGGCCGTGCGCCGCCACCCCGCGCTCGGCCAGCGCCTCGATCAGGGCGTCGCGGCGGGCGCCGTACGACGCCGCCACCGCGCGCGTGTCCACCGCGCCGTCGGCCCACAGGCGCACCACGGCCCGCTGGACGATCCGGCTCACCCAGCCGGGTCCGAGGCGCTGCCGCCCGCGCACCCGGTCCAGGGTCACGGCGTCCCCGGTGAACACGGCGAGGCGCAGATCGGGCCCCCACGCCTTGGCCACGGAGCGCACGAAGGCCCAGTGTCGGGTGACCCCGGCGAGCGGGTGCAACGGGAGGTCGACGATCCCGTGCCCGTGGTCGTCCTCGATCAGCAGCGTCTCGGGGTGCTCCGCGAGCACGGATCGCAGCGCACGCGCGCGTGGGGCGGTCAGCGCCGCGCCGGTCGGGTTCTGCGCCCGGTCGGTGACGACCAGGGCGCGCGCCCCGGACCGCAGCGCCGCGCCGACGTCGTCCGGGCGCGGCCCCTCGTCGTCCACGCCCACCGGGACCGTGCGGAAGCCGAGCGCGGACACCAGGTCGAGCAGGCTGCCCCAGCCGGGGTCCTCGACGGCCACCGGGTCGCCCGGTCTGAGGTGCGCGGCGAGCACCCGCTCGACCGCGTCCAGGGACCCGGAGGCCACCGAGACGGCGCCGTCCGGGACCCCGTCGGCGTCCAGCGCGGCCCGGGCCATGCGGGTCAGTTCGGGTTCCACGGGGGCGTGCCCGTACAGCACGGGCTCCCGGTCGCCCTGGGCAGCGGCCGCCGCGAACGCGTCCGCGAGGCCCGGCAGCAGGGTGGTGTCCGGGTTGCCGTCGGCCACGTCGCGCACGCCGTCCGGCACGTCCACCCGGATCTGTTCGCGCCCGGTCGTGGCCGGCTTGGGCCGGATCCGGCTGCCACGGCGACCGGCGGTCTCGATCACGCCGCGTTCGCGCAGGGTGCGGTAGGCGGCGGCCACGGTGTTCGGGTTCACCCCGAGCCGGGTCGCCAACTCCCGCATGGGAGGCAGCGGTTGGCCTGGTTCGAGCTCCCCGGCGCCGACCGCGCGCTCGACGCTGGCCGCGATCTCGGCTGCGCCCTGTCCCTGGATCGGATACTCTCCTAGCACAAAAACAATTATGCACTAGTGCAATGGAGATCGCCATGCAGGGCACCCAGCAAACTCCGCCGCAGTCCGCCGCGTACACCCCGACCGACCGCACGGTGCCCACGCGTTCCGCGGAGAAGGCCTCGTACGACCGGGACGTGGTGCACGCGATACTCGACGAGGGCTACGTCTGCCACCTCGGGTTCGTACGCGACGGGGCGCCCGTGGTCCTGCCCACGCTGTACGGCCGGGTCGGCGAACGGCTCTACGTGCACGGGTCCACCGGTTCGCGGCCGCTGCGGATGACCGGCGTCGCCGACCCGGGGCTCGAGGTGTGCCTGACGGTCACCCATGTCGACGGGCTGGTGCTGGCACGCTCGGCCTTCCACCACTCGATCAACTACCGCTCCGTGGTGGTGCACGGCATCGCGCACGAGGTCACCGACCCCGAGGAGCGCAGGCTGGCCCTGGACGCCCTGGTGGACCACGTGGTGCCGGGCCGCTCGGCCGACTCCCGGCCGGCGAACAAGAAGGAACTCGCGGCCACCGCCGTGATCCGCCTCGACCTCGACGAGGTCTCCGCGAAGATCCGCACGGGCGGAGCGAACGACGAGCCCGAGGACCTCGCCCTGCCGCACTGGGCCGGCGTGGTCCCGCTCCGCAAGGGCTACGACACCCCGATCGACAACGCCGACCTGGCGGCGGGCATCGAGACGCCGGGGTACCTGTCGACCCTGTGAACGCCCGCGAGGCCCAGGCGGTGTCCGACGGCGGCTCCCATCGACCGGGCCCGCGACCCGGTCCGGCGGTGAGGTCCGCCGACCGGAACGCCGGTCACTTCACCCGGCCAGCCTCGGTGAGGCGCCGTCCCGGAGCACCGCCTCAGCCGCGGTGGAAAAGGCGAGCCCTCGGTGACCTCACGCCGCGGTGCCCCGGGCGGACAGTTCCCGTTCCGCGCCGCCCGTGGCGACCGGCTCGGCGGAGCCCTTGGCGGGGGTGGAGGACTGGGCAATGAACGCGCCGACGAGGACGACGGCGCCGCCCAGCACCTGGGGGGCCGACAGGTGCTCGCCGAGCAGGACCCAGGCGAGCATCGTCGCGATGACCGCCTCCAGGCAGGCGACGACGCCCGCGACCTGCGGGGACAGCCGCCGCACCGAGAGCACGCCGGTGATGTACGCGACGACCGTGGCGACCAGGACGATCCAGGTCAGCAGGGCGAAGGCGGGGACGGCGGTGCCGTTCAGGTGCGCGGAGCCGGCCAGCACCGACCAGTCCATGGTCCAGGGACGGGCCACCACGGTCAGTACGGCGGCGCCGACGAGCAGGCCGTAGGCGATGACACCGAGCGGGTCCGGCGCCTCCTCGCCCGCCTCGCTGCCCTGGTCGGCGAGGACGAAGTAGCCGACCTGGCAGCAGGCGGCGCCGAGCGCGAGCAGCAGCCCGAGCGGGTCGAAACTCAGCCCCGACCACACCTCGACCACGCAGGCGAGACCGCCGGCGGCGAGGACCACGCCGAGCGCGGCGGCCCGCGAGACGGGCCGCCGCTGCACGAACCGCACCCAGCCGAGCACGAGCGCGGGGGCCAGGTACTCGACGAGCAGCGCCACCCCGACCGGGATCCGGGAGAGGGCGGCGAAGTAGCAAGCCTGGACACCGGCGACGGCGAGCAGTCCGAAGCCGGCGAGCAGCGCGGGGCGGCGGCGCAGCAGGGCGCGGTGCCGCACCGCCAGCGGCAGCATCACCACGGCGGCGCCCGCGACCCTGAGCCACACCACGTGCAGCGGGTCGAGTCCCGCTTCGATCAGCGGCTTGGCCGCCACCCCCGACCCACCGAAGGCCAGTGCCGAGGCGAGCGCGAGACCGAGCCCGGCACCCCTGCCGTGACTGCCCTGACTGCTTCCAGACGTATGCACCGGCACATGATGACAGGGGGCGACAGGAGCTTCACCCCCGTTGACACCTGTCTCAGGAGATGGACAGGCGGAGGGCTGCCCGGCCCGGGTCCGGCGCGTGGCCGCTCCGGGTCAGCCGACGGCCTCCCGGCCGCCCGTGAACTCCTCCTCGGACCCTTCGATCTCGGGCTCTTCGATCTCGGGCTCTTCGACGCGGGCACGCAGTTCACGGGCGGGGATGCCGGCGCGCTCCAGGACCTCGACGGCCCGGGACCCCGGGTCCGTGACGAGCGCGGCGAGCAGGTCGGGGCCGCCGGCCGGCGCCCCGGTGCGCCGCCGGGCGCGGCGGCGGGCGTCCTCCATGGCAGCGGTCGCGGCGGGCGACCAGCCCCCCGCCTCCCTGGAAAAATCGCCGCCGTCGAGGGCCGGGTCAGGTACGACTGCGAGGGCTCCGGAGTCCTCCACGGTGCCCTGCCAGCGCAGCCCGTAGCCGATGCTGCGCTGCACGAGGTAGCCGAGCAGCCGGGCGAGCTGCGGACCGTCGCCGACGGCGGAGCGGACCTCGGGGTCGTACTCGAGGAGCGAGTGGAGCAGGTGGGCGGTGTCGACCTGCCGGTCCCCGTCCCGCACCGCCCGGCGGCGGGCACCGGCTACCACCGCGACCAGCTCGGCGCTGAGTCCGGCGTCGTGGTCGGGGCGCGGTCCGCCCTGCTCACCGGCGGGCTGACGGGTTACACGGTGTTGCACGCCTTCCACCTCACCAGCCCCGGCGGTCCACGTCATCGACGAGGGGAACCATTTCCGCGTCCCGCACAGAGTGGACGCCGCCGCGCGGAATCTCATCCTTGGGGAGGAGATCAGGCCGGGGACGGTCATTCCTGACGGTTCATCAGTATTGAATGTTCGAGGCCCTGCGGCTACGTTCCGCGACACCGTAGCCCGAGACGAAGGGGTGGTCGCATGGCCGAAGTCAGCGCCGAGGCACGCATCCAGGCACCCGCCGAGCAGGTGTGGACCCGGCTCACCGACTGGTCCTCGTACGGCGAGTGGAACGCGACCCACACCAGCTTCCCCAAGGGCGGACCCGAGACTCTCGCGGTGGGCGGGACCTTCCAGGAGAACATGAAGCTCATGGGCTTCCCGGCGGAGGTCGACTGGACCATCGAGGAGCTGGAGCCGGCCAGGGTGCTCGCCATCCGCGGCAAGGGCCCGATGGCGGTGACCGTCGCCACCCGCTACACGCTCACCCCGGACGGCGACACGACGACGCTCCGCATCGACGGCGAGTTCACCGGCGCCGCTGTCTCCCTGATGGCCGGCAAGCTGAAGGACTCGGCGACGGCCGCGCTGAACGAGTCGCTGCGCAAGCTGGACGGGCTCGTGACCTGAGCCTCCGGTTGGAGCCGAACCAGCACCCGTACCCGGGCCCGGACGCGCGAAGGCGCCCCGCGGAGTCTCCGCGGGGCGCCTTCTCCGGGGCCGTACGGCCTCGGTACACGTCAGTACCCATCGGTGCTCGTCAGTGCTCGTCGGCCAGGATGAGGTACAGCTTCTTGCGGGCCTCGTTGACGACGGCCAGCGCCTTCTCGCGCTGCTCCTTCGTGCCGGTGTTCCACACCTGCCCGAACGCCTGCATCAGACCGAAGCCGGCCTGCCTGACCTCACCGAGCGCCTCCCAGTCGACCCCGCGCGAGGCCTCCTCCCAGGGAGCCTCCGGGCCTTCCTCTGCGGCGGCGCGGCCGGCCTCGGTCAGGGCGAACAGCTTCTTGCCGCCCTCGCTCTCGCTGGCGATCAGCCCCTCGTCCTCCAGCAGTTGGAGGGTCGGGTAGACCGAGCCGGGGCTCGGCTTCCACGCGCCACCGCTGCGCTCGGCGATCTCCTGGATCATCTCGTAGCCGTGCATCGGCCGGTCCCTGAGCAAGGCGAGGATCGAGGCGCGCACATCGCCGCGCCGTGCCCTCCCCCGCGGTCCGCCGCGCCCTCGCGGCCCCCAGGGTCCCGGGCCGAAGCCGGGCCCGAAACCGGGACCCCCGGGACCGCCCGGACCGAAGCCCGGGCCTCCGGGACCGAAGGGCCCGAAAGCCGCCCGGCGGCCCTCGAAGCCGCCGAATCCACCCCGGCCGCGCGGGCCCGAGCCGTCGTGACGATGTCCACGCTCGTATCCGTGGGAACGCATCGCGATCACTCCATTCCATCATTGATCAGTCGCGTATCAGTCGCGTCTCTTACGCGATGCCTCGACGATATATCGGTAAGGCGGGGATGACAAGCCTCTTCCAGGAACCCGGCCACGGTGGAGCGGCGGAGCGGCGAAATCGGTCCAGGGGTCACCGATTGGCCTTGGTCAGCGGCCCGCCGCCGCTCTAGCGTCTGCGCCATGCGCATTCGAATCGTCGACGCCTTCACCGACCGCCCCTTCGCCGGCAACCCGGCCGGGGTCATGCTGCTGGACGACGTCTTCCCGGACGACGACTGGCTCCAGAACGTGGCCCTGGAGGTCAACCACGCCGAGACGGCGTTCGCGCACCGGCTGCCCGCGGGCGGCGACGCGGACTGGGCGCTGCGCTGGTTCACTCCCGTCGCCGAGGTGGCGATGTGCGGTCACGCGACCCTCGCCACCGCCCACGTGCTGCACACCACCGGCGCCCACGAGGGACCGGTGCGGTTCGCGACCCGCAGCGGGGTCCTTGTCGCCACGCCCGGCGCGGACGGCTGGATCACGATGGACTTCCCCACCGCGCCGCTCACCGCCGTGGAGCTCCCCAAAGGGCTCGCCGAGGCGCTGGGTGCCGAGCCCGTCGTCGCCTACGACACCGGGCCGAACATCGGTGACCTGCTGGTGGAACTGGCCGACGAGCGGACGGTCCTCAAGCTCGCGCCCGACCACAAGGCACTGATGGCGCACTCCTCGCGCGGTGTCATCGCCACGGCCCGCGCCGACGACCCGTCGCTCGGCCACGACTTCGTGTCCCGGTGCTTCTTCCCTAACGTCGGCATCGACGAGGACCCCGTCACCGGCAGCGCCCACACCGCGCTCGCCCCGCACTGGTCCGCGCGCCTGGGCCGGGACGACCTCGTGGGTCTGCAGGCGTCGCCGCGCAGCGGTCTGGTCCGCACCGGGCTGCGCGGCGACCGCACCCTGCTGACCGGCCGCGCGGTCACGGTCATCGAGGGCGACCTGCTCGCCTGAGCGACGGCGGGGCGCGCCGCCCGGCCGGGTTGCGGACGGGTGCTCAGGCCGTGGGCAGCCAGCCCACCCTGCCCGCGAGCAGGGCGTAGCCGACGAAGGCGCCGATGTCGAGCAGCGA
The DNA here is from genome assembly GCF_033792105.1 of Streptomyces sp. WI03-4A. Taxonomy (NCBI): domain Bacteria; kingdom Bacillati; phylum Actinomycetota; class Actinomycetes; order Kitasatosporales; family Streptomycetaceae; genus Streptomyces; species Streptomyces sp. WI03-4A. Next base: position 593,150 of record NZ_JARAUO010000001.1, read on the forward strand.
GTGCGCGACGACCAGCGGTCCGACCCGGCGCCAGCGGCGGTAGAGCAGGACGAACACCACGCCCATGACCATGTTGCCGAGGAATCCGCCGATGCCCTGGTAGAGGTGGTACGAGCCGCGCAGGACCGCGCTGGCCACCAGCGCGGTCCCCGGCGTCCAGCCCAACTGCCCCAGCCTGCGAAGCAGATAGCCGACGACGATGACCTCCTCGAGGATCGCGTTCTGCAGCGCGGAGAGGATCAGGACCGGGAACTTCCACCAGACGTCGGGCAGCGCCTCGGGGACCACGGTGAGGTTGAAGCCGAGGCCGCGCGCGGCCAGGTAGAAGGCGATCCCGGTGCTCCCGATCACGGCCGCGACGGCGGCACCCCGGCCGAGGTCGGGCCAGGGGCGGGTGCGGTCGAAGCCGAGGGTGCGCAGGCTCTCGCCCTCGCGCAGCAGCAGGTGGGCCACCAGGAACACGGGGACCAGGGCGCTGGCGATGCCGAAGAGCTGCCAGGCGAGGTCGAGCCAGGGGCGGCCGGGTGCGGCCGAGGCGTTCAGGGTGGCCGCCTGGTCCTTGAGCCCGCCCGGTTTGGTGACCGAGCCGATGAAGCTGATCAGCGCGGACACCCCGCTCGCACCGAGCGAGAGCGCCAGCACGAGCAGCGTCTCGTCCCGGAGGACGCGCCGCGGGAACGGCTCCCGCGGGTGAGCGACGGCCAGCGGGTCAGCCTCCACGTGCACTCCTGCCTTCGGTCCGGACCTGCGAGGACACAGCATGCCGGATCAAGCCGAGAGCCGCTTGCCCGGGCCCGACTTGGACGCCAGGGCCACCCGGGCCGACCGGGCGCCCGAGCCCCCCGCGCCGGACCGCGCCGACCGCCCGGCGCGGCACCCCCGACGCCCGCGCCACCCGAGCCGCCCAGATCACCCGAGCCGACCAGGTCACCCGGGCCGACCAGGTCACCCGGGCCGACCGGGCAGCCCGGGCTGGAGCAGGCCGGCTCGGCCACCCAAGCCACCCGCGCTGGATCACGCCACCCGAGCCGACCGGGCCGCCCAGGTCCCCCGGGCCGGATCGGGCCGGCTCGGCCACCCAAGCCCCCCGGGCCGGATGGAGCCGACCGAACCGACCGCCCGGCGCGGCGCTCCCGCTTCCCCCGCCGCTGCCGCTGCCCGCCACCGACCGCCCCTGCCCGCCGCCCCCGCTGTTCCGGTCCGGGGCGTCCGGACCGGGGCACGGCAAAGAGCCCGAGGGGGCCCGGGTCGGTGTCGACCCGGGCCCCCTCGGACCTCCTCCGCGGGACGGGCCCGCCGGGCTCTCAGCCCAGCGGCACCGGCTCCGGCAGGCCCACCGGCCAGGTGTGGACCGGCTCTCCCACGTGCATCAGCTCGGCGTAGCGGCGGGTGGTCGCGGCCAGTGCGGCCTGCCGGCTCAGGCCTTGCTCCAGGGCCCGGTGGAAGGTGGCCGCCTGCCAGGACGCGCCGTTCACCCGGCGCCGGCAGCGCTCCTCGATGACGCCCAGGTAGAGGTCGCGGTCGGCGGCCTCCACGCCCCAGGCGTCCAGGCCCGCCGAGGCCAGCGGCAGCAGTTCGTCACGGACCAGGGTGACCGCGTCCACCTCGCCGGTGCCGCCGTAGCGTCCCCGGCGCGGCCAGACGAACCGCGCGTCGATGCCGTGCCGGCAGGCCGCGTCGAAGTTGGCCTCGGCGGCCTCGAAGGGCAGCCGGGTCCACACCGGCCGGGACTCCTCGGCCAGCGCGCGCACCAGGCCGTAGTAGAAGGCCGCGTTGGCGATCACGTCGGTGATGGTCGGCCCGGCCGGCAGCACCCGGTTCTCCACGCGCAGGTGCGGGACACCGTCCGCGATGTCGTAGACGGGCCGGTTCCAGCGGTAGACCGTGCCGTTGTGCAGGACCAGCTCGGCGAGCCGGGGAATGCCGCCGGCGTCGAGGACCTCCAGCGGCTCCTCGTCGGAGCAGATCGGCAGCAGCGCCGGGAAGAAGCGCAGGTTCTCCTCGAACAGCTCCTGCGCGGAGGAGATCCACCGCTCGCCGAACCAGGTGCGCGGCCGGACGCCCTGGGCCTGGAGTTCCGGCGGGCGGGTGTCGGTGGCCTGCAGGAACAGCGGTGGCCGCGACTCGCGCCACAGTTCGTGCCCGAACAGGAACGGCGAGTTGGCGCCGACGGCGATCTGCGCCGCGCAGGCCGCCTGGGCCGCGTTCCACACGTCGGCGAAGCGCGACGGGGTGACCTGGAGGTGCAGCTGCACGGAGGTGCAGGCGGCCTCCGGGACGATGGACTTCGAGGTGCAGGTCAGATGCTCGACACCGTCGATGTCGAGGCGGAAGTCCTCTCCCCGCGCGGCCACGATCTGGTCGTTCAGCAGCGTGTAGCGGTCCACCTCGGAAAGGTTGGAGGAGACCAGGTCGTCGCGGTCCAGCGTGGGCAGGATGCCGATCATCACGATTCCGGCGTCCACTTCACCGGCCTTGCGGTCGGCGTACGCCAGAGAGGTGCGCAGTTCCTCCGCGAGCCGGTCGAAAACCCTGCCGCCCAGCCGGTGCGGGGCGATGTTCACTTCCAGATTGAACATCGCGAGCTCGGTTTGGAAATCGCGGCTCGCGATGCGCTCCAGCACCTGCCCGTTCAACATTCTCGGCATGCCGTCGGGGCCGGCGAGATTCAATTCGATCTCGACGCCCATGAGGTTCTTGGCTCGGTCGAACCGCTTCTCGACCAGCAGCCGCTCGAGTCCCGCCAGACACTTGTGGAGCTTTTCGCGGTAGCGCTGGCGATCGGACAGGTCGAACTGCCCTGCCACGACCTTCTCCCCCATCGAAGTGTCCCTCCTCGGATGGGCGGGCCGCAGATCCGGCCGCCGGGGTCCCGGGTCCGGTTGGGATGATGCCCAGCGGAAGCGATCGATAACGTCCCGCTGGGGCCCGGCGCCCGCTACGCTGTCTGAATGTTCCCCGCGGCACATTCACGGGGCATGACGCAAGTCGCAACTTCGGGTGCCCCGATCGCCTCGTGAAAAACGCCGACGACATTCGGCCGACCGCGGTGGCGGCGTATGGCGAGGTCAGCAGCGCCTGCCCGGCGGGAAATCGGGATGTTATTCGCGAATCCGCGGCTGAATAGAGCCTTGCCCGGTCGACCGCAATGCGATAGACGAAACATCGCGTGAACACGTGTCGTATAAACTTCGCGGACAAGGCCTAAGGTTGGCGCCCGTGGTCCCCGGTTTCTGTCGTGTTCCTGCCGTCAAGGTGACGGGCGGCAGGCTTCAGCCGCACCCACGTCCAGCGGTCCGGGTCCCACCTCTCAGGCCACCCCGTGAGCAGACAGCGCCGTCCGCCCCACCTCCCTCGCGCCGCCGCGCCTGTCGAACGAGAGGCGACCCACCATGCCGCTGCACGTGCCCCCTGCCCCCGCGCCCGCCCTGCGCTCCGTCCTCACGGCCCTCGGTTCCCCCACCGCGGTCCGTGAAGCCCGAACCCCCTCCCTGCGCGCGGCGCAGGGGCCGGCGACAGCCGAACTCCCGCTTCCCGTATACGTGTTGGACCGGATCACCGCGCAGGGCCTGTCGGCGACGCGGCTGGCCGGCTGGCGCTTCCTGATCCGCTGCGGCGACCGGGCGGTGGCCGCGGCCGACACCATGCTGACGCCCGACGGCTGGGCCTTCTCGCACTTCTTCGAGGGCCCTTACGTCGCCTCGACCGAACGCGCCGTGCAGCAGGCCGAGGCGCTGCAACAGCCCTACCAGCCGCGACTGCTGTCGGTCCCGGGGCTGTACATGCTCACCCTGTGGCTGCACGGCGACGTGACCGCCGAGGCGACCGAGGGCCACCCGGCCGCCACCGACCTGCTCGTGCCGCTGGCCCCGGCGCCGCCCGGCATCTCGTCCCACCGCCCGCACCGGGTGGCCGAGTTGCTTCCGGTGCTGACCCATCGGGCTTCTCCCGTCAAACTGCTCGGTTCACCTGCCTGACCGGCGGCTCGCGTACCCCGCTTCTCGTCCGGGAAGCGGGGTACGGCCGTTTTTCCGGGCGATCGACGAAGCCGGCCGACGAAGCCCGCCACTCAGACCCGCCGCTGAGCCCGGCCGACGAGATTCCGCTCGTACGAGCAATTACCCGCTCCGACGAGACGGAAAGGGATCTTCTCCGACCGGACTAGCCCTATCCGGCCACTGCGAACCACCCAAAGGGACAGTGCAGTTGAAATGAACCGTCCGGCAGGGTGACGCGTCATGAACCTGTGAGAAGCGGTGCCGCGAAATCCCTGCGGAATGACGCCCAGAGGGCAACACTGGGTTCCGACCGACTATCACCACGGGGGACGGAATGACCACGACCGAGCGAGAGATCCCACCCATGTGCCAGCACCAGCCACCGTGTCCGCCAGCCGAGTCCGCCGACCGGGAGTCCGCCCGCCTTGTGGCGCACCACCCGGAGCAGGGATGGAGCCTGCTGTGCAACGGCGTCCTGCTCTTCGAGGACACCGGTGAGCTGCTCCCCGACGGCCGTGTCATCGCCCCGCACCGCCCGCTGGGCGCGGACCGGGTGATGACCGCCGCCTGAGCGGTGACCCGGGCGGTCCGCCGTACCGCCCGTGACCCACAGGGGCCGGCCGCACGATCTCGGTGCGCACCGGCCCCGACGCGTGTCCGGAGACCGCTACGGTCCGTGTCCGGACGCCGCCCCAGCGCCTCCCGCGGGCCGGTGCGTCCGGTGATCCGCGGGGCGGCTCAGCCCTTGGTGGCGCCGGCGGTGAGGCCCCCGACGAGTTGGCGCTCGGCGACCGCGTAGAAGGCGAGGGCGGGGACCATGGCGAGCACGAGATAGGCGAAGACCCGCGCGTACTCGGCCGAGTACTGGCCCTGGAACTGCTGGACGCCGATGGGCAGGGTCCACCAACCGCTGTCGGTGAACACCAGCAGCGGCAGGAAGAAGTTGTTCCAGCTCGTGACGACGGCGAGCACCGAGACGGTGCCCAGCGCGGGCCTGGCCATGGGCAGCAGCACCCGCCAGAAGAAGCCGAAGGTGCTGCACCCGTCGAGCGTGGCGGCCTCCTCCAGCTCACCGGGGATCTGCCGGAAGAAGCCCCGCAGGATGATGATCGTCATGGGCAGCCCGAAGGCGGCCTGCGGGAGGATCACACCGAGCGGGTTGTCCAGCAGGTCCAGGGAGCGCAGGAGCAGGAAGAGGGGCAGGGCCGCCACCGCGAAGGGGAACATCAGCCCCATCGTGAGGAAGGTGAACAGCACCTCCCGCCCGCGGAAGGCGAACCGGGCGAAGGAGAAGGCCGCGAGCGCGGACACGGCCACCACGAGGACGGTCGTGGCCACGGCGATCAGTGTGCTGTTGCCGAGGAGCCGCCAGAAGTCGCCCGAGCCGAGGATGCCGGTGTAGTTGCCGGTCCGCCACCGGCCGGGCAGCCCGAACGGGTTGCGGGACAGCTCGCCGGTGGACTTGAAGCCGGACAGCACGGCGTACAGCAGGGGTAGGACCATCAGCGCGCCGACCGCGACGAGGACCGCGTGCAGCGGCAAGGTCCGCGCCGTTCGCCGGGAGCCCACCGTCCGCCGGGCCGGCGCCGTTCGCCGGGTCATGTGCCGTCTCCCCTCATGGTCGTGGTGGCCCCTTCGAGGTCGCGGCGGAGCACGAACCGCTGGTAGGCGAGGGCGAAGACGAGGCAGACGGCGAACATGACCACGCTGATCGCGCTGGCGTAGCCGACCTGGTAGCGCTTGAAGCCGTACTGGAACAGGGTCACGGCCATCGTCTCGGAGTGGTGGTCGGGGCCGCCCTGCGTGACCACCCACACCAGGTCGAAGAGCTGGATCGACCCTATGACGGACAGGAAGACGCTGATCCGCAGGGTGGGCGCGAGCAGCGGCAGGGTGACGTTGTAGAAGCGCTGCCAGGGGCCCGCCCCGTCGATCAGCGCCGCCTCCGTCAACTCGGCCGGGACGGACTGGAGTCCGGCCAGGTAGAGCATCATGTGGAAGCCGAAGTACTTCCACGTCATGACGAGGAACAAGGTCGCCATGACCCAGGAGGGGTCCGCGAACCACTCGCCGCCCAGGCCGTCGAGCCCGACGGCGCCCAGGACATGGTCGGCGAGCCCGTCGTCCGGGGCGAAGACCATGCCGAACAGCACTCCGGTGATGGCTTCGGACAGGACGTAGGGCGCGAAGAACAGCATCCGGTAGACCGCGCGGCCGCGCAGCCGCTGGTTGAGCAGGACCGCCATGGCGAGCGCGAACGGCAGCTGGAGCGCGAGCGACAGCAGCACCAGGAGCAGGCAGCGCCACAGGTCGCCGAGGAAGACCGGGTCCTGGAAGAGCCGGGTGAAGTTGTCCGCGCCCGTGTAGTCGGAGGGCATGCCGAAGCCGCCCCAGCGGAAGAAGGCGGCGTACAGCGCGAACAGCATGGGCAGCAGCACGAGCCCGGTGAACAGCACCAGCGCGGGCAGTTGGAAGGCGACCGCGGTGAGCCAGTGCAGCGCGCGCCGCCGCGCCCGCCCCCGGGCCGCGTGGGCGGCCGGGGGCGGCCGGTCGAGGGCGGGTCCGCCGCGCTCGCCGGCGAGGAAGGTGGTGGTCATCGCGGCTACTGCTCTTCCTTGGCGGTCCTGGTGATGGACTGGGTGACCTGCGCGGGCGACCTGGAGCCGGCGATCAGCGCGGCCACGCTGTCGTTGACCTCCTGGCCGACCGCGGGTGCGTAGGCCTGGTCGAGGTAGAGCTGGAAGCCGGTGGCGGCCTTCAACTGCGTCTGCACCGCCTTGAGGTTGGGGTCGGTGAGGACGCTCTCGGCGGCCGGGACGACCGGCAGCACCCCGGTCTTCCGGACGAGTTCGCGGTCGGTGGTCTCGGCGGCGAAGAACTTCAGGAAGTCGACGGCCGCCTGGGGTGCGCCCTTGCGCAGGGCATGCCCGCCGCCTCCGCCGAACACCTCGGTGATCTTCCCGTTGCCGCCCTCGACCTCGGGGAACGGGAAGAAGCCGAGGTCGGCGCCGAGCCCCTTGCCCGCGTCGGCCTCCACCACCGGGGCCCACTGGCCCATCAGCTCCATCGCCGCCTTGCCGTTGCCGACGGTGGCGGCCTGACCGGTGGGCGTGGAGTAGGCGGCGCCGAGGAAGCCCTTCTGGAAGGGGCCGAGGTCGACCAGTTCCTTGAGGTGCTGCCCGGCCGCCACGAAGCCGGGGCCGGTGAAGTCCTTGCTGTCGCCGGCCTTGCGGAGCGCGTCGACGCCGGCGGTGCGCATCGCGAGGTAGGCCCAGTAGTACATGCCGGGCCACTTCTCCTTGCCCGCCAGGGCGAGCGGGGTGATCCCGGCGGACCTCAGTTTCCGCACGGCGTCGAGGAAGCCGCTCCAGGTGGTCGGGGGCGTGGTGATCCCGGCCTTCCGGAAGAGCGACTTGTTGTACCAGAAGCCGATCATGCCGATGTCGAACGGAATGCCGTACACCTTGCCGTCCAGCAGGTAGGGCTGTCCGGCGACCGGCAGCAGGGCGTCGGCCCAGGGCTTGGTGGCGCCCGTGAGGTCCTCGACGAGTCCCGCGTCGACCTGCTGCCTCAGCACGCCGCCGCCCCACGTGTGGAAGACGTCCGGCAGCTTCCCCGAGGCGGTCAGCGCGGTCATCTTCGACTTGTAGGCGTCGTTCTCGAGCTGGACGATCTTCAGCTTGACCTTGGGGTTCCGCGCCTCGAACTTCTTGGCGAGAGCGGCCCAGACGGTCTTGGTCGGCTCCGTGGTCGAGATGTTCCACCACTCGATCGTGGTCGTCCCCGAGGACGACCCCCCGTCCGAGTCGCCGCCGCAGCCGCTGAGTGCGGTGGCGCCGAGGCCGGCGGCGACGGAGGCGGCCAGAAAGCCGCGGCGGGACAGTGCAGGGTCGCCCATCATGCGCTCCTTCGAAACTTTCGGAGTTGCTTCGGTGAGGGTCTCGGCGAGAAGAAGACGAGAAGAACCAGGGACCGCCGTCGACCGGCGGACCGGGGCGGCACACATCGTGGACCGAAACATTCGCTCTGAACTCCGAACGTTCCGAACGGCGACTCTAGGAAGACGCGTGGGGAGCGTCAAGGTCTCGCGCACCGGCTCGCGGCTCGTAGTCGAACCAGTCGAAGGCCGCGCGCCCCTGCGTGACGGACATGCCGAGGACGCGGCCGGTGAACCCGCCGGACGGCGAGCGTGACCGGGCCCGGCGGCACGGGGTGGGCCGCGAGACGCTGCCGCACGGGCCCGAGCCCGCGCGAGTCCCGCACGGGCTCGGGCGGGAGGGGCGCCCCAGGCGGCCGGGGCCGGGGGCCCTACTGGAAGCTGGAGCAGACCAGGTAGTGGTCGCCCCCGACGCGGCACATGCTCGGGTCCGGGTGGAAGCCGGGGATGCACGGGGTTGCCGTAGGTCCGCACGTACGCCTCACAGGATGTCGAAAGTTTCGAACCTGTCGGCCAATCCTCCTGAGTTCGAGAGTGCGGCTCCTTCGCATTCCTCTTCTCCGGCTGTTCTCGGGCTGCTCTACGGCTGGTCGAATCCCCCGTTCGGGAGTGGGATGGAAGACAGGCCCGCGCGCGGCCCCGACCCGCGCGAGGGGACCACGGGCACCCGTGAGGAACGGTGGAGCCATGTCCCGTTACGACGCCTCGACGACCCCCCGCGTGGTGGTCGGCGTGAGCGGCTCCCTGGGCAGCGTCACGGCCCTGCGCCGGGCCACCGCGCTGGCCCGCCGGCTGGGGGCCGAGCTGTGGCCGGTCCTGGCCTGGGAGCCGCCCGGCGGTGATCCCGCGGCACACCACGGCCCGGCCGCCGACCTGCTGGTCGACGAGTGGCAGCGGCTCGCCAAGCAGCGGCTCGCCTCGGTGCTGGAGGAGATCTTCGGTGAGGACGGACCGGGGGTCGCCATGCACGCGGCGATCGTGCGTGGCACGCCCGGCAGGGCCCTGGTGGCGACCGCGGACCGGGAGGACGACGTGCTGGTGGTCGGCGCGGGCCGGCGCGGGCTGCAGCGGGCCTTCTCGGGCCGGGTCACCCGGCACTGCCTCACGCACGCGGTCTGCCCGGTCCTCGCGGTGCCGCCGTCGCCGCTGGAGTCGGACCTGGTCTCCGTCCACCGGCGCAACGCCTGGCACCTGCGCATGGACACCCGGGATCTGTGAGGCACGCCCGGCGCGTCCGTCCGCCGAGCCGGCCTCCCCCGTCCCGGGCCGCTCCCGCCCGCTGCGGCTGCGGCCCGGCCTCCGGCGGGGCAGCATGGACTCCGGCGGGGCAGCATGGAGGTGTCGTACGAGATGACGCTCGGTGTCCGCTCCACGAGGCCGCGGCCGCGCCTTCCCCGATGCCGCCGGGCGCGCCCACCGGCCGCCGGGCCTCCGCTTCTCGACGTGCGCGCCGCTCCGGGCGGCCCGTTCTTAACGCAAGATTGATGCCCATGGGCCCCGGATTCGTGGGCCCAGGCGTCACTCTCCGCTTACGCTGAAGCCGCCGTCCCTGTGATGGCCGAACAGCTGAGCCGCACACAGGAGCACGCCGATGGTCACGACCGAGCACCCTCCCAGCCGCCTGCGCGCCTGGATGCTGGAGGGCCTGTCCGACATGGGCAAGCACGGCGGCGTCACCGGACCCCACGCGGAGCCCGAGCCCCCGCACAAGGGCCAGCGCTGGTGGCGCGTGATGTGCCTGACCGGCGTCGACTACTTCTCCACCCTCGGCTACCAGCCCGGCATCGCGGCCCTCGCGGCCGGCCTGCTGTCGCCGATCGCCACCATCGTGCTGGTGATCGTCACCCTGGCGGGCGCCCTCCCGGTCTACCGCCGGGTGGCCGAGGAGAGCCCGCACGGCGAGGGTTCCATCGCCATGCTGGAGCGGCTGCTGTCGTTCTGGAAGGGCAAGCTGTTCGTCCTCACCCTGCTGGGCTTCGCGGCCACGGACTTCCTGATCACCATCACCCTCTCCGCCGCCGACGCCTCCACCCACCTGGTGGAGAACCCGCACCTCACGACCGTTCTGCACGGCTACCAGGTGCTGATCACCCTGTTCCTGGTCGCCCTGCTCGGCGCGGTGTTCCTCAAGGGCTTCCTGGAGGCCATCGGCGTCGCGGTCGCCCTGGTCGGCATCTACCTCGCGCTCAACGTCGTGGTCGTGGCCGTCGGCATCTGGCACGTCGTCACCGCCGAGCACGTGGTCACCGACTGGGCCAACGCGCTGACCGCGGAGCACGGCAACGTCTTCGTCATGATCGGCGTCGCCCTGATCGTCTTCCCGAAACTCGCCCTCGGCCTGTCCGGATTCGAGACCGGTGTCGCCGTCATGCCGCACGTCCGGGGCGACGCGAGCGACACCGAGGCCCACCCCAGGGGCCGGATCCGGGACGCCAAGAAGCTGCTGACGACCGCGGCCGTCATCATGAGCTGCTTCCTGATCGCCACCAGCTTCATCACCACGCTGCTGATCCCGGAGAACGAGTTCAAGCCGGGCGGCCAGGCCAACGGCCGCGCGCTCGCCTACCTGGCGCACCAGTACCTGGGCGGAGCCTTCGGCACGGTCTACGACGTCTCCACGATCGCCATCCTGTGGTTCGCCGGCGCCTCCGCGATGGCGGGCCTGCTCAACCTCATGCCCCGCTACCTCCCGCGCTACGGCATGGCCCCCCACTGGGCCCGCGCCGTGCGCCCGATGGTCATCGTCTTCACCCTGATCGCCTTCCTGGTGACCTGGATCTTCGACGCCAGCGTGGACAAGCAGGGCGGCGCCTACGCCACCGGTGTGCTGGTGCTGATCAGCTCGGCGGCGATCGCGGTGACCATCGCCGCCCGCAAGGCGCGGCAGCGGCGCTGGACCGTCCTGTTCGCGATCATCTCGGTGGTGTTCCTGTACACGACCGTCGTCAACGTCCTGGAGCGCCCTGACGGTGTGAAGATCGGCGCCTGCTTCATCGCGGGCATCATCCTGGTCTCGCTGCTGTCCCGGCTGGCCCGTGCCTTCGAGCTGCGGGTGACCAGCGTGACGATGGACCCGATGGCGGAACGATTCGTCCGGGACATGGCCAGCCGCAAGATGCGGTTCATCGCCAACGAGCCCGACCAGCGCGACAAGGCCGAGTACCGCGAAAAGATCGAGCAGATCCGCGCCGACAACGACATGCCCGAGCAGGAGGACTTCGTCTTCCTCGAGGTGACGGTGACCGACCCCTCCGAGTTCGAGGCGGGCCTGAGCGTACGCGGCGAGGTCATGCACGGCCGCTACCGCGTGCTGAGCGTGGAGTCCGCCTCCGTCCCCAACGCCCTGGCCGCCCTGCTCCTGCACGTCCGCGACTTCACGGGCTGCACGCCGCACATCTACTTCGAGTGGACCGAGGGAAACCCGTTCGCCAACTTCCTGCGGTTCTTCCTCTTCGGCCAGGGCGAGGTGGCCCCGGTCACCCGTGAGGTGCTGCGCGAGGCGGAGCCCGACCGTCACCGCCGGCCGCGCGTGCACACGGGCTGACACCCGGCCCGGCGGCCCCACCACGCCTTTCGCCCACCGGTGGCCCTATCGTGACCCGCATGCAGTCCTACACGATCGGCCAGGCGGCGCGGCTGCTCGGCGTGAGCCCGGACACCGCCCGCCGCTGGGCCGACGCCGGCCGGGTGACCACCCATCGCGACGAGGCTGGACGGCGACTCATCGACGGCAGGGACCTCGCCGCGTTCTCCGTCGAGCTGGCCAAGGCGGGCGGCGGCGAGGAGGAGGTGTCCTCCACCTCGGTGCGCAACGCCTTCCCGGGCATCGTGACCGCCATCAAGCTCGGCGACGTCGCCGCGCAGGTCGAGATCCAGGCGGGCCCGCACCGGCTGGTCTCGCTGCTCACCCGGGAGGCCGTGGAGGAGCTGGGCCTGGAGGTCGGCATGGAGGCCACCGCGCGCGTGAAGTCGACGAACGTGCACATCGACCGCGTCTGAGCCGGGTCCCTCTCACCGGCACAGCAGCGCGGCCCACAGGTCGAGCCGGTCGCGCAGCCGCGACAGATCGCGCCCGGTGAAGTGCTCTATGCGCTGGATCCGGTAGTGCACGGTGTTGACGTGCAGGTGGAGCTCCTGGGCGGTGCGCGCCCACGAACGGTCGCAGGCGAGGAACGTCTCCAGGGTGCTCAGCAGCACGGCGGTGGCCGCGCCGTCGGCGTCGGCGGAGGCGTGCCCGTCCTGCACCCGGGCGGCCGCCTGCCGCTGAAGGAGGTGTACGAGCCGCCCCCGCGCTCGGTCGCCTTCAACGCGCACTGGTTCCGGGGGCGGTCGACCCCGGCACCGGGGAGATCCGCATCCTGCTCAGCGTGCACGCCGCCGACGCGGGCAAGGTGATGAATCCGATGCAGTGCCGGGGCCAGGGTGGGCGGGGTCGCCCAGGCGCTCGGCGCCACCCTCTTCGAGCACGTGCGTCTCGACGAGCCGGGGCGCGGTCTTCCATGGTGACGGCGAGCAGCACCGGGGCGTCGGCGAAGTCCGGGTCGATCTCGGCCCAGGACAGCAGGGCACGATGGCCGTCGGTGCCCGTGACGGCGATGAGGAAGCGCAGCCGGTCCTTGCGCCGCGCCGGGTCGAACACGGGCCCCGTCAGGGCGAGTTCCGCGAGCTTCACCTGCGACCACCTCCCGGAAAACCGTACCCGCCGCCGAGCACCGTACAAACGCACATGCAAGCCACAACTCACGAGTGGGCAGCTCATGCGATATGACAGGAGACTTACACCTCGCAGATGCGGCAGTATCATCGCCGCATGGCCGAAGCCCGGCCGTCACAGGGCGCGACCGTTGTTCCACGATCCTGAGGAGTAGATCCTGATGACCCGTTCCGTGCGCCGGACCCGGCGGATGCTGCAGCTGGCCGGTGCGGGAGCCGCCGCCCTGATGGCACTCAGCGCCTGCTCCTCCTCCGACGACTCATCCGCGAAGGCGGACACGTCCGGTTCCGCCTCCCCGAAGCTGTCCGGCACGGTCACGGTGTTCGCCGCGGCCTCCCTGAAGGAGAGCTTCACGACGCTGGGCAAGCAGTTCGAAGAGCAGCACCCGGGTACCAAGGTCACCTTCAACTTCGGCGGCAGCGACTCCCTCGCCGCCGGCATCACCGGCGGTGCCCCCGCGGACGTGTTCGCCGCCGCCAGTCCCAAGACCATGGCGCTCGTGACGGACAAGAAGGACGCGGCCGGCACCCCGGCCACCTTCGTCCGCAACCAGCTGGAGATCGCCACCCTGCCGGGCAACCCCGACAAGGTCGCCTCCCTGAAGGACCTCACCAAGTCGGGTCTGAAGGTCGTCCTGTGCGACAGGACCGTGCCGTGCGGCGCCGCCGCCCAGAAGGCCCTGGAGGCAAGCGACCTGAAGCTCACCCCGGTCTCCTACGAGCAGGACGTCAAGAGCGCCCTGACGAAGGTCGAGCTGAAGGAGGCCGACGCCGCGGTGGTCTACAAGACCGATGTGAAGGCCGCGGGTGACAAGGTGGAGGGCGTGGAGTTCCCCGAGTCGGCCAAGGCCATCAACGACTACCCCATCGCCCTGCTGAAGAACGCCCAGAACGCCGAGGCGGCCAAGGCGTTCATCACGCTGGTGCGGTCCGCCGAGGGCCGGCGGGTCCTGAGCGAGGCGGGGTTCCTCAAGCCGTGACCTCGCTCGACAAGCCCGGCGCCGCGGCCCGCCCCCGCACGGGTGGTCCGCGGCGCCGTCGCGCCCGCGGGGTACCGCTGCCCCTGCTGGTGCCCGGCCTCGTCGCCCTGGCGTTCCTGCTGCTGCCGCTCGTCGCCCTGCTGGTGCGCGCCCCCTGGAGCAGCCTGCCCGACCAGCTGACCAGCGCCGAGGTCTGGCAGGCGCTCCAGCTCTCGCTGGTCAGCGCGACCGCGGCGACCGCGCTGTGCGTCGTGTTGGGGGTGCCGCTGGCCTGGCTGCTGGCGAGGACCGACTTCCCCGGCCGCCGCCTCGTACGGGCCCTGGTGACCCTGCCGCTCGTGCTGCCGCCGGTGGTCGGCGGTGTGGCGCTCCTGCTCGCCCTGGGCCGCAACGGCGTCGCCGGCGAGTGGCTCGACTCCTGGTTCGGGATCACCCTGCCGTTCACCACGGCGGGCGTGGTGGTCGCGGAGGCCTTCGTCGCCATGCCCTTCCTGGTCATCAGCGTCGAGGGCACCCTGCGGGCCGCCGACCCGCGCTTCGAGGAGGCGGCCACCACGCTCGGCGCCTCCCGCTTCACCGCGTTCCGCCGGGTCACGCTGCCGCTGATCGCCCCCGGCATCGCCGCGGGCGCGGTCCTGGCCTGGGCCCGCGCGCTCGGCGAGTTCGGCGCGACGATCACCTTCGCGGGCAACTTCCCCGGCCGTACCCAGACCATGCCCCTCGCGGTCTACCTCGCCCTGCAGAACGACCCCGAGGCCGCCATCGCGCTCAGCCTCGTCCTGCTCGCCGTGTCCATCGCGGTGCTCGCCGGACTGCGCGACCGGTGGCTGACGGGATCCTGACGATGCCCACAGGATGGAAGACGACGACCCCGCACCAGTGCCGACGGACGGATCCATGACCGACACCGACTCCCGCAAGCCCGACCTCGCGGTACGGGGCGAGCAGGGACTCGACGCCCGGCTCGCCGTGGACCGGGGTTCCTTCCGGCTCGACGTGGCCCTGACCGCCGCCCCCGGTGACGTCGTCGCGGTGCTCGGGCCCAACGGCGCCGGCAAGACGACCGCGCTGCGCGCCCTCGCCGGTCTCGTCCCGCTCACCGACGGCCACCTGCGACTGGACGGCACCTCCCTGGAGCACACCCCGCCCGAGTCCCGCCCGGTCGGCGTCGTCTTCCAGGACTACCTGCTCTTCCCGCACCTGTCCGCCCTGGACAACGTGGCCTTCGGGCCGCGCTGCCAGGGCACCGGCAAGGCCGAGGCACGCGCCCAGGCCGCCGCCTGGCTGGACCGCATGGGCCTGGCCGACCACGCCCATGCCAAGCCCCGCCGGCTCTCCGGCGGCCAGGCCCAGCGCGTCGCGCTCGCCCGCGCCCTGGCCACCAGGCCCCGGCTGCTGCTCCTGGACGAACCGCTCGCGGCCCTGGACGCCCGCACCCGGCTGGAGGTGCGCGCCCAGCTGCGCCGGCACCTCGCCGAGTTCGAGGCCGTCGCCGTGCTGGTCACCCACGACCCGCTGGACGCCATGGTGCTCGCGGACCGGCTGGTCGTCGTCGAGCACGGCCTGGTCGTACAGGAGGGCACCCCGTCGGACATCGCCCGCCGGCCGCGCACGGACTACATCGCCCAGCTCGTCGGCCTCAACCTCTACCGGGGGCAGGCCGAGGGCCACACGGTACGGCTCGACGCCGGGGCCGCGATCACCACCACGGAGACGCTGTCCGGGCCCGTCTTCGTCGCCTTCCCGCCGGGCGCCGTCACCCTGTTCCGGGACCGGCCCACGGGGGCCAGCGCCCGCAACCTGTGGCGCTGCGAGGTGGCCGGTCTGGAGACCCACGGCGACCAGATCCGCGCCGACCTCACCGGTGGACTGCCGCTCGCCGCCGACCTCACCACGGTCGCCGCGGCGGAGCTCGACCTGCACCCGGGCGCCGCTGTCTGGGCGACGGTCAAGGCGACCCAGACCCACGCGTACCCGGCCTGAACGCCCGCGCGCCCTACGGTGGGTGCCCATGACACTGAGCATGCGCAACCAGCTCCCCGGCACCGTCACCGAGGTCCGCCCCGGCGGGGTCATGGCCACCGTCAAGGTCCGCCTCGACGGTGGGCAGGACCTCACCTCGGTCATCACCCTGGAGGCCGTCGAACAGCTCGGCCTCGTCCCGGGCACGGCCGTCCGCGCGCTGGTGAAGTCGACGGAGGTCTCCATCGCCACCAGCCGGGACGAGGGCCTGTCGATCCGCAACCAGTTCGCCGGCGCCGTCACCCACCTGGAGCTCGGCACGGTCATGGCCACGGTGAAGGTCACGATGGCCGGCGGTGAACTCACCGCCGCGATCACCAAGGACGCGGCCGCCGACCTCGGGCTGTTCGTGGGCTCCGACGTGATCGCCTTGATCAAGGCCACCGAGGTGGCGCTCGCCACCGCCTGACCGGACGGGGAACGCGGGAGGGCCCCCGTCCGGCGCGGACGGGGGCCCTCCTCTACTCGCTCACTCGCTCAGTCCTCGTAGGCGTCCAGCGGCGGGCAGGAGCACACCAGGTTGCGGTCGCCGAAGGCCTGGTCGATGCGGCGCACCGGCGGCCAGTACTTGTCGGCGGCCACGACACCGGCCGGGAAGACGGCTTCCTCACGGCTGTAGGCGTGGTCCCAGTCGCCGCCCAGCACCCGCGACGTGTGCGGGGCGTTGTGCAGCGGGTTGTCCTCCGCGGGCCACTGGCCGGAGCCGACCTTCTCGATCTCCGCGCGGATGGCGATCATCGCGTCGCAGAAGCGGTCCAGTTCGGCCAGGTCCTCGGACTCGGTCGGCTCGATCATCAGCGTGCCGGCCACCGGGAAGGACATGGTGGGCGCGTGGAAGCCGTAGTCGATCAGGCGCTTGGCCACGTCGTCCACGCTCACGCCGGTCGCCTTGGTCAGCGGGCGCAGGTCGATGATGCACTCGTGCGCGACCAGACCGCCGGGGCCGGTGTAGAGCACCGGGAAGTGCGGCTCGAGGCGCTTGGCGATGTAGTTCGCCGAGAGCACGGCCACCTGGGTGGCGCGCTTGAGGCCCTCGCCGCCCATCAGCCGGACGTACGCCCAGGAGATGGGCAGGATGCCCGCGCTGCCCCACGGCGCCGCCGAGATCGGGCCGACGCCCGTCTCGGGGCCGGCCGCCGGCTGCATCGGGTGGTTGGGCAGGTACGGCGCCAGGTGCTCGCGGACGCCGACCGGGCCGACGCCGGGGCCCCCGCCGCCGTGCGGGATGCAGAAGGTCTTGTGCAGGTTCAGGTGCGAGACGTCACCGCCGAAGTGGCCCGGCTTGGCGAGGCCGACCAGGGCGTTGAGGTTGGCGCCGTCGACGTACACCTGGCCGCCGGCCTCGTGGACCTGGGCGCAGATGTCGGCGACGTGCTCCTCGAAGACGCCGTGCGTCGACGGGTAGGTGATCATCAGCACGGACAGCTCGTCGCGGTACTGCTCGATCTTGGCCCGCAGGTCCGCGACGTCGATCTCGCCGTCCTCGGCGGTCTTGACGACGACGACCTTCATGCCGGCCATCACGGCGCTGGCGGCGTTGGTGCCGTGCGCGGAGGACGGGATCAGGCAGACGGTGCGCTGCTCGTCGCCGTTGGCGCGGTGGTAGCCGCGCACGGCCAGCAGACCGGCCAGCTCGCCCTGCGAACCGGCGTTCGGCTGGAGCGAGACCTTGTCGTAGCCGGTGACCTCGGCGAGCCGGTCCTCCAGCTCGTGGATGAGCGTCAGGTAGCCCTCGGCCTGCTCGGCGGGCGCGAACGGGTGCAGCTGACCGAATTCGGGCCAGGTCACCGGCTCCATCTCGGTGGTCGCGTTGAGCTTCATGGTGCAGGAGCCCAGCGGGATCATGCCGCGGTCGAGCGCGTAGTCGCGGTCGGCGAGCCGGCGCAGGTAGCGCAGCATCGCGGTCTCCGAGCGGTGCTCGTGGAAGACCGGGTGGGCCAGGTAGTCGTCGGTGCGCAGCAGCGCCTCGGGCAGCGCCTCCCCGGCGGCCGCGTCCAGGGCCTCGATGTCGCCCTCGACACCGAAGGCGGCGAAGACGGCCGCGAGCTGGGCCCGGTTGGTCGTCTCGTCGCAGGCCAGCGAGACCTGGTCGGCGTCGACCGCGCGCAGGTTGACGCCGCCCGCGCGGGCGGCGGCCACGACCTCGGCGGCCTTGCCCGGGACGCGTGCGGTGAGGGTGTCGAAGTAGGCGCCGTGGACGATCTCGACGCCGCCGGCCTTCAGGCCCTCGGCGAGGATCGTGGCGTAGCGGTGGGTGCGGCGGGCGATGGTCCGCAGGCCCTCGGGGCCGTGGTAGACGGCGTACATGCCGGCCATGACGGCGAGCAGCACCTGCGCGGTACAGATGTTGCTGGTGGCCTTCTCACGGCGGATGTGCTGCTCACGGGTCTGCAGCGCGAGGCGGTAGGCCTTGTGGCCGTCGGCGTCGACGGACACGCCCACGAGACGGCCGGGCAGGCTGCGGGCGAACTTCTCGCGCACCGCCATGTAGCCCGCGTGCGGTCCGCCGAAGCCCATCGGGACGCCGAAGCGCTGGGTCGTGCCGATCGCGATGTCGGCACCCAGCTCGCCCGGGGAGGTCAGCAGGGTGAGCGCGAGCAGGTCGGCGGCGACGGTGACGAGCGCGCCCAGTTCGTGCGCCTGGTCGACGACCGGCTTGATGTCGCGTACGGCACCGGAGGCGCCCGGGTACTGGATCAGCACGCCGTTGATCTCGCGCGCGGCGATGTCGGCCGGGATGCCGTCGCTGAGGTCGGCGACGACCACGTCCACGCCGGTCGGCTCGGCGCGCGTCTCGATGACGGCGATGGTCTGCGGCAGGGCGTCCGCGTCGACCAGGAACAGGCCCTTCTTGTTCTTGCCCATGCGCCGGGACAGCGACATCGCCTCGGCGGCGGCGGTTCCCTCGTCCAGCAGGGAGGCGCCGGAGGTCGGCAGGCCGGTCAGCTCGGCGACCATCGTCTGGAAGTTCAGCAGGGCTTCGAGACGGCCCTGCGAGATCTCCGGCTGGTACGGGGTGTAGGCCGTGTACCAGGCCGGGTTCTCCATGACGTTGCGCAGCACGACCGGCGGGGTGAAGGTCCCGTAGTACCCGAGCCCGATCATGGAACCGAGGACCTGGTTGCGGTCGGCGAGCGAGCGCAGCTCGGCGAGGACCTCGGCCTCGGTGCGGGCGCCCGGCAGGTCCAGGGCGTCCGCGTTCTTGATGACATCCGGAACGGCGGCGGCGGTCAGCTCGTCGAGGGAGCCGTAGCCGACCTGCGCGAGCATCTTGGCCCGTGCCTCCTGGTCGGGCCCGATGTGGCGCTGCTCGAAGGGGATACCCGCTTCGAGCTCGGAGAGCGGAATGCGATGGGCGGTCATTGCGGAGGCCTCCTGGTCTGACGCGACCTTCGAGGGACACCCCGGCGCGGGTGTCCCGACGGCCTCCCCCTCTGTCATCTCAACCTGAGAGCTTCACCGGGCGCCCGAGGGACCCGGCTTTCACCGTCGGTGAGAGCGGACGCCGTCGACACCCGCCCTGCTTTCCAGAGTGACCTCGTCCGTGCGGTACGTGGGCCTGAGAGATTCCGGGGAGGATTTGCTCCTTCGGCGCCTCCGAGGTGGTCGGAGGACTCTCCCGCACGGGGTCAGCAGCCGTTGTCAGCCTACCAGCGAGGTCAACGCCCGAGCCCTCGAGTGGCCGCCTACCCGAATGTGCTCTTTTGTTGTGCTTACGGATGAGTTGCGACCAGCTGGAGGGAGAGGGACCGTGCAGACCGACATCGATCCGCGCAACCTGATCGGCCGCAAGGCGTTCGACCGCAATGGCACCAAGATCGGCACGATCGACGAGGTGTACCTCGACGACGCGACGGGCGTGCCGGAGTGGGCGGCCATACGCACCGGCCTGTTCTCCCGGGACGCCTTCGTGCCCCTCGAGCCCAGCGAACTGGTGGCAGGTACCCTCCAGGTCCCCTTCGACCGCTCGCTCATCAAGGACGCTCCCGACTTCGGCGTCGGCCGCCACCTCTCCCCCGAACAGGAACTGCAGCTCTACCACCACTACGGTCTCGACGTGACTCCGCCCCGCGCGTTCCCCGACCACGACTTCGGCAAGCTGGCGGGCACGGAGGAGACCTGAGCGGCCCCTCACGGCGAACCCTGCGGCAGTGGGTCCGCGTCCGGCACCAGCGGCAGCGGATCCGCTGGTTCCAGCGCGGGTTCCTCCACCCGGAACGTCCGCACCCTCCCGGGCTCCGACAGAGGCGTCTCGAAACGCACGGTCACCCGGCCCAGGCCGCTGCCCTGCACCCAGCCGTGCCCCCAGTCCGCGTGCCGCACGTCCTGGCCGGCCCGCCAGTGCCGCTCCGCGGGCTCCGGCCGCTCCGTGACGGCCCCGCCCTCCGCTCCCTGTCCTCCCTGTGATCCCGGCGTTCCTGCTGCTTCCTCCTCCGTCTCCGCCGCTCGCGAAGGCTGCGCCGCCTGCGCGAACAGGTCCTCCTGGGTGTAGTCGGCCAGCCCGGAGACCCCCACGCCGAGCAGCCGCACCCCGCCCGTGGTGTCCACGGCCTCCAGCAGACGCGCGGCCGCCTCCCGGATCACCGCCGGATCGTCGGTGGGCCCGCGGAGTGTCTCGGATCGGGTCAGCGTGGAGAAGTCGTAGCGCCGCACCTTCAGCACGATGGTCCGCCCCGACAGCCCGGCACCGCGCAGCCGCCCCACGCACCGGTCGGCGAGCCGCTGCACCTCGAGTCCGACCCGGGTCCGGTCGTGGATGTCCACGTCGTAGGTGTCCTCGACCGACACCGACTTGGTCTCCCGCTCGGCCACCACGGGCCGCTCGTCGTGGGCCAGCGCCATCGCGTACAGCGCGTGCCCGTGCGCTTTGCCCAGCAGGCGGACCAGTTCGTCCTCCCCCGCCTCGGCGAGCTCCTCGACCGTGCTGATCCCGGCCCGCCGCAGATGGTCCCCGGTGGCCGGACCGACCCCGGGCAGGGTCCGCACCGACATGGGGCCCAGCAGCGCCCGCTCGGTCCCGGGCTCGATGAGCACGAGCCCGTCGGGCTTGGCCTGCTCGGAGGCGATCTTCGCGAGCATCTTGGAGGCCGCCAGACCCACCGACCCGGTCAGGCCCGTGGCCGCCCGTATGTCCGCGCGCAGCTTCCCCCCGGCCAGCCGCGCCGAAGCCTCGTCCCAGGCCGCTCCGGCGGCCTCCAGGTCGACGAACGCCTCGTCCAGGCTCAGCGGCTCCACCAGCGGTGACAGCTCGCGCAGCAGCGCCATGACCCGCTCGCTGATCGACCGGTAGAGGGTGAAGCGGGGCACGAGGTACGCGGCGTTGGGCGCCAGCCGGCGCGCCTGGGCCATCGGCATGGCCGAGTGCACCCCGAAGACACGCGCCTCGTACGACGCGGTGGCCACCACACCGCGGGGCCCGAGCCCGCCCACGACGACGGCTTTCCCGCGCAGGCTCGGCTTGGACGCCTGCTCCACCGAGGCGAAGAAGGCATCCATGTCGAGATGCAGGATCGTGGGCGCGTTTCTCACAACTCCGATGCTGCACCACACCACTGACAATGCCCCGGCGGGGAACGCCGGGGCATCGGGGGTCTCGTCGGCGGGCTCCGTCGGACGGCCTCGTGACGGCTCCGTCAGCAGGCCCGGTCAGACGGCCCGGTTGCGCCGCCGTGCCAGCTCGTCCGCCGGGTTGTGCCCGACCAGCGTCTCCCCGGTGTCCACCCGCTCGCCGTGCAGCTGCGAGAGGGCGCTTTCCACGTCCCGCCAGACCACGCCGACGGCGATGCCGAAGACGCCCTGACCGCCCTGGAGCAGCGCGTGGACCTCGTCGGGCGAGGTGCACTCGTACACCGTGGCGCCGTCGCTCATGAGTGTCATGCGCTCCAGGTCGCGGAAACCGCGTTCCCTGAGGTGCTGGACGGCCGTCCGGATGTTCTGCAGCGAGACACCGGTGTCCAGGAACCGCTTGACGATCTTGAGAACGACGACGTCCCGGAAGCTGTAGAGGCGCTGGGTGCCCGACCCGAAGGCGGGCCGCACGCTCGGCTCGACGAGCCCGGTGCGGGCCCAGTAGTCCAGTTGCCGGTACGTGATCCCGGCGGCCGCGCAGGCGGTCGGCCCGCGGTACCCGATCTCCTCGGTTCCCATGGACGCCGCCCCTCCGCCGTTCGGCACTGCCGTAGGTCGCTGCGGGGCGGGGTCGCTCGCGCTGCCGGGATGGGCGTACCCCCCGCGCGAGCGCGGCTGAGAGCTAGGGGGAGGGTACGGACCGCTCTCCCCGAACCCTCGTCCGGGGGCACCCCCAGCCGTACCGTCGCCGCTCGTTCTCACGCCGACCTCCGTCCTTGACCTGCCTTCTCGACGGTAGGCAGTCACCAGGGGTGCGTCAACGATCGCCACACTCGGCACGCCGAGTGATAATCACCCTAGGAGTGGTTTCCCGCACCTCACCGCGGGGAAAGGCTAGCCGAATGCGCTCGCGCAGGGCCGTAGGACGCTCTCAATGGCCGGTGGCAATTGCCGTGCCCGTGGCGCCACGAGGCGCCGGCCCACCCGGTCGGCGGACCCGCGGATCTCACGGCCGGCCCGGTCTCACTGGCTGCTGGTGCCGAAGTCCTCGGGCGAGATCTGGTCGAGGAACTCGCGGAACTTCTCCACCTCGTCCTCCTGCTCGTCCGGGATCGCGATGCCGGCGTCGTCCAGCACCGTGTCGCTGCCGTAGATCGGCGTCCCGGTGCGCAGGGCGAGCGCTATGGCGTCGGAGGGGCGGGCGCTCACCTCGACCCCGCTGGCGAAGACCAGCTCCGCGTAGAAGACGCCCTCACGCAGATCCGTGATGCGTACTTCGGTCAGCTCCTGGCCGACGGCCTCCAGCACGTCCTTGAACAGGTCGTGGGTCAGCGGTCGCGCGGGGGCCATGCCCTGCTGGGCGAAGGCGATCGCCGTCGCCTCCCCCGGCCCGATCCAGATGGGGAGGTAACGGTCGCCCCCCACTTCGCGCAGGAGCACGATCGGTTGGTTGGAGGGCATTTCGACCCGGACACCTACGACATCGAGCTCGTTCACACAGCAACCCTAGGCCGTGCCCGGGACGTTTGGGTAGTCGGGCCGGGAACAGGTGGCCGATCCGGCCGCCTGCACACCCCGTCGCTCAGGGCAACCGGACGCCGAGCGCCGTCTGCACCAGCGAGGCGTGCAGCCGCATCGTGAGCGCCGCCAGCTCCTTCGCACGGGCCTCGGCGTGCGCGCGGGTCTGCGGATTACGGTGGCGCCGCAACGGGGCCACCACCTGGTCCACCAGCCCCGCCTCGCGGTCGGCCGCCGCCTTCATCAGCCGCAGATGACGCGGCCCGATCCCGAACCGGCCCAGTTCGGACACGAGCGAGGCCACGGTCACGGCCTCGGCGTCGTACACGCCGCCCTCCAGCGGAGTGATGAGCCCGTACGACTCCCACTCCTCCAGGTCCCCCTCGGCGATGTCCGCCGCCGCAAGCAGCTCGGCCCGCCCGATCCGCGCCACCGTCGGCCGCCCCGGAGACTCCGGCACGTCCTCGCCGGTGCGCTGGCGCCCCACCACGGGCAGCGCGACGGCCTCGCCCCGCTCCATCGCGTCGAGGTGCTCGCGGATCACCTTGAGCGGCAGATAGTGGTCCCGCTGCATCCGCAGGACGTGGGCGAGACGCTCCACGTCCCCGGCAGTGAACTTGCGGTACCCCGATGGGGTCCGCTGCGGCTCGATGAGGCCCTCCGACTCCAGGAAACGGATCTTGGAGATCGTGACTTCGGGGAACTCCTCGCGCAGCCGGTTCAGCACCGTACCGATGCTCATCAGCCCTCTGCCCGTGGCGGCGGTACCGCTTCGGGCACCGCCGCTCGGTGTGTGACGCATGGACCTTCCCTGGGGGTCCCCCCGGACGGAGTCCGGAGGGTCAGATGCCCTGCCGGCTCGCGTAGAAGACCAGCCGGTACTTGCCGATCTGCACCTCGTCGCCGTTCGACAGAGCGACCTGGTCGATCCGCTCCCGGTTGACGTACGTGCCGTTCAGGCTGCCCACGTCGGCCACCGTGAACGAACCGTCCCCGGCCCGCCGGAACTCCACGTGCCGACGGGAGACCGTCACGTCGTCCAGGAAGATGTCGCTCTGCGGATGCCGGCCGGCCGTGGTCAGGTCGCTGTCCAGCAGGAAGCGGCTGCCCGAGTTAGGGCCCCGCCGCACCACCAGGAGCGCCGAACCCACCGGCAGCGCGTCGACCGCGGCCTGCGCCTCGGGCGAGAGCATCGGCATCTGCGTCTGCCCGGTCACCTCGGCGTCGTAGGCCTCGATACCGGAGATGGAGATCGTGGAGGTGGTCTCGGACGCGCGCTCCGGCGTCACACCGGGACGCAGCGGCGCGCCGCAGTTCGAGCAGAAGCGCGCGTTCTCCGCGTTGCGGTTACCGCACCTCGTACACACCAGGGCCGACATGGACGGATCCTCCTGCCGCGGCTGCCCCGCGGGGGCGTTGGAAGCGTACGGGCCTGGAGCGAACCCTCCACCCGCACCTGAGGTCGACGGTTGCCCGAAACCTATGCCGCCGGACTGGGCAGGGTCAACAGACGCCGCGCCCTGACCTCCGGAAATGTCACCGCCCGGACCAGCGACCTGGTCCCGGAACAGCGGACGCTGGCCCTCGGCGTCAGGCTCTGCGCGATGACGAGCGGTCGCGTTGTCGCTGCCCTCTCGTGCGCTCTTGCCGAACAACTTCGCAAACAACTTCACGGGCGATTCCCCTTGACCGAAACAGACCCGCCCGTGGGGCAGGACGAACCCTGATTGCCTACACCGGCCGACCCGGACATCCTGACAACGTCCGTAGCCACCAGACAGTTTCCACCACGCACCACCTCATCGGTGCGTCGACCCCCCGCAACCTCATGCCCGTGCCGGACGTCCCCCATGCACCGACGGTTCACGGGGAGGACGACCGAGCGTAGTCAGGCCGCTTCACCTGTCGCAAGGCATCCACGACGATCTTGCCGGACCGCTCGACGGTCACCGTGGCCTGCTCCTTCTCCAGTGTCTGCACCACACCTCCAGGGATGTTGAGCGCCGGCTCCAGATCCTGCGACTTGCCGATGACCTTGAAACGATAGGGGGCGTTGATCTTGTTCCCGTCGACGCTCACGCTCTTGCCGGAGTCGCTGAAATACGTGCCCGCCACGACACGCACCCCGTTGACCTGGATCGCCTCCGCGCCGGCCGCGCGCAACTCCTGGATCGCGTCGAGCAGCATGTCCGCCTTGACCGTTCCCTTCGTGTCCTCGATCGTCATCGTGATGCCGGGACCCTGCGCCGCCACACTGCCCGTCAGGATGCCGAGTTGGCGTTCCTTCTCGGCGGTCTGCCGACGAGCCTCCGCCGCCTGGTCGGAGCTGCTCTGCAGTTCCTGGCGCTGCTTGTCGAGACCCTGCTTCTCGTCCTGAAGACGCTGCGTACGGGAATCCAGTTCATCGAGGATACGAACAAGATCTTCCTGACGTGCCCCGCGCAGCGCGCCGTCGCTGTCACTGTTCGACGCCACCTGCACAGCCAGCCCGAAACCGAGGCCGAAGAGCAGCAGCGCCACGATGAGTTGGGCACGCGTGATCCGCAGCGGCCACAGCCCCTTGACCAGCCGCTGACGCCCGGTGAGCGACGCCTCGGCGCCCTCGGCGGCCGGCTGCTCGGGCTCGGGAGCCGCGGGCGGCACCTCGTCGGGCAGTTCCTTGCGCAGCCTGTTCTCCGGCTGCTCGTCCTGGTTGCTCATCGGTGTCACGCCCGGAAGACGTGCCGCCGGATTGCCGCGGCGTTGGAGAAGATCCGGATACCGAGCACGACCACGACACCCGTGGACAGCTGCGCGCCCACGCCCAACTTGTCGCCCAGGAACACGATCAGCGCGGCGACCACCACGTTCGACAGGAACGACACCACGAAGACCTTGTCGTCGAAGATGCCGTCCAGCATGGCCCGCAGACCACCGAACACGGCGTCGAGCGCCGCCACGACGGCGATCGGCAGATAAGGCTCGACCACCGCCGGAACCTCAGGCCGGACCAACAAGCCGGCCACGACTCCCACGACGAGGCCCAGTACGGCGATCACGATGTGTCCTTCTCAGTCTTCTCGGCGTTCGCGGACGCTGGCTCTGCTGTTCGTACGATCACACTCGGCGCGGAGGGCAACCGGACGTCGCTCTCCGTGGAGATGGTGGCGCGGATGGCGAAGTTCTGCTCCAGAGCATGCAGATAGAGCCCGTCCGCGCTGTTCTGGAACCTGTTGCTCAGCCGCTCGCCGTCCCCCACCGCCAGCACCGTGTACGGCGGCACCAGCGGCTTGTTGTCGACCAGTATCGCGTCACCGGCCGCCCTGATGGCGGACAGGGCCGTCAGCCGCTGCCCGTTGATCGACACGGCCTCGGCACCCGAGGACCACAGCCCGTTGACCACGCGCTGCATGTCCCGGTCGCGCAGCCGCCCGGTGTCGGAGAAACCGGAGGTCTCGCGCGGGTTCGTGCCGTCTCCCCCGCTGCTCGCCTCCTTTGCGTCGTCCACCACGAGCTTCACCCCGGGGCCGTGCACCGCGGTGGCCCCGGACAGGACGCCCACCAGGTCCGCGTCGGCGCTGCCGCCGCTCTGCCGCAGCGCGGTCCGCTGGCGCGCGCCGACGTCGTCGCGCAGCCGGTCGACGTCCTTCTCCAGCTTGTCCGCGGCCGCCGTCTCCCGGTCGATGCGGTCGATCAGCTCCTGCCGCTCCTTGGCCACCGTGGGCGCCGCGACGCGTGCCTGCGCCGCACCCACGGTCACGACGAGCGCGGCCAGGACCAGCCCGGCCGCCAGGACCAGCTTCGCCCTGAGGGTCCTCGGCAGTTCCCCTTCACCCCGGGACTGCTTGCGGGCGGCGGCCTCGGCGTACCCGTCGTCGAGACTGTGGTCCATGACGTTGGTGATCAACGACATGGAGGCATCGGGACGCCGCGGCGGCGAGGGGCTGCTCCGAACGGGGGGTGGCTGCGGCATGCCGCACATCGTCGCACGTCGCGAGCAGTACCTCCGAATGGCCCCTCCGGCGTGCCGGACAGGCCCCCTTGGGGACACTTGTCCGGCACGCGCGCGTGCGGCGCCTTTTGCCGCCCGGAACTGCTGCTACCGCCTATCGGCCGGCGCTGTCCACCACGGCCGCCCACTCGTCGAGCAGCGCCTGCGCGGAGGCGTCGTCCGGACCCTCGGCCCACAGATGGGTGACGGCCTCGGCCGGGTCGGGCAGCACCATCACCCAGCGCCCGTCGCTCTCCACGACCCGCACACCGTCCGTCGTGTCGACGGAGCGGTCTCCCGCCGCCTCGACGACCCGTCGCATCACCAGGCCCTTGACGGCCCACGGGGTCGCCAGGTCCCGCTTCAGGACGTGCGCCCGCGGGATCCGCGCGTCGATCTGGCTCAGCGTGAGCTGGGTGCGCGCCACCAGACCGATCAGCCGTACGAACGCCGCCGTGCCGTCGTAGACACCGCTGAACTCGGGGACGATGAAGCCGCCCATGCCGTCGCCGCCGAAGATGGTGCCCTCTTCGCGGCCCACCCGGGTGAGGTCGTCCGGAGACGTGGTCGTCCACTCGACCTGCGTGCCGTGGTACGCCGCCACCTGCTCGGCGATCCGGGTCGTGGTGACCGGAAGCGCCACCCGCCCGCTGCGCCGCTCGGCGGCCACCAGGTCCAGCATCACCAGCAGGGCCCGGTCGTCCTCGATGATCCGGCCCTTCTCGTCCACGAGCGACAGCCGCTCACCGACCGGGTCGAACCGGACACCGAACGCGGCTCTGGACGACGCCACGATCTCCCCGAGCCGCACGAGTCCGCTGCGCCGCATCTCGGTGGTCTCCGTGGGCCGGGACTCGTCGAGACCGGGGTTGATCGTCAGCGAGTCCACGCCGAGCTTGCCCAGCAGGCTCGGCAGAACGAGGCCGGCGCTGCCGTTGGAGGCGTCCACGACGACCTTCAGGCCGGACTCCGCTATGCCGGTCGTGTCGACGTTGCGCAGCAGCGAACCGGTGTAGGAGTCGAAGACGCTCGCAGGGAAGTACAGGTCGCCGATCTCACCGGGGAACGCCCGGCGGTACTCCTGCCGCGCGAAGATACGGTCCAGCTTGCGCTGGCCGCCCTGGGAGAGGTCCGCGCCCTGCCCGTCGAAGAACATGATGTCGACGGAGTCCGGCACACCCGGCGACGTACGGATCATGATGCCGCCGGCGCTGCCTCGCGCGGTCTGCTGCCGCGCCACGGGGAGCGGCACGTTCTCCAGGTCGCGTACGTCGATGGCGCTGGCCTGGAGCGCCGAGATCACCGCACGCTTGAGCGCACGCGCGCCTCGGGAGTGGTCTCGGGCGGTGGTGACCGTCGACCCCTTCTTCAGCGTGGTCGCGTAGGCGCCGGCCAGCCGTACGGCCAGCTCGGGCGTGATCTCCACGTTCAGGATGCCGCTGACGCCGCGGGCGCCGAAGAGGTTCGCCTGCCCCCTGGACTCCCAGATGACCGAGGTGTTGACGAAGGCGCCGGCCTCGATGGTCTTGAACGGGTAGACCCGCACATTGCCCTGAACGATCGATTCTTCGCCGATCAGGCACTCGTCACCGATGACCGCGCCGTCCTCGATGCGGGCGGCCCGCATGATGTCGGTGTTCTTGCCGACGACACAGCCGCGCAGGTTGCTGTGCTGGCCGACGTACACGTTGTCGTGAACGACCGCCTTGTGCAGGAAGGCACCACTCTTGACCACGACGTTGGAGCCGACGACGGTGTGTTCGCGGATCTCGGCGCCGGCCTCCACCTTGGCGTAGTCGCCGATGTAGAGCGGTCCGCGGAGCACCGCGTCGGGGTGCACCTCGGCACCCTCGGCGACCCAGACGCCCGGGGAGATCTCGAAGCCGTCGATGTCGACGTTGACCTTGCCCTCGAGCACGTCGGCCTGGGCCTTGACGTAGCTCTCGTGGGTGCCGACGTCCTCCCAGTAGCCCTCGGCGACGTACCCGTAGATGGGCTTGCCTTCCTTCATGAGCTGCGGGAAGACATCGCCGGACCAGTCGACGGACACGTCCGCCTCGACGTAGTCGAAGACCTCGGGCTCCATCACGTAGATGCCCGTGTTCACCGTGTCGGAGAAGACCTGGCCCCAGGTCGGCTTCTCGAGGAAACGCTCGACCTTGCCTTCCTCGTCGACGATGGTGATACCGAATTCCAGCGGATTGGGCACCCTGGTCAGGCAGACCGTGACCAGTGCGCCCTTCTCCTTGTGGAAATTGATCAGGTCTGTGAGGTCGAAGTCGGTCAGGGCATCACCGGAGATGACGAGGAACGCATCGTCCTTCAACGCCTCTTCGGCGTTCTTGACGCTTCCGGCGGTACCGAGTGGCTTCTCCTCGTTGGCATACGTGAGCTCCATTCCGAGCTCGTCGCCGTCGCCGAAGTAGTTCTTGACGAGCGATGCCAGGAACTGCACGGTGACCACGGTCTCGTTGAGCCCATGCCTTTTGAGCAGCCGCAGCACATGCTCCATGATCGGCCGGTTGGCCACCGGAAGGAGCGGCTTGGGCATGCTGGAGGTCATAGGGCGAAGGCGAGTGCCTTCGCCACCGGCCATCACGACGGCCTTCATGTCGGGAGCGTCCTCCTATAGAGACGACGGTCTAGCCGACTTCACCCATCGAGATTGTCCCGCAGTTTTGGGCAGCGGGCCATCGGGCCGCTATGTCCGGACAATCGACGAGCTCAATCGGTCACGGCGTCCGCGCGAACCAGGCGACGGACTTGTACCACGTAGAGCACTCCTGCCCACCAATAGAGGGTTGTACCCCATCCTGCGAACGCCCATCCGAAAACAGCGGCGAGTGACGCGATCCACCCGTTTCCGTCACTGAGCAGCAGCAACGGGAAGGCGTACATCAGGTTGAACGTGGCGGCCTTCCCGAGGAAGTTCACCTGCGGCGGCGGATAGCCGTGGCGCCTGAGGATCCCCACCATCACCAGCAGCATCAGCTCCCGCGCCAGCAGAAGGGCGGTGAGCCAGACCGGAAGGATCTCCCGCCAGGTGAGACCCAGCAGCGTAGAAAGGACGTACAGCCGGTCGGCCGCGGGGTCGAGTAGCCGGCCGAGGCTGCTGATCTGGTTCCAGCGCCGGGCGAGCTTGCCGTCGAGATAGTCGCTGACCCCGCTGAAAGCGAGCACCAGGAGAGCCCAGCCGTCGCTCTTGGGGCCCCCGAACTCGGGCCTGAGGATCAGCCACAGGAAGACCGGTACGCCGACGAGCCGGGCCATGCTGAGGATGTTGGGGATGGTGAGGACCCGGTCCGTCTGGACACGGGTCTCCTGGACCTCCACCCGGGGGCCTCCTGTGCGAAACGAGCCAACGATGCCCCCTGACCCTACCTCAACGCAAAAAAGCTCCGGCCTCTGGGCATTGCCCAAGAGCCGGAGCTTCAAAAGGAGTTCGGCGGTGTCCTACTCTCCCACAGGGTCCCCCCTGCAGTACCATCGGCGCTGTGAGGCTTAGCTTCCGGGTTCGGAATGTAACCGGGCGTTTCCCT